>JAEYWY010000016.1 GCA_023428695.1 Bacteroidota bacterium
CTTACTGTTACCGACGATGATGGTGCGCAGTCATTTGACGACATGACGCTGGTGGTTCATAGCACTCCAACGGGGGGACGGGCTGTCGTGACTGACCTGATACTTACTGATGGCAGCGAAGCAAACATTCGATCTCTTGTTCAGGACGACGTCATCGATCTGTCCTCCCTGGGTACACATAGCATTAACATTAGGGCAGCGCTGAACGGAGGTTCCAGCGCCAGATTTAGCATCAACGCTTATGATTATGTTTCGGCACGCAACACTTCCTCGGGCAACTCCCTGTTGAAACCAACTAACCAGGATTGGAAGCCGGCTGAGGAAGTTTATCTGTTGTGCGCAACTCCCTACTCAGCCAACAATCTTCAAGGGACGGCAGGGTATTGCACGTGCTACAAAATTACGTTTGGGCGTACAACATACTACGTCAAGCCGAACTCCAATTTCTCGCAGCCTTCATCGTGGACTGCGAACCCCGATGGTACCGGTGCAAATCCGGCATCGCTTTCTGCAGTACCCCTGAGACTTGTGGTTGCTAATAACGCTACTGTTAGCACTGAGACGACTCTGCATCAGGGTTCAACTGTTACGGTTATGCCAGGTTCGACTCTAACGCTCGGCGCCAGATTGCTTCAGTCCGGTGATGGCTTCACAAATTTGAATGCCGAAGGTAACAGCACGATCCGAATTACCGCTCCGGATGTTCTTCTTGGTTCGCTGTCGTCTCAAAGTACCGTTATCATGGAGGGTGGAAGTTATCGATTTCAACCAGCGATTTTTGGTAACCTTACAATTAGAGGTACGGGGAACAAGTCTCCGGCAAACGGAGCAACCATCTATGTACGAAATGTGCTGAAGGTTGAGCCAAACGTTTTACTCCAAAATTCCGGGCAGAACAACGCCGAGTATGTTGTCATGGGTACGTTCGATATGCAAAGTACAACATTACCGACAGCGACACGTGCATTCCCGATTCGATTTGGAGGAACTAATCCAGTACTGAACCTTAGTGTGCCCAGAGTGCGGTTCGAATCCATTACAGTGCAAAATGACATTACGCTTTCGGTACTTCCGATGGGTGCACGTGTGGTGGAAATTGACTCGGATGATGGAAAAGGACACTTGACAATAGAAGACAGGGGTAAACTCAAACTCAACGGAAACCAACTTGATCTCAGGAATATTGTGGCGATCAATCCAAACAACGAAACCGGAACGATTGATCTTGGGGGCTCTTCATTCACACTCGACTCCGATGAAGACGGAATATTCAATTTGTACCCGGAACGTGGGAACCATACTTTTACATCTTTTGAATTCACGGCTACGTCCGGCAGCGATCTTTTCGTCCGCGATTCCCTTCGTATTACAGACCAACTCACTGTATCAGGAGGCACCGTTCACTCAAATGGTTTTATTACGCTGGCATCGACTGGTCAGGATCACGCAGCCTCTGTCGCTCAGTTGACTGGCTCAGCTGCGATAGTTGGCGATGTAAACGTCGAACGTTACATCGAGCCGGGACGTAAATGGAAGTACGTCTCATTTCCCGTAACGGGGATGAATGTCCAGGACTTGCAAGACTACGTCCCTGTTACCGGTGGGTTCAACGGTGCGAGTACCGGCCCGGGACTTCTGACTAACCCTTCCCTGTATTACTATCACGAGCCTTCAGGTGGATGGATACCCTATCCCGCAGCCAATTCAAATAATCAACAACCGCTCGAACTCGGAAGAGGTTACTCGGTTTTCATGCGCAATGAGACTGTAGCAGAAAAGGTGGTCGCGACGGGTGAGCTGCGCGTTGGTCAATTTCAGTTTACGCTTACACCGGATCCGGATGTGAACACGACCGATAATGGCTGGAACCTCGTTGGAAATCCCTATGCGTCATCAATTCTTTGGGGGCCGACGGGATGGACACGATCTCAGGTGAATCAGACTATTTATATCCGCGATAATAATTCAGGCTCATTCCAGGTGTGGGACGGCGACACGGGCGATGAAGATACGTTCAACGGTGTTATCGCGTCGGGTCAGTCTTTCTGGGTCCGAACCACCGGTAATACACCACAGCTTAATATTACCGAGGCAGCAAAGGTTTCGTCAGACGCAACGTTCTACCGCACAAAAAGTGATGTGAGTGCACTCAAGGTAAGGCTGTCGTATGATGAACACGCTGATAATACCTACCTTAAGTTTACCGCCGGCGGGAAGCCGTCTTTTGATGACGACCGCGATGGCGTAAAACAAAAGAATGATCATATCAACTTTTCCGTCCTCACTTCCGATGGCGTGCCCGTTGCTATCAAGAACCTGTCGGATACACTCTGCATTCACGAAACTGCACTTGCCTTTGAACCACTGTCAACAGGTTTACACGCAATCAAAGTGGAAGGGTCGGCTTTCACAAAGACGATAGCCAAGCTCAGACTCATTGACCATTACCTTGACTCAACAGTGACACTTTTAGAAGGCGAGCAGTATACCTTTTCGGTAACTGGTGAACAGAAATCCGCAGCAAAGGATCGCTTCTCATTATGGATTGAAACCGGTAATACGCCCGACCCTGTTATATCATTCGCCGACGGACTACTGACAACCTCGGGTAAAGCCGTACAATGGTTACTCAACGGTAATGAAATTGCGGGCGCTACAAGTCCGACGCTGGAGCCGGAAGAGGAGGGGGATTACCAGGTACGTGTGACAAAAGGTGGCTGTACAAAAACGTCTGAGAAGTATGCATTCCGGATTACGTCCGCATCTCCGGGCGCAGGCGAAATCGCAGTCTATCCCAATCCGGCGCGCGAATATCTCAAGGTCGTTGGATTGACTTCACCCGGCACGGCATACAGGATTACGACTGTCACCGGAACCGTTATCCAAAGGGGAACGCTCGCGGCGGATGCAGAAAGCATAATCCCGACGGACACACTTGCCCCGGGTGTCTACATGCTGCATCTTCAGGACGCGTCGGGACTTCAGCGGTTCAAAGTCGTCATTCGATAGCAACGCCTTCGGTCTCGTGTTCATCACCAATTACGCTTATCCTGAACCTGTCGCCAAACTTTCCCGCTGAAATTGGTCTGTCAGTTTCCTCCCCATACACGTAAGTGAAGGCTGCTCCATAGTACAGGATGAAGGAGGTGTAAAAAATGAAAAGCATGATCAGGGCAAAGGATGTAGAGGCTCCGAAAATGTTGACGGCCACGCTGTAAACCAGTAGCTTTCCCAGAAGCCATTTGCCGGCGTTGAACAGAATCGCAGTCAGGATACCACCTGCGAGAGCCACGCGCCACCGTGCCACTCCATCCGGTAACATCTTAAATAACAACGTGAACAACGTAGTGACTACCAGCAGGGAGAAAACGATGTTGATGCCGGGTACAAGAAGTTTGTGTATATCTGGCAGAAGTTCATCGAGATGATCTTTCAAAAGCGCGGCCGTCGCATCAAGCAGGATGGAGATGATAAACAGTGAACCCATTATCATCAGAAAGAAGGTTGCCCTCGTGCGTTCAAGCAGCCGTATTTTGAAACGGCGGTGCGGCTTTCTCCGGATCTTCCACAAGAGATTGATCGCCTCACGGATAACCTGAATCAATGTAGTGCCGATGAACAACAGGAAAAGAAACCCAAGCGCAGAGACAAACCAATTGTGTTCAGTCACAGGCAGATTGTCAACGATCCCGGCAATTGTGGTTGTGCTTTCTTTGCCGAGCGTGCCTTCCAGTTTGCCAAAGATCTGATTCCTGACGCGATCGTTCCTGAAATATAATCCAAGAAGGCTCACCAGCATCAGCAGTATGGGGGACATTGCAAACGTACTGAAGAACGCCGTTGACGCAGCGAGTATAAGGGGGTTATTGCGTCGCAGCAATCTGAAGGCCTTCCACAACAGGCTGAGGAACCATGTGATTGATTTCCGAACATTTTTCATCGGCCTGTAAAGCCAAAAAAATGCTGCCGAACAAACCGGCAATGCAGAGAAGCGGTCAGCCCTTAAGGATCTGGCTGGCGTGATCTTTCGTGTTCACCTTTTCAATCACTTCCTCGATGACTCCTTTTTCGTTTATGATGAACGTAACGCGGGCGGTTCCCATGTACTTTCGGCCGTACATTGATTTCTCAACCCAGGTCCCGAATGCTTCGTGGAGTCTGCGGTCCGTGTCGGCAAGAAGCGGGAATGGCAGCTTTTCTTTTTCGATGAATTTCTTGTGTGACTTTTCGGAATCAGTGCTCACACCAAAAACTTCATAGCCATTTTTCAGCAGGACCTTGTAGTTATCTCTCAGGTTACACGCTTCAGCGGTACAACCGGGAGTCTGGTCTTTGGGATAAAAGTAGAGGACGACTTTCTTTCCTTTGAACCTGGCAAGGGAAACGGGATTACCGTCCTGGTCCGGTACTGTTACCGATGGAACTTTGTCACCTGCTTTAAGCATATCAGAGGGTTTTATCTAGGGTATCCTGCGCTTGTACGTGTTCTTGTTCCCGGCTTTGTCAACAACCACCAGCTCAAGATCACCCGCAAACGATTGGTTTTTATTCAGCTTCTCCGACCAGATCGTTCCGGTCTTCGCATCGTAATGCATCAACACCCATTCACCATTAATGTACGCATCGTACGATGATATTCCGGAAAGGCGATCGGATATTTTGAAACGCAGCGATGAACGGTCCGCTTTGATTACTCTTATCGTTGGTTCTTCGTTGTCTTCCATCAGCGTGAAGTCACCGAACTCACGCGTGTAGATCCGTATCTGATCATGTTCCCATTCACCGCCGAGGTAAGAGTAGCTGCGTCCAACAACCCTGTAAACACCGAGCGTTGGATTTCGCGCATATTTCTTTCTGGGTTTGAGCGCAATTGAAACGGTCTTGCTAAGCGCTATGTTCCGGTCTCCCGCGGAAAATATTTCCTGATCTCCATCCAAAGAATAGCCGGCTGCGAGGTACAGCGTGTCGTACAATGATCCTTTCGGGAAATGGATATCCATGTCGTCGCTGTAATAGGTGTAATCCGTATCCGGTGGAATTACCTGCTTCAGGTTGGTTACCAACCGCCTCTCACACGAGACGATTGAATCCGGCAATACCGCACGCAAGTCAATCAGGAACACTGCGCGATTCGTATTGAAGTAATCCGGTTCAAGCGGAATAACCTTTCCTTTTGTGTACATCAGGACTGTTGATGTGCTGTCGACACAACGGTTGGCGGAGACCATCAACGTGTTCTCATTGATATCCCAGCTGATTGGTTCGCGTGAAGCTTCCAAACCCGGAACTTCCTTCACCAGCGGAACTGGCTTCACTCGGAAACTTACCGTGCTCTTGTTGTTGTAGCTGTCACGCAGCGTTATGACAATATTTGATTCCCGATCCGGGTTGATGCGTATGCGACCATCACCCGGTGACTGATCATAAAACTCAAGTGTGTTGCCGTCGTCAATAAAAAGCTTATAAAACCGGGATCCATTTCTGCGCATGGTTTTGAAATCCATGAGCGTGTAGATACCACGTGTTTCGGCGATGTTTACTTTTTCAATGGCCTGGCTGAAAACCAGCTGACTGTCAACGGCGACTTCGATATAGTTGACACCCCCGTAGAACGGACTTCCCGGAGCGAGGCGGTCTTTCGCAATCAGTTCAATACCAATCACGCCACTTGCCATGATAGGGCTGGCAATGGTGTAATGACTCTTCGACCTGGCTAATGCGTGAAATTCAAACCGTCCGAAACGATCATTGATTCGTGAATTCTTGTCGAGCGTACGCAGCGCGATTTTTTCAGCAGAAGGCGGGAGGTTATCGGGAACTTCCGAAAAGTTGGCAACCTTCAGCGGATCCAGGGCATAGTTGTTTGGATCGCGGATATCAAAATGCAGGTGTGGCCCGCCCGAAGAACCCGTGTTTCCCGAGATCGCAATGGTATCACCCTGTCTGACCGGAAACTGTTCCGGACCAAAGTACAGGTCAAGTGGAAAACTCTTACGGCGATATTGTTCCCTGAGCACGTAGTCGGCGAGTACTCCGCGAAAGTTGTTGAGGTGCGCGTACAACGTTGTGTTACCATCGGGGTGCGCAATGTAAATGATGTTGCCATAGCCCGTGGGTGATACCGACACACGTGAAATATACCCGCTCTTGGAAGCGAGCACCGGATATCCAATCTGGTTATTTGTCCGGATGTCTATCCCGGAGTGAAAGTGCGTGGACCGCAATTCACCCATGGTACCGGCAAGTGAGCCAGGCTGGCCCGGGTTAATAGGGTAGATGTACCTTTCATGCTCAACCAGTCGGACTTCCGGTTTGCTGAATTGAGAAAAGGCAAAAAATGGTGTGATCGCAAAAAATGTTGTGGCGATCGTTCTACTTAACTTCAAATTCCAATAGTTTTTCGTTTTCAATGTAAGCCGACAAAACGTTCCCTACCTTGATGGGTCCAACTCCTTTCGGAGTACCTGTAAAAATCAGATCACCGGTCCGCAATGTGAAAAAACGAGACAGGTACGCAACGATGACATCGAAGTTGAACAGCATCAGACCTGTATTGCCCTGCTGTTTCAACTCGCCATCGACTTTCAAACTGAAGTTTATGTTGTTGAGTTCCTTGAATTCCGATACGGGGATGAATTTGTCCGATATGGGAGCAGATCCATTAAAACCTTTGGCAATGTCCCACGGAAGCCCTTTCTCCTTCGCTTTTTGCTGCAGGTCCCTGGCAGTGAAATCAATTCCTATACCAATTGAATCGTAATACTTACCGGCGAATTTTTCCTGGATGTTTTTACCCTCCTTGCAGATCCGCAGGACCAATTCCGTCTCATAATGAATGTCCTTCGAGAAGTCGGGATAGTAGAAGGGGCCGTTCTCGCGAATCAGGGCCGTATCCGGCTTCGTGAAGATGACCGGTTCATCCGGTCGTTCATTGTTAAGTTCCTTAATGTGTTCGGCATAGTTCCTGCCGATGGCAAAGATGCGCATGTCAGTCGGTTTGCAATGGTGCCGGTATTGGCATAATCTTTCTCAAATTTATAAAACAAACAGCGGGTGCTTTTGTATTTTTGGACTAAAAATTAACCAGGTTATGTTCAGGAAGCTTTTTGTCTTGTCCGTGGCTGCTCTGGTTGCCTATGCGTGCGCAACCGTGCCGTTGACCGGTCGTAAGCAGCTTAGTCTCGTCTCTAATGCAGAGATTCTGCCAGCAGTCAACCAGCAGTATGCTGAAGTAATTAAAACGGGACCTTTATCGAAAAATCAGGAGCAGGTTCAACTCGTAAAGCGGGTTGGTTTGAAGATACAGAAGGCGGTTGAAGAGTACATGGCTTCCCAGGGCCTCGCTGCCGAACTGAAAGATTTCCAGTGGGAGTTCAATCTCATCGACGATCCGAACACCGTCAACGCCTGGTGTATGCCTGGCGGGAAGGTTGCCTTCTATACGGGCATCATGCCTATCTGCAAAGATGAAAATGGCGTGGCTGTCGTCATGGGCCACGAGGTTGCTCACGCAATTGCGAACCACGGACGTGAACGCCTCAGTACACAAGTCGCTGCCCAGTTTGGTATGAATACGTTTGGTGCATTGATGGGACAAAATCCCACTGCAGGGAAGGAGTTACTGATGCAGGCTGTCGGCGCCGGCACCGGACTCGGATTATTGAAGTTCAGCCGGGAGCACGAGTCCGAAGCAGATCGCATCGGATTGATCTTCATGGCGATGGCCGGATACGATCCAAACACCGCGCCTGCGTTCTGGGAACGTATGGATGCCGAAAGCGGTGGTCAGGCACCTCCGGAGTTTCTTTCAACTCACCCTTCGCACAGCACTCGTGTCAATGATCTGAAGGGTTGGATTCCCGAAGCCATGAAGTATTACAAGAAGTAAAGATGACATTGAAACACACGATATGGCTGATCCTGCTTTCGGGATCAGCCGTTTCTTTTTCCGGTCTTGCCCAGTCCACAAATGACCAGGTTGCCCTTGAAGAAATCAAAAAGCATCGTCAGGAGCAAAACGATGAGATGCGGGCCGATGATTCGCCGTTGCTCAAGAAGGACAAACGAAAATTCAAGGGGCTGAAGTACTTTGAGCCGGACCTCGCGTATCGGGTGGAAGCGAAATTTGTGAGAACCGGGGACCCAACGCTTTTCAAGATGAAAACAACAACCGCGCGTCTGCCGGAATACTCCGTCTACGGTGTATTACACTTCAACTTACTCGGTAACGCGTACACACTGAATGTGTATCGAAATCCTGAACTCAGTAAGAAAGCCGGTTATGAAGACTACCTGTTTGTGCCTTTCACGGATTTGACCAATGGCAATGAGACCTATGATGTCGGCAGATATCTTGAAATGCGAATACCGGAAGGTGATAGCGTTGTTATCGATTTTAATCTGGCGTATAATCCGTACTGCAGTTACAATCCGGGATACTCATGTCCGATTCCGCCGAAGGAGAACCACCTTCCCCTTGAAATCCGCGCCGGCGAAAAGAAGTTTAAAGATCACTGATTGTGATTACTTTTTGTTAAATCCGCGAAGTTTGATTTCGGTCAGCCTGCGTTTTGTGTCTCTGGGGAAATCGCCGTTCATCATCCAGTCGTAATAGGCAGGTTCCTGGCGGAACACCTGGAGCACCGGCTTGTTCTTGTGCTTGCCGAAATTGAAAATCTCTTCGCCCTTTTCGTTGCGCACAATACGACCCGCGAGGTCGACCATGTCAAGCGTGCTGATCTTTGCGAGGGAATCCATATCGTTTCGGATTTCACCGATTTTCCTGTCGGATGAATCGATAACGTCCTGGCCGTCGTAACGCTCAACCTGTGCGAGCAATACATCAAGGGTTGCTTCGGCGTCGGCTTCGGCAGAATGAGAGTCGTTTAATTCTTTGTCGAGGTAAAATTTGTACGCCGCCTTCAGCGTACGCTTCTCCATCAGATGAAATATCTTCTGGGCGTCGATGATCTTCTTGCGGGTGTAGTCGAATTCGATATCGCACCGGAGGAACTCCTCCACGAGGATAGGTATATCCAGTTTCATTACCGCGAATCCCCCGAGGTCGGCGCCTTCCAGAAAACGCGCGTATTCCTTTGCCACTTCTTTAAATGCAGGCTTGTCCTTCACATCCTCATCGCGAAGTCCGTGAAACAACGTGGACTGAGGTGGGATGGGAATCGTCGGGTTCAATACATCACTTTTGCGCTCAACCTGACCGTTGGTGTGCAGTTTGATGATCGCGATTTCCAGAATCCTGTCCTGCGTAACACTGGTGCCAGTGGTCTCAATGTCGAGAATGCAAAGCGGATTTTTCAGGTTGAGTTTCATGAAAGGAGGATTGTCGGCTCGGGTTAGTCAGCAAGTTTTTCGGCCAACGCCGGCAGATCGATTCCGCCAAAGTTCCCGCTGCTCATCATTAAAAGATTCTTGTTTTTCCAGGTTTGACCAAGGAGAAATTCTTCGAGTTTTGCCTTGTCCTGAAAGACAATCACGTCCTGCGATGCGAATGCCGCCTTGATATCGCTTTCAGTGAAAACGTCGAGGTTGCGTCCCTTCATTTTCTCAGGATTGAAATATACGACCGGGGTCTGCGCGGCCTTGAGACTGTCTTTGTACTGGGGAATGAATTTCTTGTTTAAACTGCTGTATGTGTGAAGTTCCAGACACGCCACCAATTCCCTGCCCGGAAAAATTTCTTTTACCGCTTTCACAGTGGCGCGAACTTTTGACGGTGCATGAGCAAAATCTTTATACACGTCGCACGAGTTGCTGCTCCTGATCTTTTCAAGTCTGCCTGATGCGCCCTCAAATGAGCTTATCGCTTCAAAAAATTGGTCGTTGGTGATTCCGATTTTCTTCAACACTTCGCGCGCACCACTTAGGTTTTGAAAGTTATGACTTCCAAAAACTTTCACAGGAACACGTTCCTTTCCGTGCGTGAGGAAGAAGTGGCCGTTCGTATCTGAGGTATGCGGAAAACTCTTGTAGGAGATGCTCTGAACGTCGGTACGTTCTTTCTTGCCGATCATCAGCGCCATGGCGTCGTTTTCGCAATAGATCAGTATGCCGCCCTTTGGAGTCTGATCGGCAAAGAGATCGAACTGTTTCACGTAATCTTCTTCGGAAGGAAACACGTTGGCGTGATCCCAGGCCACACCGCTTATTAATCCGATATGATGTCGGTACCGGAGAAACTTTGGAGTCGGATCAAGTGCCGATGAAAGATACTCGTCACCTTCGATAATGATAACCGGGGCATCGGAAAGTCTGACGGTTTGTTCCAGTCCCTTTACCCGCGCACCGATGACGTAGTCAAACTTTCTTTTGAAGTGGTTGAGTACGTGAACGATTACTGCAGTGATGGTTGTTTTGCCGTGGCTGCCGGCGATCACTACACGTTGCTTATTAATCGAATTATTGTAAATGAAATCGGGGAACGACTGGATCGTCAGACCCAGTTCTTTGGCTTTCAGGAGTTCGGGATTGTCCGGCTTCGCGTGCATCCCGAGGATTACGACGCCGGTATCGGCCGTAATTTTGTCCGGAAACCATCCCAATTCTTTCGGAAGCAAGCCATGATCCGCAAGTACTGACCGGGAGGGCTCATAAATCTCATCATCAGATCCTGTTACTTCATATCCTGTCTTCTTCAGGGCGATGGCGAGGTTGTGCATTACGCTTCCCCCAATGGCAATAAAATGGATCTTTCGCTTTGTCTGCTGCATTCCGCTAGTCTGTATCTCCGCGCTAAATTAAGGGAAAAAACTTCGAAGGGCCAAGCTACACACCCAGGGCTCGGATGGGACTGAGTCCGTTCCGCAGTGGACCCGTCCGGTCTGCAACGCTCCGTCTTTGTTGCACCTCTGTCCGGACTGCATGTCCACGAACCGGACACACCCGAACCCGTGCGACTTGAACTGGAAGTAGTCGGGTTAAGTTGCGTGGTTATCAGACCTCTATCTCTGAAGTTGCGCTTCCGGAAAAGGGCATGAAAAAAAAATTCATTTTGTCGAAAGTTGACAAGTAGTGTCACAGCCTTTCCCGTTTATTTTGTTCACAATTTTTTGTGGTTAACTTGTTTATAAGTTGTGGAGAGCCAAATGCGTTATATATCATATTGATTGTACGTTTGTCGCCCTAACAATCGAAACACGTACAACAACCACTGTATGGAGCAAGGAAGATCAACGTCACTGAGGTTAAGTAGCAAGTCAACCAAGTTCATTCCCAGGGATGTAACGGAGAGTCTTGGCAAGCTGCCGCCTCAGGCGCTTGATCTCGAGGAAGTTGTACTCGGCGCGTTAATGCTTGAGAAGAATGCGCTGAACGCAGTCGTTGAATTCCTCAAACCGGAGCACTTTTATCTCGAAACGCACAAGGAAATCTACACGGCGATCGTGGACCTCTTCAAGGCCACCGAACCTGTGGATATGCGTACCGTGGTGAATCAGCTTCGCAAATCAGGAAAGCTCGAACTTGTCGGCGGCGCTTACTACGTGGCGGAACTCACATCCAAGGTAAGTTCGGCGGCGAACATCGAGTATCACGCAAGGGTCATCATGGAAATGGCGATCAAGCGCGAACTTATCCAGGTAGCGTCCCAGATTCAAAGCGATGCCTACGAGGATACCACCGACGTGTTCGAACTTCTGGACAAAACCGAACAGTCAATCTTTCAGATATCCGACAGCAACCTTCGCAAGAACTACGACAATATGCGAAACCTGATGGCGCGGGCCATTCAGGAACTTCAAATACTGAAGGAACACAAGGATGGTCTCACCGGAGTACCAAGCGGATTCACTGAACTCGATCGCATGACATCCGGGTGGCAGAAATCAGACCTTGTTATTATCGCGGCGCGCCCCGGTATGGGTAAGACGGCGTTCGTCGTGTCCGCGTTACGCAATGCTGCGGTCGACTTCAAGATACCGGTTGCCATCTTCTCCCTGGAAATGGCTTCTATCCAATTGGTGAACAGGATGATATCCGCGGAAGCGGAACTCGAAAGTGAGAAGATCAAAAAAGGAAACCTTGCCGAACACGAGTGGGCCCAGCTGGTTCATAAAACGTCACGGCTTTCCTCTGCTCCGATTTTTATTGACGATACACCGGCGCTGTCGATACTGGAATTGCGGGCCAAGTGTCGGAGGCTCAAGGCGGAACACGGTATTCAAATCATCGTTATCGACTACCTGCAGTTGATGCGTGGCGAACAGGGCGGTAACCGCGAGCAGGAAATTGCGTCGATCTCCCGTTCGCTGAAAGGTATCGCCAAGGAACTTAACGTCCCGGTGCTTGCGCTGTCACAGTTAAGTCGTAGCGTTGAAACCCGCGGTGGCGACAAGAAGCCACAGCTTTCCGACCTTCGTGAATCCGGTTCCATTGAACAGGATGCCGACATCGTTATGTTTCTCTACCGTCCCGAGTATTATAAGATCACTGTCGATGAGGAAGGTCTGCCAACGCAGGGTGTGGGCGAAGTTATTCTCGCGAAGCACCGGAACGGTTCGACCGGAAACGTCAAGCTGAAGTTCATCGGCAAATACACGAAGTTCGCCGACCTCGATTCGCCTGCAGGGTATGATAATCCTTTCTCGGGTATGATCACACGCGAGAGCAGGCTTAATGCATTCAATGACGACAATACACCGCCGCCGCCGCCAACATCCCGCGATGACGACGACGCGCCATTTTAAGACGTAATAGGTCCCTCGTTGTGCTGTTCGTCGACTCAGGGTTTCAGTTGATACCCTAAGATTGTAGTTTGCGTGATTACAGCTATGCGTCGCTTCCTTTTTATTATGTTTTCCCTGTGCTGGCTTGTCAGATGTTCCTCCGACAACAGCGAGCCCGAAGAACCATGTGCCAACAGCACGCTGCAAATACATCTCGATGAAGTAGTCGATGCTTCAGGATGCGGCGTAAGCGATGGAGCAATTCGTTTCAGCGCATCAAAGGGTGAGCAACCGTATACATTCTATCTGAATGATTCCGAACAAAATTCAGGGGACTACTCCGGGCTTGCTTCCGGTATATACAGCCTTCGTGTAGAGGATGCACGCGGATGTTCTGCAGCGATCGGTAACGTTACCCTTCAGGCTGCGGGTCTCGCCTTCGAAGCCGTAATCACTCCGGATACAGATTGCACAGGTGGTAATGGCTCCTTTGAGTTAGCAATCCTTGAAGGAAATGCTCCATTCGAATTCGCGATCGACGGTGAACCTTTTCAGGAAAACAATACGTTCGGGTCACTTGCTGCAGGCAGTTATGAAATTCGCTTGCAGGATGCGGAAGGATGTGAGAGCAATCTGCGCGTAACGGTTCCAAAGGGCGACACTGGTACGAGTTGGAAAGACACCATACAACCTATGATTTCAACTCACTGCGCGTTGTCCGGATGCCACAACGGTTTGGCTCGACCCGACCTTCGCAATTACGACAAGGCGAAGTTTTATGCAAGCCAGATGAAGGTGCTTACTGGAAACGGAAGTATGCCCTTCACCGGATCGTTGACGAAACAACAAATCGCATTGATAGCGTGCTGGGTTGATGAAGGCGCGAAGGACAATTGAACGTTAATCGAATTCAACTTCGGCAAGCGCATTCTTCAATTCACGGAGCGTCTTGTATTCACCCGCTTTTTCCGCCTTTTCTATTCCCTTTGTGAATACCCTTTTTGCCGCTTCCGTGTTTCCAAGTTGGTGTTTCAACTTGCCGAGGTGGTAATAGGTGGGGAGATAGTCTTCGTGCTCGTGCATGAGCAATAGCAGAAACTTCACCGCCTTGTCGATGTCCGTCTTCGTGTACTCCATCGCGACGGCGTAGATGTTAAATGGATCATTAGGATCCTCTTGCAGATGCTTAAGCAAAATTTCAAGACGTGACAACTGCGGTGATATTTTGTTTGGGTCAATGTTACGAATATAACAGCTAACTAATACGGTGGTAATCTATCGAAAAAGGATTATGGTCATTTAAGGAAGCGGCATTTTTTGACAAAAAACCGAATTTGAGACCAAATTTGGCATTTCGAGCATCGTTTTTATATCTTGAGCCGTGTTTTAGACGCTACTCGCCAACTTATTGATTCAGAGGTAAATGAAGATTCTAGTCTGTATTAGTCACGTCCCGGATACCACATCCAAAATCAGCTTTAAGGAGAATAATACGAAGTTCGATACTACAGGGGTTCAATTCATCATTGGACCCTATGACGACTACTCGCTTGCACGCGCGGTTGAGCTGAAGGAAGCGAACTCCGGAACGACGGTAACGGTCCTCAACGTCGGTCTTGCCGACACTGAACCTACAATTCGCAAGGCACTTGCAATTGGCGCTGATGATGCGGTTCGCGTTAATGCCGAACCCGTTGATTCCGTTTTTGTAGCTACGCAGATTGCCGCATATGCAAAGAACGAACAGTTCGATCTTATTCTGATGGGACGCGAATCCATCGACTACAACAGCGGTGTTGTTCATAGTCTGGTAGGAGAGATGCTTGGGATTCCGTCGGTATCACCTGTGATGAAACTTGACCTGCAGGGAACGAAGGCGAGCATTGCCCGCGAGATCGAAGGCGGAAAGGAATACGCTGAAGTCAACCTTCCGTTTGTAGCAGGTTGCCAGGAACCTATCGCCGAATGGAAGATTCCGAATATGCGGGGAATTATGTCAGCGCGGACAAAACCATTAAAAGTTGTTGAACCAGTCTCAGTCGATAGCGGCATCAAGCTGCAGAAGTTTGAACTGCCACCACCGAAGGGTGCGGTAAAGATGATCCCCGCCGACAATGTCGCCGAACTTGTTAACCTGCTCAGGAACGAGGCGAAAGTTTTATAATTTTTCGATTTGAACACACCACAATATGTCAATACTGGTATTTGTAGAAAGTGACGAAGGCAAAGTAAGGAAGACTTCGCTTGAAGCGGTTGCGTATGCGAAAGCAATGGGCGGAGAATCGGTTACGGCAATTGCTCTCGGTTTTGTTGATCAGGCGGAACTCGCTGCACTGGGAAAATTTGGCGCCTCGAAGGTGCTCCATGCTGCCGATGAAAAACTGAATCAGGGTAATATCCTTGCTTACTCAAAGGTTCTGGCAAAGGCTATGAGCGATGAAAGTGCGAGTACGCTTGTGCTCGCAGGATCTTCATTGGGGACACCGGTTGCAGCACGCGTGGCCGCAAGCATTGATGCGAGCCTGGCGACCAACGTGGTCGACCTTCCTCAAACGTCAGGTGGCTTCGCAGTGCGGCGGAGTATCTATACAGGCAAAGCGTTTATGTGGGTTGAACTCACGAAAACAAAAAAGGTTATCGCAATTCGCAAGAACGCGGCCGATGTTGTCGAGTCGGGTTCGCCAGTCGAAGTTATGCCTTACAACGCGTCAGTAGCGGATGCCGACTTCGCGGTAAAAATCATATCATCCGAAAAAGCAACAGGCGATGTATTGTTACCTGAAGCAAACATTGTAGTGTCAGGCGGACGGGGAATGAAGGGACCGGAACATTGGGGTATCCTGGAAGACCTTGCAAAGGCTCTTGGAGCTGCGACAGGTTGCAGTAAACCTGTTTCAGACATGGGTTGGCGACCACATCATGAACACGTCGGCCAAACCGGTGTGAAAGTAGCTCCCCAACTTTATATTGCCGTGGGCATATCAGGTGCGATCCAACATCTTGCCGGCGTCAATTCCAGCAAATACATCGTCGTGATCAACAAAGACCCTGAAGCACCGTTTTTTAAGGCTGCCGACTATGGGATTGTAGGCGACGCCTTTGAAGTTGTTCCCAGGCTTACTGAAGCGGTCAAGGCGGCAAAATAATTTTATAGATCAGGTCTCAGCATAGTTCGATTTAACGTAAGTTGTATTTGTATTGGAACTAGCATTCAGGTCAAAAGGTGAAAAAGATTAAATTAGAAATACTAGGTCTTTCCTCCAGTCAGTCGCAAACCGGTTCATTTGCATTGGTGCTGGGGGAAACCGAAGGAAACAGGAGGCTGCCAATCATAATCGGGATGTTCGAAGCCCAGGCAATCGCCATCGAAATCGAAAAAATTGTTCCCAACCGGCCGATGACCCATGATCTTTTCAAATCATTTGCGAACAACTTTCATTTTACCGTTGAGGAAATCATTATTTCTGATTTGAAAGAAGGTGTTTTCTTTGGGAAAATCGTTTGCTCCGACGGTCTGAAAAAAACCGAAATCGATGCCCGGCCCTCAGATGCAATAGCCATCGGGCTTCGCTTCGATTCTCCGATTTATACCTACGAGAATATCCTCGCCGAAGCCGGCATTGTGCTCACTGACGAAACGGAGGAAGAAAAGCCGGAACCCAAGGTTGAGAAAGCCAAGGTCAAGAAAGAAACTACGTCTTCCCGCAAGGACGATTTCAAGAATTACTCGGTTGACCGACTCAATGAAATGTTGAAAGACGCAATTGAGAAGGAGGACTATGAAAGGGCGGCCAAAATCCGAGATGAGCTGAGCAAACGCAACTGATTACGGCGTTTGTGATGATGATATTGGGCGGGAGTCGGAAGGGCTTCCGCCTTTTTATTTGGTCCGGTTCACCCCGATGGGAATTTTTCAGGAAACAAGAAAGTTTTTTTATTCTCTCCACGTGCCGTAATTTGACCCCGTTACTCTAACCTTGGGAACGTCACGATGGATTACTTACGGGGGTTGCTTGGAATCGTTTTCATTATCGGAATTGCTTACCTGTTGTCGGCAAAGAAGAAACGCATTGACTGGAAGCTCATTGTCGCAGGACTTGTCCTTCAAATCATAATTGCAATTGCGGTACTTCGTGTGCCGTTTGTCAGAAGTGTATTCGACGGAATCGGCAGCGGGTTCGTTACCTTTCTGGGTTTTGCTGCCGATGGTGCTCAGTTTCTCTTCGGTGATCTTGCGCGTAATAGTGAAGGCGGAGCGAGCGTAAAACATAACCTTGGATTTTTGTTCGCTTTCCAGGCTCTGCCAACGGTCGTGTTCTTTTCGGCCGTGACCGCGGGACTATACTACCTTGGGATCCTTCAAAAAATTGTTTTCGTATTTGCATGGGTGATGGCGAAAACAATGAGGCTCTCGGGTGCCGAAAGCCTTTCGGCAGCAGGTAATGTGTTTCTCGGTCAAACAGAAGCTCCGCTGCTGGTCAGACCGTTTATCCCGCGGATGACGACCTCCGAACTGCATTGTCTCATGACCGGCGGTATGGCGACGATCGCCGGAAGCGTTATGGGTGCATACATTTCTTTCCTGGGTGGGACCGACCGGGATCAGCTGGTTCGTTTCGCTACGTACCTGCTATGCGCCTCTATCATGAACGCACCGGCAGCAATTGTCATTTCGAAAATATTTCAGCCGGAACTCGAACCTGAGAAAATAGACAAGTCACTTCACGTAAATAAGGAAACGATAGGTGTGAATCTGGTGGATGCGCTTGCGTCAGGCGCTGCAGTCGGATTAAAGCTTGCACTGAATATTGGTGCCATGTTGCTTTCGTTTATTGCAATCATCTACGCGCTGAACTGGATACTTGTCGACGGGATTGGTTCGTGGACCGGATTGAATGCGTGGGTCGTGGAATCAACTAACGGAGCCTTTAATGGTTTCTCTTTGCAATATCTTTTTGGACAGATCTTCCGCGTCTTTGCTTTCATGATGGGCGCCGACTGGGGCGAAACCCTGCAGGTAGGCAGCCTGCTAGGCCAGAAGATGGTAATAAACGAATTCGTTGCCTATCTCAGCCTTTCGGAAATGAAAGTGGCAGGTCAGTTAAGTGAAAAGTCTATTGTGATCGCCACATATGCACTTTGTGGTTTTGCCAACTTCAGTTCTATTGCAATTCAAATCGGCGGAATCGGCGGAATGGCCCCTGAACGCCAGGGTGATATCTCGCGGCTCGGCATGAGAGCTCTGATTGCTGCCACACTGGCCACAATGCTTTCCGGTACAATAGCCGGCGCGTTGTTCTCGTGATGGTTTGACCCGACTTCGGATCAGCAGTGACGAACAATGACAGACAAAGAAAAACAAGTCCTGCAACACCTCGCCCGGTTCGTCTCTGACCATAAGAAAGACTTTATTGAAAAAGTCCTGAGTGTCAGAACACGCCACGTGACTATCGTCATGGAGGATATCTATCAGTCTCAAAATGCGAGCGCCGTGATCCGTACGGCTGAATGTATGGGGCTTCAGGATGTGCATATCATCGAACAGTTGTCAAAGTATGATTTTAATCCACGCGTGCTCAAGGGTTCCAACAAATGGATGACCCTTCATCGTTATCGCGACCGCAGAATCAATAACACCCAAAAATGTTTTGATACATTGCATGCACAGGGCTACCAGATACTGGTGACAGATCCCGATCCCGACGGAACCTCTATCGACGACATCGAAGTGGGGGAACAAAAACTTGCTGTCGTTTTTGGTAATGAACTCCGGGGTGTGTCCGACTATGCGAAGCAATATGCGGATATGCGAATCACAATTCCGATGTTCGGCTTCACGGAGAGTTTAAATATTTCAGTAAGCGTAGCGATTTGTCTGAAGACCCTGATTTCAGGTCTACATCAATACGATGGTAACTGGACCATTACTGATGATGAAAAGGAGCACCTTCGTTTGGACTGGTATCGCAAAATTGTTCGCCGGTCTCAGCTGATTGAGCGGGAGTTTCTGCGTACAATTGAGTAGTTTTGAAGGGAAAGATTTCTGCATGCGCTGGTTAAGGAGAATAGTAATCTGGGGAACTGCATTCGTCTTGATATTTCTGGTCGTGTGCAATGTGTGGGTTGTAGGCAGCACATCCGATGATGTGTATTCGGATGAAACGTTGTTACCCGATCACCGGATCGCCCTTGTTCTCGGCACCAGTCACCGCCTGGCTTCCGGAGGGCCAAACCCGTTTTTCCAAAATAGAATGGAAACGGCGGCAACCTTGTTTAAGATGGGTAAGATCGATCATTTTATCCTGAGCGGTGATAACAGCACCCGCTATTACAACGAACCCGTTGAGATGCAAAAAGCACTGATGAAACTTGGTGTTCCCCAGCAGGCGATTACCCTTGACTATGCCGGCCTGCGGACGCTGGATTCGATCATACGTTGCAAACAGATTTTTGGCCAAAACAAGATTACAATCATTACACAACCATTCCATAGTTATCGTGCATTGTTCATCAGCAACTACTATGATATGGATGCGGTAGCAATGGTTGCCGACGAACCTGATTTCGGGAATTCAATGCAGGTAAGAGTACGGGAATATCTTGCACGCCCCAAAGCCGTGCTCGACTTATACATCCTCAAAACCGGTCCCAGGTTCCTTGGTGAAAAAGAAAAGGTAAACGTGTCTTTTCAGCGTTGAAACCTTCCTGCCCTTCGTCGGGTTTAATTCAATAAATTGACTCAACTGCGTACCTTTGTGCTAATATCCAAAAAACCGGTTTTGCTGCGAACGTTACTTTTTGCCGTTTTCTCGTTGGTTATGCCTTTGTTGGGTCATGCGCAGGAGACTGTAATTAAAGGCAAAGTCACCGATGCCAATTCAGGCGATCCGCTGCCTTTCGTAAACATATTCTTCAAAAACACAACGATTGGAGTAACCACCGATTTCGATGGTAATTACGAATTGAAATCATCGTCGCCTACTGATACCCTGATGGCGACGTACGTCGGTTACAAACCACGAAAAAAAGCAATCGAAAAGGGGCGGACGCAAACCGTGAATTTCCAGCTGGAAGAGGATGTCACCCGATTGCAGGAGATTGTTATAAGGCCGGGAGAGAATCCTGCGTTTGAGATACTTCGCAAAGTTGTGAAGAATAAAAATCATAACGACAAGCGAAAATATACCGCCTACGAGTACGATACGTATACGAAAGTTGAGATCGATGTCGATAATATATCCGAGAAAATGCGTGAAAAGAAAATCATGAAAAAGATCACGCAGGTCCTCGATAGTATCGACCGGATCGCAGGCGAAGACGGAAAGCCAATTCTGCCATTGTTTATATCCGAAAGCGTTTCAAAGTTTTACTATCGCGAAAATCCGCCGCTTCGTTACGAACATATAATCAAATCAAAAATAAACGGTATCGGAATTCAGGACGGAACACTTGTTACCCAACTCGTCGGAAGTTCATTTCAGGAATACAACTTCTACCAGAACTGGCTGAATATTCTTAACAAAGAATTTGTTTCTCCAATCGCTGACGGGTGGCGTATTTATTACGATTACGATCTGATGGACAGTGTTTACCTTGGCGAGCACTTCTGTTACCGCCTCGACTTTTTTCCACGAAGCCCGCAGGATCTTGCTTTTACAGGAAGTATGTGGATCACGAAGAATGAGTATGCACTCAAACAGATTGACGTAACCGTTGGCAAACAGGCGAACCTCAACTTTATTGAAAAGATAAAGATCCAACAGGAACTGGAAAAAGCCGATGGCGGCGCGTGGCTGCCGTCAAAGAACCGGGTGCTGATCGATATCAGCGAGCTCTCCAATTCTTCGGCCGGGATGTTGGCAAAATTCTATACGTCGAACAGAAACTTTGTCGTTAACAAGCCGCACGAAATTTCATTTTATCAGCATCCCATTAAGATGGCAGAAGATGCAAGGCTGAATGAGGAAGAGGAGTATTGGGATAAAATGCGTCACGATCCGTTGTCGGAGACTGAGAAGAACGTGTACCGGATGATCGATACACTGCAGGCGATTCCGGTTGTGAAAACATATACTGATATCATTAAGACAGTTGTCAACGGGTATTACAACGCGGGCAAAATTTACATCGGTCCCTACATTGGCTTCGTAGCTTACAACAGCATAGAAGGATTCCGGCTTCAGGCCGGGATCAAAACCAGTATGGAGTTCAGTAACAAGTGGATTTTCCGTGCCCAAACCGGTTATGGCTTTGGTGATGAAAAGTTTAAATATTCCTTTACAGCGGAACGCATTCTGTCACGGGATCACTGGACCTCGATGAGTTTACGAACGCGACGCGATATCGGGCGTGTTGGTATTGACGAAGAAGCGCTTTCCGATAATTACATTTTCCTCGCGGCCCAGCGCTGGGGCAACATTCGTCGCGGCTTTTATTTTGATGAGACACGCTTCAACTTTCAACGTGAAATGTTCAAAGGCTTCACGCAACGCCTGGCTATACGACACAGCACTTTTGAACCACAGTTCCCTTTTGCTTACTACGAGGATCCGGAAAACCCGTCGTTGACAGCACAGAACTTCTCTACCGCTGAAGTCATCCTCGAAACCCGTTACGCCCGTGACGAACTATTCATCATTGACGACAACGACCGGATCAGCCTGGGGACAACCCGTTCACCCATAATTACCGCGCGACTTACACGGGGCTTTGACAACTTTATGGGCAGCGATTTCGACTACACCAAGCTGCGGTTGTCGATCGGAAAGCGTTTGCGTTTTGGTCCGCTGGGTGTCGGTCACCTGACCCTTACCGGTGAATATGTTTTTGATCCCTTGCCGTATCCACTTTTATCGCCGCACATAGGAAACCAGACTCCGTTCTATACCTCGGTTACCTATAATCTTATGGACTTCGGCGAGTTCGTCAGCGACCGCTACGCCGCGTTAAACTATCAGCATCACTTTGAAGGTTTACTTTTGAACAGGATTCCCCTCCTGCGCAAACTGAAATGGCGTCTCCTCGGAACGGCCAACGTACTTTACGGCGGCATGAGTTCGATGAACAGCAAACTAATCGTAACCCCGCCCGATGACCTCGAAGGCAAGTTCGTGCCGCTACCGTTGAAACGCGGGCTTCCCTACATCGAGTTGGGTTATGGTGTTGAAAATATCTTCAAGTTCCTTCGGATTGATTTCATCCATAGAGTTTCCTACACCACTGACTACCCGGATGCGCGCCGGTTTGGTATTTTGTTCAGCGGTCAGTTCAGCCTTTGATGACGCGCGTGCGTATTCTGTCATTTGCCTTTCTGCTTTGTCGTTCTTTTAGCCATATTTGCACCGCGAATTAATTTTGTAGTTTAATTCTGATCATGAATGTAAAAATATCGTTGCCGGATGGAAGTGTACGGGAGTACCCCAGCGGTGTAACCGGCGCGCAAATCGCATCCGGTATTAGTGAAGGCCTGGCGCGTGTAGCCCTTGCCATAGAAGTCAACGGAGAGATCCGTGACCTTGCGAGACCCATTGAAAGCGATGCGTCAATCAAAATCCTCACCTGGAATGACAAAGGCGGAAAATATGCATTCTGGCACTCGTCCGCACACTTGTTCGCCGAGGCACTTGAAGCACTGTATCCCGGTGTTAAGTTCGGTATCGGACCTCCGATCGAGAACGGCTTCTACTACGACGTAGACCTCGGGGATCGCACCTTTGGTGATGACGACCTTGCGGCTGTCGAGACCAGGATGAAAGAGCTTGCCAAAAAGGAAAGCACTTTCGTTCGCCGGAATGTCACCAAACAGGAAGCGCTTGACTACTTCACAAAAAAGGACGATCCGTACAAGATTGAACTGATCAACGATCTGGCTGACGGTACAATTACCTTCTACCAGCAGGGGAACTTCGTTGATCTTTGCCGCGGCCCGCATATTCCAAACACCGGCCCGATCAAGGCCATAAAGCTGCTCAATGTTGCCGGCGCATACTGGCGCGGTAACGAAAAGAACAAGATGCTCACCCGGGTGTATGGCATCACGTTTCCGAAACAAAAAGAACTTGAAGAATACCTCCACGTACTCGAGGAGGCAAAGAAGCGCGACCACCGTAAGCTTGGAAAGGAACTCGAACTGTTTGCCTTCTCCGAGAAAGTAGGGATGGGGCTACCGTTGTGGCTGCCGAAAGGAACGATCCTGAGGGAGCGCCTCGAGCAGTTTATGCGGAAGGCTCAGGTAAGAGCGGGATATGATCCCGTCGTCACTCCTCACATTGGCGGTAAGTCGCTTTATGTCACTTCAGGGCACTATGAGAAGTACGGCAAAGACTCGTTCCAGCCAATCCATACACCGGACGAGAACGAGGAGTTCCTGCTGAAGCCGATGAACTGTCCGCACCATTGCGAGATATATAAAACCAAACCCCGGTCGTACAGAGACCTGCCGATTCGCCTCGCGGAATTCGGAACTGTGTACCGATACGAACAAAGCGGTGAGCTGCACGGGCTGACCCGGGTACGTGGCTTCACCCAGGATGATGCACATATCTTTTGTCGACCCGACCAGGTAAAGGAGGAATTTGTCAAGGTTATCGATCTGGTACTACTTGTGTTCCGCAGTCTTGGGTTTGAAAACTATACCGCTCAGGTTTCCCTGCGCGATCCCGAGAACAAAGAGAAGTATATCGGTGAGGACCACCTTTGGGACAAGGCCGAAAGGGAAATTCAGGAGGCTGCCGATGAACGTGGTTTGTCGACGATCGCTGTTAAAGGGGAAGCGGCTTTCTATGGACCGAAACTGGACTTCATGGTCAAGGATGCACTCGGACGAAGCTGGCAGCTGGGAACCATCCAGGTGGATTACCAGCTTCCGCAACGTTTTGAGCTTGAGTATGTTGGTTCGGATAACCAGCGCCACCGGCCGGTAATGATCCACCGGGCACCGTTTGGCTCCCTCGAACGGTTTGTCGCCGTCCTGATTGAACACTGCGCCGGCAATTTCCCGTTGTGGCTGGCGCCGGATCAGATCGCCGTTCTACCCATTTCGGAACGTTTCAACGACTATGCGACACAGGTATTTGAAAAGCTTAAGGAACACGATATCCGGGGTATCCTCGACGACCGCGACGAGAAGATCGGCCGTAAGATCCGCGACGCGGAGACCAAAAAGATCCCATACATGCTAATTGTGGGCGAAAAAGAGGCAAGCGAGCAGAAAGTAGCCGTAAGACGTCACGGTAAGGGAGACCAGGGGGCTGTTGGTCTGGACGAATTTGTCGACGGATTCAGGAAGGAATGTGCCACACCGGCCTGACAGGTTGAGGCTAACTTTTGCTTTGATTCTCAGGGAATTTTGAAAAATTGAAATTATAGCGATATTTGCACCCTGTTTTTAGAAACTTAAACGCCAACAGTTATTAATAGTAATACGAACCGACCCAGTTTTAACAGACCCATGAGGCGGGGGCCTCACAAGCCGGAAGAGCCATACCGCGTAAACGAACGAATAACGGCTCAACGGGTTAGGGTAGTAGGAGAGAACATAAAGGTAGATGTCTATCCGATCCAGCAGGCTATCCGCCTTGCACAGGATCAGGGCCTTGACCTTGTGGAGATTTCACCCAATGCAGATCCTCCGGTTTGTAAGATCGTTGACTACTCAAAGTTTAAGTACGAACAGAAGAAGAAGCAGAAGGAGATTAAGGCTAAGACCGTTAAGGTCGTGATCAAGGAAATCCGTTTTGGACCTAATACCGACGAGCACGATTTTAACTTCAAGCTGAAGCATGCGCTTGAGTTCCTGAAAGAAGGTGCCAAGGTAAAGGCAACTGTTTTCTTCCCGGGCAGATCGATTGTGTACAAGGAGCGCGGTGAAATACTTCTTTTGAAGTTTGCCCAATTGCTCGAGGAACACGGAAAGGTAGAACAAATGCCGAGGCTTGAAGGCAAGCGTATGAGCCTGATGGTGATGCCGAAGCAAGGTAAGAAATAGAACGACTTTTAATTTTTATATAATGCCAAAGTTAAAAACGAAGTCTGGTGCTAAAAAACGTTTCAAAGTAACGGGCACTGGAAAGATAAAGCATAAGCATGCTTTCAAAAACCATATCCTGACCAAGAAGGAGACCAAACAAAAGCGCAGACTGACGCGCAAAGGTGTGGTCAACAAGGTCGATATGCGCAGCGTGAAAGAAATGCTTGTTCTTTAATGGTTTAATGTTCAACCCGGATGCTGGCTCAAGTTCTCTTAACGGAGACGCCATCAGCCAAAAACGCAAAGTAAAATGCCAAGATCGGTAAACAATGTAGCCTCCAGGGCTAGACGCAAAAGAATCCTCAAACTGTCCAAGGGGTTCTTCGGTCGTAAAAAGAACGTTTGGACAGTAGCGAAAAATGCGGTAGAGAAAGGTTTGGTGTATGCCTACCGCGACAGAAAGCAAAAGAAGAGAGAGTTCCGTGCAATATGGATCGCCCGTATCAACGCTGGTGCACGCCTTCATGGAATGTCTTATTCTCAGTTCATGGGTAATCTGAAAAAAGCCGGAATTGACTTGAACAGAAAGGTACTTGCCGACCTGGCAATGAACCATCCTGCGGCCTTTGAAGCTGTGGTTAAGAAATTCAAGTAGAATTCGGTTCAAAACGTAACTAAGTAAGGAAGGGCACGTTCGTGCCCTTTTTTGTTTCCATAATTTTCACTTAATTCGACGATTCCTTTCCTTATTGGAAAGTTGTGGCATTTTTTGTCTAGCCTAACTGTGTGGTATTGTGCGATTTTTTAAACGCATTAAATCTTTCATTGAGTTCTCGCCGCTATGCTGAACAAGCCTTTACATAGCGCGGAACCCGATCAGGTGGGCAGGCCTGCCGATTTCGACATTAGTAGCCAGAATCCTTTTCCCGGTCTGCGACCATTTACAGTTGATGAGTCATACCTCTACTTTGGTCGGGAAGAACACATAAACGAAATCCTCGATAAGATCTCAAAAAACCGTTTCGTAACGGTCATGGGGTATTCCGGAAGCGGAAAATCGTCCCTCATGTACTGCGGTTTTATACCCGTCCTCCACGGGGGGTTCCTTGCCGACAACGGCCCTCACTGGCGGGTGGTGATCACGCGACCCGGTAAGTCTCCGATTTCAGGACTTGCTGAGTCATTCGTTGAGACCATGGTTCAGAATGGACTCGCTGCTGAATCAGAAAAGGATTTTCATCGCGCAGTCATTGCCTCCATACTCCGTAGTGGTACCAACGGTTTGATTGAGGCTGCAAGGTATCTGCAGTCAAGTTCAAAGGAGAATGTTTTTATTCTCATCGACCAGTTCGAAGAACTCTTCCGCTTTCGCGATCTGAAAACATCGGCATATGAAGTCGCCGAGAATGAAGCGCAACACTATGTCAAGCTCTTGTTGACGGCAATTGCCCAAAACGAACTTCCGATCTATACCGCGCTTACAATGCGTTCGGATTTCATCGGTGAGTGTGCGAATTTCACCGGCCTGACGACCGAGATCAATAAGAGCAACTACCTGGTTCCGCAGATGACGCGTGACCAGAAAAGAGCCGCCATCGAAGGACCGATAGCAGTGGCAGGAGGAGCGATCACACCCCGACTCGTTAAACGTCTGCTCAACGACATCGGCCCTTATCAGGATCAACTCCCCATCCTTCAGCATGCCCTCATGCGTACGTGGGACTATTGGGTTGCAAATCATGAGCCCGGTGAAGCGATGGATATCCGCCACTACCAGGCTATCGGCAAAATTACACAGGCACTTTCCCTGCACGCGAACGAACTCTTTGATGAGTTGACGCTGCGTGAAAAGGAGATTGCAGAAATACTTTTCAAGAATATTACCGAAAAGAACCAGAACAACATGGGCCTGCGTCGCCCGTGTCGTCTTGGTCTGATTGCAGAACTTGCGGAAGCTTCCGAGGAAGAGGTGATCCGTGTGATCGATCACTTCCGGCAGCCGGGTCGTTCATTTCTGATGCCAGGCGCCAACGTGCCGCTGAATGCTGATTCAATGATCGAACTTTCCCACGAAAGTCTGATGCGTATATGGACGCGTCTCTCTGCGTGGGTTGACGACGAATTTGAATCTGCGTCCATGTACAAGCGCCTTTCTGAGGCGGCCGCGATGTATCAGATCGGAAAGACCGGCTTATGGCGACCACCTGATCTTCAGCTCGCGCTCAACTGGCAGAAGAAACAACGCCCTACACGCGAATGGGCTCAACGTTACGACGAAGCATTCGAACGCGCGATCGTATTTCTTGACACCAGCCGCATCACCTATGAAGCAGAACTCAAGAATCAGGAGATGCTTCAGCGCCGGGTCCTCCGCAGAACGCGGGTGACGGCGGTCATACTCGGTATCGCGTTCCTGATCGCGATTCTGTTCTTCGTGCTTGCATATATTCAGAAGCTTGAAGCTGACAGAGATAAATTGCGTGCCCAGCAAAGCAGTGAGGAAGCTAATCAGCAGAGACTTATTGCGGAAGCTGAGAAAGCAAAAACGGATAGCCTGAACATTGTGATGGAAAAGAAGAACGCCGAGATCCAGGAGGCCTACGAATCCCTGGAAGACGCACTCGATTTTGCCACACGGGAACGCGAGAAAGCAGAAGCCGCAGCTGTTCGCGCGCGGCGTCAGGAGGAATTCGCGCGGCTCGCAGGGCAGGATGCATTTCTGTCGCGATTGCTTGCCGATGAAAACGCAGAGGAGGCCCGGCGCGCGTATGAATATGCGAACCGCCTGTACATGCTTACAAAAGCGCAGGAACTCGCATCAAAAGCTGCCGTGCAGGATGATGACAGCCAACTCGCGGGATTACAGGCAATGCAGGGATATCAATTCCACACGAAGTACGAGGGCCGCAAGTACGATCGCTATATATATGAAGGTTTGTATAGTGCGCTCACCAAACTTTCCGGTAGTTCTTACAATGCAATGAAGGCGAGCGGACCCCCGCGTATTCATATGCGTTCAATAGCGCTGTCAAATTCCGGTAACAAGTTTTTCGTGTCAGGTGCCGACGGAAGAATTTATCGCGGTGACATCGATAAGATGACGAATGAAACCACAGGTTTCCAGACCGCCTATCCAAGCAAGGTAATTGCGCTGAGTCGCGATGAGAAGTTTATCATCAACGGCAGCGACTCCGCGATAATCAATATTTATAACCTGGCCGATCCTTCAAAATCCAGAACGATCAGAGGGGTGACAGGTGCCACCAATGATATCGAATTCCTGCCGGACAACTCTGGCGTACTAGTGGCAAGCCAGGATCGGAACTTGTACCTTCTCAACCACCAGACAGGAGAAGTCAAAACTATCGCAACCCTGCCTTATGAAATAAAGGCCATTAGCATCCGCAGGGATGGAAGGATGGTAGCTGCTGCCGCATGGACGGGTCAGGTTGTCCTCATCGATTTGAGCAATAACAATATAGAAGAACTCGTCAACGACACCAACGCACGTATTCTCTCGATAAAATACAGCGCCAGCGGTTCCATGCTTGCATACGGCCTTGAAGAAAAAGGCAATGCCCGTCGCGGACTCGTAAGACTATACAATTTCAATACGAAACGGGCCAGACAATTCAGTGGTCACAAAGCAGGTGTTTATGACCTCGAATTCAGTCCCGACGAAAAACTTCTTGCAAGCGCCGGATCTGACAAGCGCCTTCAGCTTTATGTGCTGGATAATCCGGAAGATCTGCCTGTCGTAATGGAAAACAACAATGGATTCATCTGGGATATTGAATTTACGCGCGGCTCCGATTTCCTGATTGCTGCGTGTAGTGAGTCCGAGATGCGCGTGTGGCCAACCGATCCGGCGCTCCTGGCTCAGGAGATCTGCCCGAAACTTACCCGAAACATGACGGAAGACGAGTGGCACAAGTACGTCGGTCCCGAGATCGAGTTTGAAGAAACGTGTAACATAACTACCAGCGGAGCAAAATGAAGAAAGTAGTTATCGTCGCCGTTTACTTTTTCCTGATTGCGCATTTGCAGGTGCAGGCGCAAAATTCATGTGAAGCGACCCTTACGAGAGCGCAGGAAGAGTTTGATGCCGGACGTTTTGAATCGGTTCCCGAAATTCTGAAACCCTGTCTTGAAAGAAGTCAGAATCGCGACTGGGAACAGCGCGCTTACCTGCTTCTCGCAGAAACGTACCTGCTCCTGGAAAACGCCGAAATGGCTGACGCGAGCTATCTGAATGTATTAAAAGCGAATCCGGAATTTGAGACAGATGAAAGTCGTGATCCGATCGATCTTGTTTATTTGAGCAAGCGTTTTACGGCAACACCAATATTCTCGTTTTATGGAAAAGTAGGACTCAATGCCTCTTTCGCTACAGTAATCCACGACGTCGAAATCGAAATGGATGATCCTACAGACCAGGTAACAGAGAAGTATCGTACGGGGGCCGGCTGGCAGGGAGGGCTGGGTGTACAGTTTCATTATAATGAGAATCTGGGACTGAGCGCCGAATTAAATTACATGTTCACGAGTTTTATCCACCGGGCGAAAGGCATGTTTCAGGAAGCCAATTACAGTGTTGCTTTCACAGACAGGCAAACGTGGCTGAGCGTTCCGATACTGGTACGATATACATGGACCGGAACGCGCCTTGAACCGTTTGCGTATATCGGAGCGTCAATGAATCTGCTCGTACGCGACCGTTCCGATGTCGTTGTCAATAGCAACGTTGAGAGCCCTGTCGTTGATTACCTCGACATGCGCAATAAGTTCAATCGTTCGCTCATTGCGGGTGGCGGTCTTCGTTACAAATGGGGTTTGCGATATCTTTTCGGCGAAATTCGTTACTCGCATGGACTGAGCAATCTCGCCGTACCTGAGTCACGTTTTGACAGGGTTAGCTTCAGCTGGCCTTATGTTGACGACGACTTTCGTCTGAACAACCTGATGGTCAATGTTGGGTATATCCATCCGATCTACAAACCGCGGAAACTGAAGCGCGCCAAAACCGGATCTGTACTTCGTCAAATGGGAAGGAGGAAGAATGAAGGCAAGTAGACTAATATTTGTTCTTGGTGCTTTCTTCTTTTCGCAGTGTGATACAGCGAATAACGTTGATCCACGATACGAGACCTATTTCATCAAATACTTCGGTACAGAGGGCGACCAAAGCGGCGCGGACATTGTCGTCAACAATGATGGTACGATGTTACTGCTCGGAAACTCTGTTCTCCCTACGGGAGTTGCAAACCCGTTTCTCGTTAAGACTGATCCGAACGGGAATTTGATATGGCTGTTGAATTTTGGAGCAAATGAAATCGGTGTCGACGTTGAAGTCATTAAGACAGGAAGTCACGCGGGTAGCTATATCGTTGCTTCCAATGTCGGTAACGAAGAAAACGCGAAGATCAGGCTGTGGCGTATCTCTGCGTCGGGTTCGTTTATTGACAGTCTTACCGTGACGAATATTGCTCCAGCCGGAACAAGACAATATGTGAACAGCGTCACATCGCTTGAGATCAATAGTGGCTTTGTCGTGACGGGGTATTCAGATGGCAGCCTTATGGAAGAAAGCTCACCCGAAACGGATGGCCCGACCGACAAAGATATCCTCGTATTCCATGTTGATGACTCGTTCTCAAGCGTGGAAAACGTCGTTAGCAAAGGCGGTGAACTGAATGGCGCCGGTGTCAGGGTGTTTGAACTTCCCAATGACCCGGCGGGTAAAATGGTTCTTTTCAGTTATACTGACAGGCCATTCCACTCCAGCGCCTTCGGTTTCAATTTTTCTTATGACATCATTTTCTCGGGTGTTCCGGTGGGCAGTCTTGTCGGCACGGAAGAAGATCGTGAAATACTCGCATCCGTAATCAGGACACCGCTTCACATGGGCGAAGGCTTTCTCATGGCTGGAACGTCAGTTGCCAACGGGGGAAGTCAGGGAAGTGTTTACCTCGTAAAGTTCAACAACACCTTTGAATATAAGGGATTGGACAAGAAGCTCGACATAGGCCTTAATCTCGAATGTGTTGACGTGGATGCGGGCCCGGATGGCTATTACATCCTTGCAAATGAATTAAACGATACGGGTTTCAGAGACCTTGTGTTTATTCGAACCCTTCCCGATGGGGAACCCGTTGGCTTCAAAAAGTTTGGCGCCCTTGATGGTGATGACTCAGGCGGAGCGATTGCAGCGCTTCCCGACGGCAGGATCGCGATCGTGGCAACCATGGGATTGAAGACGCGGAAGAAACTTGCCCTCATCGTGGTGAATCATAATGGAGAGTTCTGACATGAAAGACCTTTTGTCGCGATATTTGACCACGACCATCCGACGGAACTGTCCGCGGAGCACCGGGCGACTGTCCTTGATGCTCTCGTTTTTCTTTCTGATCGCATCGTTGTCGTTCGTGACTACATCAGCCTACGCCCAGGTAAATGTCTCGGGTGGTGCAGGGGGAACTACGTTGTGCGCAGATAACAGCTACGTTACGCTTAGCCCTATCGTTATTACGGAGACGCAGAATGGCGACTTCGACATCAGAAACTTCTCCGTTGACACGGTTAGTTTTGCGCTATCGGATCCCGCTTTCGAGTTCGAGCCTAATTCCGGAACTGTTTCATTCGGTGGTACAGGTTCGAATGCAGTCGTCGCTATTATCAAGGTAACGGCGACACGCGTGTCAGTAGGTGTTGTTGAAGGAACCGATGCCAACAGTACGGGAATAAACACGATCACGATCACCGGAATCAAGGTTCGCGCTTCGTCGCCGGTAACGGCCCAATCCATTTCGAGGGTTGCTTCGCTGGTGGAGTTGAGTGTTAATGGCCTTCCAGTCGGAACCAATATTGCTTCCGTATCATCGTTCGCATTGCCGACGGTGAGTGCAGGAAGTGATGAATTGTTTTGTCCTCCGGGAAGCTTCAACTTTTCAACACAGGGAACAGGAGCATCGGCATCAGCCGGTACTGATATCAGTTGGACTCACAACGGAACAGGTTCGTTGACCGATGGGTCATCGCTGACGCCTTCGTATACACCTGGCGTTGGTGAAAGCGGCGTTGTTACGTTTACGATTGAGGCTTCCAATTCGAACGGAAGTTGTGCTCCGGTTACCGGTGTGATGCAGCTTACGATACAGGAGCAGCCACAGATAACAGTTCAGCCCGTAGCCACCCAAACGGTATGCGAAGGCGGAGCGGTTAACCTGAGTGTAACAGCGGTTGGAACCGGACCGAGCTATCAATGGTATCTCAATGGCAATCCTCTGGGGAGTGAAACTGCGAATTCAATAAGTATTACGAATGCCGACGCATCGGATGCAGGCAACTACACGGTTCGTGTATTTGGTACGTGTGATGCGACAGGCGTATTGAGCAACGTATCGGCAGTCACGATCGAAGAGGCACCGGAAGTAACGACACATCCTTCGAACCAGACCATATGTGAAGGCGCGAACACCACCATGACGGTGAACGCGGGCTCTACGGTTTCGCCAGGGTATCAATGGCAGGTCAACCGCAACGATGGTCTTGGTTACGTTAACCT
>JAEYWY010000002.1 GCA_023428695.1 Bacteroidota bacterium
GCCCTTCCGCCCGAACCCCTTGTCAAAAGGGCTCCAAAACTACCACCTCAAACCATCTCCTCAAATTTTTATGCAACTATTTTTTCCACATTCTGTCGACTCAATTCTACTCACTCATTTATTCCGTTTCTGGCTCCATTAGCGCAATTTTATCCTGGGTAACGCCTCAGTACAGAATACACTAAACAGGATTCAAAACCAGATTCCGGATGAAATCGCAGGCACAAGAACCATCCAGCCATGGAGAAGACGAACTGCTTCAGAAAGGTTAACCGGAAATCAGACCACCGAAAGATCCCGGCGAATCGTCTGGGTTCTGTCCGGGCCAGTGGAAATCAACGTGATCGGCACACCCAGCTCGCCTTCAAGGAAGCGAACATAATCCCGCAACGCAACCGGTAAATTTTCTTCAGATAAGCCGCGCAAGGACGTGTTCCAGCCGTCGAGTTCGGTGTAAACCGGCGTAATCCGCTCATTGACAAGTTCATACGGAACAATTTCCGTAACAGTCCCGTCAGCGAGTTTGTATTTCGTACAAACGTTGATCTTTTTGAAATTGCTGAGCACATCTGCTTTCATCATCAACAACTGGGTCACGCCGTTGATCATGATGGAATACTTCAGCGAAGGGATGTCAATCCATCCGCAACGGCGTGGCCTGCCGGTCGTGGATCCGAATTCATTTCCTTCTTTGCGCAATTGCTCTCCATATTCATCCGACAACTCCGTCGGGAAAGGCCCGCTGCCAACCCGTGTGCTATACGCCTTAAAGATTCCGTACACTTCGCCGATGTGGCGCGGCGCGATACCAAGACCCGTGCACGCTCCTGCAGTCACCGTATTCGAACTGGTAACAAACGGATAACTTCCAAAATCGATATCAAGCAACGCACCCTGTGCGCCCTCTGCAAGAATCGATGAACCGTGTTTCAATTCCTGATTCAGAAAATATTCGCTTTCAATCAGATTAAATTCCTTCAGGAATTTTACTGCATCAAGGAAAGCAGATTCCAACTCATTCCAATTGTATTCAATATCATGCTCGCGCAAAATCTTGAAGTGAATATCAGTCAGCTTCCTGAACCTCGCTTCAAATTCCGATGAAACAATATCGCCTACACGAAGGCCCTGACGACCAATTTTGTCCTGATACGTCGGACCAATTCCTTTTAATGTCGAACCGATTTTGCTGTCACCTTTGGCCTTCTCATAGGCCATATCCAGCAGCCTGTGCGTCGGCAGAATGAGTGTCGCTTTCTTCGAAATGAAAAGATTCTTTTTGACGTTGAGGTTAAACTTCGCCAGTTTCTCGATTTCGATCTTAAATACAACCGGATCAAGAACAACACCGTTGCCGATTACATTTCGTGTCGTCTCACGAAAAATGCCCGAAGGGATTTGATGAAGTACGTGTTTGATTCCATCAAACTCAAGCGTGTGGCCAGCGTTGGGTCCACCCTGAAACCGGGCAATCACATCGTACCTGGGCGCAAGAACATCAACAATTTTGCCTTTGCCTTCGTCGCCCCACTGAAGGCCAAGGAGCACATCTACCTTGGACATTTATTCTAAGATTTTATTCGACTATATCTCCTTCGCTTTGCACGATTTGAAAGATCGCGTTGAGTTTGGTAATGACCAGCAGTTTCTGGACAGACTCTGAAGGCTTCATCAAAAATACCTCACCGCCTTTGTTTCTGAATTTGGTCAGAATCGTGATTAGAATTCCAATTCCACTACTGTTGATATACCGGACATCCGATATATCCACCACGCACGTCATCACTTTGTCGCGGATGGCATTATTGACAACTTCAATAATTGTACTCCCGCTCTCCTCTCCGATGAGGTCACCGGAAAGCCGGAGAATCAGCTTGTTGTTTTTGATTTCGTCTGTGTACGTCATAACGTTTCATTGACAGGAACCGGCTTGTTTTCGCAGTTCTCTTTGGTACAGGTTGCGTACAGAATCAGGGAATGGTGGAGCACGTTGAAATGCAATATCTCTTCCACCGTGTTCTGAATATTTTGAATCCGGGGATCACAGAACTCGACCACTTTATGACACTCTGTACAAATAAGGTGGTCATGTTGCCGGTAACCATACGATTTTTCGTATTGGGCGAGATTCTTTCCAAACTGGTGCTTGCTGACAAGATCACACTCGACAAGGAGGTCGAGCGTATTATAAACCGTAGCCCGACTTACCCGGTAGTTTTTGTTCTTCATGCTGATATAGAGCGACTCTACATCAAAGTGGCCGTCCCGCGAATAAATCTCTTCCAGAATCGCATAACGTTCCGGCGTTTTTCGCAGCTCCTTGTTCTCCAGATAGGCCGTGAAGATTTTTTTTACTTCGTCGTATAGTTTTGAATTCAATGCCATTTTTCAGCGGGGTCAAAGATATACCAGTTTTCAGAGAATAATAAAACAAACAGGATAATTACTGAACTCGTCCGAACACCCCGGAACTACTCCCGTGAATCGAATCTGCTTGTTTTTACGACACCCTCAACATTCCGGAGCTTTTCCATTAGCTGCTCCAGGTGGCGGGTGTCATTTACATATAACATGATTTCGCCTTCAAATATTCCTGAATCGGTATGTATTGACATTGAACTCATATTCACCTTGAGTTCTTCGGAAATTATTCTGGAAACATCGTTGATAAGGCCCACGCGGTCCGTTCCGCGGATTTTCAGGCCGGTTAAGAACGCGACCTCGTGCTGTGACGTCCATTTTGCTTTCACTACGCGGTTACCATGGTGCGAAAGCAGCTCGGGTGAATTTGGGCAATTTGTCCGATGTATCTTAATCCCCTCATTCACAGTCACAAAGCCAAAAACGTCGTCGCCGGGAATGGGCGTACAACACTTCGCAAGCTTGTAGTCGACAACATCCATGTCTTCACCAATCAACAGGATGTCTTCATAGCGACCTTTGACTTTGGTGATTTCCTGTTCTATTGCACGCGCATCGGAAACCAACTGGTTAGGTCGCGACTTCAGGGGGCTCGTAGGTTTGTTTTCGACGAAACGCTTGATATCAGCCGTCGAGATAAATCCGCTCCCAACCCGATAATAAAGTTCAAAATGCGTCTGCGTCTTGAAATAGTCGCGCATTTGCTCGAGCAGTGGCTGCGTCGGTACTTCCTTAAGCTGGCGCAGCTTCCGCATGATGATCTCTTTGCCTTCCTCTGCCGACTTCTTCTTGTCTTCTTTCAGAACATCTTTGATCCTCGATTTTGCCTTTGAACTTACAGCGAACCGCAGCCAGTCTTCGTGAGGTTTTTGCTTCGCAGACGTGAGTATTTCTATCTGGTCGCCGTTCTTCAGGACATAATTGATTGGAACAAGCTTGTTGTTAACCTTCGCGCCGATACACTTCGACCCGATCTGGGTGTGGATTTCAAACGCAAAATCAAGTGCGGTAGCACCGTAAGGCAACGTCTTGAGCTCGCCTCTTGGCGTGAATACAAAAACTTCCTCGCTGAAAAGATTACCTCGGAAGTCATCGACAAAATCGAGTGCGCTGTGGTTGTTTTGTTCAAGCAGATCCCGCACCCGCGCCAGCCATTTTTCAAGGTTTGATTCGGCCGTCGAGTTGCTGTCCTTGTATTTCCAGTGGGCAGCGTATCCTTTTTCAGCAATCTCATCCATGCGCTTGCTTCGGATCTGGACTTCGACCCACTGTCCGTTCTTTGCCATTACCGTTGTATGCAGGGACTCGTATCCATTAGCCTTCGGCGTACTGATCCAGTCACGCAGCCGGTCCGGATTTGGCGTGTAAAAATCTGTCACTATCGAGTACACCTGCCAGCACAACGCTTTTTCATTTTCGTACGGCGTATCCAGAATGATGCGAATGGCAAACAGGTCGAACACTTCTTCGAACGGAATGTTCTGCTTGCGCATTTTATTCCAGATGGAATAGATGCTTTTGGGCCGGCCCCTGATTTCGTATCTGATCTTCAGCTTGTCGAGTTCCTCATTAATCGGAACCATGAACTGCTTGATAAACTTGTTACGCGCAGCTTTTGTCGCGTCGATTTTGCGAACAATTGAATCGTAAATGTTCTTATCGGTGAAGCGCAGGTAAAGGTCCTCGAGTTCTGTTTTTATCGCGTTCAACCCGAGGCGGTGAGCAAGCGGTGCGTAGAGGTAAATCGTTTCATTCGCAATCTTCAATTGCTTGTTCCTCGGCATGCTGTCGAGCGTGCGCATGTTGTGAAGGCGGTCGGCAAGTTTGATGAGAATTACGCGGACATCTTCCGAAAGCGTGAAGAGCATCTTACGGAAGTTCTCGGCCTGTTGTGAGCTGCCGTATTCAAACACCCCTCTGATCTTGGTGAGGCCGTCAATGATCTTGGTGATTTTTTTGCCAAACGTGCGCTCGATATCGGTGAGCTCCATGTCGGTGTCTTCGACCACGTCGTGCATAAGCGCCGAGACGATGGATGTCGTTCCCAAACCGATTTCTTCCACGCATATTTCGGCTACGGCGAGCGGATGGAAAATGAATGGCTCACCTGATTTCCGCCGCATGTCTTTGTGGGCGGACAAACTGATTGTAAATGCTTTCTTTATCAATTTGGCATCGCCGTCCTTGAGAATCGGCTTTGCCTTTCTAAGTAGTCTCCGGTATCGATTTATTATTTCCTTTTTCTCCTGCTCGGCATCTATTACCATCCTGAAACCATTTAAAAACCCGCTTTTTACAGCTTTTTTAGTTCTCTTTCAATTACTTTTTAAACGCTCAATTTAATTGCGTTTGCTATTTCAATTGCGAATATTATCAATAAATTTGCGCTCCTTTTACGGATGTGGCCATCAGTTTCTTCCGCGTGTCAGAAATCCCGGCCCACCCGAAACCGGCCGGATGTGGCGTAATTGGTAGCCGCGCCAGACTTAGGATCTGGTGCCGCAAGGCGTGGGGGTTCGAGTCCCTCCATCCGGACAACGACAAAACCCTTAATACCGAAACAAAAATTCTGTATTAGGGGTTTTCACTTATTTGGTAAACTTCAAACGTTATAGGTTTTGGAAATAACACTGAACAAACTGAACAGCACCGAAGGTGTAATTAAAATTAAATTAACCGAAGGTGATTATCAACCCCACGTCGAAGAAAAAGTGCGTGATTATTCACGGAAAGCAAACATCAAGGGCTTCCGTCAGGGAAAAGTCCCGGCTGGTGTGATCCGCAAAATGTTTGGCAAATCCATTCTCGTCGATGAGATCAATCACGTTTTGTCGCACAAGCTTACCGACTACATCCGCGAAAACAATCTGAAGATTCTTGGTGAGCCACTTCCTAATCAGGACAAAGCCCGGACCATAGACTGGGATGCTCAAAAGGATTTTGAATTCGAATACCAGATTGGAATGGTCGGCGATTTCACATACGATCTTTCGAAAAAAGTAAAAGTCACTTCATATCCGATTGAAGTTGACGAAAAAACAATCAACGAAACACTGGCTGATATTAAGAAACGTTTCGGCAAGGCCACGTATCCGGAAACATCCGAAGTCGGTGATAACCTTTTCGGAGAGCTTCGTTCCACTGCAGCGCGTGAGGATGGCGAACCGGAGTTTTCGAAAGAATACGTGGTGATTGAAACAGAAAAAGTAGCGGCTTCTGAACAAAAGAACTTTGTCAATGTGAAGAAAGAAGATGTCGTTACATTCGACATGGCGAAAACCTTTTCAGATGCAGCCATCATCGCAGAAATGCTCGAAGTGTCCGAAAGTGAAGCACGTGAAATAAAGGGAACTTATACACTGAAGGTCTCAAACATCGTACGCACTGCTCCTGCAGAAATGAATCAGGAACTTTTCGATCGTGTTTTCGGAAAGGACGTTGTTTCAACGGAAGCAGACTTCATTGCGAAAATCCGCGAAACAATCGGTGAAAACTACCAGCGTGAAACCCAGCATTTCCTCGACCATAACATTGAGGACCATTTCATTGCGAATACGCAGATCGATCTGCCCGAAGATTTTTTGAAGAACTGGTTAAAGGTTTCCAGCCAGGGCAAGGTTACCGACAGTGTACTCGACGAAGAATTTGATGCTTACCGTCGCAGTCTGAAGTGGGATCTGATCAAGAACCGTATTGCCGACGACAACAAGATTTCAGTCGACGCGGAAGAGGTACGGGCGAAGGCCAAAGAGCTTATTGTCAGCCAATTTGGAGGTCAGGCTTTTGCCGAACAGATCGCTGATCGCCTCGACGGCATTGCTGACAATTACCTACAGCATGAGAACGGCCAGAATTTCATGAAGCTTTACAATCAGCTTAAAGCTGATAAGCTCATGGGCCATATCAGGTCGAACATTACCATCGAAGAGAAAAGCGTGACAGTGGACGAGTTCAAGAAGATTACTTCTGAACACACACACTAGGCACAATAATTTAGACCGGACTTACGACAATGGTTTTATCCTCCGGGTAAAACCATTTTTTTATGGATGAATCTGAATGGGAAAGGCTGCAGGGTTGCAATTCTCCATACGGATAGGTAAGATTATGCCCGGTAAGCTGTTGGCAGGTTAAAGGACCCAATCGCCAACGGCAGAAAAAAAGTACCTTAATTTTCAACATGAGTAATACCAACGAATTTCGCAAGTATGCCGTTCATCACCTCGGAATGAGCGGAAATACCATTGACGGTTACGCACAACAGATTCATAACATGACCCAGTATGTTATCGAAGAGCGTCCCGGTAACTTCCGTGCTATTGACGTGTTCACGCGTCTTATCTCCGATCGTATCATTTTCCTGGGTATGGGTGTTGACGATCAGATTGCTAACCTTATTCAGGCCCAGCTTCTTTTCCTGGAATCGTCTGATCCCAAAAAAGACATTATCATGTATATCAACAGTCCGGGCGGATCTGTTTACGCAGGGCTTGGTATCTATGACACCATGCAGTACGTTAATCCCGAGGTTGCAACAATTTGTACAGGCCTTGCCGCCTCAATGGCAGCTGTGCTTTTGTCTGCCGGATCAGCGAAGAAGCGCTCAGCGCTGCCTCATGCCCGGGTGATGATCCATCAGCCGATGAGTGGCATGCAGGGGCAAGCCTCTGACATGGAGATCTCGCTGCGTCAGACGCTGGAAGTGAAAAAGGACCTGTACACGATCCTTGCAAAACACAGCGGTCAGAAATACGAAAAGATTGAGAAAGACTCCGACCGAGACTACTGGATGCGGGCAATTGAGGCCAAAGAGTACGGCCTTATTGACGAGGTTCTCGAACGTAAGAAGGGCTGAGTTTTTTGAATAAATCCCACCTGACGATCAAAAACGTCGCTAAAAAAGCGGGTTTTTGATCGTTTTTTGTATGTTTCCGTTAATACTCCGTGTATGGTCCCGGCTTTTATTTTGGCCTGCCGCCGGTTGGGTCTGGGGATAATTCCTTAACTTGGGAACTTATTGTGTCTGTCGACAATTAAAGGTGTATTTATGGCTGAAGTTACCTGTTCTTTTTGTGGCCGAAGTAAGAAAGACGTCGATCTGATGATTTCGGGCATACACGCCCACATCTGTGATAAGTGCGTGACTCAGGCGAACCAGATCCTGAGTGAAGAAAAGAAGAGCAAGAACGACGCCGGTTTTGCTCCCAATTTCAAGCTGATCAAACCGCAGGAGATCAAGAAGTTTCTTGACGAATACGTTATCGGCCAGGACGAAGCCAAAAAAGTGATGTCAGTTGCAGTGTATAACCACTATAAGCGACTGATGCAGCGCAAGCTCGACACCGATGTTACGATAGAAAAGTCCAACATCATCATGGTCGGAGAAACCGGTACCGGAAAAACGTATCTGGCCCGTACACTTGCGAAAATTCTCCAGGTTCCCTTTTGTATTGCAGATGCTACCGTACTCACGGAAGCCGGATACGTTGGCGAAGACGTCGAAAGTATCCTTACGCGCCTCCTTCAGGCCGCTGACTACAACATCGAGGCTGCAGAACGGGGCATCGTATATATCGACGAGATAGACAAGATTGCACGAAAAAGCGATAACCCTTCAATTACCCGCGACGTGAGCGGCGAAGGTGTTCAACAAGCGTTGCTCAAATTGCTTGAAGGCACTGCGGTAAACGTTCCGCCGCAGGGCGGCAGAAAGCACCCCGACCAGAAAATGATTTCCGTCAACACTGAGAACATTCTCTTCATTTGTGGTGGAGCATTCGAAGGAATTTCAAGATTCATAGCGAGTCGTCTGAATACAAGACCTCTTGGTTTCGTGAGCGGAACCGATGGCAATCATCCCGGAGCTTTCGAAAATGACAACCTGCTGAAGTTCATCACAAGCCAGGATTTGAAAAGCTTCGGACTCATTCCCGAACTTATTGGTCGTCTCCCTGTTGTTTCATTTCTGAATCCGCTCGACAAGGAAACACTCCGCCGGATTTTGACCGAGCCCAAGAACGCCCTCGTCAAACAATACAAGAAATTGTTTGAAATGGAGAACATCGAACTTGAATTCAAGGATGGCGCGCTTGATTTCATTGTTGAAAAAGCAATGGAGTTTAAACTCGGTGCGCGCGGTCTGAGGAGCATTTGCGAGGCAATCATCAATGATGCTATGTTCGAACTTCCTTCGGAAAAATCCACTGATCGCCTTGTTATAAATAAGGCATATGCCGAAGAGAAATTCAGCAAATCACAATACAGCAAGCTGAAAGTAGCCTGATCATTGTTAACTCGGTCCGGGAACCCCTCCCTTCATTTCATTCGAATTTTTATACCGCGATACATCGTTATCCGTCGCGTACTGTTTCCCGTACACTTTGAATGTTACTGCCTGAGTATTACCACAGAGACTGAGCGTGGAGTGTGAGAGGTTGAAGCCATTACGGCAAAAAAAAATTTTCGACTGATCGCGTTCATCAAATCGACAAAACCTGAACTTCAGTTCAGGCAAACATCACCGGGGCTATCCCGCCAATTGATAATAGTCATACGTGTTAACCATACAATTATTTCCCGACCTTTCTATTTTTACTTCGTTTTTTGGTACCTTACGTAGACGACCACCGCCCCCAACCGGCAGTCGATGATGTGTAACGGATTAATTGGAGCAGCGTGCGAGTACTGATAGCAACTTTCTTTTTTACAATAACCATTCTTACCCCGGCACTATCTCAGACGGGGAAGCTTTTCTCGGTAGACAGAGAGTTGTCGAGCAGTTTGATTAATCATGTTTACCAGGATCATCGAAACATAATATGGATATCAACCTCCGACGGTTTGAATCGGTACGATGGATCCAAATTCACGATTTACAAGAACGACCGGGACGATAGTACTTCGTTGTTGCATAACTATGTTCGGGTCGTCTTTGAAGACAGCAAGCACCGCCTCTTTGTTGGTTTCTTCAACGGACTTCAATACTACGATTACGCTACGGACAGATTTCACGATGTGCCGTTGATTCTCGCGGATGGGAATCGGTTTCCGGCGCACATTATGTCCATCCTTGAACGACACAACGGCGACGTACTGGTTGCTACTTCCGGGCATGGTGTCTTTGTGATTAAATCCGTCAACGGTCTTATTCAGGCGCATCAGTTAACGGAACTTTCTCCCAGTTTCATGGTTGGCCACGTGTATGAAGATAGCGATCACGCACTCTGGATCGCTACACAGGACAAGGGATTATTTCGTCTTGAGTCAGGTGAAATGCAGAATTACTTCTCGACATCAGAGAATGGCACAATATTCAGTTTGTGCGAAGACAGTAACAGGAATCTCTATGTTGGAAGTGTGGCGACTGGTCTGTACATCTTTGACCGGAACACGAATTCATTTCAGCCCCTCAGCTCCGGATCATATTCGAACCTCTCCATAAACAAACTGTATCTGACACGGGACGGAGAAATGTTAATCGGTACAGAAGGCGATGGACTGAAAAAGTTCGATCCGATAGAACGCAGAATCTTCGATGGAAACTTCAGCATCAATACGCTCGATTTTTCAAAATCGAAAATTCATTCCATCATGGAAGACCGGCGGGGGAATATCTGGCTTGGAATCCATCAGAAAGGCGTCGTGTTACTTCCGTTCAACAAGAACAACTTCCGGTATTACGGTTATAAATCGGTCGATAACAATACCATTGGATCAAACATGGTCACTGCGTTGTATACGGATCGTCAGGGCATTCTTTGGGTTGGCACAGATGGTGACGGACTGTACGGACTTAATCCAGCTGGCGAACAAGTCGCTCATTTCAGCAGGGAAACCGATGCAACCGTTCCCTGTACCATCTTAAGTATATTTGAGGATAGCTTTGGCGATCTTTGGCTCGGATCATACGACAAGGGCCTGGCTCGCGTAAACCGGAAAACCGGGCATTGTGAGTATGTTAATCATCTCTTTGAAAAACGAAATGGAGAGTTTCCAAGAGTTTTTTCCATTGTGGAAGATAATGAAAACAACTTATGGGTCGCCACTATGGGCGCCGGCCTGTATGCAATGAATCTCGACACCCGGAAAGTGGATCATTATGTCACTCCGCAGGGAGCAAATTACCGGGATGATGCAAACACATTGCATAGCGATTGGTTATTCTCGCTTTATCGGTCGCACGATGATAAACTTTTTATCGGTTCGGTTGATGGAATGGGTTGCCTTGACCTCAAAACCAGAAGTTTCAATTCGATGTTCGGGGTGAACCGGATGCTGCCCGGACTCATGGTGAGCTCGTTCCTCGAAGATGCCCGTGACACAATATGGATAGGAACAACCGATGGCCTTCGTTCGCTGAATACTGCCACACGCAAATTCCAGACGTATACCCGGCATGAAGGACTGCCAAGCAACATGATCTGCTCCATTCAGGATGACAGATCAGGCAATCTTTGGATAAGTACAAACTATGGAATATCGCGGATGAATCCGCAGAAAAAAACCATAATTAGTTACTATGCCGATGATGGATTGCAGGGTAACGAATTTTCCCGAGGTGCATCGCACGTAAATGCGGATGGCACTATCATATTCGGAGGCATTAACGGAATTACGCTCTTCAACGCAGAGGATATACAAAACGATCCAAGAACACTCGAAGTAAATATTACCGGATTCTATATACACAACCGACCAGTAACCAAGGGAATGACGTCGGAAAAGTATCCGATAGTAAATACCTCGGTGATGGAATCAGATACATTTCAGATTTCACACAAAGACAACTCTTTCACAATTGAATTTTCGTGCATGGAGTTCACGAACCCGGAGCGGATTACGTATCAGTACAGGCTTGGGAGCACCGCTGACTGGATTACCCTTCCAACCGGGATGAATAACGTGACGTTCAGTAATCTTCAACCGGGATCGTATGACTTTTTAATCAGGGCCAGAGACTACAACACCTATTCTGAAGCAAAATTGATTTCAATAGTTGTTCACCCGGCGTGGTATTTCTCCCGTGGCGCCCAGGTCCTGTATGGCCTTGTGGTCATTTCCCTTCTTTTCGTCGCCATACACCTGAGACGTCAGCGTTTGCGCGCCAAAGAAAAAATACAGGAGCACCTGCGTGCGAAGGAAATGCATGAGGCAAAACTTCAGTTCTTCATTAACATCGCGCACGAAATCCGCACGCCGATGTCGCTGATTTTAAGTCCGCTCAAGAAACTTATTCTTAAAGACAAAGACAGGGACCGGCAACGGGCGTACTTCACGATGAACGAGAATTCCGAACGCATCGTGCGGCTTATTAATCAATTGATGGACATCCGGAAAATTGACAAAGGCCAGATGACTCTGCGGTTTCGCGAAGTGGAAATGGTATCGTTCATTCGGGAAATATGCCTGTCTTTTAAGGATGCAATCCATGCAAGAAAGATAAACCTCCGGTTTACTCATGCTGTGCGAAAACTCACGGCATACATAGACCCTGACAATTTCGATAAAGTACTGATGAACATTCTCTCCAATGCGCTGAAGTTCACACCGGATAACGGAAGCATTACTATTCATCTGGACACCTCCTCCGAATCATCGTATAACGGCCGCATGTATTTTCAGATCGTCGTGTCCGATACAGGAATAGGTATCCCCGCCGCTGAACTTGAAAAGGTGTTTGAATGCTTTTACCAAACCCGTGAAAGCAAACAGTCGTTTCGCGATGGAACGGGAATCGGGCTTCACCTGACGAAGTCTATTGTTGAACTACATCAGGGAACCATCAGCGCCGAGAATAACATTGATGCTCCGGGCTGCCGCTTCATCGTGCGTCTTCCGCTTGGCAAGGATCATTTGACCGAAGATGATATCATTCCGGATACCGAGGTGCCTCTGGAAACGGAACCTGTAATGATTCGCAGTGCTTCGGCGATTGCGTTGCCTGAATCGAAAACGAAATCGAGAAATAAGCATCGCGTATTGGTCGTGGACGACGATAAAAGCCTGCGGGAATATCTGTGCATGGAAATGGGCGCCGATTACCACATGGACAAATGCGCCGATGGAAAAGAAGCATTGTCTTATATCCTGAAACACAATCCCGACCTGGTGATCGCCGACATCGTTATGCCGGAAATGGATGGAATCACGTTGTGCCGAAAGGTCAAACACAACGTTAATATCAACCATATTCCGGTGGTGCTCCTTACTGCGCGAAAAGATGAACAATTTAATATCGAGGGCCTGGGAATCGGAGCAGACGCCTACATCACCAAACCATTCAATATCGAAATTGTCCGCAAGACCGTTCAGAATATTATTCGCAACCGTGAATTACTTCGGAACCGTTTTTCCGGAAAGCAAAAAAATCACGAAAAGATCACCGACATCCATATCCAGTCACCGGATGAAAAGCTGATGGCGAAAGTGATGTCGACCATCAATGATAACCTGACTAATCCTGCATTAAGTGTCGAAATGCTCGCGCGTGAGATAGGAATTTCCAGGGTGCATTTGCATCGGAAGCTGAAGGAATTAACGAATCAGTCTACAAGAGATCTGATCCGGAACATCCGCTTAAACCAGGCGGCGAACCTCCTTTCCGATGGACATTTCAATATTTCAGAGGTTGCCTTTGCCGTTGGCTTTACTAACCCAGCGCATTTTTCCAATGCGTTCAAGGAACTATACGGCGTGTCCCCCACTGAATTCATGGAGGCTAGGCGTAGCCATTGAACAGCATAGAAAAATCGCGATTCTAATAAAGTTTTCTCCTGATCGATTTCGCAACCGACGTTGAAGGTGATTGATTTCTAATTTATCAATTCATAATTCACAACTGATTGATCCGCAAGGTGACTTGTCCCTTACAGCCAAAAAGAACAGGTAGCCGAAGGATTCTATCCAACAGCTACCTGTATTGTATTGAATTAGCCGGCACATCCACTGAAAGGATGAAAAGGCTAACTCCGGGGCTCACACATTGCCCGTCTAATTTTCACCAAGTGCGTCCGCGAACGAGCCGTATGCGCGCTTCCGGTTATAATTTTCTGTCCACAGACCAATCGGCTCTCCGGCTCTCCATCCGGATCCGGCGGGACTATCCCGCGGACTCCATACCGTAATCCCATAACGCTGTGCAGCGGGGATGATCTCAAAATACTTTTCAACCACAAACCGGTACATTTCTGCCTGAGCCAGGTAGTGTTCGTCAGTAGCAGCGGTTGTTTGAACCCCGACACCGATATCCAGTTCGGAAATCTTAATCAGTTTGCCGGTCTCAGCGAGTAGCTCAAACATTTGCACAATTTTTTCCTTATCGGAATTCGTGCTGATGTGCATTTGCGTTCCGATCCCATCTACGCGACCGCCTTTGCTCTCGATATATTCGACGTAGGCAATCAAGCCTCTGCATTTGTCAAGATTATACTCGAGGTTATAGTCATTGATGAAAAGTTTGTCATCGCTGTTTCCGTACTGCTCCGCCAGCTTGAAGGCCTCGACCGCGTAGTCATAGCCGAGATAATCCTGCCAGTAGAATTCATCTTCCGCAAGTTCTCTTCCGACGCCGGTTTTCAATTCATACGGGTTACCATCATCCATTGGTTCATTGACCACATCCCAGGCTTTCACGTATTCACTTGATACCTCCATCATTCCCGCGATCCATCGGTCTAACTCACCGTAGATGATCTCTCTTTTTTCTTCGGGCGTTTTTTCAATGGTTTGATCGCCTCCGCCATCTTCGTTGTACTTCGTCACAGTAATGTTATCAAAGTAGTAGCTTGTTGCGGTATTGCCGAGGTTGAATGCGATGGTCGTTACACCTTCCGTATTCGCATCGATCGTAATTTCCCTTATATACTGTGTCCACGTCGGGGTAGCGGTAACCGTACCGAAGAAATCCCAGTGTTTATACGAATAAGGTACAATGTGTGCCTGAGTGGAATAGGATGCCGTGACATCGGCGCGGACATCCATGGTTAGCATATACTTCTCACCTAACTGAGTAGCCTGGGGGAAGGTGAAAAAGAACTGGCTGTTCCAGTCATTCGCACGAACTTCAGCGTTCGTGACTTTCAACGCACGGCCTGTACCATCTGCGCCAGGGGAAACGAATTCCTTGACGGCCTCATTGTTTGAAGAGTAATTCGACTCACTATCCGTCTCAAAATCCGCGCCTGCCATGAGATCCCATGTCGGTCCGCCACCGCCTCCGCTTTCATTTAATCTTGTGACACTGACGTTATCGAAGTAATAACTGGTAGCTGTATTTCCAAGGTTAAAAGCGATAGTGGTTACGCCTTCCGTATTCGCATCGATGGTTATTTCCCGTATATACTGCGTCCACGTCGGGGTAGCAGAAACTGCACCGAAGAAATCCCAATGCTTATACGAGTAAGGTACAATGTGCGCCTGAGTGGAATAGGATGCCGCATCATCTGCACGGACATCCATGGTCAGCATATACTTCTCACCAAGTTGTGTAGCTTGTGGGAATGTGACGAAAAACTGACTGTTCCAGTCATTCGCACGAACTTCTGCATTCGTGACTTTCAACGCGCGGCCTGTCCCGTCTGCGCCCGGAGAAACAAATTCCCTGACGGCCTCATTGTTCGAGGTGTAGTTCGAATCATCGTCGGTCTCGAAATCAAGCGTGACGACAGGTTCCCAGGTCGGTCCGCCTGTTCCCGGAATTATTGTCGGTGCAATCCGGCTGTTCAGGTATGTGGCGTTTTGATTTGCATGCCAGCAAAGGGTGTGTCCGTAAATCGCAATATCTGCAGCCTTTGCTTTTGATATAAAGTTTTCCACGTTAGCGAGATTCAGGCTTCCGTCATTCTGAACGACTCCTCCGTGTTTCATTTCCCACCCGGCTACAACTTCATCAAAGTTGGAGACGATCATGCTATACTCGGGACTTGTTGATGTAAAGGCATTGACCGACACGCCCGCACCCAATTTGAAATCAGGGTTCGCACTACGGTCAATATATGATTTAAGGACATCATAACTCTTTAAGTATTCATGCTCGGCGATGGACGCGGGCTTGTTAACGACAAAGAGCAATTTACTTTCATCGGCACATGAAGCCAGTGCCGAAATTACAAAGGCACTTATCCAAAACTTTTTTAATCGTATCATATTGGTTCCGATTATTTCATGTTAATTATTTAGTACGGGTTCGAACTGCTCTAACTTCACCCCGCGGTCGCGAACCACCAGTGTGTCGGTAGTAATGTACGATGCCTGCTCATACGTTGGGGGCACTGCCGGTACGGTATTCGGATATTGCGTCTCGACTTCGTAGCTCACATTGTATTCTACGTACAGCGCATCGCGGTCTTTGTTACCCCAGCTGTTTTTCTCACCCCGTTTTACAAAGGCTCCGTTTCCTGTTGCGACAATGTTGTACACCCTTATGGAGTCGTTTACCTGATACTCGGGAGCGATCGGTGAAACCGTACATTTCTCATCTTCGTCAAAATTCAGTATAACGGACATATTGAGATTTTGGCCAGCCTTGTTTTTATAGTCCATCGGATACCTCAGGGCATTGCGTGAGGCAGTGAACAGTTTGCGCACCTCATCCTTCTCGACAGTAGGTTGATGCCGTATTACAGTAGAGCTCACGCCGTCAAGCGTAATTTGATCCTTGCCGCGGCGCAGGTAATTTGCGTGCCAGGGATTGATGAACTTCACACAATACAGCACGTAGTCCTTTGGCAGAACATCCCAGTCGGCGGCGTTAAGTCTGTTGGGCTCGTCGACCTTCGGCACGCCCGCCAGTATACGATCGGCGCGCGTAGCAGTGACCATGCGTAACGGAATAACGTATGTGTTGTTCAATGCAGCCGGATCAGCAAAGAAGGCTTCGGTTAATTGAACACCAACACTTCCCTGCAAGGCGCGATCGAGCGAAATCTGGTTGCCGGACAAAGTATAGTAGCCATCCGGCATCGGCAACACCGGGGATGTCAAGCCTCCGTCGAAGAAAAGGTTATCGACCAGGGAATTATCCACAGCTATTTCGATATTAATCGTTTCCTTGTTCGAATAAACGCCCCCCATCGTGGCAAAAATTTCGCATCTGCCTTCGTTATCAAGACTTGTATCATAGATATCTTCTCCGAGTACGATGGTCCTCACCGGAAACTGGTACGCGAAGTAAACGGTCGTCTCACCGTAGTCCGGGAATTCTATTTCCTGGTTTTCGCAGCTCATGAGGAGAGCGGATAGCATCCCGGCGCATAAGGTTGACAGTAGAATATTTTTCATATTTTCCCTTGTTTGTCTTTTCATTGTCTTAATAATCACCATCCTGCATTTTGCTGTAACTGACTCCACTTGTTGATCTCACTGTACGGGATAGGTCCATAGTACATGTGTCCCTGATAATTTCTCGACTCCGCTTGAATCGGAGTATAAATGAAGTCGCCTCCTGATTGCGAGATTTGAAGTCCTTGTGCCGGTTCGTTTAGTTTATTGAGGTCAACTTTCCAACGGCGCAGATCGCGGAACCGGTGGTTCTCAAAACAAAGTTCAAGTCGGCGTTCATTACGGATCAGTTCACGCATCAGGTTTTGGTCGTTCTTAACGGATTCGAGATAAGCGTCTCCGTCTGTAATTCCAGCTCTCTGACGGATCGCACGGATGACATCATAGGCTGAGTAACTGTGCGTACCGGTACCCAACGGTCCCCACGCTTCATTCGCCGCTTCAGCGTACGCGAGAAAAATTTCCGTATAGCGGATGCGGGCAGTATAATGCTTTTGTGTCGTGTTGAAGTTAGGATTCGGATTGACGTCTGAGCGGAGCAGCTTTCGCAGATAATAACCTGTCCGGGTTGAGAAGCCTCGCTCTCTGTTTATAGCATCGTTGTTCGTCCCGTAGATGCCGGTGATAATAACGTCGTTGTTCGGTCCCTGCTGACTTCCGTTCACAACGATGTAATTCGCAAGACGAGGATCGCGGTTACTGTAGGGATCTTCCGGATCGTACTCGCTCAATGGATTGTTGATCGGATATCCATTAGCCGCCGGAAACGCATCGACAAGGTTTTGCGTAGGATTGACCCGACCATTGCCGAATAATGACGGAGGAAAGTTGTCTCTTTCCAGGTCCAGACTTTGTCCAATATCGCCACGCCAAATGATCTCCGACGGGGTTGCTCCTGATGCCAGTTGTTCGATACCCGAGTTGGCGGTATACCAGGTTCCACCATTTGCAGCCAGCCCGGCAGGACCGCCTATGCGATCCAGAACGATCGCGGCATAGTTTGCTGCATCTGCCCACGTAATATTCGTGCCTTCAGTGTAGGCAGGGCTCGCAGCCAGTAAAGCAACCTGCGCGCGAATCGCTTCAACAATTCTTCCGGACATGCGTCCGCGCATATGCTCACCGTTAACGCGCTCGTAATCCGTTATCGTGACTCCTTCAATACCCTGATACTTTTGAGGAAGCTCGGCCGGAGTAAACTTCTTATAGTCCAGCGGGAGGAGTTCCAGCGCCTGATTCGCATCATCCAGTATTTGGTCAACGCACTGTTGAAACGTGCTTCGCGGTTGATTGAAATCCGATGTCGGAGTCTCTGGAGTTGTAACAATCGGGACACCCAACAGCTGACCATCGGCAGTCCAGCCACCATGGGCCAACAGCAAATGATACATTTGAAGGGCACGCAAGCCATACGCCTCGCCTTTCAGACGATCGTTGAACATCATGCGAATTGGTTCTTCAATACTCCATTCAACTTTGTCGGCGTTGTCAAGAAAGATATTCAGGTACTGAATGGCATTTCTTCGAGCCTGCCATTGAGAGGTAGGATCATTATTGGAAGACCACGAACCGGAAGCCATCCGGAGATAGGCGTTTTCAATGTCGTTGGATACCGCGTCGTCCGTGGCCACGTCAGTAGCCGGTGCAGCGGAATAAGGCAACAGAATGTACGCATTCGCCAGGATCCCTTGTGCGAACCCTGGTTCCTTGTACATCGCGTCCAGACCCCGAATGTTCTCGATTGCCGGTGACATAACATCTTCACAGGCGGTGAGCAGGACGATCAGTGCAGAAAGCTTAAGTATTTTTTTCATTGCGTGATTCCTTTGTTAGTAATGAATATTAGAATGCTGCCCGAACACCGAGGTTATAAAAACGGGTCTGAGGTGCGCTAGTGACGTTCATTTCGAGTATCTCGCGCTCTTTGGAAATAGTCAGGAGGTCGCTGCCACTTACATATATGGAGACGCCGGTGAAAAACGAGCTCTCCAGCATACCCGCAGGTAACTCATAGGTCAACTGGATGCGGGCTATATTGAAACGGTTGGTCTTGTACATCCAGAAGTCAGAGTTTCTGAAGTTGTTAATCCCGTTCGTTGTAGTCAGGCGGGGATATGTAGCGGTTTCTTTTGTCTCCTCGGTCCATCTGTCGCGTACGACTTCAGAATACTTTCTGTTGCCGTATACCCAGAAGTAGGAACTATTCTTGAAGCCGTAGCCTCCGAAACTCGCTGTCCCCAAAGCAAATAACGTAAAGCCTTTCCACCGCGCGGTAAGATTAATCCCGCCGACAAACGGTGCGCCATACCAGCCTCCTCTTCCCAGGTACACCTCGTCGCGCTCGTTAATTATCCCGTCACCGTTTTGATCAACATACTTGATGTCTCCAGGCCGGATGGTGCCGCCAAACTTTTGTTCCGGACTATTGTCGATCTCATCTTGTGTTTGAAACAGGCCCGCACTCTTCAGTCCCCACAAGGCATCCAGGGGCTTGCCAGTTCCATTCTGATATTCGTCCTCGTAATTCTCATCCAGTCGGGTTGCTTTGGACGTGTGATACATTCCTGAAAAGCCGAGTGAAAGACCAACGTCCCCAATGTTTTTGTTTATCGCGACATTGAAGTCAACACCCTTGCGCTGGTGATTGTTGTAATTTGCGTAAGGTATGAATGACGCATCAGGATAGTACGTCCAGAAGTAACTCGGATATGTTGTCAAAGGCTGGATGATCAACCCCTCCATTGTGTTAACAAAGAAAGAGACATCTGCAGTGATCAATCTGTCCCATACCGATGTTCGCAGATTTAATGAAAACTCTTTTCTGTTCACGAAATCAAGGCTGCTATTAGCTCCCCGAATGGAATTCGTCGAGCGCTCAGAAGCGCCGTCGTACCATCCCCACCATGCTCCGTTTGCCTGCGTGTAGTTTGCCTCGGTAAGATAAAACTCCTGGTCACCATCCATTATATCCAGGTCTGACTTCAGGAGGCTTCCCGACGCGCTGAGAATCACGTCATCGAATACTGAGGAGTTGGCCAAAAAGCCTTCGCGGCTTAACTTCCATCCCAACGTACCGGAATAAGACAATCCATTGCGATTACCTTCAGCAAGCTTTGCCGAATGCACCAAAGCCGTTCCCAGATCTACGAAGTACTTGTGCTGATAGTCATAATTCACCTGCAGGCCAAGGTTCGCATTTCCGATACGATGGTACACTCCCGAACGGGTTTGCTGATATCCATTAGCGACAAGTCGGGCGGAGATGTTGTGATCGCTGCCCACCGTCGTCACATAATTGAAATAAGAATTCATCGCGATGGTCTGACGGCTGCTGCTTGCGCTGATGTTCTGCACACCCGATTTTGTGTCATTATTGTACTTGTTCTCTGCAGGGATAACAAGAACATCCTCGCCGTTGTAGTTGTACCAGTTCGGAGCGTAGACCGCGTACGTGTTATTGTAGGAAGTGTTATAGGTAGTCGAGTAATCGATAGCATACTGCGTATGAAACGAAAGTCCCTTCATAATTCTGGACAGATCAAAATTCAATCCCGCGTCGAATTGAAACTGACGGCTCGTCCATTTGCTGTAACCTGCTGCATAATAGTCGGCGAAAACATTTGTCAGGTCAGTTTGTGACCCGCCAAGCAGATATTTTCCATCGATGATGTTACTTCCGCCTTCAATGGTCTGGAGAGTAACCTGATCATTGGGGTCGATGTAACTCAGTGGAATGAGCGGAGCTACGCGATTCGGCCGCATTGTTGCAGAATACGTCCAGTAGTTGTCAACGTTATCCGGGTTGTCCGGATCGCTATCGGCCGCATTAGCAGTTCGCGCGTTGTAAAAGGTTGCGTTGGCGCTTACAAAAGCGGTAATGGATTTTGTAATGGCCAGGTCTACGTTACCGCGTACATTGAGGCGATCGATGTAGTTATGTTTAGCTTCACCGAACTTGAAGACATCCCCCTGGCGATAGTATCCAATATTTGTATAGAACCTTGACTTCTCATTACCTCCGGAGAATTCAGTGGTAATGTCGCTTCTGTTGTAAGCTTTGCGCAGATAGTCTGAAGAATAAAAATCAACATCGGGGTACCTGTAAGGGTTCAATCCGGAAGCTGAATAGTAGATCTCTTCTTCACTGTAACGCGGAGCCTCACCATCATTTGTGATTGCTTCATTGTAGAGCGTCATATATTCGGCTGAACCAAGATACTTGGGATAGCTCTTCGAGACGTGGAAGCCGGTATTCGCGCGGACATTGATCTTCAATGATTCTGATGTTCCCCTCTTGGTCGTAATGTAGACAACGCCTTTTGCAGCACGACTACCATATAGCATTACGGCTGCTGCACTCTTTAGAAAAGTGATCTGCTGGATTTCAGTAGGCATCACGTTGTTGGCATCCCGGGGTATCCCGTCAACAAGTACAAGGCAGTCGTCCAATCCCCACACCGAACCGCCGGTCCAACCACCTACAAACGCCTGCATGTTGTCCAGGCTATACGTGGAATAGTTTTTCCCTATTAGTTCGGTCATATCAACGACGGTCGCGCCGCCGAGAAACTGGCTCTCCGGAATTTTCCGGAAAGCTCCCTGTACAGTCGGCGACACATCAGTCGCGACTGTAGTCGAGTCAGGTTGGTTCTCTTCGATGTCCTGTGCATTCACGACGGCAACCCCGAAGAACACAGCACATAAAATGAAACTTAGCTGTATACAATATTTCATAAAGTTTAATTTTTTGCTACCGACAAATGAACGCTCATGATTTCCCTGGCTCGGCAAAAGCGTAAAATGAGTTTTCATTATCGGAAGATTTGGTTTGAATCATTTCTAAGTTGCGTGACCTTACCATCCCGGGTTCTGTTCAAATTCAGGATACATTGACACATCAGATATCTTGAGCGGAAACCAGTAGTGTCTTGCTCCAAACTGCCGGGTTAGAATTTCCACTTCACGGAAGTTGGCAACGCGCGCGTCTCTTGGATCATTTTCCTTGAAGAAGTCAATAGATTCAAGTCGATCAAACTCCTGCGCGGTCTTTACGTTATAGGGATACTCCGTGAGCAGCAACCAGCGCTGGAGGTCGTTGAAACGAAAACCTTCAAACGACAACTCAACCGCTCGTTCTCTGCGAACTTCGTCCAAAAACTTCTCCTTGCTTCCGGTATACGACGCACTCACGTGCCCGGCGCCAACGCGATCGCGAAGCGTATTGATTGCATCTTCCGCTGTCTTATTGAAGTTGTTGGATTTTCCTGAAGCGCCACCGAAAACTGCACATGCTTCGGCGTACATGAGATAGATATCCGCGAGACGCATATAGGGCAAATAGACATGGAGGTTACCACTCCAGTTGTAAGCGCCGTCATATTTATTGGCCGTGTGCGGCACGAGTTTCTGAATGAAATATCCAGTACGGCTACCGTTAGCTGCACTTCGCATGGTACCGTTGGTGTGAAGACCTGTGTAACGCAGGTATTCCATGTCTGGTGGCATTGCGGCATTTACATATTTGAATCCATCGAATACGATGTCGTGATAAAAGCGCGGATCGCGATCTTTGAAGGGATAAGCGGGATCAAAACCTGAAGCCGGATCGTCCAACGGCAAACCATTGGCCATCCCATAGAACTTCACATAGTTCGCTGTGGGGTGGTGAATGATATTATCGTGCTCTACTATTCCCTGAACCTTAGGACCGAATGTCTTGGTAGTGTTCCAGTTGCTACCGTTGAAATCTGTGGAAGGCCCGCGGAAAATAGCTTCGGTAGATCCGGGCATCAGCCAGTTTTGTCCTGTAGTATAGAAGATGTCACTAAAGCGTGAAGCTGCTCCCGGTGATTTTTTATGGTCGTATACGTTTTCAAAGTCGAATTCTGCCAAGGCATATTGTGTCTGGCCACTTTCCACAAGAGCCAGCAATTCACCAAATGCTTCGGCTGCTTTTCTCGCATACGCCTCGTCATAGTTGTAAGTATTGCCACCACCGGTCTGCGGACCGTTCTTCATAAGGGGACTCGCTGCCCAGAGGTAATTCTTACCGAGGTATCCCAGCGCCATGATTTTGTTTATGCGCAACTGGTTCTTCCCGACTGTATTTCTTCCGACCGAGGTATTATCCCAGTTTATCGGCAACAAGGATGCTGCCTTGACGAGATCCTCAGCTGCCCTGTCGGCACACTCCTGATAACTGAGTCTTGGAAGAGTTGGCTTCTCGTCAGCAGGAAGTACAATGTCTATATAAGGAAGGCCTCCGAACCATTGCATCAACTCGAAATGCCACCAGGCGCGGAAGAAATACAACTGCCCGGCTATCACATTCTTTTCTTCCTGTGTCGCCGAAGTGAGCAGCTCAAGATTCTCCAACCCGATATTAGCCTTTCGGATACAATACCAGGCATGAGGCCACAAAGCGTGGTCAAATTTATTGGTAGACGTCGGATTCGTACTTGGCTTGTCCAGCCAGGCACCGGGCTGGCTCATACGTCCCGCCTGCCAGGCCCAGAAATTCCCCAGGTCCACCTGGTTCGTCATGTGCCAGCTTCCCTCAAGGTTGAAGATTTCGTCGTCACCCCAATTCCATGAGGTTGTCCAGTAATGCTTCTCCTTATCCGGAATGCAATTGTAGATTTCTTCGATGAAACCCTGGAAGTTTCTGAAGTTCTTGAATGCTTCGCCCTCGGACACGATAGAATCCGCCTCCTTGTCCAGGAAGTCCTGGCACGCCTGCAGGGCAAACGTTGCAGCGATCAGAAAAGCGCCGCGTAATAGTGTCTTATATATCTTCTTCATTGATGTTCAATTAAAGTGAGAGTCGGAGACCAAAGTTGTAGCGCTTCACAGTTGGGTAAGCGCCCTGACCGCCTGCTCCGGCGAAATTGGATTCACGGTCATCAGGCATCCTTGACCATACCCAGAGGTTGTTTCCGTTTATGAAAATCCGCAGGGCAGAAAATCCGAGCCTGCCAAGTTCACCCGGACTAAATGTGTAGGCGAGCTCGGCGTTTTTCAATCGCGCATAAGATCCATCGAAGAGGAATTGAGTTCCAGTGTAGTAGCTCGGAGTGGACAGCCATCGCGGCACGACAACATCTGCGTCGGGTGTTTCCCTCGACCACCATGTTCCCATATCATACACGGTGTTGAGACGACTGCCGAAACTGTTCAGCGGAACATCGCGTGTCACATTGCTAACGCCGTAGAACTGAACAAATCCACTGAATCCTTTCCATTCAAATCCAACCGTAGCGTTAAATGTGTTCTGCGGAGTGTCCGAATAGCCATATGGAACTCTGTCTGAATCATCGACGATGCCGTCGCCATTGAAATCGATGATATAGTAGTCTCCCGGAAGTTTCTGATTATCGTTCGTATTGAGTTGGGGAGTTCCGTATATCTGATCGTATGTATTTACGAATCCCGCGTCAACCCAGGAGCGGTGTTGATTGATGGGGTAACCAGCTCTTTTCCGATAATCGTCGTACAGGGCCGGATCATCCGCGTTGAGAATCTTGTTCTTGGAGTGCGTCATGTTGAGGTTAGCCCACAGACGAACGCCATTCGATAACGCTTTGCTGATATTAAGAACGATTTCATAACCTTGCGCCCGAACAGATCCGAGGTTCGCCGCAGGTGGCGTAGTACCATAGTAAGAAGGTACCGCGCGATCTTCCCCGCGGACGATAATATCGAAACGCTTATCGCGGAAGAAATCGACACTACCCGAAATTGTTCCCTTCAGGAAGGCATAGTCTATACCTGCATTGAACTTGCGCACCGTTTCCCAGCGTACATCCGGATTTCCAACGGCTTGCTCGCGGAACCAGGTGTAAGGACTGGTACCCTGATTCAGATCAAGTGACGATTCGCCTCCATACTCCCATTGGGTCATGTACAACCACCGGAGCGGCTGACCATTTCTCATCAGGTTATCATCACCAATCTCACCGTAGGAAGCTCTGAGTTTAAGAAGGTCGAGGAAGTCAATGTTGTCCATGAAGGATTCCTCGGTCAACGCCCATCCAAGTGCTCCGGAATTGAAGAATGCAAATCGGTATTCTTCGCTGAATCGTTCGGAACCATTGTATGCCCCGTTGTACTCTACAAAGTACTTGTTGTTGAAATCATAAGTTGCGCGGAAGATCCAGTCTTCCCGGAACCGTGGTATCTGGTGACCCGATGCTCTTTGTTCCCGCATTAGCATACCCATAGCGTGGACGTTGTGCTTGCCGAAGCTGCGGGTCCAGCTTGGCTGAATCTGGAAGTTCAGGTTACGCTCTGTCAGACCGTTATCCACTTCACCTGCGGAGTGATTCCACAACACACCCTGCATGAAGTCGAACTTGTTGTTCTGATCGTAATCAATCTTGTAAGTCGCTTTACCGGTAATAGGATCGATCCACTTTTGTTGTGCATCATTAAACAAGTCATTCACACCACGATTGAATTCGACAAATCCGTTATCCCATGAAATTGAACCTCTGAAATTCAACCCCTTCGTGATCATGTCCAGCTTTTGTTCCAGAATAAAGTCGGTATTTATACGCGTGTTGGTTGTCGTCATCGCGCCTCCAAGTGCGAGGTTCGCAGCGGAGTTGCTGACGTTTGAGATGTCCGGATAATATCCCCATGAGCCATCCGAATATTTCGGCATAAATACATCGGGAGCGATATTGTATGCACCAGCCCACTGCTGAGCTACTGCCCAGTCTGAGTTGTTTCTCTGGTTCCACGGACTCTTCCTTACGCCGTTTGATCCGGAGAGATTGACTTTGAAGACTGTTGTCTTTGTCAACTGGAAATCGAGGTTACTCCGCACGTTCAGGCGATTGAATCCATAACCAGGATCGTAATTACGACCGTTGTCCCAGACTCTGAAAAGGTCACCTTCATACTGGAAGTCCGCCGAGGCAAAATATTTCAGCACCGATGTACCACCCGAAACACTTAGGTTAGCGTTGTACGCCATCGCGTAACTCTTGAATAGCTCCTTTTGCCAGTCAATATTCGGATAGCGCTCCGCCTGTTCCTGATTTACGGGATTGCGATACATTTCAATAAACGACTGAGGCCGGATGTAGGCCCAGGAATCAGGCGACACGCCCAGTTCGTGTTCGATGGCAACATTACGCGCCATCAACGCGTCGTAGGAGTCTAATTTATTTGGAAGCCTTGATGGCGCCTTGACTGTTGAACTAAAGGTGAAGTCGATCTTGGCCGATCCTTCCTTTCCGCGTTTTGTTGTGATGAGGATAACACCGTTGGCTCCCTTAACGCCAAAAACCGCGGTGGCCGAGGCATCTTTCAAAACCGAGATGGATTCAACTGCGTTGAGGTCAACCCCTCGCATCGGACGTTCCACACCATCGACCAGGATGAGTGGCTCTCTGTTGTTCCAGGAACTGGCTGCACGAATAAGGATCATCGGATCTTCGTCACCGGGCATACCGCTACTTGACATGGTTACAACCCCGGGAAGATTTCCGGTAAGGGCGGCACCCACGTTCGATACGCCACCGGCGCGCTGAAGCACCGCTCCGGAGGTCTGCGTGATTGCACCCACGATACTCTCCTTCTTCTGTTCGCCATAGCCAACGATTACGACCTCGGACAACGCAAGTACATCCGTTGCAAGGGTTATGTTGATTACAGCGTTCTGACCCACAACAACTTCCTGCGCTACGTATCCAATAGAACTGAATACCAACACGGATTCAGCTGACGGAACTGCCAGACTAAATCTTCCGTCAATATCTGTTACGGTCCCGGTTGTGGTTCCCTTTACAATCACGTTTACCCCTGGCAGACCTTCGTTATTTTCCTGGTCGACTACCCGACCGGAGACCGAACGCTGAAGGGTAAAGATTTCTCTCGCCGGGCTTGCAAATTCTTCTTCGACCGTTCCGTCACGGAATCCGGCCTTCAGATCTGAAGCCGACACTACTCCGACCATTAAGCACTGAACACAGATACCAATCAGGGTATGTATCGTGGCTCGCCGGATTTGTCGTTGTAATTGTCTTATCATAGGTTGATGGTTCATTGTGCGAAAATTCTAACAGGTGGACTCCACTCAGGTATTCCAGAGCGGGGTGAGATTTTCTGCCGTTCAGCTTGTGTTGATCGGTGTTTTCATACATTCGTTTTTTTGAAAGAGCCTGGCGGAACCGCCGCTCCCGGTTGAGAACAAGATTTTCGGACACGGCAGGAGTGCGGCGTTTTTTGCCGGAAATTCCATCCGTCGTTGTGAACCTCGGCTGTCGGCTGCTCCAAATCGATAAAGACGAGCCCGGGTGAGGGCATTTTCGACTAGCATGACCAATCTGCTCACAGCCATTTCGGAGGTTAAAAGGTTTGGTGGGCCGACCGTGGGTATAAAATCAATTCAATCGTTTGAGATACCCTATGCAATCGACGTAAACAAATATATCCCGGCGCACGGCCACACCGATAATATTATGTTACATGCTTTTCTCTGTATGTTACATCTTTGTAAATCGCTGTTTGATAGTCCGTTGCATGCACAATTGCAACAGAATTTTTACCCGCTTACCAGCCCGCCTATCACTTTTGAAACATCAATTGTCGAAGCTGTTTCAGCAATTCGAAGGCATCCATTTGCTCGCGCGGCGTTGGCATGGAAAAGCCCTTATCAATGACTGCCACCTGGGATCAGTAAGTCACCCCGGACATTTCATAATCAGTTTGGACGGGATAAGGTTGGCATCGCTTCAGAAAGCTGCGGCCGGCCCTGGAAAAATGTGTTGCGGTCGAAGGCCCCTCAGGATGGGAAATTTATTCCTTCACAATGCCCTGGCCTGGAGCGGGTGCAGCAGTTCGTGGTGTCATGACGAAATCCGATTTTCAACCTGCCGCCGGAAAAAATTCGGGTAGGTGCTCCATTCAAAAATTCGACGACGGAGGCGAATATCCACCCGTTCCAATATCACGCCATTTAAATAACCTAAAAGCATATGTTATAAAATCGTTCTATTAGCGGTTTGTTTGTCCTATCTTTTCACATGTCTCAATTTCTCTCGGGAGAATCAGACTACTTATTAACCTAAAAAGCCTAGAATGAAGAGAAGAAACTTTGTCCAGCTCGCCGGGCTGGGTATGGGCGGAATGTTACTTCCGTTGTACGTTCCCGGAAATCCAATACCAGTTGAAGCCCTTCTTGACTCACCTCTCGCCGTCGAAGAGAAAAAACGGTTAGCGGACATTGCCCTGAATACGGCTCGTAGTTCGGGAGCCACCTATGCCGACATTCGTATCAGCCGCTATCTCAACCAGTTTATTACTACCCGCGAGGAAAAAGTTCAGAACATCGTAAACACCGAGTCATTTGGTGCAGGTATTCGCGTGATTGCCAATGGCACATGGGGGTTCGCTGCCACGAATGAGGTGACGCCCGATGGGATAAAGCGCGCCACTGTGCAGGCAATCTCTATCGCGAAGGCAAATTCCAAGTTCCAGAAGGAACCTGTGGCCCTGGCACCGGTGAAAGGCTACGGCGAAGTGAAATGGAAAACGAAGATTGCAAAAAACGCGTTTGAGATTCCTGTTTCTGAAAAAGTCGACCTCCTTATAAATGCAAATAAGGCTGCAATTGAAAACGGTGCGTCCTTCGTGAATTCAAATTTGTTCATGGTGAATGAACAAAAATACTTCGCTTCCACCGATGGCTCATATATCGATCAGGACATCCACCGGATTTGGCCTACCTTCAATGTTACTGCTGTAGACAAGGCCTCGGGAAAATTCAAAGCCCGTCAGGCATTGAGTGCACCCATGGGGATGGGTTATGAATACCTCGACCCGCGCAAGGAGGACAAAATCAGTGGTCCGATGGGGACTGTCTTCTATAAAGACAGTTATGACATCGTCGAAGACGCGGTCCTCGCAGCGAAACAGGCACGCGAAATGTTGACGGCCAAGTCTGTTGAACCAGGCAAATACGACATGGTACTCGAACCAAATCACCTTGGCCTGACAATTCATGAATCGATCGGTCACCCACTTGAACTTGACCGCGTGCTTGGCTACGAGGCCAATTATGCAGGAACAAGTTTCGCCACGCTCGACAAGTGGAAGAGCGGAAACTTCAAGTACGGCAGCAACATCGTCAACATCGTTGCTGACAAGACACAGTCCAACTCTCTCGGAGCAGCGGGATACGATGATGAGGGTGTAAAGTGCAGGGAATGGGATCTCATCAAGGACGGAGTTCTCGTCAACTACCAGGCTATCCGCGATCAGGTTCATATAATCGAACAGAAGGAATCACACGGATGCTGCTACTCTCAGAGCTGGAGTGACGTTCAGTTTCAGCGTATGCCCAACGTATCGCTCAAACCCGGTAAGGAAAAGTACTCGGCAGAGGATATGATCCGCGATGTTGAAAAAGGAATTTTCATCGCAGGAAGAGGATCATATAGCATTGACCAGCAACGGTACAACTTCCAGTTTGGCGGGACCGTCTTTTTCGAAATCAAGAACGGCCAGATTACCGGAATGTTGAACGACGTGGCCTACCAGTCCAACACGCAGGAATTCTGGAACAGCTGTGTTAAAATTTGCGACGAAAGCGACTACCGTCTATTCGGGTCTTTCTTCGACGGCAAGGGACAACCTTCACAGGTAAGCGCGGTTTCACACGGAAGCTCAACGGCGCGCTTTAATGGCATCAACGTAATCAATACCGGACGAACTCTCTGACACTATGCGAAGACGAGATTTTATACAACTTGCAGGAATCGGCGCCGGTGCAATGATGCTACCGATTCCTTCGTTTGCAAAATCAGTGGATGCAGAACGACTGCTGGATCCCGGAATGGACAGCAGCGCGAAAAAGAAACTCGCTGACATCGGACTGAACGCCGCGCGAAGCAAAGGAGCCTCTTATGCCGATGTGAGAATCGGGCGTTATCTGAATCAATTTGTTATTACGCGTGAAGACAAGGTTCAGAGTGTTGTTAACACCGAATCCTTCGGGTGCGGAATACGCGTCATTGCAGAGGGCACCTGGGGATTTGCATCAACCAACGATGTTACTTCCGACGGGATCGCAAAAGCTGCGGCTCAGGCAGTGGCTATCGCAAGAGCAAATTCCCGGGTACAAAAAGAACCGGTAAAACTTGTTCCGGTCAAGTCACACGGTGAGCAGATATACAAAACGCCTATCACGAAAAATGCATTTGAAGTACCGATCAAAGACAAGGTAGATCTGCTTCTGAAGGCGAACGCCGCCGCCCTTGCAAAGGGAGCCAACTACATCAACTCGGTACTTTTCCTTGTGAATGAGCAGAAGTATTTCGCATCAACAGATGGCTCCTACATTGATCAGGATATTCACCGCACCTGGCCGAATTTCCAGGTGACGGTTGTCGATACGAAGTCCGGACAGTTTAAACAACGCGCCGCGTTTAGCGCGCCCGTTGGAATGGGATATGAATATCTCGACGGACGCGCGGCAGACAAGATCCAGGGTCCGGGCAATACGATTCTCTACAACAAATCCTACGACATTGTTGAAGACGCAGCCCTCGCTGCCGAACAGGGCCGCGAGATCCTGGCGGCGAAATCAGTAGAGCCGGGGAAATACGACCTGGTACTCGAGCCATCGCACCTCTGGCTGACGATCCATGAATCAGTAGGCCACCCGTTAGAGCTCGATCGCGTACTCGGTTTCGAGGCAAACTATGCGGGGACAAGCTTTGCGACACTCGACAAGTGGAAATCAGGAAACTTTAATTATGGCAGCAAACAAGTCACACTGTTTGCCGACAAAATCCAGGAAGGTTCCCTCGGTGCAGTAGGTTTTGATGACGAAGGTGTGGAGACCAAACGCTGGGACCTTGTTAAGGACGGCACGCTGGTCAACTACCAGGCAATCCGCGATCAGGCACACATTATTGGTGAAAAGGAATCACATGGCTGTTGCTATGCGGATAACTGGAATAACGTTCAATTCCAGCGAATGCCAAATGTGTCGCTTGCGCCGGGTAAGGAGCAACTCACACCTGAACAAATGATCTCAAACGTCGACAAGGGAATCTACATCGTGAAGGACGGTTCATATTCGATCGACCAACAACGGTACAATTTCCAGTTCGGTGGTGTATTGTTCTTCGAAATCAGGAACGGCAAGATCGCCGGAATGTTGAAAGACGTAGCGTATCAGTCCAACACACAGGAATTCTGGAACTCATGCGTTCAGGTATGCGACGAACGCGACTACAGACTCAATGGTTCCTTCTTTGACGGGAAAGGCCAGCCGAGTCAGTCAAGCGCCGTATCCCACGGTTCGTCTACTGCTCGTTTTAACGGAATAAACGTCATCAATACCGGACGAACACTTTAATAATTATTTAACCGAAACCTAATTACAATGGCTATATATTCTAAAGAAGAAGCAAAGCAGATCCTGGAAAAGGTAATCTCCTACTCAAAAGCGGATGGCTGCCAGGCCACCTTAAACGGGTCCAACGAAGGCAATATCCGCTACGCCAGGAATACGGTGTCTACCGCCGGTGAGAACAGCAACGTCACCCTTGCTGTGCAAAGCTATTTTGGAAAAAAGTCAGGCGTTGCTACCGTGAATGAGTTTGATGCCGCGTCACTTGAAAAAGTTGTGAAACGATCCGAAGAACTCGCTCAGCTTGCTCCGCCGAACCCGGAATTTATGGAACCCCTTGGCCAGCAAAAGTATGGCGAATCAAAAACCTTTTCCGAGGCTACTGCCAAAATCACACCTGATTACCGCGCACAAGCCGCCGCCACAAGTATTGACGCCGCATCGTCGAAAAAGGTCACAGCGGCGGGATACCTGGAAGACCAGTACGGATTCAGCGCAATAATCAATACAAAAGGACTTTTTGCCTATAACCGTGGCACCAGCGTCGACTTCACCGTGACGATGCGCACCAGCGATGGCACAGGCTCCGGATGGGTTACACGCGACTTCAACGATGTATCGAAACTCAATACCGCTGAAGCATCGCGAGTTGCAATTGAAAAAGCAATTCAAAGCCAGAATGCAAAAGCAATCGAACCCGGAAAATATACAGTGATTCTCGAACCTGCCGCGGCAGCCGACCTGATTCAGAACATGCGCTTCAACATGGGTGCAAGACAGGCTGACGAAGGCAGAAGCTTCCTTTCCAGAAAAGGTGGTGGCACAAAGCTCAACGAAAAGATCGTCGACGAACGTGTAACAATTTATACTGATCCCTTTAACGACGATGTGCCGGCGTCGCCGTGGACCAACGATGGTCTTGCACGCAAGAAAATGGATCTGATTCGCAATGGCGTCGTCAAAAATCTTTTTTACGACCGGTATTGGGCGTCACAAAAGAATGTCGAACCTGTACCATTCCCCGGAAATGTTATCATGGAAGGAGGAGATGCTTCGCTTGAAGATCTGATCAAAGACACAAGACGAGGTATTCTCGTTACACGGCTGTGGTACATACGCAGCGTCGATCCGCAAACTCTCCTGTACACAGGACTTACGCGTGACGGTACATTCTACATCGAAAATGGAAAGATCAAACATCCGGTCAAGAACTTCAGATTTAATGAAAGCCCGGTGATAATGCTTAACAACCTGGAGACGCTTGGAAAGCAGGTACGTGTGGATGGTGACCTTATCCCATATATGAAGATCAGGGACTTCACATTCACCAGCTTGTCGGACGCCGTATAGCCTGATTTGTGATTCGGATAAAAGATAATCCCTTGTTCAAAAGGGATTATCTATTTTAGGGGAGTATGCTGACAGGGAATAAATTTTTTTTCACGAGGCTTCAATACGAGTCGGGGGACTGGGATGTCGATCAGCGCATGCCTTCGAACCTGCTCAATTCGTTGGTTGAATACACAACGCTACCGGTAGATACGAATGAAAACATTATTCCGCTGGCAAGTGACAAGATTTTCAGCTGCCCGTTCTGTTATCTCAGCGGCCACAAACTCGTCGAGTTTACAAAACAGGAAGCCCAGAATTTCGAAAAGTACGTGCGGAATGGTGGTTTTGTATTCGTCGATGATTGCAATCACGACATCGACGGTCTCTTCGCCAAATCATTTGAAATTCAAATGGAGCGGATTTTTGGTCCGGGCGAGCTTGCCAAAATTCCCAACAATCACAAACTGTACTCTGTGTTCTTTCAATTTGACGGCCCGCCGACGACCTCGCAGGAACTCAATGGCTGGGGCGACGATATTGTCCACGATTATCTGAAAGCGATCCAGGTTAATAATCGCATCGGCGTGCTGTACAGCAACAAGGACTACGGCTGTGAATGGGATTATGATTTCAGAAACAAAAGATTTTATAAAATAGACAACACCCGTTTTGGCGTCAACATAGTACTCTACGCGATGACGCGGTAACGACAGAACCAATTTAACATGAACGAAGAATTACAGCAGCTAATAGCACGCCTGCGTTCTCTGAGAGAAGAAATCTCAAAGGTGATCGTGGGACAAACGGAAACGATTGACCAGTTGCTTATCACATTTCTGGCCGGTGGTCACGCGCTGCTCGAAGGTGTGCCCGGTCTGGCGAAAACGCTCATGATTCGGACCTTGGCCGAAGCTATCGACCTTCGCTTCCGACGGATTCAATTTACACCCGACCTGATGCCATCAGACATTATCGGCACGGAAATCCTTGAAGAAGACCATTCGACAGGAAAGCGGTTCTTCAAGTTTAATAAGGGCCCCATCTTTGCCAATATCATTCTTGCAGATGAAATAAACCGTACGTCTCCGAAAACACAGTCTGCCTTGCTGGAAGCGATGCAGGAATTTAAGGTGACCTATGCCGGAACAACGTATCCTCTGGATCAACCGTTTTTCATCCTGGCCACACAAAACCCGATTGAGCAGGCCGGCACCTTTCCCCTGCCTGAAGCGCAACTCGATCGCTTTCTGCTTTTCATCCGCATAAATTATCCTGACGCCGCGGATGAAGAAATGATTCTAAAAAATACAACAGGTGCCCGGAATCCGGAGATCAATAAGATTCTGGACGGCAAGATGATCATCACAGCGCAGCGACTTGTCCGGGATGTCCACATCAGTGACAACTTGATTGGTTTCGTGAGCAATATCGTGAGGGCTACACGTCCGGCATCTTCGGAAGCGCAGGCTGTCAAAGACTTCGTACGGTGGGGAGCAGGACCTCGTGCCGGCCAGGCCATGGTGCTTACAGCCAAAGCACGCGCTTTGCTGTCTGGCCGTTACGCCGTAACACCCGAAGACATCGAACACGTTGCTTATCCAGTCCTGCGACACCGGGTCTTGTTAAACTTCAAGGCTGAAGCTGAAGGAATAGAGCCTGATTCAATCACAAGGCAGCTGTTGGCACATTGTCGCAAAATGCTTAAGGCCTCCGTGTAATTATGGACACGCGCATCAAATCCCTGCTAAAACCCGAACTGCTTTCGTCGCTGAACGGAATGGAACTGATAGCGCGCATCATCGTCGAGGGGTTTATGAGCGGAAGCAACAAAAGCATGAGCACCGGATTTGGTCAGGAGTTTGCCCAATACCGTGGCTACGAACCCGGCGATGACCTTCGTCAGCTTGACTGGAAAATGTATGCGCGCTCAGAACGCTATTTCGTCAAACAAGCCGAGATTGAAACTAACATCACTGTTAAGCTTGTACTGGATGCCAGCAGGTCTATGGCTTACGCTGAATCTGAATTAACCAAGTTCGACTATGCCAGGATTCTCACCGCAGCTGTGGCATACCTCGCAAGAAAACAGGGCGACGCATACGGAGTTTCGATAGTTAACGGTGACAAGTTTACGCATGTCCAGCCGCGATTCGAACACCAACATTTCATTCGGGTCTTGTCCACGCTTGTTAATGCCAATACCAGCGGCGTATGGAAAAACTCACCTGAACTTGAAAACGCGATCGATCATCACCGAAAGGAAATGATCATTCTTTTCTCCGATCTGTATGATGATGACGGAGAGCTCTTGCGGTTCATCAAACAACTAAAAACCAAACGAAATGAGGTGATTGTCTTTCACATTATGGGCAGAAATGAACGCACGCTTGAAACGAGTGGTAATTTTACATTTCAGGATCTCGAAAGCGGGTCGACGCGGCGGATTAACGTGGCTGCTGTCAGGGATACCTACAGGCAAAAACTCGAAGCATGGATAAACACTACGCGAGACACTTTCCTGGAACGCGGTATTCACTACTTTCTCGCCGACATGAGTTCTCCGGTTGACGAAGTGCTCAGAAGTTTTATTCAGGTACGGAAAAGTCTCATGTGATGATTCAGATTGCGAATCCTTTATGGTTATGGGGACTTGCGGGACTAATTGTTCCCGTTGCAATCCACTTGTTGAGTCGCCGTGAAGGCAAGACTATTCCGTTTGGGAGCCTACGCTTTCTTGACGAGACACCTTCTTCACAGTTCCGGGGGATCCGACTTAATGAAATCCTTTTGCTGATCGTAAGATCCTTGTGTATTGTGGTCCTGGTCCTTTTTCTGGCCGGTGTTACAATTAAGAATAAGACGCGATCAAAGTTACTGTTGATTGAAGATTCCCTTGTTGAGTTACCGGTAATCTCCGGTTTGGTCGACAGCCTCACCGGGGAAGGATACCAAACAAAAAAAATCTCAGAACATGTGCATCGCGACACCAATCAGACGCAACTAAATTACTGGTCTGTAATTGAAGAACTCGCGCATCAGCCATACGAATCCGTCGTTGTTATCGGCACTCCCCTTTTCAGATATTTCCGGGGCGAACGTGTTCCCCTCCCGGAACACGTTCACTGGATTCCCGTGGCGGAAACATCCAGGGATACTTTTGAATTGTTTTCGATCCGGCAGAGCGGAGGGACTTACAAACGTGTTGGCTACACGACCGGGGACGAAACACACTTCAGGACAATCCACGGTGGTGACGGTACCGGCCCTTCGGATTCTATACATGTCAGGATTGTGTGGGACAGCAAATTCGAGCGCGAAAAGGATTGGTTTGTAGCTGCCCTGACTGCAGTCGGCACCCTTTACAAACCGGTCGCGCTCCAACTCAACCCGAACACAAATGATCCGGTTGATTGGACGATTTTGCTAACTAAAGGTCCACATCAGAAGGGAAAGAATATGATCATTTCCGCAAATGCGTATTACGCCGATGCCGACATTTTCATCCAGGACTCTGTCGGTGGCGCCGTCAACAACATCTGGATTTTCAATCCCATGCGGGATATCAGCCTTGCACTTGAGAAAGATTTCGTTGGAAAGTTGTCGAAGATCCTCACAAGTAGTGAAATGAGTCTGCAGGAAAAGCCTGATTATCGGATTATGCCAGATGGCTTGATGTGGGCGTCGGTGAAAGGTGAACCACCATCGGTGAAGACGCAAGCTAAAAACGCGGCCCGCGCTCCCTGGCTGCTGCTGCTTTTCGTCGCAGCACTTTTTGCGGAAAGGATACTGTCGAAATACCGAAGACAATGAAGGCAGGGACTGACATACAAATCATTGATCGCTTTCGACAGCGCGTTGCAGCGCTGCGATTCACAGAGGTAATATGCTGGTCAATAGCAAGCGCTTGCTTTGTTGTCGGAATTGTAACTCAGTTTGCTCCGTTTCAGCTGTGGATGGCTTTTACAGGTATCGCGGTTGCAATATTTGCGTTCGTGATTATCCGGAGAACATTGAACTACCAGCCCTCAAAACGGCAGATTGCAAGTTTCCTGGACTATAAATTCCCCGAACTCGAAAACAGCACCGACCTTTTGTTAACCAATGAATCGGAACTTAACGAACTACAACGCCTGCAGCGTCGCCGGATTGCAGAAGTTCTTCGAAGGGTGTCCACCGGTCTGAAGATTCATCATCGGATTCCATTGGCGATAGTGATCTGTGCGGCTACCATGTTACTGGTAGCCTTGGATCTGTCACCTGGACCTGCGACTCGTTCCATAATTAACAACCTCACAACTGACGAGAATGTAACCCGGCCGGTACCGGGCATCAAAACAGCCTCAGTCAGTATTGTACCGCCGGCATACACCGGATTGAAACCATACAGTGTCACAACCCTACCGCTGACCGTCCCTGAAGGCAGCAAGATAGAATGGCAGATCGCATTCTCTGATTCCGTAAGAAGAGCACATATCGTCATTGGTAACACCGACACCATCGTATTGAAAAACGCGGGTAACAGCCATAAGGCGTCAGTCATTTCAACACACCCGACGTTCTATCAAATCAACTGGGGCATGGATTCCATCGAACGGATGTCGGACTATTTCAAACTCGACGTGCGTGCAGATGCTTCGCCTGAAATTACGGTAAAAGGTCTCGCCCAATTCACCGAATTTGCCTATGGCGGCAGTTTAACTGTTCCTGTATCCGCCGACATAGTCGATGACTATGGCCTGACCGAAGGGTACATCATCGCTACCGTCAGCAAAGGCAGCGGCGAATCCGTTAAGTTTCGGGAAGAGAAACTCCAGTTTGATGCACCATCCATCATAAAGGGCAGGAAGCTCACCGGTGTCAGACAAATCAACCTGAAATCACTTGGACTTGATCCAGGAGATGAACTTTATTTCTACGTAATGGCATTTGATAATCGGTCGCCACAGCGAAATTACAGTCGCAGTCAGACATACTTTCTAGCGATTCAGGACACAACAGAAATTGAACTATCCGTCGACGCGGGTCTCGGTGTAGATTTGATGCCTGAATATTTCCGGAGTCAACGCCAGATAATCATCGATACCGAAAAACTGCTAGGTCAGCAAAAGGGATTGGGTTCAAAAGAATTCAAATCAAAAAGCAATGAGCTTGCCCATGAACAAAAAGTGCTCCGACTCAGATACGGTCAGTTTCTTGGAGAGGAATTCGAATCCGGTATGGTTCAGGAGGAACATAACGATGATCCTGACCATCACCATGAGGGCGAAGAAAGCGATGAGGAAGCTGACATCACCAAAAACTTCGGACACACTCATGACAACGAGCAGTCCGGCGAACACCACATGCCTGAACAACACGATCACGAGGAGAAAGACCCGGAAGAAGCTGAAGATCCCATTGAGCGTTTTGTTCATCGCCATGACGACCCGGAAGAGGCTACGTTCTTTACACAATCGATACGTGCAAAACTAAAAGCTACGCTGACACTGATGTGGGATGCGGAACTCCACCTCCGTATGGGTGAACCCCGCAAGTCGCTTCCCTTTCAATACAAGGCACTGAAGTTGCTGAAGGAAATCGCCAATGATTCAAGAATATACGTTCACCGGACAGGATTCGACGCACCACCAATCAAAGAAGAGAAACGCCTCACGGGAGAGCTCGCCGACGCCCACACAACTACTGACATCTATTCCGGCGAAGTCGACGTATTTCCGGTATTGCATCAGGCGCTTGAAATCGCTGAAAGATTGATCAATTCACCTCGCAGTGCGCTTACTGCATCTGACATCGAAGTCTTTCAACGCGCCGCGGTCGAGGCGGGACGAGCGACGCCCGAAAATCCCCTGAAATACATCCCGCTTCTTTCAGCGCTTCAGAAATTTACAACGGGGTCTGCGGAGAATACGAATAGTATTCAACAGGCTATGAAGCTTTCAGCAGAAATCCGACACGTGCTGCCCAAACGTTCACCAGCAGCTTCAGCGCGTACAAATACGCCGCATCAGCTTGATTCATTATTCATTCATAACCTGTTCCGGCATGAATGATGTTGTGTTGAATCCTGTGTTTCACACCGGTGTATGTGCCGCCTTAATAATCGCGATTGCAGGATTGTTTATCTGGAAGGAACATCCATTCCGTAGCAAAACTGTTTTGCTAGTCCTTCCGATCACGCTGGTGACTCTTGCACTGGCCGGACTCCTTCTCCGACCGTCGTATGTCAACGAGGAAGCCGCAGCTCCCACGATCGTCCTTACAAAAGGATATGACCAAAAAAAGGTCGATAGCCTGGTTTCCCACTACAATGACGCGGATGTGATCCTTACAACAAACGCCGAGGCCTACCCGCGCGCACAAAGAATGCCTTCACATCAGTATCTGATTTCAAAAACAGCCGCCGTTGACTTCATACTCGGAGAAGGTCTTCCTGGTCACATCCTTGACGAATTTGCAAATCACTCTTTACAGTATCTTCCCGGAAAAAGTATTTCCGGAATAACTGATCTCCATATGCCGGATGTGATACTACCCAACCGCGATTACGAACTCACCGGACACTATTCCGATAGCCCAGGCGTTGACCTGGTCTTATCCGGTCCGGAGGGCAAAATTGACTCGATTCATTTGAATGAGGGTGACCATGATTTTCGCTTGGGATTCCGCACCGTCGCACCCGGATCCATGATATACACATTGAAGGAAACAAAGGGGACAGAGACTTTGCATCACACCATACCGGTTACTATTCAAACCACGCGCCGCCTTCGGATACTGATACTCGAACAGCATCCAACCTTTGAATCGCTTTACCTAAAGAACGTGCTTGCCCGAAATCATCAGGTAACCATTCGCCATCAACTGTCGAAGGGAATATTCCGGTACGAGTACATCAACGCACCTGATCGACGTTTTGACCGACTCAACAGCCACAACCTCGATGCAATTGACGTCCTCATGATTGACGATCAGACCCTGGCAAGGTTGTCGGAAACAGAACGCAATCAGCTTGAAGTAGCTATCAAAGACGGACTTGGTTGCCTGGTTATGTACAGAGCGCGCGATTCATTTCAAAAAGTGAGTTCATTCCTTTCCTTAAACTTTACGAATGTAAGTGCTGACACTGCAAGGATTCCTCTTGGCATCAAGAACGCGGTCACCATTCCAGTGGCGACGTTGCGTCCTGTATCCGATCAGCGAATCGTGCCATTACTTCAGAATGACGCCGGTCCTGCCGGGTATCTTGAGGATCACTTCGGCAAACGTGGATACACGTTGCTGACCGGGACATATCCCCTGATGTTACGAGGTGACAGCATTTCATATGGACATATCTGGATGTCACTCGTTGAAGGAATTGCCCGCGCTCACGATGTTGGCATAAAAGTCAGCCTTGCTAACACGAAGCCATATCGGGTAGACGAACCGTTGCAACTCGTGATCCGTTCCAACGCCCATCCGCGGATTTCCTACAACGGTGCTGTGCTGCCGCTTCATGAAGACGAATTGATTGACAACGTCTGGACAGTCACGCTTTGGCCGGATACAACAGGGTGGCAGGAAGTCATGCTGATCAATGACTCATCGCGTTATCCATTTTACGTTCATCCGGAAAACGAGCTCTCAGGTTTGGAATCGACTTCCAACTTCCTGGCAACGATGCGTCGTCACGCGTCTGCATCTGACAGAAGCGTAGTCGCGCGTTGGAAAGAGTTCGATCCCCTTTGGTACTACGCTATTTTTCTGTGTGGTGCAGCCTGGCTGTGGGTTTGGCCAAAGATAAAACCAATGGATTAGTTCACTGCTGTTTCAAGTAGAACACCATCTTTTCGGCTGCATTTTCGGAAGCCGATCCGATGTTCAGGGTATCGTAAATTTCCTGATATGAAGTGAGCACAGATGTACGTTCCGGGCCATCATGCAGGATTTTGCCTAACTCTTCGGAAAGCCGCGAAACAGTGAGATCATTCTGTATCAATTCTTTCACAACTTCCCTGTCTCCGATCAGGTTAACAAGCGAAATAAAAGGTACGCGAATCAGGCTCTTGGCAATAAAGTAACTGAATCCACTGGTGATGTAAACCACGACCTGTGGGACCATGAAAAGGGCAGTCTCCAGTGTAGCGGTTCCCGATGTTACAACGGCAGCCTTGCTGTATGAAAGCAGATTGTACGTGTCTTCGTTTACAAGCATGACATTCGCGTCGACAAAAGGCTGGTAAACGTTTGGTTCCAGATTGTCGACGGTCGCCACGGCGAATTGCACATCGGGAAATTTGTTGACTATTCCCGCCATCACGGCACCGATATTGATTACTTCCTGTCTCCGGCTTCCCGGGAGCAGTGCTACGACTGGTTTGTCGCGGGACAATTTGTGTCGCTCGGGAAAAGAATCATCCTTTTGATGTTTGCGAACTGCATCGAGGACAGGGTTACCGACGTAATCCACTTCCCAATCAAACTTTTTATAGAAGTCCTTCTCAAATGGAAGGATCACGAACATTCTGTCAACGGTAGCCTTGAGTTTTAACGCACGCTTCTGATTCCACGCCCAGACCTTCGGCGAGATATAGTAAAACACCTGCATCGAACGCCGCTTTTTCGCCCACGCCGCAATCTGTTTATTGAATCCGCCAAAGTCGACGAGGACAATAACGTCAGGGCTGAAAGCGACGATATCTTCCTTACAACGGTTGAGGTATCTGGAAATTTTGCGAAGGCTTGTTATGACTTCCCAGAAGCCCATAACGGCGAGTTCTTTATAATGAACGGCTATGTCAACTCCGGCGTCGCGCATATATTCACCGCCGAATCCGCGGATGACCGCCTCAGGATCACGCTTAAATAATTCACGCGCGAGGTTGCCCGCGTGCAAATCACCGGACCGTTCACCGGCGATCAGATAGTAACGCATGCAGGCAAGGTTTTATCGAACGTGTTATTCGCCATAATACTCAACATAGTTGCGTGGCGTTTCATAAAGCCGCAGGCTGTGAAGTTGACCGAACTTTGTAATCCCCGGCAGGTGCCGGTTAAGTATATTCCAAATTTCAACAATCAGCGTTTCACAACTGCACAGTTTCCCCGCCATAAAGTCGACATCAGTATTCAGGTTCTTATGATCAAGTTTTTCAATGACCTCATCGCGGATGAGTGTGCTGAGTTTCTTGAGATCAACGACAAAACCAGTTTCGGGATCGGGATTACCTTTGACTGTTACGATCAGGTCAAAATTGTGGCCATGCCAGTTTTCGTTTGCGCATGGTCCAAAGACCTCGCGATTCTTCTCCACCGACCAGGCCGGGTTGTACAGTTTATGTGCTGCGTTGAAGTGTTCTTTTCGGGATACGTAGATCATCTGAATATTGGCCAGGTACAAAGATAACCACTTTGCTGCTTCATTCTCTGAATCGCGCTGGTACGGGCAGGCAAAAAAATACCCCCGGGGTCGCCGGGGGTATCTGATAATCAACAGGTTTCGACTAGAGTTTTCTGAAAGTGTACAGCCAATCACCACCGTCAAAATTGAGGTTGATGTTGAGCTCAGATCCATTACACTCGTCGATCGTAACCGTGCCGGAGGAGTTAGTCAGCGGTACGCCGCAAGGATCCTGATCCGGGAAGTATGCGGTGCCCGCCTCCAGATCAACTACGATATAGGCTTCGCAGCCGCTAGCATACAGGTTGTCGAAATGGAAGATGGTAGGATCTTCCTCATCCTGAATGAATTCAATGGTATAGGGACCATACCAATCATCCTCTGTCGGGCCATATTTCTCCGTTGCGGCAAAGCTGCCGGCAAAATAGGAGAGGGTAACACCACCGGTGTCCTCACAGTTGCTTGTGATATTCAATGTGTGTACGGCGTTACCAGCAAGAGAACCATCTGCTGACGAAAGTGTCACACGTACGAATTCGGTGTCTTCGATCTCATTGTCGTCAATGATTCTGATCTGGACGCCCTCCCCGGTTATCCCTACGTATTCGTAGTCTTCACCGGCAGTAGCGGTTCCCGCCAGAGTTGCACTAAGGCCTGATGCTGAACCACCCGCGTTGCGTATCGGGATTGTAACAATTCTGGTTCCTTCACCTTCGTCGAAAGTCGAAGAGATTCCGCTGAAATCTGTCGGATCTTTCGTCTCATCGTCATCACATCCCTGGACAAAAGCCAACACACTTGCAGCAACAATCGCGTTTATTAAGAATCTATATTTTTTCATCGATGTCTTGTTAAAGTTAGGTTTGAGCCTCCCATTAGTCGCGCGGCCCAACATACACATATGTCTCTTTCCAGAAGGCACGGTCAGTGCTGGTATTCAACTGTCTCATGATATACCAGATCTCCATCCTGTCGGGTGTACCGTCATCGTTGAAAGTCATCACCGGAACTGGTGCTGCCGGGTCAGGATCAAGTTTTCCAGAGCGGTTGTTGTTACCCTGACCAAACGCATTGACAACCGACACGACCGTGTTGGTCTCATCGAAAGTGAATTGTGCAAGGAACCCGCCGTAATACGAAGCACCGCCACCCGCATCGAAGATGTGACCTGCGAGGATTTCGCCTCGGTCGTAGTAGCTCACCGTGTTACCATTGACTGTACGCAATTCGACAGTCTTCGGATACAAGCCGGTAAATGCCGGGTTTGTCACGTCAACCATGGAACCTTCCTCGATTTCGTACACCCCATCGTATTTGTTCTTCACGACTGTAGCCAGAATCGCAACGCTGAAATGGGCGCTCACGGTTCCAGACGACGCAGAGGCTATTCTCAACGGAACTGCAAAGTTCTTCGACAAATCGAATTTGTCCGGATAGACTGTGATGGTAACTTTTGCTTTTGTTTGTCCTTTCGGGATCGTCACCGTCATTGAACTGATGTCGTAGTTTTCTTCCGGAAGGATTTCATAGGTAGCAGATCCCAATTCAACCATTTGAGCATTGAACTCGTCAAGTGCGACAGGATCAATTGCAAGAGTCACCTGGATGTCCTTGTCGTTTCCGTGGGCACCTGAATAACTAATCACCTGATCGAATGTCGCCTGCGGGCTAACAGGAAATGATGTCACCCACGCCGGATAGATCGCTCCAGCAGGAGAAACCGGTACTGATGGGTCCAGAAACTCAAGGACATTCTGAGAATCGGACGGATCAAGGGGCGCCTTGTCATCATCGAGACATGCGCCCAGCGTCACCGCCAGAAACCCGAACAATATTTTTATGATGTTGTTTTTCATATTCTTAATCATATTCAATTCGTTTTGTCAATCTTAGTTCGGATCCCAGAAGATGAGATCGCCTACATGATTCACCATGACGTAGTTTTGGGCGTTATAAGACTGTTCTGACGATGGATAGAGGATCCGAGTCGGGAGTCTGTCCGGACGCGCCAAGGCATTTGACTTGTTTGATGCAATATCGAATGCCGGGCCACCTCCGGGTACTGTAGCAGGGAAACCGGTTCTGCGGTATTCGTTCCATGCTTCATCGGATGTGATCATGTTCATAGCGATATACTTCTGCGTGATGATGGCTTCAAGACGTTCAGCCTCACTTGCGGCTGCTTCAATTTCAACAAGTCTGTTGTCATCGTTCTCCTCGAGATAATCTTCAACAAGCGGAGCCGTATCCATGATGATATTCTCATCCTCATCCTTGTACAGATAATCAAACGAAGCCTCGATGCCTTCATAGAATGTAGCAACATAGTCTCCGGCAACGAAGCCACGAAGTTGTGCCTCAGCCAGCAAGAACTTGGCTTCTGCCTCAAGCATCAGCGGTTGACCCATTGCGGGACCTTTGAGTACACCTGTACCGCCCAGCCCGTCTGCATTAGAAGCCCACGTCACATTTCCTGCAACGATCGTAGGATTTCCTACTTCGTTTCCAAGTTGGTTGGTCGGCGTCGTCGGGAAGTTCACGTAGATTGTTTCACCGCGGCCCGGATCGGAAATTTTCGTTCCGTTGTAAAATGCGAATGAAAAAGTCGTGGGAATGCGCGATGAGTTTGAAAGTGCACCCGCAATAGTACGACCCCACGTTCCCCATTCCGGATTCGGGCGGTTCAATTCATAACCCGGATCAACGATGGCATCGTCGGTAATGAAGCCAATACCAAGATCAAGGTTTGCAAAGCCTTCGGTAACAAACGCTGCAAATTCAGTCTTGGACGAAAGTCTGATGAGTATTCTCAGCTTCAGCGTGTTTGCATATCGTTTCCAGTCTGTTATCTGAGCTGTTGCGTCGCGTTCCGAAGTGGTGAGCGATCCGAAAAGCGGATCAGTAGCCCTGGTCAAACGACGTGGAAACTCCGCGTTGTTGATAGCATCAATCGCATCATCTAGCGTGGCGTACAGGCTCTGGTAGACAGTGAAAGCATCATCATACTTTGGTGCAACCGTACCTTCATCGGCCCTTAGTGCCTCGCTATACGGAATGTTTCCGAAAGCATCAACGAGACGTTGGTAATTTACAACGCTCATGATCTTAGCTGCTGCGTTATAGTACGCATACTCATCCAGTCCTTCAGTATTCTCGATCACATACTTCAAGTCTGCCAGCGGGTCCTGATAGGTAGTGACCCACATAGTATTCCAGTCGTTGGGAGTGAGATTGTAGTTAAGTAGGTTTCCGAAACCGGAGAACCCGCCAGCGTTAGCCATGAACCCGCCAAAATGCGCGCCATATGTATTGAACTGGTTCGATACGGCCGCGCTCGAAACGATTGCCTGCGGAAGTACAAGTTCCACATCAGCTGCAATCGGCGAATTCGGATTATCGTTAATGTTGAGTTCATCCTCGCACGCAGATACTGCGAAAAGCATAAGAAATGCGGAGGCGTAATATCTGAATTTCTTCATTTTCATCATTTGTCAATTAGAACGTTAATGATAGAGTACCACCGATGTAGCGTGCCGGAGGTGTCAACCCAATGTTGGTAAATCCGATCGCATTGCTGTCAGCACCATTCGCACTGTATTCAGGATCGGTATAAAGGTTTGTCTTCGGTGTCCAGAGGAACAGGTTCCGGCCCTGCACGCTGATTGATGCTCCTTTCAGGAATTCTGACTTCGGCAGCCATGCTTTCGGGAAATCATACCTCAGTGAAATCTCACGAATCTTCCAGAAGCCCGCTGAGTTGGCATAGTTTTCACCGATGCCAGTGTTGCGCGAACCATCGGTCCAGAAGTCTGCACCTCCGGTAGCTGTTGTCACGTTTGTGTTTTCGATCCAAACACCATCGTTCAACGGATCTTCATACACAGAGTTAGGAATCACAAAACGCTCGCGGTTATACCATGTGCTGCGGATACCAGCACCTGAGAAGTCGAAGGCTGTAGTGATACTGTTGTAGATGTAGTGACCATTGCGGTATTCTGCAGTAGCAGAAAGTCTCCAACGCTTGTAGCGAATGTCTGTGCTAAGACCAAGTATATGCGGCGGAGTGGTCGTTCCAACTTCGTGGTAAGTACCATCTGTCGCCGGGAAACCAGTGATCGGGTCTACAATGATCTTTCCATCTTCGTTTCTGTTATACTTCGTTACCTGCAGCAGCGGGAATGGAGATCCAACTTTTGCCACGATCTGTGCATTACCTACTGCACCAGGAAGGATCATCAGATCGGTATCGTCTGAAAGGGATACAACCTTATTCCTGTTAAGTGTGTAGTTGACCTGGAAAGTCAGACGGAGATCGGATGTTTCGTAAGGTGTGAAGCGGATGTAAGTCTCCAGACCTTTGTTTTCCACCTCTCCCACGTTAGTCAGCAATTCACTGTAGCCGGAAGAGCTGGGCAGGCGAACAGGAAGGGTTTGGTTCTCTGTCTTACTTTTGTACACGGTGGCCCCAATGCTCGTAGAGAATGTGGTAAGATACAGGTCAAATCCTGCTTCCACGCTGGTTGTAATTTCAGGCTCGAGGTTAGGTGCTACAACGGTATTTCCGAGTGAGAATCCACCACCAGTTTCATAAGGATAGCCGTATGCCTGGTTGAAGGTCGTGTTGAGACGGTAAGGTTCGATGTTAACCTGACCCACCTGTGAATATCCACCACGAATCTTAAGTTCATCAATCGCGCTTATGTTTCCGATTGCTTCAATCGCATCAGACAGGATGATTGACGCATCTACTGAAGGATAGAAGAATGAGCGATTTTCTTTCGCTAATACTGACCTCCAGTCGTTCCGTCCTGTGAAGTGGAGGAACGCAAAATTACGGTAACCAACACGCAGGTCTCCATACACACCAAACTGGGTTGAGCGGATGCTCGATTCACCGCCACCAAGATTCGTGAGTGTATTACTTACGTTGTAAACGTCACTAATTACAAGACCGTTGGCTGAAACGCTAAGACCTCTTGCCGTATTCTCACGTGCCTGCATACCGACAACAGCGTCAAAAGTCCAGTCGTCGCCGAAATCGGCGTTGTACTGCACGAGAAAGTCTCCGATTAACTGGTTTTCAAAACTTGCACCGTCTGCAACAGATCCCGGGATGTCAGTTTTTGAACTTCCGGAAATTGATTTTGTGTAGTCAGAGAATGTGAACTTACCAGTAGTAAATTTAGAAAAGATGTTACGCGTGCTGAGACCAACACGACCAATGAAGGTCAGTGGTGTGATCGGATTCCAGCGCAGGTCGAGTGATCCCTGGAAGTACGAATTCTTCGTATCGTTACGGTTGTTACCAAGCGTAAAATACGGATTATCGTAATACTCGTTGTAATAACCGTTAGGGTTTGCGAAAGGATCATTTCTCCAATCCTTGTATTTGGTTATGTCTACTTGAGCCGGAGACATCAACACATCGTTGTACGCGGTAGCCGTAGCCGAGCTGATGTCGTAGTTGTTCCAGATGTAGTTTGTGGAAACAGCAACTTTGACGTTATCCAACACCTCACGGTCAACGTTGATCCTGAAACTATAGCGCTTGTATTTGTCCCACGGCACTGTTGAGCGTTGATTGAACAACTGTGCTGCCGCATATATACCGCCTTTTTCGTCACCTGAATTAACGCTGAAGTCCGTTTGGTTCATCAAGCCGGTTTCCCAGAAATCAGTACGTGCATCGGTCGGAGAGTAGCGGATCGTCTGGATCGAGCCATCCGCGAGAGGCTTACCGATCGGTCTCATGCTGCCATCAAACTGAGGTCCGTATTGCTGGTTTTCATACGGAGTATAAGAAGGAGGCGAGTCAGGAGTGGTACCAGAACCATACTTCTTTTGAAGTTGGGGCAGATAACTTACTGTTTCAACTGTTGTTGTTTGCGAAACCTTGATCTCCGTTCCCATGCGACCTCTTTTGGTCGTGATGATAAGTGCACCGTTAGAAGCATCAGAACCATAAAGTGCTGCTGCTCCGGCACCATTCAACACTTGAATGTCTTCGATGTCCTCGGGGTTGAGGTTTCCAAGAACAGACTGAGGTGTGATGATGTTGTCCAGGATCAGAAGGGCCTGGTTGTTTCCAAGAATGGAACGCTGACCACGCAATACAACGCGGTAGCTTGGGTTAACACCGCTGCTGACAGCGCTGACAAGAAGCCCGGGGACCTTTCCCTGTAGACCTGCAACCGGGTTGACCGCCTTACCTTGGGTAATGTCGGTGGACTTGACCGTGGTCGCCATATTCCCGAGCTCACGTTTTTGAACGGTAATACCCCCTGCAGTAACAACAACTTCGCTAAGTTGTTGAGTGTCCTCAGAGAGGCTAACACTTACCTGAGACCGGCCATTGATGGCGACCTCCAGGCTCGTCAAACCGATAAAGCTGAAAACAAGTGTTTCGTTACCAGTGTCAACTTCAAGTGAGTAAGAGCCGGACGCATCCGTAACTGTTCCACGAGCCGTTCCCTTGATAACAACGTTCACGCCAGGGAGCGCTGAACCGTCTGTCGCTGAGGTGACCTTTCCCGTCACCGTCCGCCCCTGTGCCCATGCCCCCATTGAGGACAGCATGAACAATGCTGAAATGCATAAGAGTAGAAATCTCCTCATACTAGATTAGGTTAATGATTAGGTATTATTAGGCGACCAAGCTAAACACAAATATTTAGAATGCAAAGTCCGATTAACCCAAAATGCGTTATTGAAAAGTTCATGAAGTACCGAATTCGATTGTTTTCAGCGACTTTTATCGATTTTCTGGTGCCCTAATTCATCCAGAACTAAACCGGGCAGATCTACGAAAACTCCAAATTCTTTTGGCCTGAGGGACCGTTGTGAAGAAACATAATAAGGTCAGCAAGCCCGGAATTTCCCCTCGCATGTTATACCGTGTACCGCGGGATGAGTCATTCAGCGAAGCTTCTTGTACAGAGAAAAAAAATCAGAGCGTTATCGTTGATTGATAACACTCTGATTGTCAAATTTTTATATTACATGATTAATCTACATCCCAAAAGACGGGGGTATCCAGTTCATCTCCTCCCATTCTTGCCCCGCTCGTAACCACGTTCTCTTCGTTAAGTGAGTACTCAGTCACAGGATACGTATAGCGCTTCGGGGTCGAGAGACCGGAGAGTGCCGCCACTGCCATTGGCGGGTGGTCATAAAACCGAAAGGTTGACCACGCCTCGAATCCCTGATCATAAAGCGAAATCCACTTCTGAAGTGCAATATTTTCGAATGCTGTACCAGGTGCCGTACCGTAAGCCACATCAGGGTTTGCCAGGTAGCTGGCCACATCGGCATCAGACCCGCCCCAATATTTGATCGAGGATTCGATACCTTCGTTGTAGAATTCCTCGGCAGTACCGCCCACGTTATATCCGCGTTCCGCCGCATCGGCGAGGAGGAAGTTGACTTCCCAATAACTCATGATGATTCCAGGCCAGGTTGGGTCTTCCTGCAGAGCGCCGGGATGCGAGAAAGTATTATAAGCCTGCGATGCTCCGTAAACGCCACCCACGAACTCACCGTCGTAGGTGTCCTGAAAGTAAAATGGCAGCCGTGGATCATCCAGTGCCTTCATCTGGTCAACCAATGTGTTTGCCGCGATGAAATCGGAACGTCCGCTTTGAATCAAATCAACCCAGAGTGGATTTGTGTTCGGCGTAGCACTCTTATACTCGAGGGCGAAATTGTCATCATTGGATGTGAACACCCCGTCGGCAACAGCTTCCTCAGCCAATGTCTTCGACTGCGCTCCATCAACATCTGCAAGACGGATAGCCAGTCGTAGTTTCAATGAATTCGCGAAAGCCCGCCATGCATTACCGTCACCGCCGTAAACCAGATCCGAGTTTCCGAGACCACTGTCACCGGAAAGATTTGAAATAGCTGCATTCAACCGATCGATGATTTGCTGATATACCGTTGTCCCTTCGTCATAGCTTGGTGTGGGATCATCAGTCAGTGCTTCCGAATACGGAATGTCACCGAACAGATCGACGAGAATGTGATAAGTGAATACACTCAACACTTCAGTTATGGCCAACTGATTAGTCCTCTCCTCTTCAGAAATATTCTCATCCACCTCTATTGATATCCGCGCCTCGGCCAGGTCACGCAATACTTCGGCGTAAAGCGTGTTCCAGGCCCGTCCGTTAACATTGCGCTCAACCAATTCATAGTTCGACTCGTCTGCATACGTCGTTTGCGCCCATTGCTGCGACCAGAGTCTGAAGTTGTTTATGTTGACATTGGTCGACGTCATGAAGTCAAACAATTCCTTCTCGGCATTGGCAATCAAGGCTCCCGCCGGGACTTGTTCAGGATTCTTGAAGTCCTTGTTAAGATCGGAAAGGTCATCGCACGACATCACGCCCGCGAGTACCAGTCCGGCAATTAATATCTTTTTCATCTTTTCAATTTTTATGTTGAAGACTGATACTATAATCTTACGTTGATATTGAAACCATACTCCTTCACGGCAGGGTATGAACCGGATTGATTTCCAAGTCCGATCCCCGCACTGAGAGATTCCTCGGGATCGGAGTATTCGGAATTCTTGTGAATGATCCAAAGGTTACGACCGATCAGGTTAATATCGATTCCCGCAAAAGGAGTCTTGGCCACGATGGACTCAGGCAGTGAGTAGCCGATCGTCACTTCACGAAGTTTTACAAAGGAGGCATCCCACACGTGCATTGCATTCGGCGCAGCGGCATAGCCCAGCGCAAACGCATAATCACCTGCCCAGAACGCTGTGGTATTCGGAGTACCATCGGAAACGGGAACACCATTTTCGTCTGTTCCGGTTTGGATCACTCCCATCATCTTGCCATCAGGGAAGTAACCACCGTCGTTGTCAGGGTGTTCTCGTACCGAAACACCGTTCTTGTTTGTTCCGGCACTGATATCATAGATACCCGTCGCATAGCCATACCACGTATCAAGCGAGAAGAAATCACCGCCGCGTTGCATATCGACAAGGAAACTCAGTCGCACCCCTTTGTAATTGAAGCTGTTTTGGATACCACCAATCCAGTCCGGGTTGATATCGCCGATGACTTCCGGAGTCGGAGTCACTGCGTAGCGCACACCGGCGCGTGCATCAAAAGGCTGAACGATAGGGCTGCCATCTGTATGATACACGAAGTTCGTTCCACGTATCGTACCAAAGGGTTCGCCAACGGTAGCGTTAAGCGTAATCCCACCCTGAGCGCCATAGATCTGGAAGTTCGTCATGTCTTCAAGCAATGAAATCACCTTGTTGCGGTTGCGCGTCCAGTTCAGGCTCACATCCCAGGTGAAATCATTGGTCTTGACTGGTGTTCCGCGCAGCGTAAGTTCAACGCCCCGGTTTTCAATTTCACCGGCGTTCACCACGTCCGTGCGGCGGCCTGTGGCTGCACTTACATCAGCGTTGAATATCTGATTGAAACTGCTCGACTTGTAGTACGATACATCCAGTCCCAACCTGCCATTCCAGAATCCCAACTCAAGGCCGGCCTCATAGCTCTGCGTGTTTTCGCTGACGAGGTCGGGATTTCTGCGTATTGAACTCGCCGTTGCGAGAGGGACCCCGTCAAACGGGCTGTTTATTACAAAAATGTTGTTCACTCGAAGCGGCGGCGCCAGACTCCCAACTTCGGCGTAATTCACGCGCACCTTGCCGAGACTCAGGAAATCGATCGGTACAACCTCGGAGAACACGAAAGCCAGGGAAGCTGACGGATATCCATAGGAAGCGTTATCGTCGGGAAGCGTGGAAGCGTAGTCCTGACGATAGGCGAGATCGAGGTATAACATCTGTCTCCAACCAAGGTTTAATTGACCGAAATAACCGTTGGTTCCAACCTGTGTGTATGATTCTGTAGGCGCGAGCGGATTGTTGATACTGTTCGATAACGCGTATATGCCGGGCGTTACCAACCCTCCGTTCGTCTCAGCCGAGATCGCATCCTCGCGCGTTCTTCGGAAGTTTGCACCCAGAAGCCCTGTAAGGCTGAAGTCGTCGCTAAATTCATGATTGAAATTCAGGAAGAGGTCGAGGTTGTTTTCAGAAAAATTTCTATTCGTACGTGCATACCGTGAAACATCAACCGACCCAACCGCAATGCGTTCTTCGCGTACCTCAGAATACCGGTCTGTTGCCAGACGACCCGTGAATGTCAACCAGTCGGTCAACTTGTAGTCAACCATAAAGTTTCCAAAGATCCGGTTACGCTCATCATTGTTGTAGTTCTGATAGCGGTTGAAATACGGATTATCGAAATAGTGCGGCTGGGTTGCGCGATCGGGATCAAGCGCACCGTAAGGGTTCCACGAAATATTCAGGCCTGTTTGCTCATAGGCACGGCGCTGCTCCTCCATGTCTGTGGTAACCTGATACCACTGGCGAAACGACTGGTTTACGTTTCTGTTATCATATCCCGTTCCGTAACGACCAATAGCTTCTGTCAGAGAGAAGTTTACCACCGATGATACCGTGATCTTTTCAGTAACATTATAACTTCCGTTGAATGCTACTGTGTTACGCGTGATGCTGCTGTTTGGAAGGATACCGTTCTGATCCATGTTCGTATAGCTCAGCCGGTATGCCGCCTTGTCGCCACCTCCATCAACGGCCACATTCGTTGAGATCATTCGGGATGTTTCAAAGAAACTGAGAGCGTCATTCTTTGCCGGAAGGTGCGGGAAGAGCTGCCCATAGGAATCAAGTTGGGGATAGATCGACCGCCAGTCGTAGGCCATGGTTCCGTCGAGTGGCCCTCCATACGATGCATCTTCATAAGTCGGTGTTATGAGTTGCGGCCCGTTGCCGAGATCAAAGAAATCGTAATAGCCGTCGTCAGACGCATAAACAGCACCATACCCAGCACCAAATTCCTTCTGATACCGGACGTAGGTACTCTTGTCAATTTTTCCGAACGTCGTTCCGAATGAGGCGGAAACACCCAGCCCCTGACGAGCCTTACCCTTTTTGGTAGTAATCAGGATCACTCCATTTGCAGCACGAGAACCGTAAAGCGCCGTTGCCGCAGCTGATTTCAGGAAACTCACACTGGCGATGTCGTCGGGATTTATATCCATCGCCGCGTTTCCATAGTCATACCCGCCGCGACCTGTCTGCTGGTCCGTGCTGTTATTGATATCGTTGCTCATGATGATACCATCGACAACAAAGAGCGCCTGGTTGTTGCCGGTAAGCGATTTGAATCCGCGAATCACCACGTTGGTTGATCCTCCGATCTGATTGCTTCGCTTTATCTGAACACCCGCCACTTTACCGGACAGCGAGTTCATAAAGTTCACGTCCTTGACGGTTGATACCTGTTCACCGCTTACCTCCTGTGTGGCATAACCGAGCGAAGCCTTTTCACGATCAATGTTCAGCGCAGTGACGACAACTTCACTGAGTTGCTGCACATCCTGCTCCATCGACACATCGATAGTGCTGCGTCCGTTGATAGGTATTTCCTGAGACTGGAGACCGATAAATGTAAAGACAAGCGTACCGTTGGAAGGTGCCGTGATTGTATAGTTACCTTCGATATCGGTTACAGTTCCGACGGTGGATCCTTTCACGACTACGTTAACGCCGGGAAGACCTGAAGCATCTTCTGCGGAAGTAACTCTTCCGGAGACAGTCCTGTCCTGTGCCCACGCTGCACTATACAACAGCATCAGCACTGAAAAGAGTAGAATTCTCTTCATACGATTTAGGATTAGGTTAATAAATTATTAAAGGTTGGACCAAACTTATAAAGTTTGGGAATGGATGTAAGCAGGCAACGAAGAAAATCTGCACCTACCAAACAACGGTATCGCTACACGAACAAGCGGCACTATTTTCGTGACCATGTGATGACATCTTTAAAACGTTGGCATCCTGGTCCAAATTCAAAGCAAAAATATTTCTGTGGCCACAATGAGAGAGTAACTACCAACGCAGACAAATTAATGTAGGAGGCAGTTCCAATGATTAAATTGGGCTGCCGTCCTCTCACACCACCGGACGTACTTGCGTATACGGCGGTTTCGTTTAGAGTAGTTTACGGTGCAAGGCCTGGTAGTGATCAAGTAGACTATAGTAACCCTGTAATTCGAGCCATTGGTTAGACATGCCGATGCTAACCCCCGGACTGTTGGATATCCTCCACCAGCCTTTGCCGGTAAGGGCAGTGCGCCAACAAAGGCTTTCCTCAACTCCTAAGTTCCTCAACCGTCGGACAATCCCTATCACCCGCTTACATTGTTTCAGCCGATAGCACCGAAGCTTGCGTCTGATCCAACCATCAAGCCGAGTCAGCTTCCGACTCATCAGGGCATATTTAAAGTACATGAGCCACCCGGGTAAATAACTGCTTAGCTCCAGTAAGATGTGAGTTAAGCTCACTCCGCGTCTGCGTTTGGTGATTTGCTTCACCTTCTGCTGGATTCTTTGCTCGCTTTGCTCACTTAATCCTACCTGACCATTGGGTAAGATACTGTGACCCAGAAAGTTCAATTCGTACCCTTGGCATATCCGGCTTTTGGCGCTATTGACTTTAAGCAACAAAACGTCCTCTATAAACTTACCGATGCGAGCTTTCACTCGTTAGGCTGAGACTTCGCTCTTCACAAATATTTTCACATCATCAGCGTACCGAACGTAGCTGTGACCACGTCTTTCCAATTCTTTGTCCAATTCATCTAATATGATATTGGAGAGCAGTGGACTCAGTGGACCGCCTTGTGGGGTACCTTGCGTGCGTTGACTCATCAGCCCGTCTTGGAGGAGGCCCGCTTTTAGAAAGCGATGGATCAGGCGTAACACGCGCCCATCGCCTATCCTTCTACTCAACAGCCACATCAGCCGGTGATGGTTAACCTCGTCAAAGAAATTCTCTAAATCGAGATCAACCACATACTTGTTGCCGCTGGATACGTAACGACCGCATTGCGCCAAGGCTTGATGAGCGCTGCGCTGAGGACGAAAACCGTAACTGTGTTCCGAGAAGATTCGCTCGTAGCGTTCATTCAAAACCTGATGAACGGCCTGTTGAACTAACCCGGTCTTTTACTGTAGGAATACCTAGTTGACGGTAGCCGCCTTGTGGCTTAGGCATTCGAACTCCTCGCACTGGTTCGGGCTGGTAACGGTCTTTCAGTAACTGATCTTGCAAGTCTTGAAAATTGTCTCTCATCCACTTGCCTAGCTCTTTCACTTCCATTCCATCAACACCTCCTTTCCCTGCATTGGCTTTCACTCGCCTATAAGCCTTTTGAAGATTTGACGGATCGGCTACCTTATCCATCAATCCTACCGTCAGGTGTCGTTCTTGTTCGCAGGCACAAAGCCAATTAGGACGCACCCTACCGCTCTTGTCGCGATGTACGATCGCCACGCCTTCGGTAGGGCCGAATAGACTGTTGCTCTTGCGCTCCCAGTTATTCATTTCTGCGTCCTCGAGTTTTTTTTTCTGACTTTTAGTACTCTAAACAATACTCACCCGCTCTAAAGATTCTGCCCTTCCCTCCATCATGTTTCCATGACTTCTGCGGTACTATGGCTTCTGCTGACTTCTGTCTCCCCGCTCTGCGTTACCGGTTCGCTTGGAATAGTCTCGGCTAAGTAGACATATCTCCCATGGTAAGCTCATTGCTCCTCCCGTTTAATCTGCATGATTTACTACCTCCGTTTTCGTCTAACTATTGGGCTAGCAGTCTAATGCCCGCTTACCCACGGAGAAAGCCTTGTATCATGTTTCTGTTCGTCAGATCAAACTTTTGTCTCCAGCTTCCTTCAGATTCTTCCTCACGGAAGACACCCTTGCCTTCGACTAACAGTTCCCGTTAGCTGGTCTGTTGAGGACTTTAACCTCTTAGAACAATGACATGCATGGCGCACAAAAAAAGGTCGTTCCGATGGCGGAACGACCTTTGCTTTACAAGTAAATCAGCATCTAAGGATTCACCCGTATCCTTACCTGAACAGGAATAATTTCGCTATCATCTTCCATCGTCAGCAGAATCATGAATGCACGCTCTACTATCGGACTCGCCGGAATGGTTCCCGGTATTGCTGCGGATGCAGCCACCTTAGAATTGAACTCCGTGACTGTCGTTGAAAACGTAGCCTCATAACCATTTACCGCAATTGGCGCTGCAAGGTAGTTGGTACCCGATGAAAGCGTACCCGCGTTTATACCCGTCGCACCTGCGACTATTTTTGTCACCTCTTTGATCTGTAGTGGTGAGCTTTCCGGGATCGCGATGTTAATCGTGATCGTTTCTCCGGCCCGCGAGACGGTATAGTAAGGATTAAACCCGTTCGTGGTCGCACCCGGAAATGTAACCGGAATCTCGGGACGATTATCCTTCACAAGGTCATCTTCCCATTCGTCGTTACAGGACGTACATACAACCAACGCGAGGAATATCGTCAATATGGAATATATATTTTTCATAATTGCGTTCTTAAGGTTTTGTCATTAATCAACGTCCCACCAAACCTTTTCGTTTGGCAGCTTAACCGGTGAAAAGTTTGGATTTCTGGCGACCTCCTGATCGATATATTGGGCTCTCACAGGTCGCGATCCGTCAATTCCCACGGCGTTCTGATGTGGTGGAAGATCCGGGTACCCGGTCCTTCTCCAATCGTTCCAGGCCTCAAGACCGTTCCCCGTCATCGCTATATATTTTTGTTCGATGATCTTCGCGAGCTGCTCCTCTGTAGTACCACTGAGAGTGACAACGTCTGGATTATCCGCGAAGTAGGTGTCTATGTCCTCCTGCGCCACACCAGCTTCCAGCATGGACGCCGTGATCCCTTCCTGATACAGTTCCTCCACCGTCTTGTCGCCGGGAGCATCGACTCCGGGAATTGTAAGCAACGCCTCCGCAAGGATAAAAGCCACTTGTGCGTTTGTGATCAGTTTGACAGGGCCGATACCATTTTCCCCGAGAACGACAGTACTCCATCTGGACCACGACGTGGTCGGCGTAGGAAGCGTACCTCTGAACCCATTGTCGATGGTCACGAAGTTTCCTGTGGGTGCTGTAACGAAACGGTCCAACCGTGGATCATTCAACGCTTCAAGGCGGGCCACATAGCGCGAACTAACGATGAGCTCATTGATAAACAAACTGACATAGGTGTACGTGTACGGCGGACTCTGGCTGCCAACGGATCCTCCGAACTTCACGCCAAGGTTTCCTGCATTCGTCTTAATGTAGTCATCACCTGCGATCACCTCATTGATAATGTCTGCTGCAAGCTGCGGTTCAACTTTCCGGATCTGCAGCGCAAGCTTCAACAGCAGACTGTTACCGGCGCGCTTCCAGTTGTCAATGTTTCCGCCGTAGACGATATCGTCAGTGCCAGGAGTCGCAGTGGTTTCGGCGTCGAGATCGGCAAGGCCCTGCTTAACCAGGTCAAACAGACCGACGATTCCGAGTTCCGCATTCCCCGTATAGATGTCTTCCTGTGAATCGAGCCTTGGCTGCACGATTTGTCGATCATCACCTGAAAGCGCTTCGGAATACGGAACATCACCCCAAACATCGGTGGCAATGCTAAAGGTATAGGCCGACATAATTTTACCAATGCCGGAGTATGCCTTAGCTCCTATCGCATCAGCTGCCTCGATCATCTTCTTATAGGAAATGAGAGCACCACCATAAATTTCGAAGCGCCACTGGTTTCCAAAATCAGCTCCGTTTGTATTATAGATATCATATGCCGCTGGACTTCCGGCGGCACCGGCCAGATAGTTCACGAGCACCGCGGTAAAGCGGTTCAGTTCATTGGCATTTGCGAAAGCTGATCCGGCAAGACCGCTGGGCAGAAGCACAGCCGGCGTCACCGAGATCGGATTGTTCGGCGTATCGTTCACGTCGAAGAAATCCGAACAACTCAGCATAAAGGCCAGAGGAATCAGGAATATTATTCTTATTACTTTTTTCATTGTTCTCATGATTTAAGAATCACACATCAGAATGTTACCCGGAGATTGGCTCCGAAATTGCGCGTATTGGGTGCGCCGTTTAGATCCATTCCCTGGATATTTCCGGCTCCCTGAGTATTAAGTTCCGGGTCACCGGGAAATCCGGGCGCAAAGAACCACAGGTTGCGGCCACTAACTCCCAAAGAGACTGATCCGAATGGACTGTTTGCAAACCATTTTGCCGGGAGTGTGTAGTTGAGTGCCATTTCACGAAGACGATATACCGTAGCTTCGAATACTGCACCCTCTGAAGCAAGGCCACCAAGGCCGGCCCAGAATGTTTGCGCGCTAACCTGAATATTGTTTGGTCTGAATGTACCATCACCGTTGTCTATTACGCCGGGGAGAATTCTTGGTTGCTCACGATCCACGCCGGTAATCTCGAGGTGTCCGCCGCTCCTTAAATCGACCATACCGAATGAATAAAGTTCACCGCCGTAACGTGCGTCAAACAACACCGACAACGAAAGCCCCTTGTAGGAGAATGTATTCGTGATACCTCCCAGCCAGTCCGGATTCGGATTTGCAATTACCTCGCCAGCTATACCGGGGACAAAAAGACCCGTAGCAGGATTGATGAGCAATTCGCCATCCTCGTTTCTCGCATTCTTGGTTCCAATAATTACGCCATACGGATGACCTTTAGCTATAGAAGGCGCAATTCCGATGAACGAATTTCCAATAATTGTGGTGTTCTCTACGCCTGGGGCAATTTCATGAACCTTGTTGCGGATGCGTGTGAAGTTCAGTGAAACATCCCATGTAAAATCGCCCTTCACCGGTGTGGCTGTCAAAACGACTTCCCATCCGCGGTTCGTCATCAAACCAACGTTAGTGGTTCGTGTATCGAAACCAGAAGAGTTGGAAACCGCCACGTTGAAAATCTGGTTCTCACTTTCGGAATAGAAATACCCCACATCAAGGCCGATCTTATTTTCAAAGAGACCGACGTTGATACCGCCTTCATATGAAGTAACAAATTCAGGTGTAAGCGCGCTGCTTCCGATCCTGGATCCTGGTTGGAATCCAGGGATGCTTCCTCCGCCCACCGCGAGCGGGAACGTGATGCTTGCCAGGTTATTTCCATAACCGGTCTTCACAAAAACCGAATTCAACAAATACGGGTCCGCATCGCGACCAACCTTAGCTGCACTTGCTCTGATTTTCGCGTATGACAGTATTTCAGAATCCAACGCAAACGCATCCGTGGGAACGAAGCTAACCGCTACTGAAGGATAGAAATAACTATTGCTGCCATCCGGCAAGGTCGAAGATTTATCAACGCGTCCTGTCAACTCCAGGAAAAGGTAGTTGTTATACGCAAGGTTCACCTGTCCATAGTACCCCATCAACCTCCGTATATTGCTATTCTCTCCACTGTTCGTAAATACCGAGCCATTGCTTGGATTGTAGAAATCAGGAATTGTCAGACTTTCAGAACTAACAAATGAATTCTGGAACTTCCGCTGATTGATGTTTTGTCCGAGTAGGACATTCGCGTCCAGCCCATCCAAAAGGAAATTGTCTTTATCCGCAGTGATGATGAGGTCTCCATTCAGCTCAGAACGATAGAAGTTGTCAATGACCACCTGCCCCTGCGGCGCACGTGCGGCTCCGATGGCAAGGGAAAGTTTCCTTCGGTCGGAATACGTATCGCCTGTAACGCGGTATGATACGTTAAGCCATTCTTTAATCTGATACCCAAGCGTGAAGTGTCCGAATATGCGATCCACCTCTCCGTTAAGCTGCTCAAACTCCGTGCTCCAGAGTGGATGGTTCTGAGTCGCCGAGTAGTAGATGCTCCTGTTAAGCGCATTCTTATAAGGTCTTCCGACAAGATCAAAGCTTCTTGGAATACGTGATAACTGACCAAAAGCGCTACCGCCGTTACCTTGCGGAATACCAACCTGCTGTGTCTTTACATAGGTGGCTGATCCTCCAAGCCTGATTCCATTCTTTAGCTTGGTATTTCCGCCAAACTGAACACTGTTGCGATTGAATTCCGTGAAGGGAATAATACCTTCCTGGAAGGTGCTCGAAACAGATGCAGCGATGTTGTTCTCAGCATCTCCGGATGCAAGGTTCAGACTGTTCTGAATGATCCGTCCTGTTCTGTAGAAGTCCTTAATGTTGTCGGGGTATGCCTGATAGGGAACGGTCTCTCCCTGAAGTGTAACTACTTCAGTGAGTCCTGAACCGAATCTCGGGCCCCACGAATTCGTTGAGGTGTTGTTGAAATCGTTATTCACTCCCTGTCCGTAATCGTTTTGGAAATCAGGGAGCCCGAATACATTCTGGAAGTTAACCGATGAAAGGAAGGTGACCTCAGTCTTTCCCGCCATGTTCTTGCCGCTCTTGGTTGTGATAACAATGGCACCAGCGGATGCGCGGGAACCATAAAGAACGGCGGCTGCAGGCCCTTTCAGGACGTTGATCGACTCGATGTTCTCTGGTGCAATATCTGCAAGACGATTCGAAGGCTGTGATCCGAACAACGTGTTCTGCGACTGGTTAACGTCGTTACTAAAAATTACACCATCGACTACAATCAGAGGCTGATTGCTACCGGAGAAGGATGTGATTCCGCGGATATTAATGTTTGTATTGGCACCGGGCGCACCGCTCGAACCAACGATATTAACACCAGCGACCTTTCCTTGAAGCGAGTTCAGCACGTTAGGCTCCGACCGCTGCGAGATCGCTCCCCCGGATACCGATTGAAGGGCATAGCCGAGTGAACGCTTATCACGTTCAAGACCAAGTGCCGTAACCACAACTTCGGAAAGCTGTGTAACATCCGTTTCCAATTGAACATCAATCGTCGAACCATTTGACGCGTCCACCTCTTTTGTTTTGAAACCGATGAAGGTGAACACCAGGACTCCTTCTGAGCCCGGTATGGCGAGTGTATAACGGCCTTCCGAGTCGGTGACCGTACCGTTTGTCGTACCTTTTAAAAGGATGTTTACACCAGGAAGGCTGGATCCGTCTTCGATCGACGTAACCTTACCTGTAATCGTTCGCTCCTGAGCCTGCAAATCGTTTGACGTGAACGCCAGCAAGGCACCAAAGCACAAGAGTAAAAGTCTCCTCATACTTACTTTTAATTAGGTTAATGATAATATTAAGTGGCACAAAATACCGACAAAACGGTATTCCGTAAAACAATAAGCGCAAGATCGGTTTTCCAATGGACGAAAATGCTGGATAATCATTCTTCTAAGGTGTCATTTCGCATTCAGGCTATGCAAAATTCGTTAGAAACAGCAAGAAAATTTCATCCAGAAAGGGGTACTTTTTTTTACTACAGCGCACCAAAACAATCCGGTTAGACATCAAAAAGGCTTATAAAGTAAGCGTGGGCGGCTGGAAATTTCGGAAAACAAGAAAAAACTTACCTGACAGGCCAAAGCTCTGAAAATGCTGTTTTTTCCAACGCCCGGAACGCTTTTACACTCACTTTCGGACTATGGAAAACTCAATCCGGCGGTTTTGCGCTCTCCCTTCTTCCGTCTCGTTCGGCGCAACGGGGTTGTCCGCACCGAAACCCTTGTAACGGACCCGCTTCGCGTCAATGCCATGACTGATGAGGTAGTTATAGACCGACGTGGCACGCCGCAACGAAAGCTGCCGGTTATAAACCGCTGATCCCACATTATCCGTATGCCCGCTTATCTGGATATTCACCGCCGGGTTTTCATTCAGGAACCGCACAATTTTCTGCAATTCCCCGGTAGATTTTTCCTTCAATTCGTACTTGTCTGTGTCAAAGAAAATGTTGTTCAACACGACAAGTGAACCTTCTTTTACGCGGTCGAGATCGATGTCAACCGTGATCGGTTTCAGATCGCGTGCATCTGAATAATTAAAATTAAGACTCTTGAATAGATAGCCGGGGCGATTCGCATAAAGGGCGTACTCTGCTCCTTCCGTCAGCACCATTAGATAAGATCCTGAAATTGAATCAGATTCGACAAGCGAAACGGTTTTGCTTGTTTTCAGATCGACGAGTTCGATGCGCGCTGAAAGTGGTTTTCCCGTTTGACGATCGCGGACCACACCCTTCACATAATTGCTTCGGAACTTCAGTCGCTTTTCCGGAGGAATCACTACCTCATAAATTTTACTATAGGAAAGCCCGTCGCGCCGCGTCTCCTCATGCGAGTAGTAACCCTTCTTGCCGTCCGCGGTTATGAACAATGAAAACTGGTCGTCGTGATTGTTGATGTAGTTGCCGATGTTTTCGGGAAGCGACCAGGTGCTGCCGTCGAAGTCACTGAAGAAGATGTCGTATCCCCCAAACCCCTTGAGACCGTTCGTGGCAAAGAAGAGGGTTCTTCCGTTCACATGAATAAATGGCGACATCTCATCAAATTCGGAATTTACAGGTCGCCCTGCGTTTATCGCCTTGGACCATTGTCCGTCTTCACCGAGCGTCGATACCCAGATGTCGCGTCTCCCAATTCCGGTTCGTCTGTCTGAAACAAAATAGAGTGTCCTGCCATCTGCGGACAACGAAGGCTGAGACTCCCATGCGGGGCTGTTCACACCCGGGCCAAGGTTTCGTGGCACCGACCATTGGTCGCCGGTTTTCACCGATTCAAAAAGATCACAGCTTCCATAATTATCCCGTCCTGAACACGACGTAAAAATCAGTCGGCGACCATCCGCAGAAATCGTACACGTACCCTCATTCATCTCCGTGTTTATGTTATTGGAAATCGAAACAGGTTCGCCCCATGCTCCCGAAGGCGTTTTTCGCGAAACGACAAGATCTTCATCGTGATTTTCACGATGCCCGAGACGCCGCGTGTAATACAATTCGCTTTCATCGGCTGTGAGAACCGGAAAATACTGCAAAACAAAACGGTTGACGGTGTCACTTAATGGGCGTTGCCGCGAAGCAGCATCGGCGTCTTTGTTTTCGAGTGCGAATTTCGCGTTATCAATGAGTTCACGCGCGCGTTCTATCTTGCCACGATTCACTGCTTCATTTTGAAGAAAAGAATTAAGCGTCTCTACTGCCCGATCATACTGACCATTTTTTAGATATGCATCACCGAGATCATACCATACAACTTTTTTAATTCGCAGTTCATTCGTAAGACTCAACGCTTTTTCAAACTGTTCAATTGCCCGTGAATAAATACGCATGTTAAAGTAAACGAGTCCAAGACGATACCACGCTTCAACAAAATTCTTGTCCTTCTCCACCGCTTGTTCCAGCAGGTCAATCGCCTGCCGGAACTGCCCACGCACCCGGTAGTTGTCGGCTTCGGTATAAAGTGCAATGGCTTTCTTATTGGTTGAAGTCAGTTTGCCCTGCGCGAAAGTGGTGCTCGCCGCTATAAAAAGAAATCCAATCAAAATCGCTTTGCGCATTTCACTTCGTAATTATGTTCGATACATCAAGTTCGGGCCCGTCGAATTCCCACATTGCATTGATCAGCTTGAATGTCTTAAACGACGAAATATCCTCAACACGTATTTCGTCTTCGACAATCTGATCACGTTCGATAAGTTTCTGACGTTGCGTTCCCTTCAACAGCGGTGACCAAGGTGTATACCATATCCGGCTGCTCTTGAATACAATATTACAATAAGAAGTATCCGTTATAAGACCTTTTTTTACGATGAGAATGTCGTCGCATTCGCGGCGCAATTCGAAGAGCCTGTCGATCACGCGGCGGTCCCGGTATTTGAATTCGTATGATATGCGATCGTGTTCCACCACCCTCAGTGTTTGAATCGGACGGAATGTGTACGGCAGGAACTCAATTGTTTTGGACTGGTCATCGTAAGTGATCCGGCATTTAAACAGTCCTTGCGCCGGTGGATCAAATTTCGTCAGGAACGGTTCCAGTTCAAAGCGTTCGGTTTCACCACAGAGGGTGCGCAAGGCTTTGTTCATCCTGGACTCATGATAGAAGAGGTTATAAAACTGGCCGTCGAGTAATTTTATCGATTCAATCAACAGGGACATAGATCTTGTTAATCATTTCCTGATACTCCGATTGTGCCGTGCTTTGAGCAGTTATTCCACCGCCACTCCGGTAGTAAAACCGTCCATTGACGTGTTCGATAAATCTGATCATGACGCCGCTGTTGAGTCGCGAGCCATCAAAATAACCAAAAACTCCGGTATAATAACCGCGATCTTCGTTTTCTGCTTCACGCAATACTTCAACGGTTTTTCGTTTTGGTGCACCGCTCACCGATCCTGCCGGCAGCAGTCTAAGAAGGATATCCCCAATTTGTCGACTGTAATCAGTAGGAAGGTACCCTGAAATTGCCGAGCTAACCTGTAACAGTCCTCCGCGCGACGTAGGCACCTCATCAATATAACGGAAACGTTCCACCGTCACGTTATCTGCCACAAGACTGAGATCATTTCTTATCAGATCAACAATAGTAACGTGTTCCGCGAGTTCCTTTTCATCAGCCAGGATACGACCTCGTGCGTCAGGTACGGAAGAGTCAATCGTTCCTTTCATCGGATATGAATAGATCTTTCCGTTCTCAATCCGGATAAAACTCTCCGGCGAAAACACAAGAAATTTATCGCGTATCCAGAGTTTGTATCGAGCCCGCGACAGGTAGAACAAATCACGCAATGAATGCGATAACTCAATTTCTGTTTTTGCAGTCAGGTTGGCCAGATAGCTGTCTCCATAGTGAAGATGCCGGTACACGACAGAGAACTTCGTCATGTATTCATCGAACGAAATCGGATTTGATCGTACAATAGCCGGACTTTCGTTTGTGCGTGCATCCTGTCCGTTGGTGATACCGTCAATGAAGTAACAGATTTCAGCAGGATCGATTTCATCAAGCGGAACTGCAAAAGGCCGCTGCAGTTCGAAGTCTGTCACAAACAGGAAGGGCTTTTTTTCGGATCCCCAGTTATTAAGTGCGTCGACGAATTCCGTTGTTGTCATTGCCTTTTTGGCACTAGGGGATATTCATGTATTTGTGAATCTGGAGCGACACCTTCCACCGCGGGTGCCTCTTTACGTATTCAATGATCAAAGGCAGCATCTCTTTTTCCCGCGACCACTCCGGCTGCAGAAACAATTCACAGGAAGGGCGCACCAGGGCCGCGTGTTGTTCCGCCCATTCAAAGTCGGAACGATTGTACACGATTATTTTCAGTTCGTCGGCATGGTCATAGGAAGACGAATGCGGCGCTTTGAATTTTTTTGGTGAAAGACAAACCCAATCCCATTCACCCGTAAGCTGATAGGCACCCGAAGTTTCAAGGTTGGTACGAAGCCCTGCATTTTTGAGCGCTGTCGTCAGTGGTTGGAGGTTATACATCACTGGTTCTCCGCCTGTAATGACTACCATTTCCGTTCCGCTCGCAACAGCGCGGCGAACCATCTCATCGATTGTGACCAGCGGATGCAGGGAAGCATCCCAGGATTCTTTGACATCGCACCACACGCAGCCAACATCACATCCGCCGAGGCGAATAAAATACGCGGCATGTCCCTGGTAGAATCCCTCACCCTGTATGGTATAGAAGTCCTCCATCAATGGCAATGCGTCCATGTCAGTTGTGTTCAACGATGATTGTGATGGCGTGTTCCCTGTTTCCATGATGCAGAAACTCCTGCATGGAGTTCAAAGTATGAAGAACAGTTTCAGGGGTGTTGTAGTTCGGTGGCGCGGAGTGTATTGAGCAGCAGTGACGCGATCGTCATCGGGCCAACGCCGCCGGGCACCGGGGTAATGTAAGATGCTTTTGCGGATACGCCTTTGAAGTCGACGTCGCCACGAATCGCCCATCCCTTCGCATATTGCGGACCTTCGACGCGTGTTGTTCCGATGTCGATAACAACCGCGCCTTCTTTTACCATATCGGCAGTAATTAATCCGGGTTTACCAACTGCAACGAGCAGGATGTCCGCCGCGCGGGTAAATGTTGAAAGGTCGCGGGTGTACTTGTGGCATATCGTAACCGTTGCGTGTGCCTGTGTAAGCATCATACTCAGCGGCGCGCCAGTGATGCGGCTTGCTCCAACGACAACCGCATGTTTGCCTTCCAGTTCAATATTGTAACGACGTAAAAGCTCCATCACACCAAATGGCGTTGCAGGCATGAGCAGCGGAGTTTTTGAAATGATGCTGCCAAAATTCTGGTTTGTGAATCCGTCAACGTCCTTGTCGGCACGAATCTTTTCCGTGATGCGTTCCACGGAAATGTGCGGCGGAAGTGGCAACTGCACAATGAATCCGTCAACGTCATCGTCGTTGTTCACGTGATCGATATGCTTCATCAGTTTCTCTTCGCTGATCGTATCGGCGAAGCGCATCATCGTATAGTGAAAGCCCACCGACTTGCAGGCTTTGACTTTGTTATCTACGTACGTCTGACTGGCGCCGTCGTCGCCAACGAGAATGATTGCCAGGTGCGGCAACTTCTTGTTTTGCTGTTTGCGCTCGGCTACCTTTTGTGTGATCTCGGCTTTAATGTCAGCCGAAATTTTTTTTCCGTCAATCAATGTGTACGTTGATGCTACCTCCATGTGCTGTGTCCTTCTCTGTTTCTAATCAATGTTGACGCTTTGCTGCCATGATTCACATTCGTCGATTTCAAACAGTCTCTATGCCTTGCGTCACATTCCTGAATTCAGGCCGGGCTGTCCGATGCCCGGCATGATTATGATTTAATCCGCTGAAGAAAGTACTTGTTCAATCCGGACTGCATCGTGAAGAATTCCCGTTGAGCCTGAATTGATTGCTCAATTTTCATGATTGATTGTTCAAGTTTCCTGTCAAACAATTCCATCCGGGCCTCACCTTTCACCAAACGCTTGATGGTAAGGTCCATCCGCTTTTCGGCTTTGTCCATCCGCTTTTCAGCTTTGTCCATACGCTTTTCAGCTTTGTCCATACGCCGATCAAGCCGGGTAAATCTTCTTTCGATCTCGCTCAGCTGAATAAGCATCTCAGCAATTACTTCATCATAATTTCTTTCCATAACGGTGTGATTTAGTTAGTCAGTTAACGGTGTAGGCCAAATTTAGAAAAATTCCGCCTGCCCAACTAGTCTATTTTCAACACTGCCATGAACGCTTCCTGTGGAACTTCGACTGTTCCTATCTGACGCATGCGTTTCTTTCCTTTCTTTTGCTTTTCCAGCAACTTTCGCTTCCGCGAAATGTCACCGCCATAACACTTTGCGATCACATTCTTCCGAATTGCACTGATCGTTTCACGTGCGACGATCTTTTGTCCGATAGCTGCCTGAATGGCAACCTCGAACATGTGTCGCGGAATCAACTCCTTCAGTTTCTCGCAGAGTTTCCTGCCCCACTCCTGTGCTTTTCCGCGGTGCACTATCGCACTCAACGCATCCACACGATCGCCGTTCAGCATGACATCAAGTTTCACCATGTCTGATTCGCGGAAACCAATAAGGTGATAATCCAGCGACGCATAACCACGGGAAATCGTTTTGAGTTTATCAAAGAAGTCAAAGACGATTTCGGACAGCGGCATTTCAAACGTCATCTCTACACGGTCAGTGGTGAGATAATTCTGATTTTTGATGATCCCGCGTTTGTCAATGCAAAGGCTGATGATAGGACCGATATATTCGGACTTCGTGATGATCTGCGCCTTTATATAAGGTTCTTCGATGTAGTCAAGTTTTGTCGGATCGGGCATTTCGGAAGGCGCATTGATGCTGATCTCTTCGCCACTGGTAAGATACGCCTTGAATTGAACAGAAGGAACGGTGGTAATCACCGTCATGTTGAATTCGCGTTCCAGGCGTTCCTGGATGATCTCCATGTGCAGCATACCAAGGAAGCCGCAACGGAATCCAAAACCGAGTGCCGCAGAAGTCTCCATCTCCCAGACAAGTGACGCATCGTTGAGCTGGAGTTTTTCCATAGCATCACGCAGCTCTTCAAACTCGGATGTTTCAACGGGATAGATACCCGCAAACACCATGGGCTTAACTTCCTGAAATCCCTTGAGCGATTCTCCCGGTCTGTTCGGATGCGTTATCGTGTCACCAACGTGAACTTCCTTCGCTACTTTTATCCCCGAAATGAGATAGCCCACATTTCCGGCGGTGATTTCGTTCGCAGCCTGCTTGTCAAGTTTCAGCACACCGATTTCTTCCGCAAAATATTCCTGCCCTGTACTTACGAACTTTACTTTTTCGCCTTTGCGTATGGTTCCATTGAACACACGGAAATAGACTTCGATACCGCGGAACGAATTGAACACGGAGTCAAAGATCATCGCCTGAAGCGGTGCGCCAGCATCACCTTTGGGAGCCGGTATGCGCTCAACAACGGCGCGAAGGATTTCCTCAATACCAATTCCTTCCTTGGCACTTGCGCGAATCACGTCTTCGCGTTTGCAACCAATCAACTCCACGATTTCATCGGTGACCTCCTCAGGCATTGCATGGGGCAAGTCGATCTTGTTCATAACGGGTATGATTTCAAGATCGTGTTCCAGAGCCAGGTACAGGTTCGAAATGGTTTGGGCTTCAATTCCCTGGCTTGCGTCGACGATCAGAAGCGCCCCTTCGCAGGCCGCAATTGAACGCGACACCTCATACGAAAAGTCGACGTGGCCCGGTGTGTCGATAAGGTTCAGAACATACTTTTGGCCGTCCAGAAGATAATTCATCTGGATAGCGTGGGCCTTGATTGTAATGCCCTTTTCACGCTCCAGGTCCATGTTATCCAGGACTTGCGCCTGCATCTGACGTTCATTCAGTGTGCCGGTAAATTCCAGCAACCGGTCAGCCAGCGTGCTCTTTCCGTGATCAATATGAGCGATGATGCAAAAATTGCGGATGTTTTCCATACCCGTCCCAGTCCTCAAAATTTTTAGAACTGCAAAAGTATAAAAAATAGTGGCTCCTTTAAGCGGGAAGGCCCCAGCGTCGAGAAAGAATTACAGCTTGTAAATGACCCCGTCTTTCATCACAAAACTGACGTTTTCAAGCGTGTGTATATTATCAAGCGGGTTTTCGTCGGTTGCTATTATGTCGGCGAGCTTGCCAGGCTCAATGCTACCGATTTCGGTGGCCATTCCGAGAATAGTCGCATTGGTTGACGTGGCGCTTTTAATAGCCTCCATGGGTGGCATACCAGCTTCGACCATGTACCCAAATTCTTTGGCGTTGTCTCCATGCGGCGAAACGCCGGAATCTGTTCCGAATGCGATTTTCACGCCGCGTTTATAGGCCTTCCGGAACGTTTCCTGAATTGCCGGACCAATTTCCAGCGCCTTCGGTACTACAAGCGGATGAAAGTACCCGGGAATTTTTGCGTTTTCGCCCACTGACTTGCCGGCGATAATGGTAGGCACATAATACGTTCCCTTCTGTTTCATCAGGTCCATCACCTCTTCCGTCATCTTGGTACCGTGTTCGATCGTTGTTATACCTGCCAGGACGGCGCGTTTCATACCCTCCGTGCCATGGGCGTGCGCTGCTGTATGCATCCCGTAGTCCCGGGCGGTTTCGATAATCGCTTTGAGTTCTTCGGGCGTGAACTGCGGACCAGAACCATCTTTGGCCAGACTGAGAACTCCACCGGTAGCAGTGATCTTAATGAGATCGGCACCATCCTTATAGCGTTGCCGTACCGCCTGACGTGCCTCCTCGGGTGAATTGACCACGCCTTCCTTCGGACCCGGGTTACCCATCAGCCGGTTTGAGTAGCCGTTGGTTGGATCAGCATGCCCTCCCGTCGTCGCAATGCTTTTTCCAGCTGTCAGGATTCGCGGACCGACAACCAGCCCCTTGTTGACGGCGTTTCGCAATGCAATGTTCACGCCGCTGCCCCCCAGGTCGCGTACCGTGGTAAAACCGGCTAGTAGGGTAAGCCTGGCATAAACCGATGATTGAAACGCGATGTCTGCTTCATTGAGCACGAACCGCTGAATTGCGTAGTCCTTGCTTACCTGTGATTCCAGGTGTACGTGCATGTCAATCAGGCCGGGCAACACAGTTTTTTTGCTGAGGTCTACCAGCTTCTCGTCACCTGACGGATTTCGAAATCCTTTTTCAACCGCGATGATTTTATTGCCCTCGACGATAATCGAAACCTGTGTCTGCACGTTGTTCGATTTTCCGTCGATAAGTCTGCCGCAATGAATGATCGTTGTCTGGGCGGTCACCGAAAATACAGTCAGGACCAGTAGTCCGGAGATGATGATGCTTTTCATAAGGATAAGCCCAATATACGACCGCTGATTTGAATGATTGCGCTGATTACGCTGATTTGATTCCGCTGATTTGATTAAGCCAGAATCCGGAGTTGAGAGCGCGGACAGAGTAATGCATGAGCGATGCTCAAGTAATGCATACGTATAGTTACACCACGCCTGAGCCAGGTGTAGGCTCCGTATAGCCGACAATAACCCGTATGTCATTTTTCACACTCGGATAATGGTTGGATATACCCCGGGCAGACCTCGGGTTATGGACGCGGCAACATTACTTACGCAACGCCTTTGCATCGCTTACGCATCGGCCTTGCATCGGATGCGAATCAGGTGTCGGACCCTTTCCGCGCGCACCCCTTACCCTACAGGGGAACAGCCGCACATCATGCTATCGAAAGCCTTTTTCGAAGGAACCTGAAACCTGAAACCTTTCCCTGAAACAACACCAGACGACGTGCCTTCCTTGCCCCACGTTTATCGATAGCCGACGATTTAAAAGCTGATTTCAATTGCACGCGAGGATGCAGCTTTACATCTTGTACCTGTCAATCGCCGGATTACCCAATAAAGAATGAATTTCCTTGCACATGCATACTTATCGGGAGACGACCACGGCCTGCTGGTTGGCAACTTCATTGCTGACTTTGTGAAAGGTCGCAGTGCGGTTGACTCATTCACACCCGAAGTGAAGCGGGGGATTTACCTGCATCGCGCGATTGACTCCTTTACAGACACCCACCCAGTTGTCACCGAAAGTAAGAAACGTCTTCGTGAAAAGTACCGCCACTACGCAGGTGTAATTGTGGATGTTTTCTACGATCACTTTCTTGCCAGGAACTGGGATACCTATCACCCCATGGCCCTCATTGAGTATGTTGCCCGAACCTACACGATCATCGAGAATCACCAAACGGACTTGCCCGACGATGTAAAGGCGTTCTTCCCCTACATGGTGCGCGGTAACTGGCTGTTGAGTTATGCACGCCTTGAAGGCATAGGGCGCGCGTTAACCGGCATGTCGAAGAGAACGCCGTTTGAATCACGAATGGAAATTGCTGTGCACGATCTTGAACTTCATTACGACCAATTCCATGACGAGTTCACCAGGTTCTTTCCGCAACTTCAGCAGCACGTCGCCGACTATTTGTCAACGGAACATGCATGAAGCATTCCGAAACAGTTCAGAAAAACATAATTTGCATATCCAATTTGTAACGCAGCGACTATGTACAACGATCCGGAGTTAAATGGGAAATACCTCGGCACGATTTCGCAGGACTTTGTCAAAGTATCGGATATTCTAAAGGAGGCTTCGTATCAGATTAGAAAGGCGGGTTTTGAGTATCCGGTGTTCCCGATATGCAAAGAAGCTCAACCGGTTGGTCAACTGTTGATTGACAAGATCAATAGCCAGACGGAATGGAATTATTTCGCTTCTTTCCTTGACGAATTTGTACAACGTGAACTCGTCGCGAAGGATGGAGTAGAAGCGTTCAAAAACGCGTACAGGAATCCGGATGAATTTGCCTGTCTGTTCGTGATCGATCAGACGTTTACCAGTTTCGTGTTCATTCCGTTCCCGGAGGATTAGGAAGTCCTGGCGAAGTGGTTCCACCCTTGCGCCTTGATCGGAACTACGTTTCCCTGTTTCGTAACCATCACGTTGTCCTTCGCCTCGTGAACGTACCCTATAAGGTGAATGTCCTGGTGATTTTTCACTTTTTCAAAATCATCCTGGCGGATGGTAAAAAGCAATTCGTAGTCTTCGCCGCCGTTCAGCGCACACGTTGCAGGGTCAATCTTAAATTCAACGGCCGCGGTTTCATAGGCCAGCGTCTCAACCGGAATCTTGTCTTCAAAAATGCGCATGCCTTTGCCGGACTGAGTGCTGAGGTGCATCAACTCCGACGCCAGACCATCTGAAATATCGATCATGGACGTAGGGATAACGCCCTTTTCTTTCAGGTCGAATACAATGTCGGTTCTTGCTTCCGGTTTCAGGAATCTGCCAATCAGATATTCGTACTTCTCAAGACCGGGTTGCATATCCGGATCAGACAGGTAAACCTGCTTTTCGCGTTCGAGCACCTGAAGTCCGAGGAAAGCTGCTCCGAGATCACCAGTAACACAGATGATGTCGTTGGGTTTTGCACCGTTGCGATAGACGACGTCGGACTTTTTCGCGCGCCCGATCGCCGTTACGGAAATAACCAGACCTGATATCGAAGACGTTGTGTCGCCTCCAACCAGATCAACGTTGTAGCTATCGCACGCGGCATTGATACCGGCATACAATTCGTCCACTGCTTCAAGTGAGAATCGATTGCTGATAGCAATACTCACGGTGATCTGTTCGGCGCGCGCATTCATTGCTGCAATGTCCGAGACATTGACGGCAACGGACTTATAACCAAGATGCTTCAGCGGTGTATAGCCGAGGTCAAAGTGAATGCCCTCGACCAGCATATCGGTAGATACAACTACGACGTGGTCGCCGCCATCGATCACCGCGGCGTCGTCGCCTATTCCCTTGAGGGATGACTCGTTCTTCAGGCGAGCTGTTTTGTTTATACGGTCGATCAGACCAAATTCTCCAAGGTCACTGATTTCGGTTCTTCTTTCGCTCATAGAGGCTGCGGTGATACTGTTGGCCGATCAATCGACCCTTTCATCCTGCAAAAGTAAGATTAATGGGCTATTTCCCGGATTTATTTAGTAATATCATACGAACTATGCGGCGTAAAGCAACGACAATGTCCATTCGGAGATTCTGTTTATTCGCGGCCATCATACCTTTATTGCTCGCCCTGAGTGGGTGTGGTGGACCCAAGCCCTATTACAAAACGCGCACGGGAAAGAAGAAGCAGAAGTACTACAATGAGATTCAGTTTGGCGGTCAGAGTGCCGCCGAGATGGATGCCCCGAAGCAGCCCAAGAAGAAGCAACCCAAAGTCAAAAAGAAGAAGTAGGCGAACGGATCAGCGGCCGCCCTTATCCTGGCACAACTCAACCAGCACCCCGTTGGTGGATTTCGGGTGCATGAATGCAATGCGCTTGTTGTCGGCGCCGTCCTTCGGCACCTGGTGAATTAGGTTAAATCCTTTTTCCTTGTAACGGCCTATCGCATCGTCGATATCAGCCACCTCAAACGCCAGATGGTGAAGACCTTCGCCACGGTTCGCGATAAATTTGGCAATTGCCGAATCCGGATTGGTTGCCTCTAGAAGCTCAATTTTCACACCGTTGATACTGAAGAACGACGTCTTCACCCCTTCCGAAGCTACCTCTTCGGTCTTATACGGCTCCTGCCCCAGCAACGCGGAAAACAGCGCATTTGAAGCCTTCAGATCCTTTACAGCGATGCCGATATGCTCTAATCGTTCCATAATTCGTACCTTTATGGTCCAAAAAAGAAACTTTTTGGCAGAATCAAAAGTTAAGGATTGATATTTAAGCCATGATTATTGAAGCCATGAGCGACATCCATGTTGAGGCGGCACGTATCCAGCAGGAAATTAAAGACTATCTGGGCTTACGGACGTCCGACCTGGTTTTCGAGTACTCCACCATCGATGGGAAAGTTAAACTTGACCTTATCACGGTAAACCCGCGCCACAACCAGGCTTTCCTCTTTCACAGTGAAACCGGCGCGGAAAAGGTGGATGCTCTCAAGAAGATGCTCGCCTATGTGCAGAAGTATAAGGAGAAAGAAAACTCGTACACCATTCAATGGGTGGCAAAAGGCGAAACTGAACTGCATACGTCTTACTTTCGCGCGGGCAACATCCTCGATGCGCTTCAAAAACTATATTACGGCCGCGATATGAATACGATCACGGTCTTTAGCGTGGTGTTGAACCCTATCTCATAATCATAAGTGCACTTGCGATATGATCACAGTTACTGAAAAAGCTAAAGAAAGAATCACAGAGCTACTGAAAGAAGAAGGCCGCGACGAAAAGCACAACATCCGTGTTTCCGTCAAGGGTGGCGGTTGCTCCGGGTTGATGTACGACCTCGGATTCGATGCGGAAATAAAACCTGCAGACCAGGTGTTTGAAGACAAGGGTATCAAAATTCTTGTTGACAAAAAAAGTCTGCTTTACCTTTTAGGTACGACCCTTGACTTTTCAGATGGCCTGAATGGCAAAGGATTCCAGTTCATCAATCCGAATGCATCAAGAACCTGCGGCTGCGGCGAAAGCTTTTCGGTTTAGCCGTCTTTACGAAATAGAACAATGAAAATGGCACTCCGGAAGGGGTGCTTTTTTGTTGCAAAAATCATCCGGGTAACCACGCAATGCACTTCAACTCGATGGCTATCGGTGTGGGTAGCGCTGTTACCTCCACCGTTGTGCGGCAGGGCTGATTTGTTCCAAAGTATTCCGCGTACAGTCTGTTGAACGCCGGAAAATCCGCCTTCATATTGGTGAGAAAGACGGTGACGTCAACCAGGTCTTCCCATCTTGCCCCCGAAGCCTCCAAAATGTAACGGACATTCTGAAACACGGCGTGACACTGTTTTTCAATGTCGTACGCGATTATGTTTCCGTCTTTATCAAGTGACACCCCGGGGATTTCGGTTGAACCCTTTTGTCTCGGGCCAACTCCGGAAAGGAACAGCAGGTTTCCAGCCCGCCTTGCATGTGGATACGCACCAACAGGTTCGGGTGCATTTTCCGAGAGATACTTTTCGCTCATCTTAACTTAAAAGTAAGCGGAAGAACCATTTTTTGCCGAACCGCCTGGCCCCTTTGCCTGCCTGGTGACCACTGCTTTGAAAGCATAATGACACGCACCGCTTCCATGTCGCATTCTTTGTCTATTCCCTTTTCGACTTCAATCTCCGAAAGCAAGCCATTTTTTTCTACAACGAAAGCAACAAAGACCTTGCCCTCAATGCCAAGCTTTCGTGCGCGTTTCGGGTACTGCACGTTCTCGCCGACAAAAGTCAGGAATGCCTTCATCCCGTTGGGCGGATCAGCTATTTCCTGAATAGCCGAGTAGGTATAGCTTTTCCCCTCGTCATCAAAGGAAATTCCGGATACGAGTTCGCCCCTTCCATAGGTTTCGTTATAATAGTCTTTTCCGTTACGCACCCCCACCCAGACCGAATCCCTCTCACCTTCAACAACTTTTCCCCATTCAACCAGATAACCATCATCCGGAATAGCCGAAACGCACCTGCAGAAACCGTTGCCATTCAATACCATTTGGTTGCCTGTCGAGTCCCAATAATTGATCAGCTTAGGCGTGGATGAATCTCGCTCATAAATGACTTCTCGCTGCCTCTTACCATTTGGGTACCATTCCTCTCTCCGATGACCACCCGACACATCATTGTAATTGGTTCTGCTGCTCATGGTTCCATTCTCGAAATAGAAGAGCGTAATCCCGGCTGGGTTTCCTCTATAGTCAAGTGGTTGCACCGACCGGAGGGCATCGTTGGAACAATAGTATGTGACTACCGTATCGCGCCCGTGCTTAATGCCCTCACGTTTCGCATAATAGTGACAATTTCGTTTACTCGCCGGCTCTCCTGATTTGGAATAGTAGGTGGTCGACTGTGCACAAATCGAAAGCGGAATCAAGCAAACAAAAAGCAGGAAACTATATTTCATAACGTTATCGATATCCAAACAGTAAACAGAACGCGTCACCAACATAGTCCTTTTCCCCCGACGAAGTGGACAATTTCACAACAGTTACCATCCAGTCGCCGGGGTTGCTGATTGTTGTACTGACTGTTCCATCCTTTTCGGTGTATATATTTTGAATCGTTGTGCGGTTATCCCAACGATTCCAGATTTTCACACGAACACCAAAAGCAGGCTTGCCATTTTCCAAAACCTTAAAGTGAATCCGGTCACCCCTTCGTAAGATCTGAGGGTTTTTGTCCGGAATGACTTCTATTGGCAGATTACCGGGTTTGTTCCAGCCTTTTGCATTTGCCGAACCTGACCGAAGTGCGAGCTGAACATGATGGTTTAGAGAGACCCTCACATCTTTTTCAAGATTACCTTTGCGCTCTCGATCCCTGAGGTATTGGTCGTGACCATATTGCTTCAGATACTCATTAAAGGAAGCCGCTTCAATGGTATACGCCTGCGGTGTTCTTAAGAATATGAACTGATACCCTTCGCCCGCGAGTTTGGCTGTGAACAATGCCTTTTCGTTCCGTTCGTATCCCGTAAGGAGATTCTGACTTCCCTGCACATTCCAGTTTTCGAGGAGTCTGATGTCAGTCTTTTCAAGAGCCAGGGGACTTCCAATAAAGTCTTCACCGCGTTGAATTTCAATAACGGCCTGTTCACCCGGTTCATAAAAGTATTTATCGGGTTTCAGCCACAACTCCTGGGCGTTAACCACACCAACCGTTGCAAGCACAACGCAAATGTTCAAAACCGCGATGATGAACCTGCGGATCATGCGTTCATACGTTCTTCGATATCCTCAACTTCAACCGGGATATTCTTCATCAAATCGAGAACGCCATTCTTTCCGATAACGACGTTATTCTCGATTCGAATACCCAATCCTTCCTCACGAATGTAAATCCCGGGCTCAACCGTCCAAACCTGGCCTTCCCGCATTTCATTATACATACTTCCAACATCATGAACATCAAGACCAAGTTGATGACCGGTGCCATGCATAAAATATTTCATGAATAGCGGCTTGTCCTTGTCCTGATTCCTGAGATCCGTTTTATCGATCAGTTTCAGATTTACCAATTCACTTTCTGTGATCTTCTGAACTTCTTTGTGATAGTCGTAATACTTCACTCCCGGCCTGAGCATCTTCATCGCCTCGCGCTTTATCCGAAGAACAGCATTATACACATCTTTCTGTCTTGATGAGAAACGACCGTTTACCGGAATGCTGCGTGTAAGGTCAGCGTTGTAGTTGGCATACTCCGCGCCTACATCGAGAAGCAGGATATCACCATCCTTACACGGTTTATCATTGTCTAAATAGTGCAACACACACGAGTTGGCACCCGAAGCAATGATAGGTTCATACGCAAAACCGCGCGAACCGTTTCTGAGGAACTCGTGAATGTACTCAGCTTCAATTTCATATTCCAGGACACCGGGCTTCACAAATTTAAGTACCCTTTCAAAACCAAGGGCTGTGATATCACATGCGCGTTGCATCGCCTCAATCTCCAGCGGATGTTTTACACTGCGTAGCCGGTGCATTATGGGTGCAAGACGTTCGTAATAGTGAAGGGGATAACGCTCGCGACACCATTTTACAAAACGAGCCTCCTTCGTTTCGACGCTTACCTCGGCACGGTAGTGATCGTTGGTGTTCAAATACACATATTCAACGCCGCCCATCACCATCATGGTATTAAACAAACGCGGGAATTCACTCGTCCATAGAACAGTTTCGATACCGGTAATCTGGCGCGCCTCTTCCTTCGTGAGTTTATGACCTTCCCATGTGGCGATCAGTTCATTGGTTTCCCGGAGGAACAACACTTCGCGATATTTCTCATCGGGGAAATCCGGACAGAGTACCAGGATAGTCTCTTCCTGATCCGCTCCCGTAAGGTAGTAAAGATCGCTGTTCTGACGGAAGCGCATGGTGCCATCGGCGTTTGTCGGCATGACGTCATTTGAGTTGACGACCACAACCGAATTTTTCTTTAGCGACGAAACAAGGTTTTTGCGGTTTGCTATGAACAGTTCTTTACTTATCCTTTTGTATCTCATAGTGAAAGCTTATTTTCAACGGCTGCAATTTAATTAAATCCTTATCATGACAATCACGCGCACACTATTGACTTTGCTTTTCGTCGTTGTTGTTTCGCTGACATACGCACAGGAAGCATACAAACCTTCTCCGGAAAACCTGAAAAACCGCGCATGGTTCGAAGAAGCGCGTTTCGGACTGTTCATTCACTGGGGCGTGTACAGTGTTCTTGGCGACGGCGAATGGGTTATGAACACGAGAAAAATTCCTATCCGAAATTATGAGAAGCTGCCAGCTTTTTTCAATCCTGGTGAATTCGACGCACGTGAATGGGTGCAGATGGCCAAAGACGCTGGTATGAAATACATTACAATCACGAGTAAACACCACGATGGATTCGCGATGTGGGATAGCAAGGTGTCCGACTATAACGTTGTCAAAAGGACGCCGTATGGTAAAGACATCCTGAAGGCTCTCGCCGAAGAATGCCAGCGCCAGGGAATCAAACTCTTCTTTTATCATTCGCAGCTTGACTGGCGTCATCCCGATTACTATCCACGCGGATTCACAGGTGGCGAATACACCGGCCGCGAAGAGAAGGGTAACTGGAACGCATACCTCGACTACATGGATGCGCAGCTAACGGAACTGCTGACGAACTATGGTGAAATTGGCGGCATCTGGTTTGACGGGATGTGGGATAAAAAAGATGCTGACTGGCGATTATCAAAAACATACGGGCTTATTCACAAGCTTCAGCCGGGTGCGCTGGTCGGAAGTAATCACCACGTGACACCCTATCCCGGTGAAGATTTCCAGATGTTTGAAAAAGACTTGCCTGGTCATAACACCACCGGATTTGCGCCTGAGCAAACTGTTGGCTCGCTTCCCAAGGAAACTTGTGAGACCATAAACGATTCGTGGGGATTCAATATTAAAGATGAAAACCACAAGAGCCTGAAAACGCTGGTTCAATACCTGGTGAAAGCCGCAGGATACGACGCCAACTTCTTATTAAACGTTGGCCCGATGCCAAACGGCAAGATCCAACCCGAACATAAAGAACGACTCAAACAAATGGGCGAATGGCTGGGAAAGAATGGTGAAACGATTTACGAAACACGTGGTGGTCCGCTGACGCCACGTGATTGGGGTGTAACCACGCAAAAGGGCAACAAAGTTTACGTTCATATCCTGGACTGGAATGATGAAAGCTTAATTCTGCCGGCATGGGGTAAGCGCATAAAATCAGCGCGTTTGTTCGGTTCGAATGAGGCCGTGAAGTTTTCGCAAAACGAGTTTGGTATCACGCTTAAGATTCCGGCTTCGGCCAAAAATGAAATCGATACCATTATCGAACTGGAAATGAAGTAGAGTATGGATCCGCTTAAGATTAGTGTTGCTCAGTTTGAAAACCACAGCGGCGACAAGGCATATAACCTGTCAGTAATTGATCGCCTTGCCGCGCGAGCTTCCGCTGAAGGATCACAGGTTATTTGTTTTCACGAATGTTCTGTCACGGGTTATTCATTCGCACGTAAGCTCACTGCCGGTCAAATGCTTGAACTGGCAGAACCAATACCAGACGGTCCGTCGATACGTACGCTGATCGACATCGCCCGACGCAATAATATCGTCATTCTCGCCGGACTCTTTGAAAAGGATGAAGCGGGTGTAGTCTACAAGGCGCAGGTATGTGTCAATGGTGATAGCGTTGTGGCTAAACATCGGAAGTTGCATCCGTTCATTAATACCGCGATAAGACCCGGAGACAGCTACACAGTTTTTGATTTGTTTGGATGGAAATGCGGGATACTCATTTGTTATGATAACAACATCATCGAGAACGTCAGGGCAACGGCCATGCTGGGCGCTGAAATTATATTCATGCCGCATGTAACGATGTGCACGCCATCGACGCGGCCGGGTGCGGGTTTTGTTGATCCTGCACTTTGGAAAAACCGCCACAGTGATCCCACCACCCTGCGGGCCGAGTTCAACGGGTTGAAAGGCCGCGCATGGCTTATGAAATGGCATCCGGCACGGGCGTATGACAACGGTGTGTATGTCGCTTTCGCCAATCCGATTGGGATTGACGATGACCAATTAAAGAACGGATGTTCCATGATCCTGGATCCGTTCGGCGACATCCTTTCTGAATGTACCGGGTTCGACGATGAAATTGCTTCCGCCACCCTGACCCGTAAAAAGCTCACCGACGCGGGCGGCTACCGATATCGGCAGGCGCGCCGACCCGATCTTTACCGCGAGATCCTGAACGCGCCCCACCAGCCGCACCAGCGGGTAATCTGGTTGGGTGATGAATCTGAAAAATAATCCCGCGCTCCCGATCCGATTATGTAAAAGGACCGATATTTTTGCTTTTACCCTCGCACCGGCTGCAACTCTACCTGCCCGTTGCCCGTGATATGCCCATTACCCGCAGTCCATGCCTGAGGTGTAGTCCATCCAAATGAAGGCGATTATAAATTATTTGAGGTTTTCTAAAATCCCGGGCAACCCTTTCGGGGCCGTTCCGGTCTTAGCCTCAAATTTCTCCTCCATGAAATCAATTTTCACTGTATCCATATTACTTGGCCTGCTTTCACTCGGTTTTCAGGGCTGCAATGACGATAACCTCCGCGATACCATTCCGGTGACGTATTTCATGATCCAGCTGAACCCGGACGATATATATATGTACAATTCGGGAAACCCGAATGGTGTCCGCCTCGACCCGCTGGTGAATGACAGCGTAAAAGTTGAAGTGACCATTTCCTATTCGACCCCCGGCTTCGGGACCATCAAATTCATTCCGAATGAAGGTTGGTTCTATGTACCGAACGCTGGTTTCTACGGCATTGACAACGTCACGTACACCGTATGTCATCCGGAAGGTTGCGGATCCGCGTCGATAACGCTATACGTCGAGGAACCCTTAGATCCTGAAAACTGTACGTACGCTATTGTTGGGGAAGAAGTTGAAACCGAAAAGAACCAGCCTGTTCAGATCCGGATATTCGACAATGATACGGTGTGCCCGTACGCCGGCAGCAGCGTATTCAGCCCGGAGCACGGAACATTTGAAACGTACTCCTATTCCGGCAGCTATAAGAATGTGGTGTATGTGTATTATCCCCCGAAAAACTTTACAGGAACCGATAAGTTTAAGTACCGGCTGTTTACATCGGATGGGGAAGTACTGGAGGCCTATTGTACGATAACCGTAAAATGACCGCGCCCGCAGCATGACAGAAAGGGAAATAATAGAAGGCTGCCTTGCCAATAAAGCTTCCGCCCAGGAGAAGCTTTATTCCCTTTATTCCCGCCGGATGATGGCGGTGTGCCTGCGCTATACAAAATCAAGACCCGAGGCCGAAGATATTTTCCACGAAGCGTTCGTCAAGGTATTCCGGAATATACATATGTGGCAAGGTGGATCATTTGAAGGATGGATGCGTCGGATTTTTGTCAACACAGCGATCAATCACTTTCACCAGAACAAGAAGTACTTCGACCACGTCGACTCGTCTTACGCTGAGACGATGCTTGCGGCGCCGGAGAATCCATTGGCAGAACTCTCCGAAAAAGAGTTGCTCCGGCTTATCGATCAAATGCCCGAAGGTTATCGCCTGATCTTCAATCTGTACGTCGTCGAAGGTTACAGCCATGTGGAGATTGCTGAGATGCTCAAGATCGCCGAAGGCAGTTCGAAGTCGCAGTTGTTTAAAGCGAAGGCTTACCTGAAAAAACTTATTGAGAACAAAACCATTTCTGAACCATGTTGAACGACAAGGAATTCGAAGAAATCGGAAAGCGGTTATACGATCTGGAGGATGATCCGCCACAGGGAGGTTGGGAAAAGATCGCTTCCGAACTCACCGGTGATGATCGGGAGAAACCACCTTTTATGTGGAAGAATGGTTGGAAATTCTTACCTCTTCTTCTGATCCCGGCGCTAACGTATTGGCTATGGCCGGACGCTGTCTCCGTGAAAAACATCGCGTCATCCGCAGGCATAGGCAGTGCGTTGCCGCAATTGCAGGACAACAACGCAAATACGTACGATAGTATTCGGGAAATTGAGAATGAAAACGCTGTTGAAGATATCAGAATACAAGATCAGGTTATAAGTGTTGATGCGGATAAGAAGACACACGCATTCGTCGAAGGTTCAACCAGCGAAGGAAAATCAGGTATTCAGCCAAATAAAGGCACCAGACTAGAACGTATTGACAACCAATCAGGACGTAATGCTGATAAGTTAAATACCGTTGTCGACAATAATACCTCTTCCTTCACTGATGTTGCTTCAAAAATCACGGCGGGCACGGATCAGACTTCCCTTAACAAGACTGATGAATTAATTCAATCCGTTAATACACAAGAGCCACAGTCACTCGAAGATGAAACGCTGGTCATTATTACGGAGACCGCACAAACGCATCTTCCAGAGAATTCATCCGGGGAAGAGACTTCATCTGCAAAAACAAATGCAGTTCCTACAATTCCCGTGACGGCCAATCCGGTTGAAGTTGCAGCTGATTCTGTTGGATCAGACAAAGACCCTGTCGCCACCGCGGAACCATCGGCAGATGATGTTCGCGATGAAACAAAGATTGGTTACGGACCCTGGCGACTTTCTATGGCAGCCATTCCTCAGTTTACTGATCAATCGATACTTCCCACAGCCAATGACGAAACTTTCGTTACTTCCGTGGGAAGCAGAAGCAAGTATCCCGCGTATACCGGAATGGGGGTTGCCTTTGGTGTTGGTCGTCCAATAAAAAAGAATTTTTACGTCGATGCCCAACTCTCCTATACCAGGACAAAGCACGACGTTTCTTACACATATGCCACGGGTAAAATTGATACACTGATCGCCCAGCTTCGTGAAGATGGTACGGTAACCATGGTTCCCGTATACGATCTCGCGACTGCTGAGAAAGATGTCGCATTTACGAAAGGTGGCCTGAGTATAATGACAACTTATTATTTTTGGCAAAACCCGGTGCGTCGTTTCAGTTTATCGGCAGGCGCGGGCGTAAACTATCTGCTTTCTGCAAAACTGACTGAAAGATCAACCGGTGACGAGCTTCCTTCGGGTGGATATCTCGCAGACAGGATGAATTATTCTTTCTTCTTTGCTGCAGGTTACAACGTTACGATTGGCAAAGGCTGGGAAGTGATGATTTCACCGATGTTAAATTATAACCTCAAAAAAATCAGCAATGGACAACAACCTTTTGAGTTCACAAAACGTTCATACGGCATGAATATAATTCTTTTGAAGTCGCTGTTTTAGTTTCCGACATTTCTCTCTCTATATATATACAAGTAAGAGGCTGCGCCAACCACGCAGCCTCTTCTTTTTTCTGCGCGTGAAAAATATTTTCATTCTCAGGCAACTACCCGGCTACCCTTCCTGTCTGACACGCAAACAAAATGCAAATGAAAACTTCAGCGTATTTATTCAGAATACTTTTCTTGCTGGCATTCATTGGTCTTACTGGGTGTGATGACAACGAAACAATCGTTCCTGTAAAGAACGGCCTTGTCGCCCGCGCTGGTGAAGACCAGACCACGCAAGTTGGCACCGACATTCAGCTCGATGGTTCCGCCTCTCACGACAAGAACGGAAAACCATTTACGTTTCACTGGACGTTCAAAACAAAACCAACCACCAGTACCGCAACGCTCGCCACCCCAGGCCAAAACAAAACAACGTTCACCCCGGACGCCGCAGGTAACTATGTCATCGAACTTGCCATCAGGCAGGGAACATGGTCTGCGACAGATTACGTAACGGTAACGGCGACTTCTGACGAACCAACTGATCCCGTAGCCGTGGTCATCGACGCAGATATCAATACACCTACAACACTGGTGGATCTTTTTGACGACCCGTTACAACCTGACTATATCGTAACCCGGTTTATTGATGTTAGGGCTGACCTTACAATCGAACCAGGTGTTGTCGTATACTTCAATGATCATGCGGGTCTTCGAATCATAAGTGGCGCATTCAAAGCCTTGGGTACCGCTGAAGAACCGATTACCCTGGAGGGTTACGAAAACTCAGCGGCTAACTGGAAGGGGATCATTATTTACAGCAACGATCCGGCGAATGAAATGAAATACGTATCAATTCGTGAGGCCGGAAGTATGGCCGACTACGAGACACAGATAAAGGCAGCCATCACGCTTGCGGGAACTCCGGTATCGGGAGCCGCATTGAAGCTCACGAATACTTCGATCGAAAAGAGTGGCGGATTCGGTTTGTTCGTTGCCGGTCAATCAACAATCACAGCTTTCGCTGATAACTACTTCGCACAAAACGCAACGTCAGCTGTATACGCAATGGCCAATGAAATTCATAAGATTGATGCAAATACCACATTTAATGGTAATGGCTTCGATGGAATCGAAACATACGGTCCACTAAGCCACGATGCCGAGGTTGAATGGAAGAAGCTCAATAATGCGGCGTACCTCATCAGCAACCACCTTGAAATAACGTCTGGTTTGAAAATCGAGCCGGGTGCATTTTTCCGTGTAAGACCACAGGTCACCATTGAAGTCAAAGGAAATGGTTATTTGAAATCCGTTGGAACGGAAGCGGCAAGAATCACATTCACATCAATTGCATCCACAGCTTACTGGAACGGCCTGCTCATCAATTCACCGATGACATCGAATAAAATCGCCTACACCGACATTTCCTATGCCGGTCTTACAAAAATTGGCGGTGCTCAGCACGAAGCCAACATTGTCGTGGGACCGTCGGGAAAAGTTGTTGTAGAGAATACTTCGATGAAGTTTGGTCTCGGTTACGGCCTGGTGGCGAATTCGAAAACGCAGGTCAATGAAGACGTCGTCTCTGTCAACGCATTTGCCAACCTTGCCAAGGGTTGGGTGTACCCTGCAAGCCTGCACTATCCTGACCTGCCGTCTCTTTCAGGAGAATGGCTTGACTATTGGTCGTTCTCCAATGGTAAGAGCGGTGTTGCGTCTGATTTCTACAACGCAACCACACAAACGTGGTACGGTGGCGCAGCATCACCCTGGGCCATGGCCGGATCGATCGGTATGGGTCTGCGCATCAATGACGATAAGTCCTACACATGGGCCATAGCAGAACATTCGCCGATGACTGGATGCGAGTCCTATTCAACAGAATTCATCACCGGTAGTGTTATTTGGACCGAGGAGACAGTGACATTCACGGAAGCTTTCTGGCGCAGCAGGTTTATCAATTCCTGTGATCCGAGTCAAAACGTTGATATGAACGTAACGCCGGGTGCCATGACCTTGTCTTACACCATTACAAAAATGTTCAACGTAATTACAGGCGCCGAGTACTGGGAACTTAAGTTTGTCAATCCCGACAATTCAACATTTTCGCTGTACAGGAACCTGTAACTTTAAAAGGCCGGCGCGAACACGTCGGCCTTTTAGTTTAGCCAACATTTCTCATTACTATAGAAGAAATAAATCCCGATTGACTAACACCTGGAAGGTTGACAAGGGTATCCATTTGGGTTATTTTAGGCCGCATTTCTTCAAACTAAACTTGAATTAAACCTGATGACACCCTTGAAACCCATCAAAGTAGCCGTAGCCGGTGTAGGCTTTATCGGCCCTGTTCATATCGAATCGCTCCGGAGAGCCGGCAACATTGAAATCGTAGCCCTTTTTCATCCTTTTGAAAATGAGGCGGCCGAAAAAGCTGTGGCGATGGGCATTCCCGCTTATTACACTGATTACGACAAGATGGTAAAAGACGCGGATTTTGAATGCGTACATATTTGTACACCAAACAACCTTCACTACCCGATGGCCAAAACGGCTCTGCTTGCCGGAAAGCACGTGGTATGTGAAAAACCTCTTGCAACGACCGTGAAGGAAGCCGAGGAATTGCTTTCCATCGCGCGTGAGAAAAAACTTGTGCATGCCGTGAGTTTCAATCTGCGTTATTATCCCCTCGTGCGTCAGATGAAAATGATGCGCGAGAAAGGTGAACTCGGAAACGTGTACTCGATCATGGGGAGTTATTTGCAGGACTGGCTTTTCTACGCGACAGACTACAACTGGAGACTCGAACCCGATAAGTCGGGAGACAGCAAGGCAATTGCCGATATTGGTTCGCACCTTATTGATCTGATTGAATACATTTCAGGTTTGTCAATTACCGAAGTAATGGCAGATTTCTCGACTGTGCATCCTACGCGGAAGAAGCCTTTGAAAGCAGTTGAGACGTACTCAGGCAAGATGCTTCAGCCGGAAGACTATGCCGATGTTCCGATTAACACGGAAGACTTTGCGAGTGTGCTCCTTCGTTTTCAAAACGGTAGCCGAGGCGTTGTAACGGTAAGTCAGGTTGCCGCGGGCCGAAAGAACAGACTTAGCCTCGAAATACACGGTTCAAATCTGACGATGTCGTGGAATTCCGAATCGCCAAACGAACTTTGGATCGGAAAACGAAACGAAGCAAACCAGGTGTTGCTGCGCGACCCGGCTTTGGTAGATAAAGAGGTTCGTCCGATTATTTCCTATCCCGGCGGACACAACGAAGGATTTGGCGATACATCAAAACAATTGTTCCGCGACATCTACGCCGCAGTACGAACTGGTAAACAACCTGAGAAGCCTGCGTATCCCACATTCGAAGAGGGCCTTCGTGAACTTCGACTCTGCGATGCTATTGTCGAAAGCCACAGAAAACAATCGTGGATCAAAGTTTAAGGCAAGAGTTAAAAGTCAAAAGCTTAAGGCCCCACAAAAAGGGAAGGACATTAAGTTGCTCTCGTTAAGAGAACCGCTTAATGTCCTTTTTCCTGATCCTTCCTGAATTAACTGCGGGGGATGTGGGTGCTTTGGTTACCATGGTTATCAGCCACCGGTATGGCACCGCCCTGTGGAAGGGTAGCGCTGTCCGTATGGATGTAATTCACCAGAATGTAACTAAGACCGAATCCCGAAAAGACACCCTCAAGCTGCACAACGCACGAAGCGATGTACGGATTCAGGTATCGGCCAATAGGTTCGTTTACCTGAATCGAATGCATAAGATTGCCTTCGAGTTTCAGAAAGAAAAACAGGAATATCCCAAAGGTCGTCGCCCCGATGAACGAGGTCGCAGACCCTAATGTTAACGCCCTGAAATAACTGATATGTCCGTCATGCACGCGCCGATACTGCATCATCGCGTAGTATACTCCGGCGAGCATGATGAAGAGATTCAGGAATCGTAGTTCAATCACATGTTGAAGCCCTACGGCATACATGATAAGAAAATACACCGTAAGTCCGAGGAATATTAACGTACCATAAATGGATGCAACTTCCCAGGTATGCCTCTTATTCAAAATCTCCTCCTTTATCCTCATACGCATAGATATTACGTTGTGAGGATAAGGTTAAAAAGGTCATGCCAGGCTCAGCCCTCGCTAACGTTGACTTCGTCGGTGGTAATCCAGTTTAGCAGAACGAACGTCACGAGAAATCCGGAGAAAAATCCTTCGAGAAGCACAATGAATGAAGCCATGTATGGATTGAGGTAACGGCCCATTGGTTCATTTTCCTGAATGAAACGCATCAGGTCGACATCCACTTGCATGTACGCAAACAGGAAAATCGCAAATACCAATGAACCGATTCCGGAAGTAGCCACGCCCAGGATCAGACCCCGAAAATAATTGAGATGACCTTCATGCGTACGCTTGAACGCCTTCAACGCGTAATAGACGCCGGCCACAAGAATGATCAGATTTGTAAATCGCAACTCTACATGATTACTGAGCCCGACTATTTTCATCAGCAGAAAGTAAACGATAAGCCCCCCTGCAATTGCCAACCCATACTTTTCCGCAACTTTGTTGGGATTGTTCAGAAAATTCATAGGGATGTGTGGTTTAAGTGAGTAATGAAGTTTACACTTTTTTTTGAAGGGGGCAACGTTGTAAAAGGAGCAGCTTTTTGTTATTTTATTGCTTTCCGCCATACGCATGACACTCGAGGAATTCAGACAGACGCTTTCTGCATCTACTCCACCCGACGGAGTTGGTGATCTGCTGCATTCACTGTGGTATGACGGCAAAGGTGATTGGGAGAAAGCGCATAACATCGCACAGGACATTGATAACACAGAGGGCTCATGGGTCCATGCGTATCTCCACAGAAAGGAAGGCGATGAATGGAATGCCGGATATTGGTATCGACGTGCGGGTAAGCCCTTTTGCAATGACTCACTCGATACGGAGTGGAACCAACTGGTAAAACACTTCCTGAAGCATCATCAATGAAAGCACAAAAGTACACCCACTGCATTCGCCCGGACAACTACAATGGTTCCGCAGAGGGCGTAGCCTCGCATTGATATTGTAAAGACGGACTTCAGCCCGTCCGACCACAGGGAGCGCCCCTGTGCATCGCCTACAGACTTCTGTGATCTCACCCAACTCCACAGACCTCCCCAGAGGCGTAGCCTCGTACTGATATTGTAAGGACGGCCTTCAGTCCGTCCGATTACAGGGAGCGTCACTGTGCATCGCCAGCAAACTTCTGTGGTCTCACCCAGCTCCCCAGACTCCACAAAAGCGTCGCCTAACAAAAAGAGGCTGCCTCCTTTTAGACAACCTCTCTTTATCTTGGTTAAACAATTCGTTATCGTCCGGCGCTACCCAGGTTGTACAGTGCCGTGATCTCGGCATTTGAAAGCGATGTATCGAAAACTCTGACGTCGTCTACACCAGCCGTTGCCAAAACCTGCCATGCGGGCATTTCCGGTGCCATGGCAAAGCCAATGTTTGAAGTAGCAAGGCTTCCAAAGACCGCCTGGACAGGAGTTCGCATCACAAGTTCTGTCGTGTTCTCACCACGGTTGCTGTATGCACCGATTGATTCGCCATTTGCGAATATTTCAAGCATATGTGATGATGCGGTAAAACGCACCACGAAATGCACCCATTCGCCTGTTGCTTTAAGTACACCTACCGGTGGATTGCCTCGCGGATCAGGGCGGTTATCCTGTGAGTTGGTTGTTCCATCCGAATTCTGCGACAAGTAATTTGTCTTCAGCACAAGCGTGTCACCGGCGCCTCCTTCGGGCGGGAACCATCCCGTTTCAGCACTTAAACTCAGATTACCCCAAAAGTCAGCATTGTCTGTCGGAAACAATCCGAAAAACGTGGTAAAGGCACTGCCATTGTTCATCACATTCACCCACGAACTCACTGTGTAATTGCTTAGCGAATTCTCCTGATTAATCGCTTCAATTGGTGGATACACCAACGCTCCTGCATTCAAATCAAGCGCGCGTCCAAGTTTTCCATCCGTAAATCCAACGGTACCGTACGTTGCTTCCGGATCCGTTCCTGAAATCGTTTCCTGCTCTGTGTCATTGAATGTCCAGTGTGCTACAAGGTTGTCCGAGGCGACTTCGTCTGAACTGTTATATCCGTCAATTGGCGGAAGGTCGCTGTCGCCATCACCGTTATCATCGTCGCACGCGACGAAAAATGAGAAACAACCGATCAGTAAGCCACTCAGTAAATAATTGATTTTCCTTTTCATCTTCTTCATCTTTTGATTTTAGTTCTATTTGTTATTTGGGTCTCTCATCAATAGCCCGGGTTCTGTTCGAGCTTGCCCGCACTCAACAGGATTTGCGAATTCGGAATAGGCAACAATTCATGCGTTCCTTCTTCAAAATTCGTTTTACCGGCCGCATGCATCACCTCCGCAGCTCTTCCCTGTCGCACGATGTCGAAGAAGCGATCATGCTCCAACGCCAGCTCTACGCGCCGCTCGTGCCACACGTCGTCCAGGGTTACGGCACCGAGTGGATCAAGTCCAGCGCGTTCGCGAAGAGGATTTATGCGCGATGCGGGGTCCCCGGTTCCCAGTCGGACGCCTGCCTCAGCATTCATCAACAATACTTCTGCATAGCGGAGTATCTTGATATTTTGTGGACGGTCTTTGTCCTGTGGCACAGCAAACTCTTCTTTGAGTCTGCTGGTATACGCCTTATAGTTGTAGTAAAAATTTTGTACCGAGTCTTTACTTGGCACGCGGAAACCATCCCAAAGTATTGTTCCCTGGTGCATTCCTGAATTATCTATGAATATGATTGTCGCATCCCGGCGCAGATCACCCGGTTCGTATTCGTCTATAAGATTTGTTGAAGGTGTATTGAATCCCCAACCCAGATCATCCCAGCCACCTAATCCGCCTGAACGGACTCCCTGCGGAGCCGTGTAGTTATCAACTTTGAGATTCGCGTTATTAAACTTGCCGGTTTGAATTTCAAAAATTGACTCATCACTATTGTCACCTGCCTGGCGGAACAGAACAGCATAGTCGTCATGAAGCGTGTACTGGCCGGAAGCGATAACTTCCTCAGTCAACAGATACACAGTCTCCCAATTTCCGAGATACATGTGAACTTTTGCAAGCAGTGTTTGTGCAGCTCCTTTTGTGGCGTGACCCGTAGCAGACTCACTGGCGAGTTTCAGGTTTGCAGCAGCAAATTCGAGATCCTCGATGATTGCATCGTACACTGCCTCTGTTGAAGAACGCGTCTGAAATGCCGGATCGTTATTCGCCTCTTCAGCAGTTTCCGGTACACGCAAAACGAGAGGGACTCCGCCGTACAATCGAACAAGATTGAAGTAGAGGTAGCCGCGAATAAAGCGCACCTCAGCAATGAGCTGGTTTCGCGTTTCCTCCGGAACGGCTGCATTCGCAAGGGAGGCCAATGCCTGGTTTGCCGCGCCAACGCTGTTATAGTATCCGCTCCATAGCGTTTCAGCAAAACGATTGGTCGCCGCGATTGTGAAGTTGTCCAGGTCACCAACAGGAACCAACTGATCGGCTGGTGTACTTCCTTTATCGGCATCGTCGGAACGGATGTCTGTAACTGAAACGAAAGCGAATCCGTGTACATCACCGTTTCCAAAGGCATCACCCTGAAGCAAACTATTATAGACACCTGTTACAAGCTTTTCCGCGAGGTTCGGATCGGACTCAGTTGTTGGTCCGCCCTGCACTGCTACATCGAGGAATTCATCGCTACATGAAATACTGATCAGCAGTGCGATCACCAGTGCTGATATTTTCTGAAAAAATCTATTGGCTTTCATGATGGCTTAGAATGTTACGTTTAAACCGGCTGCAATTGTGCGTGTCATCGGATACGCGTTCAACTCGATACCTGAGCTGATCGGATCTCCGGGCAACTCCGGTGTAAAGCCGGAAAATCGTTGCCACGTAAACAGATTTTGGGACGTCGCAAAAATCCGCAGCGATGAAATCCTCAACCGTTCAAGACTGGAAGCGTTAAACGTGTAACCTATGGTAACATTGTTTAACCGTATGAAATCACCAGGCTCGACGAAGTAGGTAGACGCAAGAAGGTTCCCTACATTTGCGGCGGGTTCTGTCTGGGTATGGTTCTGCATGGTCCAGCGGTCGTACACAACGTCGCGTTCAACGTTGTCACGCCCCTCCACGCGGACAGCTTTCTTGCCGTTGTAGACTTCGTTACCAACGTTGCCGTAAATTGTGAAACTCAAGTCCCATTGTCTGAAGTTGACGCCGCCGTTCACGCCGAAGTAGGCCACCGGTTGATACGACCCTGCAAAGACGCGATCTGCATCGCTGATTTGTCCATCGCCGTCAGTATCCTGGTATTTGAAATCACCAGGCTTCGCTGTCGGCTGAATGGGATTACCGTCGTCATTCGTGTATGCGTTTACCTCGGCACCGGAGTTAAACACACCAAGCACTTTCAATACATAGAAACTTCCGATTGGTTCACCATTATCGGTTCGCGTTGTAAATCCCTGCGCTGCACCAATCCCGCCGCCGAGAATTGCCTGGCCACCATTCAGATTTAGCACCCGGTTCTTGTTGAATGTCACGTTGCCACCGATGTTATAAGACCAGTCGTCATTGATTTGATTTTTCCAGTTCAATGCCGCCTCAAGCCCAACGTTTTCGATAGACGCGACGTTGGTGATAATCACACCATCGGCATCACCTACAGTACGCGGAATAGGAATGTTACTCAGTGCGTTCTCTACGCGTTTATTGTAATAGTTCACCTCCCCCATCAACCGGGAGTCAAGCATTTCGAATTCGAGAGCCAGATCAAATTCTTCGGTGGTTTCCCAATTTATATTTGGATCAATAATTTGATTGATCTGCGCACCATTCTCCGCGGCGGACGCGCTGCCATTGAATGCATAGGCGCGGTTAAGTACAACGGTTTGGGTAAACGCGTTTGTTGGAATCTGGTCATTACCCACCTTTCCGTAGGACGCTCTCAGTTTCAACAAATCAAAGAGATTCTGATCGTCCATGAAGGCCTCACGCGACAGGACCCAGCCTAAGCCAACGGATGGATAAGTCTGCCAGCGATTCTTCGAAGGAAGTCGTGAACTTCCATCCGCTCTTATCGTGGCAGTAAGCAGATACTTATCCTGAAAGGCGTAGTTCAGTCGTGCGAGATAAGAATTACGCGCCCAGGCATCTCCACCACCTCCGTTCTGTGATGTGTTCGCGTCACCGACCCCGATGTACCAGAGATCCGGATCGGGGGGTACATCGCTTCGTTTTGCTGAAATAGAGGTAAACGCAAATTTCTCGGCCGTGGCTCCCAGTAAAAGCGTAAAACTATGTTCATCGAAATCGCGGGTTAAGGTTGCCGTGTTATCCCACACCCATCTGAACGCCTGATTCTGCGCAACGCTAAGGCTACTTAACGGACGTTGCTGATTCCCGCCGGAGATCAGAAATGTATTCTCGTCTGCAACGAAGGCATAGAAGTATCCACGATGAAATGAGTTCCGCCAATCAGCGCCAAGTGAGGAACGCAACGTCAGCCATTCAACCGGAGCAAATTCAAGAAATGTAGTTCCCTGCAACCTGTTCTCCTTTACATTGATGTCATTATTATTGATATCAAGTAACGGATTGCCGACGTTTTGATACGCCGACGTATTTCCATACCGGTCATCGATCCGGCTCGCAATGACAGGTGCGGCTCTGTAGGCATTGTTGTACACCCCACCGATATTTCCGTATGGGTCGATATTGATGTTGCCAAATCCATTTTGATTGACGCTGTTCGTATACGACGAAAGCAATCCGAACTTGAGCTTTTCAGATATCGTATACTCATTATTGAAACGAATGCTAAACCGTTCGAAGTCATTATTTAACACAATGCCTTCATCGTTCCAGTATCCAAAATTGAGGAAGTAATTCAATCGTTCATTTTTTCCGGAAAGTGAAATGTTGTGATTGTGTTGAAATGCAGTCCGGAGAATTTGATCGAACCAATCCGTGTCATACTCACTTGCGGGCGGAGGTGTTCCCGTTGCCGCCTGAACGTAATTACTGTACTCACGCGCGTTGGCCATCTCGACAAGGTTGGATGCCTGCCTGATGCCAATGTTGTTATTATAGCTGACGTTAACACCTTCGGATGCACCTTTTCGTGTAGTGATAATCACAACCCCATTAGCGCCACGTGAACCATAGATTGCTGCAGCCGATGCATCCTTCAGCACCGTCATGTCGACAATATCGGCTGTATTGATGTTACTTATGTCATCTGTCAGCAGACCATCGACGACGTACAGGGCTGTCGTTGCGCCGAGTGCAGTACCAACACCACGCACGCGTATTTGCGGCGATGTACCGGGCTGACCGCTTCCGATGATTTGGACACCCGAGACTTTACCCTGCATCGCCTGCGTCGCCGTAAGCACAGGCTGCTGCGTCAACTCATCGCCTCTTACCGTTGCTGTAGCGCCGGTGATGTCAGATTTTTCCTGAACGCCATAGCCGATGACAACGACATCTTCCAGAACCGCCACGTCCTGCGTGAGCGTCACGTTCACTGTTGTCTTATCAGCAACATTAATAGTCTGGCTCTCGTATCCTACAAACGAAAACGTCAGCGCATTTTCGCCGGATGTCAGCGTAATCGAGAATTCTCCATTAACATCTGTTGTTGTTCCCTTCGTCGTCCCGTCGACAACCACATTCACACCTGGCAGGCCGGTGTTATCATCAGCTGATATCACTGTCCCCGACACAACTCTTTCCTGCGCCTGTACGGCAACCAGGAAATGTACCAGGCAAAAACAAACAGCTAAAGATTTTCCCATATCTGTCTCCTTGGTTTAGTTGAAAGGAAACAGAATAATCTTATTCCGCTCGTCTAGTTATGAATATTTGTGAGCCGCTGCCCACTGCAGTTGGATTGTTCGAAAACTGCCCGAAGTAACGCTTCGTAACCCTTAAATCCCGTTTGGCACGATTCAGAGCACGTTCGGATAACGACACACCCTCTTGTCCCGCTTTTAATCCCGTAATCATAGGTCACTCAGGAGCAGTCGACGTCAATCACTGGCTAAAGATATTTTTGGGGAATGAATTTGTGAATGAGAATCATTTTCAACAACTACAAGACTACACGCCTGCTTGAAGCTTAGTGGTGAATGAATAGTAAAGAAGGGAAAGCGAATTTCTCCGCTTTCCCTGTTCTCAGAATTGGTTAATGAAGATTTGTTGAAGCTCGCCCTTGAGATCCAGATTTGTGGATCTGTTTCTATTGACCGTTCAGCGTAAATCCGATCGACCGTTGTGCGTTTGAATCTCCACCGACGTAGATCTCAAAATCACCCGGCTCACATCCGTAAGTCAGATCGGACCTGTAGAATGAAAGATCCTTCTCCGTAATTTTGAATGTTACTGTTTTTGTTTCTCCCGCCTTTAGAAATATTTTCCTGAATCCTTTAAGTTCTCTCACAGGTCTCGTAACTGAACCAACAAGATCGCGGATATAGAGTTGGACGACCTCCGCACCGTCAACGCGGCCGGTATTGGTTACATCAACGGACACTGTTAGTGAATCTGATATCGCCATAGTCGTTTTGTCGAGCCGTGGTTCGGTATATTCGAAAGTAGTGTAGCTTAACCCATAGCCGAATGGATACAACGGATCGTTGGATACATCCAGATAGTTTGACCGGAACTTTGAGAACCATTTGCCCTGTTCAAGGGGTCGGCCGGTATTCTTGTGTGCGTAGTATAAAGGAACCTGACCAACGTTCTGAGGGAAGGTCATAGTCAGTTTTCCTGAGGGATTGACGTCGCCGAACAACACATCTGCGGTCGCATCACCAGTCTCGCTTCCACCGAACCACACATTCAGGATCGCCGGGATGTTTTCCTGCTCCCACTTCATCGCGAGTGGGCGGCCAGTGAAGAGTACGACCACGACCGGTTTTCCGGTTGAAAGCAGTGCGCGCAAAAGTTCGCGTTGCGTCTCAGGAACCTCGATGTTAGAGCGGCTTGATGCTTCGCCACTCATTTCGGCCGACTCTCCGACAGCGGCTACAATGACGTCGGCGCTCCGTGCGATACGAACAGCCTCCTCACGTAGCGCTGCCGCAGATCGGTTATCCCGGCGAAGTGACTTTCCGAACATAGTCGCATTGGCCTCAAGAACGGGATCGTCCACAAGATTACTTCCTTTTGCATAAACCGTATTCGGATTGACCTTCTTCAAAGCACTTAACAAGGTGACTGATTCGGCATGGCGTGCTGCAACGCTCCAGGTACCGGTCATATTTTCGGCTGCGTCCGCCAACGGACCCACTAATGCTATTTTTGCATTCTTTTTCAGCGGAAGGACATTTCCTTCATTCTTAAGCAAAACAAAACTTTCAGAAGCGACCTTCCTCGCGAACGCGCGATTCTCCGTTGAGAAGACTTCACGCTTTGCACGTTCTTCACTGCCGTAGCGATATGGATCATCAAACAAACCGAGCTTAAACTTCGCGCGGAGAATACGGCGACATGCTTCGTCAACTTCCTTCTCGGAAATCTTACCTTCTTTGATGGATTCGGTCAATGTTTTCAGGAAGCCTTCACTTACCATATCCATATCAAGGCCCGCTGCAAGTGCACGCATCGAAACTTCCTTAATGTTACCGTAGCCATGTTCAACCATCTCGACCACGCCTGTATAATCTGAAACGACAAAGCCATCAAATTTCCATTGGTCGCGAAGCACATCCGTGAGAAGCCACTTGTTCGCGGTAGCCGGAATGCCATCGATCTCATTAAACGATGCCATTACACTTCCAACGCCCGCCTCAACCGCTGCCTTATACGGCGGGAAATATTCATTGTACATGCGTTGGCGACTCATGTCGACTGTGTTGTAATCACGCCCCGCTTCAGAAGCACCATACAGGGCATAGTGTTTCACGCATGCCATGATGGTATTGTTGGCGGTAAGGTCGTCGCCCTGGTATCCCCGCACCATCGCCTTTGCAATCTCTCCGCCAAGAAAAGGATCTTCTCCGCTTCCTTCTGAGACGCGGCCCCATCTTGGGTCACGCGACAAATCCACCATCGGTGAAAACGTCCAGTTGATTCCGTCAGCACTTGCCTCCTGCGCGGCCATCCGTGCAGTCTTTTCAATAAGTTCCATATCCCAGCTGCAGCTTAACCCAAGCGGTATAGGGAAAACGGTTTCATAGCCGTGAATTACGTCCATCCCAAAAAGTAACGGGATTTTTAATCTGCTTTTCTCAACTGCGATCCGCTGCATCTCGTGGATCGCTGCTACTGACTTAATGTTAAATAGCCCACCTACCAATCCCTGCTCAATTTTTTTGGCTATATCAGAGTTTTCAGCCTGACCTGTAGTGAACTGGCCTGCCGAAGGCAAATTCAACTGTCCTATCTTTTCCTCCAGCGTCATCACACTTATCAACGAATCAATACGGTCTTCAACGGAAGACCGATTGCCTTGCTGCTTCCTGTCGCAGCCAGTCATGCTGAACAAAATCAACATGAAAACAAGAGATACATTCTTCATAGTCACGAAATTTTACCGAACCTTTTCCTGTCTGATACTTTGCAATCCTTTTTGTATATCTGCATTCTCCATAAACAACTTCCAAAGCAATCCCGATCTCGCATTCTCAATCATTACAACAATGGGAGCCTGATTTAATCCCATGAATATCTCAGAACACCAATGCTCGTCGAGGTTAAATGCATCACGAAATCCGTATTCGCCCCAAAGGAAGTGTCCGTAGTTGCGATAGTAATTCCTGAGTGCCGCCATTGATTGTTCCGGCGTGTAAGGGAAAGAAGCCAGCGCACCCGTTGGTGTGACCTTGCCCTGATCCTGATGCGGCACGGGCTCATTCGCGGAGTAACCCCACGGACCATCACTCGCTGTTAACCCCCAGCAATCTTCTCCGTAACCGCAATGTTTTCCGGGGTTTTCAACACAGTAACGATAATTGATTAACGCGATATTCCTGTTATTAGTGAAGTAATCCGTGTAGGCATCCTTAACCTCGCGCGGGTCAAGTCCAAGGTATGAATAGTGAACGAAGAACAGTGGTCCTCCATTGGAAACACCGACCGGAAGCGGAATACCAAAATACGTGTTCCCATTCCTGTAGCCAGATCCGTCGTCGGTCTGTCCCCAGTTCTTGCGATATTGACGTGCTTCATCCGACAGACTGGCCCAGCCCGTATAGTACATACTCGCGGGTACCCCATGAGTGGGTGAACAAATTGCCAGGATGTAAGTGATCATCGTTTCATTCCACCCGATAAGTTTGTGGTTGATGATCCACTCCTTATCCGGAGACCAGTGCCAAAGGAGGAATGGATTGTCTTTCGTACGACGATACCATTTCCATTCGACCGTTCTCCATATTGATTCTATTGCGTCTCTTATTTTCTTTTCTTCAGCTGACGGGCCGTTGAAGTATTGTTTGGCTGTTAGCAATCCCTGCATCAGGAAGGATGTTTCTACGAGGTCGCCACCGTTGTCACGCGGGCCAAAAAATGGTTCAACCTTTCCGGTTGAACCATCTAAAAAATGAGAATAGGCTCCGTGAAACCTTTCAGCTCTTTGCAGGAACGTGACAATCTTAAGGAATCGCTTCACTGCATCCTCTCTTGAGACAAACTTCCGTTCCGCTCCGGCGATCAATGCCATGATTCCAAAACCGGAAGCACCGGAAGCGACCATGTTGATTCTGCCCGGTATGTTCTCTCGAGCGAGCCCGCTGCTAGGCTCTGCACCTTCCCAGTAATATCGGAAGTTCGCTTCCTGAACCATGTCCAGAAGTTCATCATCGGATAATGCCTTCGTTGTGGCGCCGAGTGTGTTTGAGAAATCTGATTCTTTGTAATCCCCCCCAACAAACGTAACCTTATACCAGTACTGTCTTCCTACAGTGTCTACAAAATCAGCATACCGATTGATTTGGGCAATTTGAATTCCTACGGGAACAAAAGTCCGGTTATCCGATGAGCGATAAACTTTCACATACCGCACTGCCGGATCAGGAACCTGTTTCCATGTTATGTCGACATGCCTCTCGTAGCCCCGCGATGAGGTGAGCGCAGGACTGTCACGCAGTGGAGCCACAGGCGTATCATCGCCGAACTCAATCTGATCAATGTAAAGTGTATGTTCCCGCGAGGAATTGTCATCCGGGTTGTTCGTGAATGTTATTTCATCCAAAGAACTAACGTCTCCGGATGCGATCTCCGAAAGCGGAACAGACACGGTAATCCAACCTGACGCATCGGGGCCACTGATGTAGTTGTGCATCGAAACAAACTTCGAGGCAGCTTCCCCTTTACGGGAAAGTCCAATCAGTGGAAGGAAATTGCCTGCTGTTTCATCTTCAATCAAAAGACGCAGAACCAGTTTCGTGGCGGGCTTCAGATAATCGATTCCCCTGATGTAGTGATAATAGATCTTCACATTCCAGTATCCTTCGGCGCGTGAACGATACCTCAGCATCAAGGAATTTCCAGGTGTGAAATTTTTTGTGCCCACCGGAAGCTTGCCCTGTTTGTTGAGTACCCATGCAGGAGCCGTGTAAGTCACGTCGCTATAGAAGTATCGTTCCGGCATGATGCTGTTGGCAAAGAAGACCTTCGTCACCTCAGGCTCCTTTGCCTGACCGAAGCTGGTCAGTGCGTTACACGTCAGAATGAATAGTATTATCTTCTTCATTTCAGGTGTGGACTTTCAAATCCAAGTTTCTTCAGACCAGCCTGTACTTCAGGACAACCCATGAACAGATTCCACAACAGTCCGCTGCGATGATTTTCCATCATGACAACAATCGGTCCCTGATCAATGGCGAGGTACCTCGGTATGAACCAGTTGTGATGTTCGCTGTACGCATCGTAAAATCCATACTCACCAAATAGTTTATCACCAAGTTTATGATAGAAGTAACGCATCGCCTCCATCGATTCTTCAGGTGTATAGGGAAATGACGAAAGCGCGGCCGTAGGTGTAATTACACCCAGGTCCTCGTTAGGGCTATGCGCGGCGTAGCCTTTTATAGAATAGCTTGCAGTGAGTCCCCATGTGTCTTTACCATAACCCTTGTACCCTTTTGGATTCTCAATACAATATTGACGATTGATCAGCGTGTGATTTCGGTTATGTTCCCAGTAATCCGCATAACGATCCTTGAGCCCGCGCGGATCCAGTCCGAGGAATGAGTAATGTGACCAGAACAATGGACCTCCATATTGTTGCGCACCGTTGTGCTTCAGGGCCAGGTGGTACCCGTATTGCTGATGCGCCGGATCATTCTTCATGCCTCCGTTGCGCGCCCAACCCTTGTGGTACACGTCCGGGGACACTGTATGAGTTGGTGAACCGGCTGCGAGTACGTACATGATCAGACACTCGTTGTATCCCTCGACGGGAAAATTCATAGCCCATGCATGATTCGGTGACCAGTGCCAGTAGAGAACGTCTTTGTCGTTGGTGTGCCAGTCGAACTCAATGCCGCGCCAGAGTTCATCGATACGCTGCGCGAGCGCTTTTTCTTCATCGCTTCCGTTTTTGAAATACTCGCGAACACAAAGCAGACCCTGCGCGAGATAAGAAGTTTCAACGAGGTCCCCTCCGTCATCGCGCGGGCTGAAGGGTTTTACTTCCCCTGTTTCACCATTCCACCAATGCGGCCACACGCCATGGAAGTTATCCGCCTTTTCGAGCCAGGTCACAAAATGCTCCAGCCGTTGGAATCCCTCCTGACGTGTGATGAAATTTCTTTCAATACCAACGAGAATTGCCATTACACCAAAGCCCGTACCTCCCGATGTAATAACATGCTTGTCATTCTGAGGATACACATTGTCGGCGTGAAACCGTTCACGACCGCCCCCAGAAACCGGCTCGGCACCATCCCAGAAATATTGAAACGTCCTGTATTGAACAAGTGTAAAAAGTGAGTCGTCGCTGATCGTCGAAGACGCAGCTGATTCATTGGAATCCGTTACGGTTTCCTTTTTCGCCTGACATGCAGAAATCAAGATCAACAAGACAAGAACAGGTAGGTGTTTCATTCCGTTGGATATAATTGTTAATAAGTGAAATCAAGTTTATCAAGTCCGGTCTGCACCTCGGGTGCCGACATAAATAAATCCCAAAGCAATCCGGTGCGGTAGTTCTCGATCATTACTATGATCGGTCCCTGATCGATTGCCAGATAGGAATTTGCAACCCATCCGGCAGTAATGTTGTATGCATCGTAAAATCCATATTGACCCCACAATCTGTCTCCAATATTATAGTAGAAGAAGTGAAGCGCCTTCATCGACTCCTCCGGGGTATATGGAAACGATGACAATGCTGCTGTGGGTGTGATTACACCCCGGTCATTTGTGGGCGAGTGTGCAGAATATCCTTCGTGATTGTCGCTCGCGGTCAGCCCCCAGCTTTCTTCCGTGTACCCCGCGTAATTCAAAGGATTGTCGATCACATACGCCTGATTGATGAGGCTGTGACTCCGGTTCTGCGTCCAGTAGTTCGCATACTGGTCTTCGAGATTTCGCGGATCAAGCCCAAGAAACGAATAATGTGAAAAGAAAAGAGGCCCGCCCAGGGATTCGCCCAGGGGTAGCGTTATATCATAGAATGAATTTCCATTTTGAATCGCACCACTGCGCGCATAACCTTCATGATACACGTCGGCAGCAATTGTATGAGTAGGCGATGAAGCAGCAAGAACATACGTGATCAACGTTTCGTTGTGCCCTCGTATCTGATGGTTCATAATCCATTCCTTCGAAGGCGACCAGTGCCAGTAAAGCACGTTTTGACCGCCACGTGTGTACCAATCCCATTCGACAGATTCCCACAAATCATTGATGCGGTCGATAAGACTCTTTTCGGACGGAGTAGATTCATTCAGATATTGCCGGAACGTCAGTAAACCTTGAACAAGAAACGCCGTCTCCACAAGATCGCCGCCATCATCGTTGGAACTAAACGGGATAACGTCACCGCTATTGCCATCGATCCAATGCGACCATGCGCCGTGAAAACGATCAGCGTTCTCGAGGAAAGTCAGAATTTTCTCCAGCCGTTCAATCCCTTCTTGTCTTGTAATGAAGTTGCGCTCTATTCCAACGATAATCGCCATCAGTCCGAAACCGGAACCACCGCTCGTTACGAGGTTTCCCGATGTATTTCGTTCGCGTGCCATTCCACTGGCGGGATGACCAAAATCCCAGAAGTATTTAAATGTCTGTTCCTGCACAAGGGAAAGCAATGCTTCATCCGACAACGCCGGAAAATCGGCAATGCCATTGTTTCCCGTAAAAAACGCTCTGCTGAGTTGGGTCATCGATTCGCCGGCTGTTCCTTTTACAGCGGATGAAATCGTGAGCTGATATTTGTTCCAGTCCTTGAGTGGAGAAGCTACATTGATAATTACAGTATTACCTCCCTCCAACTGCGGGTTTACGGTACCAACATTGGCACCGGTGAGTGAAATGTTCGCCGATGTAACCGTTTCAGCTTTCAATGGATTCGAGAATGTGATTTTGACTTCAACATCAAGCGGATCGATATCTGTGACATGAGGCACGTTCCTGAGTTCCTTTTCATTGACAAGTATGGAAGTGACCGTCATAGCAATTACCTCCGTGCGGAATTCGACAATTAACTGTTGCCCGAACTTTTGGCCCAGGGCCCCGGCAAGGTTTGGACCGATGACAAGCTGATACTGGGTATCCGGGTTCAGGGGCGAAACAACTTCCAGTGTTACTGTTGTGTTATTGTTGCTGACCGAACTTGTGACGGGAACACTGCCCGTTGCTCCCTGTTGAAGAATCGTAATGTTTCCGTCAACCGAAGATGGATCCACAGGTTGGGAAAAGCTTATGGCCAACGATCCCTGCAATGGTGCTGCGGAATTGAGGTTGGGATTCGTGGTGCTCATCTCGTACGCGCCGAGCTTTACGGAAGATACCTCAAGGCGGGGCACGTCATCTTCCTTATCACAGCCAGGCAGGAAAAATACAACGGTGAGTAAGAGTAACGTGACAATTCGTACGTGGTGATTCATTTTGCATGTTTAACCCAAGGTTAAAGGCTTCCAGGAAAATCCTGGAAACCTAAAACCATAAACCAAACCAAACATATACCTATTTGGATTCATAAGTTGCCGGCACACGATGTACCGGCAACAATATTTTCTTAAATAATGGTGCTCAACGCTCCGTTTGGAGACGCCGGCCTGTTGACTGCTTAATCATTCATGGTTGCCTGCACTTCAGCTTGAGAGAGAGCCTTGTGATAGAAGCGCAATTCATCCATATAACTTTCGTCAGACTTATGGCCCCATTCTGTAAATCGCGGCGCACCTGACATGATTGAAAGCAAATCGCAGCCCGTCCAGTCAATTCCGGTGAACGCACCCTGAGACACAATCTCGCCGTTGATGTACACTACACACTCCGTTGGCGAAATCGTAAAGGCAAAGTGCACCCATTCGTTTGTTGTCGGGTCAACGTCGGCAGCCGCACCACCATCAAACCAGTTCTCACCACCGCCAGTACCGACATTGAGCTTGAAGCGCTGCATACCACCCGCGTTTTCGCGGAAGAATCTGAAACCGGACGTGCGAATGTTTTGAGCATCCGGGTGCTCCGTATCCTCAGGACCCATTACGAGGATACCTGCACGATCCGGCACAGCATTGATCTTCAACCAGAATGTAGCACTTAGCTCGCTGTTTTGAAGATCTTCGCCAGGGTAAGTGAGATAGGAATCGGCGGCACCTGCGTATGCATTTCCACCGAGTACACCTTCACCGGCGAAGTCAGGGCTTCCGACAGCCGTTGCAAGTGTTTTCGAAACGCGTTCGATGTTGGTTCCATCGAAAGGCATGTAGAACACTTCACCATCGTAAATAGGTTCGTAAGGAACCTCAAGAGAGGTCTGCATAATTGTCTGAACTTCATCGTCGGTGAGCGCCTTGTTAAACATCCGCAGCTCATCCATCTGACTTAGATCCGACTTATGATCCCATCCGGTAAATCTCGGTGCACCGGACATGATCGAAACAATATCACATTCATCCCAATTGATACCGTCGAAGGTTCCCTGAGAAACAACGTTACCATTAATGTAAACGGTAGCTTGTGTTGCAGAGATGGAGAATGCAAGGTGGACCCACTCATTTGTTGTCGGGTCTACGTCAGCATTTGCACCGCCGTCGAACCAGGCTTCACCAGCTCCGGTTCCAACATTCAACTTGAAGCGTTGCTTACCTTCGGCGTTTTCGCGGAAGAAACGGAAACCGCCGGTACGGTTGTTTTGTGCCGTAGGATTAGCTCCATCCGGCGGACCGATAACAAGAATACCAGCGCGATCAGGTGTGGCGTTTACTTTCATCCAGAATGCAGCACTGAACTCATTGCTCTGTGTAAAATCCGCAGCAGGGAAAGTGAGATATGCATCTGTGGCTCCTGCATATGAATTCGCTCCCGCAGCAGCATCAGACGAGAATCCGGGATTACCCACGGTAGCCGGGAATGAAACGCTTACCAGTTCGATGAAATTGCCGTCGAATGGCATATAGAAAACCTCGCCGGGATACACCGGAACGTATGCCGGTTCTTTTTCAAAGTTCACCAGCTTCGTGGTCTCCTTTCCTTCAATATCAACCGCCGTGATGTTAAGAACGTGTTCACCCGTCGTAAGGGCATCGTACACAAGTTGCTTCTTCAATATCCGGTAGTCAAGGAAGTCGTTGAACGTTGCGATCACCTCATTGTCGATCTTCACCGTCACCGTTGCAATTTCAATATCATCCGTTACCTCGAAGTTGATGGCAATTGATGTTACATCTTCGTTAACTTTTATTTTGGTCCCTTCTGCAGGGTACGTTACGTTAACGACAGGTGCAGTCATGTCGTCACCGGGATCTACTCTGCTGATGTCGTCGATATAGGAATCCTTACAGGAGAATAAGACGAGGAGCAGTCCGGGTATTATCAGTTTTAGTCCTTTCATACTTAACATAGTTCAAAAGATTTTTAATCGGCCTAACTATTTGTTTGTAAGTGCGGGCAATTGGTCTACCTGGAGTTGCGGATAAGGCAGGAAGATATCTGCTGCGCTGAATGTGCGACCATCGTAACTCAGATCTCCATAGCGCTCGAGTCGTACCATGTCGTTGAAGCGGATACCCCACTCCATAGCGAGTTCAGCGAACTTTTCGTCCATTACCTGATCGTGCGTGACACCGGAAAGCGGCGACATGTTTGCCCTTGCTCTTACAAGGTTAACGGCCTGATCTGCTGTGAGACCTGTTCCGGTTGCACCAAGTGTCAACGCTTCTGCATGCATAAGCAGGACTTCAGCGTAACGGATGCAAATAAAGTTTTTGCTTTGACCGTATTCTGTACGTCCCGGCGTTAGCTGAACCGAAGGCAGATAGTGCTTGCCACTTGAGAACATGGCGCGGTTAAAATTGTTAAACCGGTCACCATCACGGGTTGTATTGCTGATCCATGCAGGAAGCGTAGAATAATTTGGATCAGCTTTGATCGCGTCAATACCACGGTCAGTGAACAGGACACTGGTTTCGAGACGAATTGTTTCACCGCGATCAAGCATAAACTTGATGAACTTCATGCTTGGTTCGTAAAAGCCCCAACCACTACCGGCACCCGCAACTGCCGGCGTCCAGTTTTCCGGGCCAAAGAATGCATAGAGATAGGTCGTCGAGAATCCTGAACCTTGTCCGAAATCAGAGTACTGAATTTCAAGCAGGTTTTCATTGCTCAACTTTCCGGGATATTTGAACAGCTGATAGAAATCCGGATCGAGCGAGAACTTGTTGGATGCGATTATCTGGGATGTAGCATCAGCTACTGCCTGATAGTTTTTCAACTCGAGGTTTGCCATGGCTTTGATTGCCAAAGCGGTGTATCGGGTAACGCCACCGGGTATATCAGTGCGTTCGTTGGGTCGCATGTTTGGCAGAAGCGGAATTGCTGCATCCATTTCATCGGAGATATACTGCATCACCTGATCCTTCGTCGATACTTCTGTTACGAACAAAGCACCGCGGTCGGACGACGTAGGAATGTAGATATCGCCCCACACACGGGACAACTGCAGAAGCATGAACGCTTTGAGCGTTTTGATTTCAGCAATGTATTGATCCGCAACGGCTGGATTAGGCGCGTGTTCCTTGAAAAGTTCAATTTGTTCGCGTGCTGTTTCACCGATGTAGATGTCGCGGTAAAGGTTCTGCCATGCAGAGTTGTACATCCAGTAATCCTTGTTGTAGTTGTATTTGTCTGTCTCGGTAAAATCCTGCTGGTCACCAAGTCCGCCGGCGTTGACATCATCACCTCTTACAGAAAGGAGTGGATAGTCTTCCCAGCCGCGGGCATAAAACTCGGCGTACACTCCGAGCAGGTGCAAAACCATATTCTCGCTTTGCGTGTAATCGGTTTCACCGGCAAAGCTTTTATTTTCCGGCGCCTCGTCGAGAAGGTTGTGACATGATTGTGCAACCATCACGACTGCCAACAGCGCAAGAATTTTAGATGTTTTAATCAATTTTTTCATAGTCGTTTCTTTTGCGGTCATAGTTTGACATTCAGTCCAACCGTGTAAACTGCAGGTATCGGATACGTCTGCACGTCAACGCCATCGGATATTTCAGGGTTGAAGCCATTGTATTTGAAAGATGTAAGCGGACGTTCTGCAGTGAAAATTATCCGCGTTTCAGGCATTGATGCACCGAATAGTTCCTGGCCCTTCACCGTGTAGGCAAGTGTGATATTCTGGATGCGGAAGAATGAGCCATCTTCAACAAAGTAGTCACTCATTTTCTGGTTCCATCCTTTGCGCAAACCGGCCGAAGAAGGATATTTGTTGGAAGTGCCTTCACCATGCCACCTGTTCTTCGCGAGGTCGGCGTCCAAATTTCCATCAGAGGTCCAGATAATCTCACCACGCTTGCGGTTAAGTATCTTATTTCCGCGTTGGCCCATCACGGCAACAGAGAGATCAAAATTTCTCCAGCCGACTCCAATGTTTGCACCATATGTCAGCTTCGGGAAGAATGATCCAAGCACGGTACGGTCGTCGTCGTTGATTAAATTGTCGCCATTGCGATCCTTGTAGATAAAGTCACCGGGAACAAGCGGGCTCCCCGGGTTTGCAGTGTTGTATGCTGATGCGACAGGATCAGATGATATCTGTTCTGCGTTTTGGTATACACCGAGAACTTCGTATCCGTAGAATGCCAGCAGCGGCTCACCAACAATCGAGCGCTGGCGGAATTCTGCCGAACCACCGTCAACATACGCCTGTCCGTAAAGGTCGCGTACTTCATTCTTAAGCGTTGCCATGTTAACACCGACGTTGTATGTGATGTTGCTGGCGGTTCTGTCACTCCAGTTCAAAGCGAACTCAAGCCCGGAGTTCCTGATAACACCAAGTGATCTGCGTACCGTCGTACCACCCATAGGCTGGACGATGTAGATTGCCGCGTCTTTTGTATCGCGGGAATAGTAATCGATGTCACCGGAAAGGCGATCGTTAAGCAATCTGGTTGTAAATCCGATATTCCACTGTTCAACCAGTTCCCAACTCAGATAGTCGAATGTGTTTGTTGTCAGTACGCCTGTTATTTCGTTGTCATCTACAGCAGTGACAATTGTGCTTGTCGTGTTGCTTCCATCACTGGCTGCAATCTTATCGTTGCCAAGCTGACCCCAGCTTCCGCGGATTTTGAGGAAGTCGACAGCGTTCACATTACTCATGAAGTTCTCTTCAGAGATTACCCAGCCGGCACCTACGGATGGGAAGTATCCCCACTTCGTTTGATACTTGTTCGTACCATCTGCACGCATCGTTCCATACACCAGGTACTTGTCTTTGAAGTTGTATGCTACACGTGAGAAGTAAGACAAACCATATTGACGCGAGCCATCATCCTTGATGCTTTGTTCGTCCTTCACGCCGGCGAAGTTGAGGTACCATGCTTTTTCCGAGAGGTCAACGAACTCGCTACCTGCGGCTTCAAGCTTCTGGAATGATTCATCGCGGAAGGAAGTACCGACCATCACCTGAACATTGTGGTCGCCAAAAGTCTCATCGTATGTGAGCACATTATCCCAGAACTGGTTCACTCTGGTTTCGACAGTCTTTCTCAGCGTAGCGTTTTCCCTGCGGAAATTGTCGCCCAAATGGAACGGCAGATTCATTACGCGCTGATTCATGAAAATATATGCGCTGTTATAAGTGGACTGGAACGACAGCTTGTTAGGAATCAGATCCAGTTTCGCATAGAAGTTTCCAAAAAATGTCCTGTTGTGTTTGAAATCATCGTTATACCTCATTGTCGGGAACGGGTTCTGTCCATTACGGTAGCCAATATCCTGTGCGTTGCCCCATGGTTCCGGTGTCGCTACAGTATTCAGCGGATCGCGAACAGGCAGTATCGGAACAGCGTAGTAAACCTGATTCCATACAGCATTATCAGGAGAGTACTGGGAAGCATTACTCAACGTAACATTACCTCCCACTTTCAACCAGTCAGTTGCCTGATAGTCAACACGGGCACGGAGGTTGAAACGTTCATAGTTGTTTTTCATGTCCAGAATACCATCCTGTCCGAAAAAACTTCCACCAATAGAGTAGCTGCTTGTTTGGTTACCACCGGAGATATCGACACTGTGGCTTTGGATTGCCGCCGAGCGCAATACTTCTTTATACCAATCGGTATTTACATCCGGTACATTCGGGTTGATGCGACTCCGGCCGTAACGTTGCATCGCATTCAGGACATTGGTTGCATCGGGAACCGATCCCGATTCATTCGCCATATTGGTGAACTGCTCAGCATTCGCCATCTGCAACACATTTTGAGCACGCTGTACACCGTAGTAGCCACTGTAAGTGATTTGTGCTTTCTGATTGATCTTTCCACTCTTGGTCTCGATCAAGACAACCCCGTTGGCGGCCCTTACCCCAAAGATTGCAGCTGCCGATGCATCTTTTAATATAGAGATGGACGCAATGTCTGCCGTGTTAAGGAAGTCGATGTTATCGAAGAACATCCCGTCTACCACATAGAGCGGCGCAGAATTACTGATACCGGGATAAGAACCGAGACCCCTGATCCGAACTGTCGGCGAATTGCCCGGGGAGCCGCTGCTCACGATCTGCACGCCGGGAACTTTACCCTGCAACGCCTGCATCGCCTGGCTGGTTGGAGTTTTGACGATTTCATCGGTCTTTACCGTTGAGATCGCGGATGTAAGGTCCTTTTCCCGTTGCGTTCCATATCCAACCACCACAATTTCACTCAACGAAATCACGTCCGGCTGAAGAACGACGTTGATGACGGTCTGGCTCTCGACCTGAATGGTTTGTGCGAGGTATCCCACAAACGAAAAGACGAGGGTGTTTTCGGCGGGGGTTAGTTGAAGAGAGAAATTCCCTTCCGAATCGGTAGTGGTACCTTTCGTAGTACCCTGAACGATCACGTTCACTCCGGGTAGCGGGCCCTCCTCATCTGCGGAGGTCACCTTCCCGGTGACGGTCCTGTCCTGTGACCACGCCGCGCTCCACAAAATGGAAAACAGCGTAAAGAGTAAAAGTTTTTTCATAAGGTCATCATTTGTTTTTTGGTGACCTAAATTTTAATAAAAGCAAGTGACAGGGGTAATTTTTTGGGAAGAACATGTTATTTTCCACCTGAAAATGCGCGCTTTTACGAGGGTCTTTTTTCAGGAAAAAAAACATTCATTTCAAACGATTTCGGGCTGGGTTTGGCGCTTTAGCCGTAGCATTTCACATAAAAAAAACACCCCGTCGAAGAGGTGCGTTTGATAACCTGAAGGGCGTCTTTTTGATGTCAGTTTTTGACCACAGATGCACGCTTTGTTGCCTTGGATTTCGTCGGTTTACCCGGCTCATCATGTAACAGAATGACTTCCTCCCACCGCGATACCACGGGTCTCTTTCCCCGTTTTTCGAGTTCGGTTACACGCTCCAGAACCTTGTGCCGGAAACTCCAGACGGTGTTTACCCGAAGGTCCAGTTTTTCAGCCAGCGCCTCCAATGTGAGGTCGTGTTTGCCTCCAACTTCCAGATATGCCAGGTAAAATGCCTTCTCAATCGGGAATTTGATGCTGTGAAAGATGGTGTAGGCAGTGATTGACTCATTATATCCGCACCGGGTGCAGCGTCGGGCAAACTTCTGGGACCCGTCAAAATACTTTTCATTGTGGCATTTCCGGCACCGGTACCCCTTCTCCCATTTGAGTGTTTCGAGGAACCTGTGACATGCCAGTGTATCCGGATAAATGGTCTGGAACTGCCTGTAATCCATGGTTTTCTCCATCAAGCGCTCATTCAGAACCTCCTTGATGCTGTTTTTAAGTTTCCAGTTATCCAGATCGAGCATTGAATTGATCTGATTGATTTCACGGGCTTGCTGCTCAAGTTTTCGGTTGATTTCCTCCAGCTGGTGGTTCTTTTCGTGCAATTCGAGCGTCCGTTCCTCCACTTTCTGCTCAAGTTCGCGGGTCACTTTGTCCTTGAGCTTGCTGTTGATTTCGTGCTGTTTGATAATCCGCTTCAGCGCCCGGTCGCGCATCGATTTGAGAATCCGGATGCGGTCACCCAACGCGAACGTGAGAAGCAACATCTCAAGAACAAAGCTTATATGAAGGCTGTAGTGCGACAGCGTTGTGAAGCGTAACACATTAAAATAAACGAGTGTCCGGAGGAAGAACCCGGCAAACAGAACACCATACGCGGCTACAAAAAAGCGAGCCGGATGATAGCCGCGACGCCATACCACGATCCCGGTAACGAAAATGAGTGAAAGCGGGATGATATCCGTGGCACGGTACGGAAGGTGCTGCGGGAAAAATATCAGCGCGATGAGAAACCAAAGACTCCTTAATATAATGAGTGCGACGAAAACACGGTCGAGTGCAGGCGCGATGGTCCGCGTTCGAAGAAATCGCCGCGTAAATACCAGGGATGAGATTATTACGCTGTAAAGCGAGATTCCAACCGCGTAGTCATTCCAGTGAGGACTGTTTGGCCACAGAAACTGGAATCCGATTCCGTCGAGACTCACGGCATATGCGGCAACGCAAAGCAGATAGATTATGTAGTAAATGTTTTTGCGCTCGCGAATCGCCAGAAAGACAAGGAAGTTGTAAAGGGTAATAATGAGTATCATCCCATAAAATATTCCAAACAGGAAGTACTCATTCAGTGCATAGTAGACAAACCAGTTTGTGGATCGCAAAGCCACGCGCAGGTCGGCAAAATCATGGGACTCGACTCTGAAATAATAATGCATAACCGTATCGCTGGTCATGCTCAATGGAATCTCGAAATTCTTATGCGGGATCAACCGTTCGGAAAACGGGATTTTGTCACCCATTACAACCTTGCGGAATGATCCGTTCGCTTGCGGAATGTATGCCTCCAGGCGATCGATCGTTTGATCATAAAACTCGAGAAGCCATAGTTTCCCGGAGTGTGAGTTGTGCCTGATCGGCAGTCTTATCCAATACGATGCGTTTGTCCTGAAATCTTTATTCTGATAACCGGGATGGACGTTGTACCGGTTTGAGAAATAATGCGAAGAAATTTCGTGGAACGATAGCCTGTTCGTTGTGTCAAGATAGAAGGGAATTTCATAGGGCATGAAGTTCCGTTCATCGCGACGGTCATCAATTTCGATTACCTGCTGCGCGCGTATGAATGCCGGCAAGCAGAATAGTATTATCAATGAGATGATTCTTCCCTTCATACCGCAGTCGTTGGTCCGGAGGCCCTGAGAAAAAGCTAAGTTAGTAAATTAAGTTGGTACCGGTTTTGGTTCAGTCCTCGGCGTCCGCGTCATGACTTCGGGCATCCACCTTTTTCTTCCGCCACTCCTGGAGCTCAACCCGGCGCGCTTCAAGCTCCGCTTCGGTGGGTTCATAGCCAATGAACGCATCAAGATCCGGCTGACCAGCATCGACCCAGGCGGTATACCAAAAACTACCTGTCATGACCACTGCCGCCCGCATTCGTCGTTCAACCATCCCCCTCAATATCTTGTGATACGCCTCCGAATATTCGCGCGAGTAAACTTTTACTGTCGTTCTTCCCTTGGTTTCGAATGTGAACTTGCGATCTCCGAATTTCTCAGAGAGCTTTCTCTCTTCATTCAGCACGGAGTCCTTCAACAGATGCGACTCAATAACAGCATCCCAGATCGCTAACTGCGGATCGGGAAGGTACTTTGCGCGGCCAACGAAAAAGTCATACTCCTCTGAATACAACTCCACCAGTCTCGATTCCCAGAACCCGTGAATGCCATCCTGTCCGGTAAGCTGCCCGTTGTAATTTTCGGTTGTGTGAAGGGGAACATGAGCGTCACCAATGTAATGACCAATCTCCGACGACATTCTGAGAACACGTTGCGGGTCTCGCATCAGGAACGCTTCACGCAATCTCAGGTACATGCGGTACACATGCCACGGAACAATGCCGTAACTCTTCAGCGTGTCTTCTGAATAAAGTGCTTCGGCTTCCTCCCAGCGCCGCGGCATCTTGTATAATGCGCTGTCCCCGTAATGATCCAGGTCGATATAATGACGCGCTGCTTCATCAACTACTGAATAGCGGCGTCGGTCGGGGTTAACTGCCGTTTCAGTCAGATAGGTAAGATTCTTTTTATAGAATCCGATCATTTCAGGGGGAAGCGTAAAAACGGCGAGGTTGTTGATTTTCTTATGACCGAAGAAACCCCACGCGGAGATCAGGATAAGCACAACACACCCGGTTATGCAAGACACAACGGTTTTCATAATGGTACCTGGTTAACGGTTAAAACAACGATAACTCAAGATAGGAAAAATCCGGAAGACTACTCGCAACCTTGCTTACTATCGTTAGGATTATCAAAAAATGCCGGGTTGTTTTTAATAAAAGAAAACTAATGCAAACTTTGCGCGACTTTTCCGTCGAACAACATGCGGCAAAAATTATTAAGTGAGGGCGCTAACGAACTAAGTTATGAGATTCGTGAGATCGTCAAGAAAGCTGACCAGCTGAAAAAACTCGGTGTCAGTATTTCGTTTGAGAATATCGGTGATCCGATTCAGAAGAATCACAAGCTTCCGCAGTGGATCAAAGACATCGTCGCCGACTTAATGAGGCAGGACGATACGTACAGCTACTGTCCTTCGAAAGGAATGCTTGAAACGCGTGAGTTTCTCGCGAAGCAGACTAACGCCCTGAATGGTGTGCAGATTACAGCGGATGACATCTGCTTCTTCAACGGACTTGGCGATGCCATATCGAAGGCGTATCAATTCATTACACCGACGTCACGGATCATCGGACCGTCACCTGCATATTCAACGCACTCAAGCGCCGAAGCTGCCCATGCCAGTCATGAACCACTCACATACAAGCTCGATCCCAACAACAAGTGGTATCCCGATCTTGATGACCTTTACAACAAGGTTAAGTACAACCCTAACGTTGTCGGAATATTAATTATCAATCCCGACAATCCGACAGGAATGGTTTATCCGCTTGAGACACTCAAAAGGATAGTTGAAATTGCCAAAGAGTTCGACCTTTTTCTTATTGCGGACGAGATCTATATCAACATCACCTACAACGGTGTGAGAGCTTACGCACTTGCCGAAATCATCGGAGACGTTCCCGGCATTTCGATGAAAGGAATTTCGAAAGAGTTGCCGTGGCCCGGGGCTCGTTGCGGGTGGATGGAGTATTACAATCGCAGCAAGGACGAGGATTTCAACCGCTTGTGTACGGCACTTGACAACGCGAAGATGATCGAGGTGTGCTCAACCAAATTGCCACAGGTAGCGATACCGAAAATCTTTGGCGATCCGCGTTTCAAGACATATCGTGATGAGACAAACCGTAACATCGGACGAAGAAGCAAGATCATCACCGACATACTAAGTACAGTTCCACAGTTGACGTTCAACGAAACGTTTGGTGCGTTTTACAACACCATCATATTTCGCGAAGGCTCACTGAAACCGACCCAGCGACTGAAGGTTGACAATCCTGAGATTAGAAATCTGGTGGAAGGTTGGGTGTCGTCAGATATTCATTTGGATAAGCGGTTCGTCTACTACCTGCTGGCTGCCAAAGGTGTTTGTGTTGTTCCAATTTCATCATTTTGTTCCGAGCTTGAGGGCTTCCGGGTAACGCTTCTCGAAGAAGATGAAACGACCCTGGTGAACACGTTTACTGCTATCCGCGACGGACTTATTGAATATCTGGCATCGTGATTTACGAACACACGTACGCGAAACTAACATCCGTTTACGCGGATTTTTCAACTTTTTTGTTGCAAATACTTGAATGGTAAACGATTATTTGTGACAATTGTACTCGCACAGAATTTTATGTCACAGAAACTAAAAATGACCGAACGCTTGTTAAACCGCATAGGTTTGAATTGCATTTCTGTGCTTCTCATTATCGTGAACCTGCTTGGAGTCAAACGGGGCGATAGTGAATGGACTTGATTTTGAGAACATGAAACGAACCGCCCCGGAACCCCGGGGCGGTTTTGTTTTATAGGCGGAAGAACAAACTAACAGTTGTAAAAAAACACATGTACTATACCAAAGACACGATCCTGTTCCTGAATGGTAAGTTCATTAAAGCCGTCGATGCGCATACCGACCTGTACAGCCAGTCACTGCATTACGGAATGGGCGTCTTCGAAGGCATCCGTGCATATGAAACCCAAAACGGAACCAAAATCTTTAAAGCGTACGAACACTTCGAACGACTGAAGAAAAGTTGTGCGCTCGTCGGTATCCCATTTCAATATGAAACCGATGAACTGATCCAGATCGCATACCAGCTTCTTGAAAAAAACGAATTCTCCGACGCTTACATCCGCCCTCTGGTGTATTGTGGCCCGAACATGCAACTCACGCATACATCTGAAGTGTACCTGATGATGTGCACATGGAGATGGGAAAAGTATCATGGCGACAAACAACTCAAACTTTGTGTGTCATCCTATCAGCGACCTAATCCCAACTCGCTGAAAATGGAAGCAAAGGTTACCGGTCATTACGTCAACTCTATTCTCGCAACCAGCGAAGCAAAAGTGCGCGGCTACGACGAGGCGCTTATGCTTGACATGAACGGTAATGTTGCCGAAGCACCGGGTGCAAACTTCTTCATGGAAAAAAACGGTGTATTGTATACCCCGTCACTTGGACATATACTCCCGGGAATCACTCGCCAGACTGTAATGAACATCTGCCGCGAACTCGATATTCCGGTTGAAGAGAAAGTCATTTCTCCGGATGAACTTGAATCGGCAGATAGTGCATTCCTCTGCGGAACGGCAGCCGAAATAGTAGGCATTGAATCCATTGACGCCAAACCCTTTCAGAAGCCGTGGTTTGAAAGCCTCGGGGCTACCGTGCAGGATGCCTATAAATGTCAGGTGCTGGAGAAGTCTTTCAGCTACGTGATTATATAAAACTACCATTTGACTGCAACGGGGTCATGCCGCCGTTCAGTCGTGAAAAATATTTTTTAACCTAAAGATCTGAATAACGAACGTGAACGAACTGAACAAATACAGCAAGACACTCACTCAGGATCCGACGTTGCCTGCCGCGCAGGCAATGCTTTACGGGATTGGTCTTACTGAAGCCGATATGCTTAAAGCGCAGGTAGGTATCGTCAGCACAGGCTATGACGGGAACACCTGCAACATGCACCTTAATCAACTTGCCCAACAGGTAAAATCCGCAGTGTGGGGTAACGACCTTGTGGGCCTGGTCTTTAACACGATTGGAGTAAGCGACGGAATGAGCAACGGAACCGAGGGAATGCGCTATTCGCTCGTGAGCCGTGAAATTATTGCCGACTCAATTGAAGCCGTATGCGGTGCCCAATATTATGACGGCCTCATCGCGGTAGTAGGGTGCGACAAAAATATGCCGGGCGCTCTCATTGCCATGGGAAGGTTGAACAGACCGTCGATCATGGTGTACGGAGGGACAATCGCCGGCGGACATTACAAAGGGCGTACGCTGAATATTATTTCTGCATTTGAAGCTCTCGGAGAACGAATGGCAGGAAAGATAACGCCGGAAGATTTCAAGGGTATCGTACAGCATAGTTGCCCCGGCGCAGGTGCCTGCGGTGGTATGTACACTGCCAACACCATGGCGTCTGCGATTGAAGCACTGGGAATGTCGTTGCCATACTCCTCTTCAAATCCGGCGCTTAGCCCGGAGAAGGCTGAGGAGTGCAAAGCGGCTGCGAAGGCAATGAAACATTTGCTGGCGATTGATCTCAAGCCGCGCGACATCATGACGTTCAAGGCATTTGAAAACGCAATTACCGTAGTCATGGCGTTAGGTGGTTCGACTAATGCGGTGTTGCACCTCATCGCGATGGCGAAAGCCGCAGGTGTGAACCTGACACAGGAAGATTTCCAGCGGATTTCGGACAAGACTCCGCTTATCGCTGATTTGAAACCCAGCGGAAAGTACCTGATGGAAGAACTGCATCGGATCGGTGGTGTTCCGATTGTGATGAAATATTTGCTTGAAAGGGGATTCCTTCACGGAGATTGTACGACGGTTACCGGCAAGACCATCAGCGAAAATCTCAAGGATATTCCAGCTCTCGGGTTCAACACACAAGACGTGATCGTGCCGCTCGAAAAACCGATAAAAGCAACGGGCCACCTGCAGATCTTGTACGGCAACCTTGCAACGGGCGGTTCGGTAGCGAAGATCACCGGCAAGGAAGGTGAGAAATTTAAAGGTCCGGCTCGTGTGTTCAACGGTGAGTTTGAACTTGTCGAAGGGATTGCCAATGGCAGAGTGAAAAGTGGCGACGTCGTGGTGATTCGTTACGTCGGACCCAAAGGAGCACCCGGCATGCCGGAAATGCTTAAACCTACATCGGCCATAATGGGTGCAGGCCTTGGTAAGGAAGTCGCACTAATTACTGACGGAAGGTTCTCCGGCGGTTCTCACGGTTTCGTCATTGGACACATTACGCCTGAGGCGATGGAAGGAGGCCTAATTGCATTGGTGGAAGACGGTGACATCATCGAGATCGATGTGCAAAAGCATGCGATCAATCTGATTGTCGATGACGCCGTTCTTGAAAAACGAAGAGCAGCGTGGCAAATGCCACCGCTCAGAGCGAAGAACGGAATTCTGTTGAAATATGCTAAACACGTAAAAACTGCAGCCGATGGATGCGTTACTGACGAAGAGTAAATCCGATGTTGAACAACCCGCAAAACATACAATCTCCGGATCGGAAGTTTTGCTGCGCAGCCTGATTGGTGAAGGGGTAAAAACCATTTTCGGATATCCCGGAGGAGCAATCATGCCAGTATACGATGCGTTGTATACCTATCAGGACAGACTGAACCACATCCTTGTTCGTCACGAGCAGGGTGCGATCCACGCCGCCCAGGGTTTTGCCCGCGTTTCCGGCGACGTCGGAGTGGTTTTCGCAACGTCAGGTCCAGGCGCAACAAACCTTGTTACGGGGCTGGCCGACGCACTCATTGACTCAACCCCACTCGTGTGTATCACGGGACAGGTGTTCGCGCACCTCCTTGGAACTGATGCATTCCAGGAAACAGACGTCGTAAACACAACGATCCCTGTTACCAAATGGAACGTCCAGGTTACTGAAGCCAAAGACATCGCATCAGCTGTCGCCCGCGCATTTTACATTGCACGGACAGGTCGTCAGGGTCCTGTATTGATTGACATCACCAAGAATGCACAAAATGAATTGATTGAAGAAACCGAATATCGCAAGTGTGACTTCATCAGAACCTATAAACCAAAACCTGTTCTTAAGATTTCGGAGGTTGAAGCAGCTGCACAGCTCATCAATTCGGCGAAGCGGCCATACCTGCTCTGCGGACAGGGTGTTCTGCTATCGGGTGCAACTGACTCATTAGTCGCATTATCTGAAAAGACCGGTATACCGGTAGCCTGTACATTACTCGGGCTGGGTGGTTTCCCGGCTGATCATGCGAACTACGTGGGCTACCTGGGGATGCATGGCAACTACGGCCCAAATATCAATACCAACGAATGCGACGTGTTGATTGCCGTGGGTATGCGATTCGACGATCGCGTAACCGGTAACGTAAGCAAATACGCACGCCAGGCACGGGTGGTTCATATCGATATCGATAAAGCCGAAATCAACAAGATCATCAAAGCGGAAGTTGCGGTTCACGCGGATGCAAAGGAAGCATTGGACGCGCTTAGGCCCCTTTGCCGTGAGAACCGCCACGAAGAATGGATTAGCAGCTTCCAAAAGCTCAACAAGATTGAGTTCGACAAAGTGGTCGCCCCCGAGCTCAACTCGGATCACGATCTTAAGATGGCTGAAGTCATCTATCACCTGTCGAATATCACAAAAGGCGATGCAATCGTCGTCACCGATGTAGGGCAGCACCAGATGGTAACATCAAGGTACTACCACTTCAACAATCCCCGCACGCAGGTGACGTCAGGCGGAGCAGGTACTATGGGATTTGCCCTTCCGGCAGCGCTGGGTGCCAAACTCGCGAAACCGGATCAGCACGTTATTGCCGTGATCGGTGATGGCGGTTACCAAATGACCGTGCAGGAATTGGGAACGATCATGCAGTACAAGATTCCGGTAAAAATTGTGGTATTGAATAACAACTTCCTGGGAATGGTAAGACAATGGCAGCAACTGTTCCATGGAAAGCGGTATTCGTTTACCGAAATGGTAAATCCTGATTTCGTTAAGCTTGCGGATGCATATGGAATCCCTGCGAAGAAGGTTGAAGACCGTGAATCCCTGCTTTCTGCTGTCGACGAAATGCTGAAGGCTGAGACTCCCTATTTCCTGGAAGTTGTCGTCGGTAAGGAGGACAACGTATTCCCTATGGTACCAGCAGGAGCAGGCGTATCGGAAGTGCTACTTGAGGCGCCACCCACAAAATAGATTAAGAAGCCCGATGAGTCGGGTGATTAACCAAATAGTTAAGAAAATGAAACAAGATTTCACCCTTGAGATTCTTTCAGATAACAATTTTTCGGTATTGAACCGGATCGTGAATGTGCTGAACCGGCGGAGGGTACGCATCAAGAAATTGATCGCGCACGAAAACGAGGACGATTTCCGAAGAGGTGTTGCCGTACTATTATTACACACAACTCCTGACCTGATGGAAAAGGTGAAACATCAATTGGAAAAACTGATTGAAGTTGAAGAGGCGCGTTTCTGCACAGGTTGCGAACTATACTTTGAACTCAGCGAAAAAAATAACAAGCAGGTGGCATAACGAATAGCCTGCGCATTAAACAGAACTTAAACACTACAAGAAAAAACTAAACACACAATTATGGCACAAATCAATTTTGGCGGCGTCGTCGAAGAAGTAGTAACACGGGAGGAGTTCCCGATGGAAAAAGCGCTGGAGGTTTTGAAAGATGAGACAATTGCAATAATCGGATACGGCGTGCAGGGACCTGCACAGGGACTTAACCTGCGTGACAATGGTTTCAGGGTAATTGTCGGGCAACGAAAAGGTTCGAAGACATGGGATAAGGCTGTCAGTCACGGCTGGGTTCCCGGTGAAACGCTTTTCGAAATCGAAGAAGCCGCAAAGCGCGGCACGATAATCCAATTCCTTTTGTCTGACGCCGGACAAATCGCGCTGTGGCCAACAATCAAGCCTTACCTGACCAAAGGCAAAACATTGTACTTCTCACACGGTTTTGGAATCACATTCAAGGAACAAACAGGTATCATTCCTCCTGCTGATATTGACGTTGTTCTCGCTGCACCAAAGGGTTCGGGAACTTCGGTCCGCCGCCTCTTCCTTCAGGGAAAAGGTATCAATTCAAGCTACGCCGTGTTCCAGGATGCAACCGGAAACGCGAAAACAAAAGCTATCGCCCTTGGCATTGGTGTAGGATCAGGATATCTCTTTGAAACTGACTTCAAGAAAGAAGTTTACTCGGATCTTTCCGGAGAACGCGGAACCCTGATGGGCGCAATCGCCGGAATCTTCGAAGCACAATACGAAGTGTTGCGTGCCAACGGCCACTCACCTTCAGAGGCGTTTAACGAAACTGTTGAAGAGCTTACCCAGAGCCTTATGCCTCTTGTCGCAGAAAACGGCATGGACTGGATGTACGCCAACTGCTCCACTACTGCTCAACGTGGTGCACTTGACTGGAAGAAAAAGTTCAAGGCTGCTACTCTGCCTGTGTTCCAGGAGCTGTACAAGAGCGTGGCAACCGGCGAAGAGGCAAGAAGAACAATCGAAACCTGCAGTAAGCCCGACTATCGTGAGAAACTTGCTGAAGAATTGAAAGAACTTCGCGAAAGTGAATTGTGGCAGGCAGGAGCCGCAGTACGCAAACTGCGTCCGGAAAAACAGCAGGTTGAAGCGAGCATGATCAATTGATCGCCGTCTACTCCTGACTGGACCCAAGTCCAGACAAACAATATGAGAACCGGAGGCATTCGATTGCGAAACCTCTGGTTCTCTCGTTTTATCCGGAATGATTATGACCACACAAGCTGCAACCATCAACATCGAAGCTGCCTACGCGGTGCTGAAACCGGTAGTCTTGAAAACACCGCTGCAGTACCACCGTAAGTTATCGGAGAAATTTGGCGCGGAGATCTACCTTAAGCGCGAAGACCTGCAGGTTGTTCGCTCCTACAAAATTCGTGGCGCGTACAACCTGATTAACAGTCTCGACAAAGCGCAACGCGAACGCGGCGTGGTTTGTGCCAGCGCGGGGAATCACGCCCAGGGTGTAGCATTCTCGTGCCGCGCTCTGAACCTGCGTGGAACGATTTATATGCCGGCAATCACGCCGAAACAGAAGATCAACCAGGTTAGAATGTTCGGTGGCGAGAATATCGACATCGTGTTAACCGGTGATACGTTCGACGAGTGCCAGACTCAGGCAATCACTTTCGCGCAGGAAAAAGGAATAACTTTTATTCCACCATTCGATCATCCCAAAGTGATCGAAGGTCAGGGGACTGTTGCTTTGGAAATTTTGTCTGAGCTCAACGATCCCGATTATATCTTCGTCCCCGTAGGTGGTGGCGGATTATGCGCGGGTGTGGGAACTTACTGCAAGGATCACTCCCCAAACACGCGGATTATCGGTGTGGAACCTGCGGGTGCGCCCTCGATGAAGGAGGCGCTCCGCGAAGGGAAACCCGTACGCCTCGAGAAAATCCAACGTTTCGTTGATGGTGCAGCCGTTCAAAGAGTCGGAGAGCTCACGTTCGCGATTTGCAGGCACGTTATCACGGACATGCTACTGGTACCTGAGGGAAAGATCAGTTCCACGATATTGCAGCTCTATAACGAAGACGCGATCGTCGCGGAGCCGGCGGGAGCGTTAACGATAGCAGCACTTGATCTGTACAAAAAGCACCTCACCGGGAAGAAGGTCGTCTGCATTTTGAGCGGCGGTAATAACGATATCGACCGGATGCAGGAAATCAAGGAACGCTCCCTCCTGTATGAGGGATTGAAGCATTACTTCATCGTGCGTTTCGCGCAACGCCCTGGTGCGCTCAAGGAGTTTGTCAATCACATACTCGGCCCGACTGACGATATTGTCCGGTTTGAGTTTATACAAAAACATAATAAGGAAACCGGCCCCGCACTCATCGGTATCGAAGTGAAGTCACGTAACGACTTTCATTCCCTGGTCGAGCGCATGGACAAGTACAGCCTCAACTATACGCTTGTGAATCAAAACGAAAATCTTTTTGAATACCTTGTTTAGCTGGCTGCCTCATGACGTCATTCCGGCGTTTTTATTATATTAACGTGCTTCATGACGGATATGGCAGTAATGCGATTGGGATATTTGATTGTGACACTATTGCTCGCCGGATCTGCGGTTAGTTACGGGCAGGTTGTTGTCTCCGGCGTTGTTCTCAACGAAGACGACAAATCACCCATCGCCTATGCGAACATCGGCATGTTGAACACTTCCGTAGGTACAATTTCAAATCCTGACGGAACGTTCGAAATCCATATTCCTGCAAAACATCAAAATGATTCGCTTCTCTTTTCAGCTCTCGGCTTTCGAAAGCAATCTTTCATGATCGGCGACCTCCTTTCAAAAAAGCCATTGGTCATTTACATGCAGGAGCAGACCACATTGCTTAAGAACATAACAGTCAAGTCCAAAAAGAAAAAGCCCGTACGAACCTTTCAATTGGGGAATAACGTGTACGACGCCGGAAGCATTCACGTTGATTCCGTTGCAGCCGGATCAGCAATGGCATTATTGATTGAAAACAAATATCCCGTATATCAGGCCGAACTAACACTTCCATATTTTGCCCGTAAGGCAAGGCTAAGAATTTCCTACAACACATTTGACGACTTCAAGATACGGCTTCGGTTTCTTTCTGTGAATCCGGAGACTGGTCTTCCCGACAAGGACCTTTACAATGGAAGTATTGTTGCCAAATCTGAACAGCGCCGCGGATGGCTCACCTTTGATCTGTCGAAATACAATATTCGCATCGAAGACCCGGCCTTCTTTTTGGTCTTTGAGTGGTTGATTGATGATGACGATCGCCGGTTGTTGATGGACATGTATCGCGAGTTTGAGCGTCAGTTCCCGAAGAAAGTAACAACCGATACGGTCGTGGTTGAGGGCGAAAAGATCACCTTCAATAGTTATCATGGTTACCGCGCGGGAACGTCATTCGCATCATCATCCCAACGCGAGGTTATGGGCCAGTTCAAGTGTTTTTACCGGAATAATAGTCACGGACAATGGCGCCGCTCCTCATCTGTCATCGCCGCTAACGTTGTAGTTGTGAATTATTAACGGGATTGGCAATCACAAATTAAAAAGCTTAATTTCCAACCATAGAACAAGTGTTATATGGCACAGGGATTATTGATTGACATGGACGGAGTCGTCTACGGTGGCGACGTAATGATACCGGGAGCTGACCTTTTTGTGAGCCGGCTTCTGCAACAGAACATTCCCTTTATGTTCATGACGAACAACAGCCAACGCACAAGGCTGGAGGCGGTGAGAAAACTTCAGAAGCTGGGCATCAAAGTCACTGAAGATCACATTTACACAAGTGCAATGGCTACGGGAAAATTTTTGTCAAGTCAGATACCCCGCGGCACAGCCTATGTTCTGGGTGAAGGTGGACTGTTGACAAGCCTCCATGAAAACGGAATTTCACTGGTCGAGACGGATCCTGATTTTGTTGTGCTGGGCGAAGGAAGAAACTTTACCCTCGAGATGGTTCAAAGGGCCGTGGACATGATCCTTAACGGCGCAAAGTTCATCACAACCAACCGCGATCCGTCACCAAAGATGAAAGGCTGGAATAATCTTGGCATTGCTGCAACAACAGCAATGATAGAAGAGGCAACCGGAGTTCGTGCATTCGTTATTGGCAAACCCGGCCCCGTGATGATGCGTTCCGCCCGGAAAGCACTGGGTCTCGAAACTGCTGAAACAACGATCATTGGTGATACGATGGGCACGGACATCCAGGGCGGCGTTCAGATGGGATACAAAACGATCCTTGTTCTAAGTGGAATTACGCGAATTGAAGAGTTGAATCGATACGCTTTCAAGCCGGATCTGATTGTAAATTCTGTCAACGAAATCAAACTCCCGCTGCCGTGGTGGTAGCATAAAAAGGCCGTACGACCGCTACCAATCACTTGTTAGTACGGGGCAAAAATTTTTCAACATTCTGTTGATGTAGCTCCCAACATTTCTCATCTTCGTACATTGAATTTGCCTCGAAACTTTTTGCATTTTACGCAGCGACGAAGAGCTGAATTATAACAGAAACACGATCGTCCCGTCAGCAGAACTGACGGGACGATTTCGTTATAACGAGTAAGAACAAACTAACAGTTGTTATCGATCGGCAAAAAAACCAAAACAGACTTTCAGAATAAGACCATGAGTCAGTCAAAAACATTGTTCGACAAAATCTGGGATGCCCATGTGGTGAAGCAAAGTGAAGGTTATCCCGACGTACTGTACATCGATCGCCACTTCATTCACGAAGTAACCAGCCCGCAGGCCTTCGATGGTATCCGAAAAAGAGGCGCAAAAGTTTTCAACCCGGCCCGCACAACGGCAACGCCAGACCACAACGTACCGACGCTTGATCAACACCTCCCCATCAAGGAGGTACTCTCGCGCCACCAGGTTGAAACGCTCCGCAAGAATTGCAACGAATTTGGTATCACACTCTACGATCTCGGTCATCCTTTCCAGGGCATTGTTCATATCATCGGACCGGAACTTGGTCTTACCCTTCCTGGGATGACCATCGTTTGCGGCGACAGTCACACATCGACACACGGAGCATTCGGCAATATTGCGTTCGGCATTGGAACCAGCGAGGTTGAACAGGTTCTCGCAACACAGTGCATCCTGCAGTATCGTCCGAAGACGATGAAGATTGAAATCAACGGCAAGCTTGGGAACGGCGTCGTTGCAAAAGACATCATATTGTACATCATCGCGAAGATTTCTGCCAGCGGCGCAACAGGCTACTTTGTTGAGTATGCCGGTGAAGCTATCAGGAGTCTGTCAATGGAGGCACGTATGACCATTTGCAATATGAGTATTGAAATGGGTGCGCGTGGTGGATTGATTGCTCCGGATGAAACAACGTTCAATTACATCCGTGGCCGAAAGTTCGCACCCCAGGGTGAAGCGTTTGACCGTTTGGTCGAACAATGGAGACAACTCCGCACGGATGAAGGCGCTAAGTATGACGCAGTTCTCGAGTTCGACGCCGCCGACATCGCACCGATGATTACGTATGGAACAAACCCGGGAATGGGTATCAAGGTAACGGACCGTATCCCGACCGTTGAAGAACTGAAAGATATCAGCGAACAGACTTCGTTTAAGAAATCGCTTGACTATATGGGCCTTGCTGAAGGCTCACAATTGCTTGGCAAACCTGTCGATTACGTTTTCATCGGAAGCTGCACCAACGCGCGCATAGAAGACCTCCGGCTTGTTGCATCGATTGTTAAAGGCAAAAAGAAAGCAGATAATGTTGAGGTATGGGTTGTTCCCGGATCGAAACAAGTTGAGGAGCAGGCACGCAAGGAAGGCCTTGATAAAATATTTGAAGAAGCAGGATTTCAGCTACGCCAGCCCGGATGTTCAGCGTGTCTTGCAATGAATGAAGACAAGATACCTGCGGGTAAATATTGCATCAGCACTTCGAACAGAAATTTCGAGGGAAGACAGGGACCGAAGTCGAGAACGTTTCTGGCAAGCCCGCTGAGTGCAGCAGCCGCCGCGATCACAGGCAAAGTCACCGATGTTCGCGAAATCGTACAATAAAGTCAAAAACGACAGAGCATACAGATGAGCAAAGAAAAATTCACGACGCTAAAAAGCACGGCGATTCCATTGCCAATTGAAAATATTGATACCGATCAGATCATTCCCGCGCGTTTCCTCAAGGCGACAACCCGTGAAGGTTTTGGTGAGAACCTCTTCCGTGACTGGAGGTACACCTCGGAAAATACACCGAATGCGGATTTCGTTCTAAATAACTCTGACTACACCGGCAAGATCCTCGTTGCGGGAAAGAACTTCGGATGCGGAAGCAGTCGCGAACACGCCGCGTGGGCGATTTATGACTACGGATTACGTGTTGTTATTTCAAGTTTCTTCGCAGACATCTTCAAGAACAACGCGTTGAACAACGCACTACTGCCGGTACAGGTATCCGATGAATTTCTTAAGAAGGTTTTTGCAGCAATCGAAGCAGACCCGAAAGCAGAAATTACCGTAGATCTGCAAAACCAACGCGTTTCCCTGCCTGATGGAAGCTCGGAATCATTTGACATCAATCCGTACAAAAAGACATGTCTCACAAACGGATACGATGACATTGATTACCTCCTGAGTTTGCGGAACGACATAAAGCATTTTGAACTGACACATTAATCACGAAAAACGAATGAGTAAAAAATATAAGATCACCATACTGCCAGGCGACGGAATCGGCAAAGAAGTGACGAATTGCGGCAGAAAGGTCCTGGAACAGGTGGCAGAATGTTACGGTTTTGAGATTGCGTTCGACGAGGCTTTAATAGGCCATGAAGCAATCGAAGCCACAGGTGATCCCCTTCCGGCGGAGTCGCTTGAAAAAATGAAAAACTGCGACGCCATTCTCTTCGGTGCTGTCGGCCATCCGAAATATGATAATGATCCCACACTTCCCGTTCGTCCTGAACAGGGATTGCTTAAGATGAGGAAGGAACTCGGACTATACGCCAATCTTCGTCCCATCAAATTGTTTGACGAACTTCTAGAGGCGAGTAGTATTAAACCGGAAATCCTGAAAGGATCGGACATACTTTTCTTTCGCGAACTCACCGGTGATGTTTACTTCGGTGAGCGAGGCAGGAAAAACAACAACGATACGGCTTTCGACACAATGATCTATTCCAAATTCGAGGTTGAACGTATCGCGCACAAAGCATTCAAGGCTGCTCAAACCCGCCGGAAAAAAGTAACGTCGGTAGATAAGGCCAATGTGCTTGAAAGCTCACGCCTCTGGAGATCGGTTGTTCAGGATGTTGCGCGTAGCTATCCCGATGTAACTGTTGAGCACATGTTCGTAGACGCTGCTGCGATGAAGCTGATCCAGAATCCACGCAGCTTTGATGTAGTCGTAACCGGTAACCTTTTTGGTGACATCCTGACTGACGAAGCATCGCAGATTGCCGGCTCCATGGGAATGCTTGCCTCCGCATCCGTTGGCGATACGGTCGGGCTATATGAACCTATACACGGAAGCGCACATGACATTACGGGAATGGGTATTGCCAACCCTTTGGCATCAATCCTTTCGGCAGCACTGCTTCTCGATATTTCACTTGGGCGGAAGGAAGAATCAGATGCTGTTATCCGCGCCGTAGAACAAACATTAAAAGAAGGTTATCGCACGCGCGATATCGCCGACGCCAATACGAAGCATGAGAAGATTCTCGGCACCGAAGTAATGGGCAATGTCGTTTGTAATAACATCCGGATGGCCGTGCAAACCCCGGTCAACCAATAACATAAAACGCGAAAATCATGAGTAAGAAAATTGAAATCTTTGATACAACGCTTCGCGATGGCGAACAAGTGCCAGGATGCCAGCTTTCAACAAGTGAGAAGGTTACCATAGCTCGCGCATTGGAAGAACTCGGGGTTGACGTGATTGAGGCAGGTTTCCCTATCTCAAGTCCGGGCGACTTCCTTTCGGTAATCGAGATATCAAAGGCGGTTTCCGAGCCTGTAATCTGCGCACTGACACGCGCGAAAAAAGACGATATCGATGTCGCAGCCGAAGCGCTCCGCTATGCAAAACGCGGGCGTATACACACTGGTATCGGATCATCTGACATTCACATAAAACACAAGTTCAACAGCACACGCGAAAAGATCCTGGAACAGGGCGTGTGGGCAGTTGATTACGCGAAGGCGAAAGGTGTACAGGTTGAATTTTTTGCCGAGGATGCCGGTCGGGCCGACCTTGCGTTTCTTGCACAACTCGTGGAAGCTGTAATTGCGGCTGGCGCAGACGTTGTAAATATTCCTGACACCACCGGATACTGTCTGCCGCACCTTTACGGAAGACGGATCCAATATCTGTTTGACAATGTCAAAAATATCGACAAGGCAATCATTTCAGTCCATTGTCATAATGACCTCGGTCTTGCCACAGCAAACACGATCTCAGGACTGATCCATGGAGCGCGCCAGGCCGAAGTGACGATCAACGGTATCGGTGAGCGCGCGGGAAATACGTCGCTTGAAGAAGTATCGATGATTCTGAAGACGCACAAGGATCTTAATCTTCATACGAACATAAAATCGGAAAAGATCTACGGATTGAGCACATTGGTTTCTGACATGATGCGTATGCCTGTGCAACCGAACAAGGCAATTGTAGGGGCAAACGCGTTTGCCCATTCTTCGGGTATCCACCAGGATGGTTTCCTGAAGAATGCAGAAAATTACGAAATCATCAATCCGTCTGATGTAGGAGTCCCATGTTCGTCGATTGTGCTTACGGCCAGAAGCGGTCGCGCGGCACTGAAGCATCGCCTGGAGTTGCTTGGTTATCAGCCCAACAAGACAGAACTGGACACGCTGTATCAGAACTTCCTGGTTCTCGCTGACGAGAAAAAAAATGTAAACGACGAGGATCTGACAGCCCTGGTGGCGAATACTCCTATCCTTGTCTCGCAACGATAAACCAAACCAAACCCCGTCCTAAGCGCCATCCTTGTGATGGCGCTTTTTTTTAGAAAGTCGGGATTTGTTAGTTCCGCGGATTAACCATATTTTCCGTCCTTATTTTCCTTTTAAGATGACCCTAAAGCCGTTTTGGATACTGAGCGGACTACTTCTGCTAGTCAATTGCTCTCTTTGGGGCCAGGAAATTGGTCTTCAACTGTATAGTCTCAGAGATCAATTCAAAAAAGATCCCGCAGCGACAATGCAGGCCGTCCGGGCCATGGGATTTAAGTATGTGGAAATGACGGAGACGTATGGACTTTCATTTCCACAATTCATCAAGCTTCTTGCACAGAATGAGATTTCTGTAATCAGTTACGGCACGACGTTCGAAGAACTTGAGCGCGACCCGCAGGCGGTAGCTGATGCAGCACGGTCATACGGCGCGCGTTATGTTGTTTGTTACTGGATTCCACATGAGGGACCATTCACAAAAGCTGACGCGGACAGGGCATCAGAAATGTTCAATCGCGCCGGAAAAAAAATATCAGAAAACGGACTATTGTTTTGTTACCATCCACATGGCTACGAGTTCCTGACTGAGGGAAAAGAAACTGTCTTTGATTACCTCGTCGGCCGGCTTACACCAGGTCTTGTCTATCTTCAGATGGACGTGTTCTGGATAAAACAGTCAGGACAGGATCCCGTGACACTTCTTAAAAGATATCCCACGCGATTCGTTTCGCTCCACCTTAAAGACCGAAAAAGAAAATCTCCTTTCTCGAACGATGGAAAGGCGGACCCCGAAACTAATGTTGTGCTGGGAACGGGTGATGTCGGAATAGATCGAATCTGTCAGGCCGCTACTGAACTCGGGCTACCGTTTTTCTTTATTGAGGATGAATCATCGCGCGCGATGGAGCAAATCCCCCAGAGTCTTGATTATCTGAAGAACCTGAGCCCGCAAACCAGGAAATAGGATTATTACTTTGTTTCGAGTTCCTCAAAGTCGATGTCAAGAATTTCGTACTTACCCCAGCCGATGAAATCGTAGTGCCACCATTCGGAACCATTCACGCGAAATCCGTTTTTTTTCATCACATCGATTAGTGTTTGTCTGTTCTTCCGTATCTCGGGATCCTTTACAGGCGTTGAGGGCCAGGCTTCCTTCTTGAATGAGTCGTATCCGGTAGGCATTCTTAACTCCTCTCCAGTCTGGAGATTAATCAACGTGATATCAACCGCGCATCCTCTGTTGTGACGTGATCCCCTGTAGGGTGATGCCACGTACGTTGTATCCTTATACACCTCATAAAATTTCACGGTGGCCTTATACGGCCTGTATGCGTCGTAAACTTTTATCCCGAGACCGCTCTCCTTAAGTTCAGCCTGGGCTTTTTTTAACGCTTCAGCTACCGGACGCCGCGCGTAGGCACGAGGGAGTGTATAGATGACTTCTCCGGTGAAATTGTTTGTCGTGGCGTAACGGATGTCTAACACCAATCCGGGAATGAACTTCTCCAGATTGATCAACTCCTTGTCTGGATTTGATTGAACGGCGCTCTGATACTCCGTCAAACCCGCAGGCTTCAAGCCGTATTTGTATTGGCCAAAACCAATGTTGAGAACAAGAAGCAACGGCAAGATGATGATTGTTGTGTTTTTCATTCCTCAAGTATGCTGGTGTATATCTTGTAGTTTTCCTCATCAAAGCAACAGAAAATGATCCGTTGCAGCGACCTGTCGTGGCTAAGAAAATTCCGAACGACTCCGGTGGCGATTTCTGCAGCGCGGCCCTTTGGGAAACCATAGACGCCGGTGCTTATATTCGGAAAAGCAAGCGCACCTATTTTGTGATTTATCGCCAACCGGAGACTGTTTCCGTAAGCGTCTGCCAGTAATCGATCCTCACTTGCCGTTCCACCTTGCCATACCGGTCCGACGGTGTGGATAACATATTTTGCCGGAAGCATTCCAGCCGATGTGATAACGGCCTGGCCGGTTGGGCACCCGCCCTGAAGTCTGCGAATCGCATCGCATTCCTCCATGATGCGCGGACCTCCTTTTCTATGAATCGCCCCATTAACCCCACCTCCGCCTCTGAGACCTGAGTTGGCCGCATTTACAATTGCATCGACTGCAAGCCCGGTTATGTCACCTTTTATCACTTTTACCCGCCTCATACTTTATTTTTCGTATCGATGATGATCGTAACAGGACCGTCGTTGACAAGCGCGACTTTCATGTCAGCGCCGAACTTCCCCGTCATCACGTTCGTGGCGGAAAGTCTCTGCAGCGCTGCCACAAAGGCTTCGTACAACGGGATGGCTACATCAGGTTTTGCAGCTTTGATGTACGACGGCCTGTTTCCCTTCTTTGTACTCGCATGAAGTGTAAACTGACTCACCACCAGAAATTCCGCACCCTCGTCGCCGGCGCTACGGTTCATAACGCCATTTTCATCGTTAAAAATCCTGAGGTTGTAAATCTTGTTTGAGAGCCATTCGATGTCTTCAGCTGAATCGGCGTCTTCGATTCCCAAAAGAATGAGAAGGCCGTACCCGATTTGTGAACACACTTCCTGATCGATGGTTACGGAAGCTGACGAAACCCGTTGGATGACTGCGATCATCAGAAACGTTGCATTGATTTTGATTCATGAAAATGAATACCATCTTCTTCTGCCCGAGCGCAAGACTGCATCGCTTTCGCGACCTTTATTGATTCGATGGCTTTGTACTTTGCAGGTATGAGAAATGCGAAGAGCTTGTAAAAGACTTTGGCAGCATCTTCACCCGAACGTTGTTCTGTCCGCGGTCCCAATAACAACGAAGGCCTGAAAACATGATAGCTCTGAAATCCAACTCCGGCGATAGCCGCCTCAGTTTCACCTTTCACCTTGTTATAAAAAATTGCCGAGTTCTTGTCGGCGCCCAGCGCAGATACAATCAGAAATTGTCGCGCACCCTGGGCATGAGTTATCTTGGCGAGCTGAAGCGGATAATGAAAATCGACTTTCCAGAATGCTTCTTTTGATTTCGCTTTTTTCATTGTTGTTCCAAGACAACAAAAAACAACATCACCTTTCAATTGATCTGTGTACTCTTCAAGGCGATCAAAGTCCACAATGATTTGTCTCAACTTTGGATGCGCAACATCAGTTGCAGTCCTGACAATGGATTTTACAACATGATACTCAGGATCATCAAGTAATAACTCAAGCAGTTGTTTTCCGATTAGGCCGGTTGCACCGGCGATGACGGCGACCTTCATATTTCAATAACCTGAGATTTCTCCCAAGTTATGAATTTCTCCAACTCCTCATGAAGGGAGTTATAAGCCATCAGCAGTAATCCAAAATCATCCGTAAACCCGATACCGAGCAGCACGTCGGGAATCAAATCGAACGGATTGACGACGTAGATAATTGTGGCGGTGACTAGCAGAATTGTCTTCCAGGGGACGTTCGTATATCGTCTGCTTACGTATGCCCGGAACATTCGAACTATCGTTTCAAATTTCTCGCGAACGCCGCGTTGACTGACTTCGTTCCAACGGATGTCCTTTATCTTGAGAGTAAGCTTTCCCGCCAGTGCAATGAGTCGCTGTCTCTTTCCGAGCACGGTGCCGGCGCTGCGCAAGGCAGCATCAAAAAAGGCGTTGGTCGTCATATGATTGAAATTATTCAAAAACTACGTTGAATTTCCTTTTTTAGTTCAATCAGCGCGTGTGAAGTAAGGTCCACGGGTTTGTTTACGAATTTTTCAATAATGCGCTTCGACAGGTCGATGCTTTGCGCATCCGGTGCAATTTCACCCGCAGCTTCATTTATTGTCACGATGATGTCTTCCTTCGCATTCTTGATCATCTCCCAAACGTCATGGCTCATGTATACTTGCTGCGACACGTTGTGATTAAATTCGTTTCTGATCTCCTGCAACAATAACTGATGAAATTCACGCGCCGGCATACCCGCAGTATTCAGTCTGACAAGCAGGTTCTGGGGGCTGATGCGTTCAAGGAAGAGCGTCATCCGCTCATACGCCTGCAGCCGGATCGGCAAAACGGTCGTGATACTCTGTCCGCGGACATCGATTCTTTTTAATTCCAGCTCCTTCTGGATCTGTGATCGCACCAGCAAATACGCGGCGTATAGAACCAGGGCAGCTGGAATAAGGATTTTTCCGAACTCAATTACGGCGTCCATAGAATCTTTCGTTGAATAAACGTGTTGGAAATTTAGATATTTTTGAAGTACAAAACCTACTGAATGTATGTTTGAGAATGTTAAGCCTGTAACGCTTTCTGGTAAGGCAATGGAGGAAGTGCGGAAGATTATGCAGACCAAGAACATTCCCGCCGACTACCGATTGCGCGTTGGCGTAAGGGGTGGCGGCGGATGCGGAGGTGCTACATTCATACTCGGCTTCGACAGGCCACGTGAAAGCGACCTTAGTTATGATGTGGAAGACATACCGGTTGTTGTCGACAGAAAGCACACATTATATCTGATAGGAAAAGAAATTGACTTTGTTGACACTGCTGACGGTCGCGGCTTTACTTTTGTCGACCAGCCAAAAGTTGAGAAGTAAACTTCAACGACGCACCGAAACAGCAAGCGATGACCGGTCGCACTTTCCACCAATAGGAGGATTGAGTTTGGATATCTTCAACTCGACAAGATCAACAGAGGGAAATGCCTCCATGATATGGTCGATGATTTTCTTGGCAACCGTCTCGAGTAGTTTGGAAGGCTGATCCATTTCCTCCTTTACGATCCTGAATATGCTCTCGTAATTCACCGTCGCATTAATATCATCCTGTTCCGCCGCAGCGGAGAAGTCTGTCTGAACGGCAATGTCCAGCTCAAAGAAGTTCCCCGATTCTCGTTCGTGAGGGTAAACACCATGGAATGCATGGAACTGCAGGCCTTCCAACGCGATCTTTCCGATCATCCGATCTCGTCAAAGAAAGATTTATGGATTTTTACAGAGCCACGGACCTCCTGAAGTACAGGTTCCGATACAACGGGCTCTGCCTGTTGAACGGCTTGCGGTTGCACAGGGGGTTCCTGGTTTTCTGAATTCTTTTCCAATTTCATTTCCGGCACATCGACGCGACTCTTCTTCTCGAAATCAATGTTGGGAAAAGCCACTCTTTTCGCTTCTCTCCTGGCCATTGCGAGATGCTGATCCGGATCAAAGTCTTTCGACATTTGTTTGGAGCGTTCAACGCGCTCAAGCATGTCGTTGGCGAGTCGTTTGAGATCACTAAGCAAGTCTTCCCGGGCCGACTCGAGCTTTTTATAGTTTTCAACCAATGCCTTCAGGCGATCTTCCATCTCGGCCACAATCTCTTTCGCGCGCATGTCGGATTCTTCGATGGTATCTTTTGCTTTTGACTTCGCCTCATTGAGAAGAGCCTCAGCCTTGAGTTGTGATTCTTTCAGGTGAAGTTCAGCTGTGACACGAGCTTGTTCGATCACATGAGCACCTGTATCTTCGGCAGTCTTGAGTGTTTTGTACAGGGAACTTTCGACCTCGCGAAGCTTGGTAACTTCGCGTTCAGTGGCTTCGAGTTTTATCCGTAATTCCTTGTTCTCATCCTGTATTCTCTCCCACTCCTGCGAGAGCGTAAGAAGAAATGCATTCACTTCATCTTTTTCGTAGCCCCGGAAATTTTTCTCGAAGGTCTTCTGGCGTATTTCAATAGGAGTGATTCTCATATACTTAAAGTTTAAAAAATAATATGCCAAACAGAGATAGTACGGTCATCGCTTGCGCTGAGTAATTGATCGTTATGGGATGTCCATAACACCTTATTGACAGAGGTCTTATGCCCTCCGTGACGGGCCCGGTCAATTACCTTCAGCAGTTTAAGCTCTTTAGCGTCCCACACCTTGATGGACTTATCAAGGCTACAAGTTACAAAATGTTTCTTATCCGGACTAAAATCAAGGTGATTAATCGCGAACATATGTGCCACAACCTCAGCGACTTTGGCCCGTTTATCCGACGCTTCCCACACCTTCAATCGGGCATCCCGCGAACCGCTGAACAGCTGCGTTCCATCAGGCGAATACCGGACTGTGAACACCGAGTTTTCGTGTGCCACCCATTCGGCAAGCAGATTCAATTCCACATCGAAGACCCGGATGAAGTTGTCACTGTACCCCACGGCGATCTCGTTCTTTGCACTGTTGATGTCGATGCATCTGGCACTCTTTTCCGAAGGTCGAACCCGCTTCCGGATCGTTAGTGTTTCGGCATCGATCATGGTAACGGAGCCGTCACCCGTCGCTGCATATAAAGCATTTTCCACGGATTTTATGTCAAAGATCGCGGCGTCTGTGAACCTCAACGAACCAGTTTCCTGTTTAGTCTGCCAGTCCAACAAATGAATTCCCTCATAGTTATGACCCGCTATGAGCAGACCGGTAGTCGGGTGCATGTGAAGCGCGTATACCGAGTGTGGCAATCGTGCTATCAGTTGGCCGGTGTCAGGTTCGTTCAAATCCCACGACACCACCATACCATCACCTGATCCTGAGAAAAAACGCTCAGCGTCAAGTCCCCCGGTTATCGTGTAGATGCAGTCATTGTGCCCCGTAATGGTATGCAGTCTTTTTATCCCGACCTGAGACATCCTTTTTATTGAAGGTCGAAAGTTCTAATTTTCCGAATCTTTTACCAATGCATCCCGCGTAAATCGACAAATGCCAGTTGAAAAAGTTGTCCGTATTAAGGGCCGGTGCTGGGGGTTGTGGCGTCTCACAGAATCGCCCGCCACTCTCACAGGAATGCTGGCGGATTTTGAGCAGATTCCCGACACTATATCACATGAAAAGAAACGCGTCGAATGGATCGCAGGGCGCCTTCTAACGCGACACCTACTGGAAGAAATTGGGGGCGCCTATCAGGGAATTGCCAAAAACGAAGATGGCAAACCGCACCTCATCGGATCTTCCTTCAGGTTGTCATTGAGTCATTCTTTTCCTTTTGTCGCTGCGATCATTGATGCAGTTAACGAAGTCGGTATCGACCTTGAACAACCAAAGGAGAAACTCATTCGCATTGCACATCGTGTTCTTTCACCGATTGAACTCAGGGACGCCGGTGATGACATCAAAAAACACTGCGTGTACTGGTGTGCAAAGGAGGCACTGATCAAACTACATGGCAAAAAGGATCTGATACTAGCTGAAAACCTTCAAATCATGCCTTTCGAGCTGAAAAACGAAGGTTATATTCCTGGCAGAATAATTGTCGGACCCAACCAAAGCATGGTAAATTTGTATTATCGGGTGTTCGACAATTTTGTTTTGTCATTCACCCTGCCGCCAGACGGCAACCATGCCGAACCTAACTGACACGGAATGAAACAACCAATGCTAATAGCAACCCTGGTGTTTGCCACATTGATTTCACGATCGCAAACCCTGCAGGATTTTTCGTTGACCAATGTTGTGAATGATCACCAGGTTTCGCTGAACACATTTCCCTCATGCGACGGACTGGTTTTCATTTTCACAAGTAATGCCTGTCCCTATGATGAGCATTACCGCGACCGGATCAAAAAACTTGCCTCAGCATACCGCGACAAGGTTCCTGTACTATTGGTTAATGCGAACATCGAACCTGCCGAAGCAATTCCTGCCATGAAGGCGAAGTCAAGGGATTATGGTGTCGAGATTCCCTACCTGGCTGATAAGGACCAGTTGCTGATGAAACAACTTGGCGCGACGAAGAGCCCGCAGGCATTTCTGGTGAAAAACGATAATGGCAAGTTCACGGTAGTGTATTCCGGTGCGATCGACGACAACGCGCAGGTTGAAGCCGACGTGCGGCACGCTTACCTTAAGGATGCCATTGAATCGCTCATTGCCGGTCAACCGGTCAAGAACCCGGAGATCCGACCTACCGGCTGCACGATCCGGAGAAAATAATCTAAGGTCTTGTCATCGCGAGTATTCCTCGGGGACCTATCGCAAGAATGACGATGATGACTATCAGCGCGATCGCATTGAACGTCAGCAAAACACGCCTCTTATCAAGGTCATTGGATGTGCGTTTCGAGCGTATCCTGCCGACGGTGATGAGCGTAACGGCAATCACCATCCCAAGAATGTGCTCAACAGTCCAGTATCGTGAATCGGCATCGCCCATCACACCACCGGAAAACCGTACCCACGGACTGACGAAATAGAGTATCAAACCCACAATAAGTTGGAGGTGCGTAAAAATCAGCAGGTAAAGACTTGCTTTGTCGTCCCATTTTCCAAACGGTGTTTTATTAGCCGAGCCGAGAATCGACTGGATAATAACCACCAAAAGCGCGAGGAGCATGAAATATCGTATCAGGGAGTGGGCGTGAAGCAGCGAGTCGTACATGGTTGTAAATTTGGCTGAAAATAGCACCGGTCAATGAAAGTTCCGAATCTTTGACGGGATAAGTCCCCCCATTCGACACCACCGCCAAACCGAAGAATCTTACTAAAAAACTTACCTGACCTGTGCATGGCCGGACGAACATTCCCGATTTCGTCCCAATTTCTTATCTTTCACTCCGAAATTGCGTCTATGAGCCACGAATCAGTTTCAGTTGAACAAGTCGCTGCCGAGAACCAGCGCTACATGGTGAGGGTATATAGCTGGATGACTCTTGCGATGGTCATTACCGGCGCCGTCGCTGCATATACTGCGAGTTCTGAACAACTCACAATGCTAATCATTGGCAACCGGTTCGTATTAATCGGCCTTTTAGTCGTGCAGTTGATCGCAGTCGGCGTACTGAGTCGTTTGATCAATAAGATGTCCGCGACTACCGCCACCGTTATTTTCATCGTGTATTCGGTTTTGTTCGGGCTGACTCTTTCGGGAATTTTTGTCTTGTACACAGCTGAGTCGATCGGTTCAACATTCTTCATCACTGCCGGGACATTTGGCGCGATGAGTGTTTACGGGTATTTCACAAAAACCGACCTCAGCAAATGGGGGAACCTGCTATTCATGGCACTGATCGGACTGATCATTGCCAGTGTGGTGAACTGGTTTTTCAAGAGCACGACGCTTTATTGGATTACAACGTGCGTCGGTGTTCTGCTTTTTACCGCGCTCACGGCTTATGACACACAAAAGCTCAAGCACACCAACATCATCGGAAACGAAGGGACTGACGAAGACCATAAGGAAGCCATTATGGGCGCTCTGACGTTATACCTCGATTTCATTAACCTCTTTCTTTACCTGCTCAGGATTTTCGGTCGCAGAAGGTGAGACTTCCCTTCACGGAAAATTTAGTGCGCACATATACAATCCGGTAGTCTGGGATACCGTTTTGGTGTAATTTACCGCAATAGTCGCATCTAAAAATTAACGCAGATTTTACTTTATGAAAAGACTGGTTGTATTGGCTGTCGCCCTGTTCACCCTGTATGCATGCAATGACAAAGATCAGCAGGGACAGCAATCTGAGGAGACCTCTACCGGACCTGTAATTGAATCTCAAAAACACAAGTTCAGAGTCGATACATTAACCGCGGAACTTAAGAACCCCTGGGGAATTGCATTTCTTCCTGACGGCCGTGTCCTCGTGACGGAGCGCGAAGGCGTAATCCGGATTATCAAAGACGGACAATTGCAGCCGGAGAGCATCACAGTACCGGATGTTTATGCCCATGGCCAGGGCGGTCTGATGGACATCAAACTTCACCCGGACTACGAAAGCAATGGCTGGATATATCTCACCTACGCCAAGAAGGGTGAAAACGGCGGTGGTACCGTAGTGGCTCGCGCCAAACTTGAAGGAAACAACCTTACGAACCTGGAGCAACTGTTCAAGGCGGAGCCGTTCAATGATTCAGGTGTACATTTTGGTTCGCGCGTCGTATTCGATGGCAATGGCTACATCTTCTTTTCAAGCGGCGAGCGCGGCACTAAAGAAAACGCTCAGAATCTTGGCAACCATCTCGGAAAGGTGCTTCGTCTTCATGAAGACGGTCGTGTCCCATCAGACAATCCATTTGTTGGCCAGGCTGGAGCAAAGCCAGAAATCTGGAGCTATGGCCACCGTAATCCGCAAGGTGTGGTTTATGACAACGCAACGGGAACCCTATGGGATATCGAACATGGCCCAAGAGGCGGCGATGAACTCAACCGCGTGGAGAAAGGAAAGAATTATGGTTGGCCCGTCATCACATACGGTATAAACTATGACGGAACTCCGATTACAGATATTAAGGAAAAAGAAGGAATGGAGCAGCCGGTCCGTTATTGGGTTCCTTCAATAGCTCCGTGCGGACTCGCGAAGGTCGACAGCGACAAATTTCCCAACTGGAAGGGGAATTTGTTGGGTGGGGCGCTTGCACATACTCATGTGACCCGAATCGAGTTGAACGACGGAAAATACGTCGGCGAAGAAAAACTGCTCGACAAAATTGGTCGTGTACGGGCTGTCGAGCAGGGTCGCGATGGTTATATTTATGTGGCCACCGAAACGCCCGGCCTGCTGGTGCGACTTGTTCCGGCAGACTAAAAAGCGCAAAATCACATCAGAAAGGGGGCCCTTTGGGCCCTTTTTCATTTTTTCCCAGATTTATTACCGGCCCCTGTAACATCGGGCATACCCTGGCGTCTAGTATTTGAAACTGAACGGATGAACATCGAAGCTTTTCAAAATCGGGTCTTACCTGTGAAGAACAAATTGTTCCGCTTCGCGCTCCGGTTTCTTAATAACGAAGAGGAAGCAAAGGACGTGGTTCAGGAGGTATTTATCCGGGTTTGGAATGGTCGCGACCAGATGGAAGGCGTGCAGAACTGGGAAGCCTGGTGCATGCGGATCACACGGAACTTGTCGTTAGACAGGATTCGGTCGATGACGCGACGTCAGACCCAACCCATCGAAGCGCTCTACGATGCTCAGCATGACTCTCAGACACCACTTGAATCAACAGAAGCCGATGAAAGTATGCGACAGATCAGCCAGTTGATTGCCGGTTTGCCCGAAAAGCAACGCCAGGTAATTCACCTTCGGGATATCGAAGGCTACACGTACAACGAAATCAGCGACATTCTGGAAATCGATTTGAACCAGGTTAAAGTCAGTCTGTTTCGTGCGAGAAATGCGGTCAGGGAAAAACTCATGAAGATTAACGCTTATGGACTCCAGAAGAATTGACGAACTATTGGCCAGGTACTGGGAGTGCGAGACAACGCTTGACGAAGAGCGCGAGCTTCACGAGTATTTCGCCGGTGAACGCGTGTCGTACGAGCATCAACAGACCGCCGCACTGTTCCGCTATTTCCGCGAAAACAAAAAAAAATCAGTAGACGACGCATCCTTTGATAAGGAAGTTGTCTCGCGCCTGGTTGTAAAAAAACCAGGAAAAGTGGTTCACCTGGTGCGCAATTCCATGCGCATCGCAGCCGGAATCGTGGTGCTGTTTGTCGCCGTGTACTTTATCCGTACAGAGGTTCGCAAGACAACGCCTCAGGAAATTGTAGACACGTACGACGATCCGCAGCTGGCGTTCGAGGAAACAAAAAAGGCCTTGATGATGATTTCGAAGGGATTCGGCAAGGCTGAAGAAGGAGCGAAAAAACTCAATCTCTTCAATGAGGCCCGCGAAGAAATTCAGAAATCTGACCCCGAAGAATCACAATTATAAAAAGCATTTAAAATCTTAATCTGACGAAAAATATGAAACACGTAATCGCTACAGTATCCTTCCTGATGATCATGTCGGGCGCGTTTGCTCAGGATGCTATCTCTCAGTTTTTTACTAAATACCAGAATGACGAAACATTCAGCCAGGTAACAGTATCTTCAAAAATGTTCAACCTCTTTACCAAGATGGACGCCGAATCTCCGGAAGACAAAGAGGTGCTGAATGCAATCAGCAAGCTGAAAGGACTACGCATTCTTGCAAAGGAAGACGCACGCAACGCCCGCGAATTGTACAAGGAAGCGTTTACACTGATTCCGGTGAAGGACTACGAAGAACTGATGTCAGTACGCGACAAGGACAAGGATATGAAGTTTTTCATCAAGGAAAAACCAAATGGAACGATCTCCGAATTGCTGATGATAATGGGTGGAAATACAGACTTCATGGTTCTGAGCCTCTTTGGAGAAATCGATCTTGCTCAGGTGTCTCGGATTGGAAAGAAAATGGATGTGAAGGGTCTCGAAAATCTCGAGAAGATGGACAAGAAAAACAAGTAATCACAGCATTAACGTTTTCGCACACCGTCCGCTACGGTTCGGTGTGCTTTCTGTTTCAATCATATCCTATAACCACAATACGTATGCGTTTTTTGTTTGTATGTGTGTTGCTTTGCACCTGTCTCAGCTCCTTCGCGCAAAGCAAAACCACTGAGAAACTTCACAAAGACAACAAGGAAGCACTTGCCCTGTTCTTTTACAACAACACGCTGAGAATGCTCAATCAGTCAGGCGACCCCGACTTCGACGCACTGATCAAAGACATTGAAAAAATGAAGTTTCTGATGATCGACAAGACGAAGTTTGGCGCTACCGACTATAAGAAACTTGTCACCGGATACAAGTCTGAGGCATTCGAAGAGATCATGACCAGCCGTTTTGAGGGAAAGAACTTCGATGTATTCCTCAAGGAAGAAAACGGTAAGACAAAAGGGATGATCGTCACGGTCAACGACTCAACCAACCTTTTTGTTCTGGATATCGTCGGCAGTATTGCCCTTGACAAGATCACTTCTTTTTACAAAAGCCTGGACGAAGGCACGGAGATCGGACAAAGGATCAAATCATTCGGCAAAGATTGATCATAGCTGTAATTGACGCGCATACTTCCCGACTAATGGGCGTAAATACAGAAGCCGTGACTGACGCTGTTTTATCAATTCAGGGATTAACCAAACATTTCGGACGCATTCGCGCCGTTAATAATCTTAATCTCGAAGTACACCGCGGGCAGGTGTTTGGGATGCTCGGACCCAACGGAAGCGGCAAGACCACGACTCTTGGTATGTTGATGGGAGTGGTCAACCCCACATCCGGTGGATTTAAGTGGTTTGGAGAGGACCCAACGCCGGAGGTTCGCAGAAAAATAGGTGCTGTACTCGAACATCCGATTTTTTATCCGTACCTGAGCGGTCAGAAAAATCTCGAACTCAACGCCATGATCAAGAAATGCCCTGCGGATAACATTCCAAAGGTACTCGAGATAGTAGAGCTTACGGAACGCAGGAACGACAAGTACAAAACGTATTCCCTCGGGATGAAGCAACGCCTCGCAATCGCATCGGCTTTGCTCAACAATCCAACGGTACTGATACTCGACGAACCAACAAACGGACTCGACCCGATGGGTATCGCGGAAATCCGTGGCCTGATTACTAAAATTGCGGAAGACGGAAAAACGATCATCCTTGCAAGCCATTTGTTGGACGAAGTTCAAAAGGTATGCACGCACTTTTGTGTTCTGAAAAAGGGAAACCTCGTTCACACAGGACCGGTGCATGATGTTGGAAGAGGAGCGGAGATCGTCGAAGTCGGTGCAGAAACCGATAATCTTGATTCGCTCCTGGTTGATTTCTCCGGAACGTCTTCACTCGCGAGAGATAATCGTCACTTCCAGGTGACACTGAAGGAGGGTTTTCAAAGCAAGGATCTCAACCAATTCCTCTTTGAAAAAGGCGTAATTGCAAACCACCTCGTCACACAAAAGAAGAGTCTTGAGAAAATGTTCCTCGAAATCCTTTCTGAATCGGAGAAGTCATGATCGAATTACTGAAGATAGATCTCAAGAAAATGACCAGCTACCGTACGTTTTGGGTGGTATGCGGTCTCTACTTTGTTACGCTCGGGTTTGGCGCCGCAAGTGGTATGGAGGCTTTGAAATGGCTTGCCCGGACTTTCGAAGATTTCGGCGAGGAATTAAACATAAGCCGTATTCCGTTGTATCACTTCCCGGACGTGTGGACGAACCTTATCTGGGTTGGAGGCTTTCTGAAAGTCGTTCTGGGAATTATGGTTGTTATTTCCGTCACCAACGAGTTTGCCTACCGAACGGTCAGGCAAAACATCATTGACGGCATGAGCCGGCTCGAATTCCTGCTTTCCAAAATCCTCACCAATGTGTTACTCGCATTGATGAGTGTGGTGATGATTTTCGTAATCGGATTGGTCACCGGCATGATTTACAGTCCATCAATTGAATGGAGCAAGGTCGTCACCGATCTGGAATTTTTTCCCGCATACTTCCTTGAGATTTTCTTTTTCCTTTCTTATGCATTGATGCTTGGGGTACTTATCCAGCGTTCAGGTCTTACCATCATCATGCTCCTGCTTTCAAAAATGATTGAGCTGATCATCCTGGCTAACATCGACGATTACGTTCCATGGATTGTACCATACTTTCCGATGCAATCGATTTGGGATTTGATTGCCTGGCCTTTCCCGCGCTACGCGTTACAGGAAATCCAGGACTACGTGAACCCGCTCACTGCATTTATTGTGATCGCGTGGACGTTTATTTTCAATTACGTAAGCTACTGGAAATTGAAGAGATCGGATATTTGACCATTAGGCCGCTACCAACATGGCATTTATTCGTGGTGCGTGTCGTAAGTATTTTCCCGCATAAACTCCTCGGCGCGTTTGTTGATCATGGGGAGTTTTTCCATAGCTGTGACTTCAATGGAAGGCACGCCAAATTCTTCCACTACCCTGCCCTTTATCCCATAGAATCCCCGGCCCCGCATTGGAAATCGTTGCGCGATGTCGGGGAAATGCACGGTATCAAAAACGTGACCCTGATGATCGAGAAATGTACCAAAGTTCATAGTTTGTCTCGTCTTCGTGCGTGTAGCCTTTACCGTTACCAGATATCCGACGATATTCACATTCCGGCCCGTCTTGCTAAGTAGTTCACTTGCCACGGTATCGCCATACTCCGGGGACGCAAGCAGTTCAAACGGGTTGCACAACGGAAAACCGAGAAGCTCAATTTCATCGAAAGCGTCTTCGATGGATTCGCGCTGCAATTCAGGCAGTGGGTACGTTGCAGGTTCAACGTCGAAGAGTCCGCCTCGGGGAGTTCGGGTTTTGTTTTGACTGAAATAAAGCATCGCCTCCCATAATAGCTCCTGCTTGTTTTTGCCGGTAAACCGCATCGCGCCTATGCGAATAAGAATGCGTGCCTGCTCAAGCGCCATAGGTATACGCTGAAGGACATCGTGCATACTCCTGAATCGGCCATTTCGGTTTCGTTCCGCGGCTATCGCTTTTCCGATCGTCACTTCGAGGTTTTTCACATGAACAAACCCCACATAGATGGACTTGCCGTGAATCGTGGTTCCGTATTCACTGTGATTGAGACAAGGAGCCTGAATCTGGCCGCCGTTCGTTCGGGCCTCATGAAAATAGAATTCGGTTTTATAAAAGCCGCCGAAGTTGTTGATGACCGCAACCATGAACTCAAGTGGAAAGTGCGCCTTGAGGTACAGACTTTGGTAACTCTCCACAGCATAACTGGCCGAGTGACCTTTTGCGAAGGAGTAACCGCCAAAGCTTTCAACTTCATACCAAACGCGGTCGATCACGTGCTGCGGATAGCCTCGGTCCCGGCAATTCGTATGAAACTTTTGCCTGACATTCCGGAACTCCTGTCGCGAACGGTACTTTCCAGACATACCGCGACGCAGAACATCTGCTTCTGTAAGCGTGAGTCCGGCAAAATGATGTGCGACCTTGATAACGTCTTCCTGGTATACCATTACTCCATAGGTTTCCCGCATCAGTTCATCCATCAAAGGATGTATCGACTCGTACTGTTGGCCATTGCGTACCATGTGAAACCGTTCAATGTACGCGCGCATCATCCCAGAGCTGGCAACACCGGGTCTGATTATTGAACTCGCTGCGACGAGAGTGAGATAATCTTCACAACGGAGTCTCTTCAATAGCATTCGCATCGCTGGTGACTCCACGTAAAAGCATCCCATAGTTCTGCTGTTTCGAAGCAAGTCTTTGATTCGTTCGTCCTCCTTGAAGTCATGGAAGCAATTGATGTCAATCTTGATTCGGCGATTCCTTTCAACAATGGCAACTGATTCTTTGATGTGACCCAGGCCACGCTGGCTGAGAACATCGAATTTGAAAATGCCCAGATCTTCCGCTGCGTGCATCTCAAGTTGAGAAACCGGATACCCCTTGGCGGGAAGGTCTGTTGTACAATATGCGTAGATTGGTCTTTCGGTTATCAGAACACCCCCGGCGTGAATAGAAAAGTTGGAAGGCATGTCTTTCATCAATCGCGCGTACTTGAAAATCAGTTCCGTGATGTGATCGCGGTGTTCCATGGCGCGCGGGTCTTCCACCAGCGCTTCAATTTCATCTTTTGGAAGACCGAACACCTTTCCAAGTTCACGGAGCAAAGAGCGCTCCTGAAATGTGACGTGCGTCCCGAGAAGACACGTATGTTCGACGCCGTATTTTGCAAAAAGATATTCGTATATCCCGTCACGATTGTCCCACGAGAAATCGATATCGAAATCCGGTGGTGTTGTTCGTTCCTCGTTCAGGAATCGTTCAAAATAAAGGTCCAGCTCAACAGGATCCACATTTGTAATTCCCAGACAATAGGCAACCATGCTGTTCGCGCCACTTCCTCTTCCTACGTACGCATAGCCTTTCGAATTCGCGAAACGAATCAAATCATACGCAATCAGATAGTATGCGACAAACTGTTTTGACCGGATAATGCGTAACTCTCTTTCGAAACGTTCGCGAAGTTTTTCATCAATTGATGAGTACCGCCGACTGAACCCTGCCCGCGCGTCGGACACCAGTAACTCCCAGTCTCCTTCAGCGCTGCCTGTAACATTGCTTTTATTTTTGTCCTTGCCAAACTCCACCTCAAGGCTACATGCAGATAGGATCGCACGCGTGTTGGTAACGATGTCTGGAAAATCAGCGAGACGCGCTTCCAGTTGACTTTCGGGAATCATTACCTCATCGGGATCGGCCTGTTCATGAGCCGGAAGTTTGCTGAGCAGCGTATTCTTATCGATTGCCCGCAACAGGCGATGAATGTTGAATTGCACCTTGTCCTTGAATGTCACCGGCTGCAGCAGGACAAACTTTTCCCTGTGCGCCGGGTACGCCCTGTCGATAGCAAGGGCGCCAATATCAGAAAGTCTGACACCGACAAACTCGTACTCGCGAAGTTTTTCCGGTTCAATTTTTCTGAACGGATATACTACAACACAATTTTCAAAGGGCGGGGCAGCAACTGGAAGGCGCCGCCCCTCCCGATTGTGAAAAGAGAGGAACCGGTTGAGCTCTTCAAATCCTGCGTTGTTTTTTGCAATCCCCACATACAACAACTGACCATCATGCCTGAATTCAATCCCCACCGCGATATCTGGACAAACGACGCTTCCACTCTCCGCGCCCGCGCCGAGCATTTCACGTCGCATCTGCCGGATGATTCGCATCAGTTCCACGTACGAGGACGTGTTGTTAATCTCTGTTACCACAAACTTACTGACTCCACATCGCTGCGCTTCTCCCAACAATTCCTCCGCGGTTAGCGTACCGTACCGAAAGCTTAACGATGTATGACAGTTCAGATACATTGCAGACTGTTTTGAATTCTTACTCAACCGTTTCCCAATATTCAGGTGCGGTAAGAAGCAACTTCACTTTTTCCACGCTGCATAGAGGCCAGGACGAGTCGGATCTGGCCAAAAGTGTACTCATCACGGAGTGACTGGCGGATCACAGAAAGCATCGGGCTCTCCGCACGCTCAATAGCCCGTCGAATGGTGTCTACATCCTCGGGTTCGAGTAGTTCGTCAATTTGAATTTTTCCCGTTTGCACATAATACGCCAGGTGTGATTCAATAGTGGAAACAGCAAGGCTACGCAATACGGCAATTTTTTCTACTTGATGCCCCTCTCGCAGGAGTTCAAGTGTCCTGCGCTTCGTATCAGTCTCGCGTTCGGGACGATCGCGTCTGGCCTTTGTTGCCTTCAATGCCATCCGGCAGGAGAGTCCATGTTCTGTGCAATAGTCCGCGACCACTTGCCAGAAGTGTCTTCCGTATCGTTCAATTTTCATCTCACCAAACCCTGTTATTTGCCGAAAATGCCCCTTATTGAAAGGCAGATATGTCGCGATTTCCATCAACGAAACATCCGAAAGTACGACGTGCGGCGGAATGTTTTCTTCTTCAGCAATTCGAGTTCTTACTTCCTTAAGCAACTGCAGAAGTTTCTTTTCGTAAATCAGATCTGAAGTTTGCGGACTGTCTTTCACAATTTTCGACTTCGTAAGCATCACTTTGGCTTCGCCCTTGAGCACATCGCGACACTTTTCAGTAAGCTGTAGCAGCGGATACATGCCCTTTGTTTTTGTAAGATAGCCGCGATGAAGCAGGTCTCTGATGATTGAATTCCATTCGTCCATGGTGAGATCAGAACCTGCACCGAATGTTGGATACCCGCGATGAAACTCGTGGATCTTCGAGGCACCGGAACCGCGTAAGAAATCTACCACGTATCCGGCTCCAAAACGTTCCTCCAGACGCGTTACCGCTGAGAAAACTTTTTGTGCCTGTTCCGTGCCGTCGTAAAGCTCAACGGTGGACAGGCATATGTCACAATTGCCACAATACTCGTCGCTTTGTTCATCGAAATAATTAAGCAGAAACTTTCGCCTGCATATATTAAGTGAGCCATAGGCCGCCATCTGGTCGAGCTTGTCGATGGCGATCTGCGTTTGCTCCTCATTGCCTTCAATTTGAGCGAACTTCTTCATCTTGTTTACATCGCCGTAGGAGAAGAAGAGCAGCGCCTCGCTCGGCAATCCGTCACGTCCGGCGCGACCGGTTTCCTGATAGTATCCCTCTATATTCTTCGGCAGATCCATATGCACGACATACCGCACGTTGGACTTGTTGATACCCATGCCGAATGCAATGGTCGCAACGATAATCTTGACTTCATCACGAAGAAACTTCTCCTGGTTTGCTGTCCGCATATCGCGGTCCATTCCGGCATGATATGGAAGTGCTGACAAACCGTGATGTGACAACTCATTGGCAAGCGCTTCTGTGGATGCCCGCGAAAGGCAGTAAATAATTCCGGATTGGTCCTTTCGATTCTGGAGAAAACCAAGGAGCCGCTCCTTCGATCCGCGTTTGTCCTCGACCGAATAGCGAATGTTCGGGCGATTAAAACTCGAAATGAAAATCGATGGGTCTCTCAATCCGAGTTTCCCGATAATATCGTTTCGTGTGAGCTTGTCGGCAGTGGCCGTGAGTGCGACAACCGGAGTTTCGGGTAGCAACTGCGTTATGTGTGAAAGCATGAGGTACTCCGGCCGGAAGTCGTGACCCCATTGTGAAACACAATGGGCCTCGTCGATCGCAAGCAACGAAATCGTCATTCGCTTCAACACTTCCATCAGTTGTGAGGGCGACGTTTTAACACGTTCACCATCAACTTCTTCGTACCGGATTAGCCGTTCGGGTGCCAGGTACAATAGTTTGATCTGGTTGTTGGCAGCGCGTGTCAGGATATCTTGTTGCTCGTAATAAGTTTGCGTAGAATTCAGATACGCGGCCTCGATACCATTTACACGGAGCGTGTCGACCTGATCCTTCATTAAGGCGATAAGCGGAGAGACGACTATCGTAATCCCCTCAAACAGAAGCGCAGGTATCTGATAACACAGCGACTTGCCGCCACCGGTGGGCATAAGCACAAACGCATCTTTTTTCTCAAGTACTGTTTTTATCACGCGCTCCTGTTCAAGACGGAATGCGGAGTAGCCAAACTTTTTTTGGAGGACGGTAATTGGTGTATTCATTAGCTAACGGTTTAGATGATTGATTCAATTGAAAACGGGGTCAGGCTTCGCCGCCAAAAAGGATGTCCTTGTGATGAACCCAGGTACGGTCGCGTTTTTCAAGCACCGTGATTCTGTCACAAAGAAAATGTTGATTTCCGTAGCGGAGGCCTTTGAGGTAAGGCCAGCATCTGAGGTAATCTTCCACCTCGAGGTTTCGAGCAATTGTAATGTGCGGCACGAAGCCCGGGTCTTCCTTCACGAGCTTACCGAAGATCTCCTGGATCGGCGACTTATACACGATATCCATATATACTGTACGCTTCGTTCCGTTTTGGAAGACGCCGAAATCTTTGAGCAGGATGTTGAAGGGCTTGAAGTCCGCCGCTTTGGCTTCTACAAAGCGTATCATTTCACGGAAGTATTTGTCGTTGTATCTGAACAGCGGAATATGGCCTTTCGAGCGTTGGTCTTCGAAGCCGTGCCCAATCAGGTAGTGCACGTCGTCTTTAAGCACCGCGACGTCACTTAATATATGCCGCGGCGGAGCAATGATGAAATAGAGTTCCGTTTTCTTTGTTTCTGAAAACAGGAATGGCGGGGTTTCGAGATTTTTGGTGAACAGGGTCATATGTTTATCATTTTATTTTCTTTTCAATGCTTAAACCTACGTTATCGTTACTGACATCCTCTGTCATACCGCACTGCCTTAGAAAAATCAAATTTGTCTGCGCGGGCCGAATGTGCCTTTGAACACATTCATCTCCATACGAATACGGTTGTTTACACCGAGTGTCGTCGCACGAACAAGCTTTTCAACGCCGTGGCGGTTTTTGATCCAATCTATGGCAGCGTAAAGGTTTACGTCGTGCTCAGTTTCATCAAAGAGACTTATCTGGTGATTGCCGTGAACAAGCCCGCTGAGCTTAACACCAACAAGGCGAATCAGCATCCGGCGATTGTAGAGTTTATCAAACAACTCAGTCACCGTACGCAGCAGCACAGAATCCGAAGACGTATAGGGAATTTGCACCTGCTTTGTTTCGGTATCGAAATTGGCATAGCGGATTTTGACCGTTACACAGGAAGTGAGCTTATTCTGTTCGCGAAGCGAGAACGCAACCTTCTCCACCATCGTCGTTAGTATAGATTTAAGTCTCTTTACGTCGATTGTATCCTCATCAAAAGTGCATTCCGTGGAAATCGATTTTTGTTCACTATATGGAGTAACGGGGCTGTCGTCGATGCCATGCGCTTTATTCCATATTGAACGACCGTTCTTTCCAAAGGCGCTTACCAGAAAATTCAAAGGCATTTCGCAAAGCGTTTGAACAGTTCGTACACCCATATCATAGAGGAACGACGCGGTCGATTTGCCGATCATCGGAAGTTTGTCAACCGAAAGAGGCGCGAGAAAATCTCTCTCTGAACCAGCAATGATCTGCTTTTCCGCGTTTGGTTTGAATTCGGCGGTAGCCACTTTTGAAACCAGCTTGTTGACAGACATGGCAAGCGAAATCGGCAGGTGACTTTCATGGATAATTTTCTTCCGTAGTTCGATGGCCCATTTGAATGCGCCGAAGTAGCGGTCCATTCCGGATGCATCGATATAGAATTCGTCAATGGACGACTTCTCGAATGTTGGAGCAGCCTCAGCGATGATCTCTGTTATTTCCTGTGAGTTCTGGCGGTACGCCTCTGTATCTCCGGAAATCACGGTTGCATCGGGGCAAAGTTGAAGGGCGAGATACATGGGCATAGCCGAATGCACGCCGAACATGCGAGTCTCATAACTACACGCGGCGACCACCCCTCTCCGGCTGCTGCCACCAATAATGAGCGGTCTGCCGCGAAGCCGCGGGTTACGCTTGCGCTCGACGGCGACAAAAAAAGCATCAAGATCAAGATGGATTATGTTCCGCTCCATGAAAACAAAGCTAACTAATATTCTTAGTTATTGTTTGTATGTTCGACTAATTTTTTTAGCTTTGTCCTAACAATGCAGAATGTGCCGGAATTCGCTGTTTTTGCCATACAGTCGGCGCACTGGATTGAGTCTGGTTGGCTGATTACTTTTGTGGTGTGTGCCCGCAGAATGCTGCGGCGCATCACCTAAGTGATCGGATTGTGCCTGTAACTGTTGCGTTGGAGGACAGATAGAACATTCACTTTATCAAAACAAAAAATGGCAATCGTCAACAAGAACCTGAAGTTTCTACGTGCTCAGTTGGGACTCACCCAAAAACAACTCGCCGAAAAACTGGGGCTCAAACAAGCCGCGGTCGGCGCTTATGAAGAAGAGCGGTCCACACCACCACTGGCGTCACTCCTCGACATCAGCAAGATCTTCAAAGTCAATATTGATTTGCTGGTCAATCACGACCTCAGCAAAATCCCCGAAAGGGAATGGCGTGGCAAAGGCACAACCCGCGGAAAGGAAGTGCTGGCAATAACCGTAGATTCGTCAAACCGTGAGAACGTTGAACTGGTCACGCAAAAAGCATCGGCTGGTTACCTTGCCGGTTATGCCGATCCCCAGTTCGTTAGGGAGTTGCCAAAAATCAACTTGCCGGTTTTGCCCCGTAACAAAACGTATCGCGCGTTTGAAATCCAGGGCGACTCCATGCTTCCGGTTCAGCCAGGCAGTATCATATTCGGCGAATATGTTGAAGATCCCGCCTCGGTCAAGAATGGAAAACTGTACATCATTGTCACAGCTGACGAAGGCATCGTTTTCAAACGCGTCTTCAACTTCGCTGATGATGACGGGAAGCTGCTTTTGGTTTCCGATAACCGGACATATCAACCGTACTCTGTTAACACTAACGATGTCCTCGAAATCTGGATGGCAAAAGCTTTCTTCTCGAACCAGTTCCCGGACGTTGCGCAGGGTACAGGGGTACCAGCGGATCAGCTGGCCTATACGGTTCTTACCCTGCAGGAGGAAATCAAGAAGCTTAAAAAGAAGTGAGAATTCCGTCAGGCGAACTAAACGCCTGACGGAAATTCCTTAAGCGAAATATCGCGTTACGCCGGGCGTTGCAATCGGATAAAATCCATTCGCATCTGGTTTGACAGGTGGCACTGCATCCCATGCAAACTTCTCCGGCATAATGCTAAGTCCGGAATTCAATACCTTATCCCATTCCATGACCTGCCCGGAATACGTCGCCATTCGGCCCATGATAGACGTCATTGTTGACTTGGCTCCATTCTCGGTATCATCGAAACGGTACTCACCTTTCGCAATTGCCGCGAACAGCTCGTCATGCTCTGTTTGATATGGATTGTTTTCTCCTTTCTTGTCAAATCCGTACAAGGTTTTGCCCTTGCTTTGAATCTCGGCAGCGCCGCATTTCACAACGCCCTTCGTACCCACAAGCATTTCATCAACAATGGCAAATGTACCCTTGATGTGGCGGCACTGACTATTCAGCACTGAACCGTCGGCATAATGAAACTCAACATAATGGTGATCGAAAATTTCACCGTACTCTTTTCCGGTTCGCACCTGTCTTCCACCCATGCCCTGTGCTTTGACAGGGTACGCCCCCTTGAACCAGTTAAACACATCAATGTTGTGAATGTGTTGTTCTGTAATGTGATCGCCACACAACCAATTGAAGTAGTACCAGTTTCTCATTTGATATTCCATTTCAGTCTGACCCGGTTCACGTTGTTTCACCCACACACCGTCATTGTTCCACCACACCTGACCTGAGGTAATGTCGCCGATCATGCCATCCTTGACACGCTTGTATAACTCACGATATGAATTCTGGTAATGGCGTTGTAAACCAACGACCACATTAAGTTTTTTCTTTTTGGCTACCGCGGCCGCATCGAGGACGCGCTTCACACCGGCAGGATCAGTGGCAACAGGTTTTTCCATGAAAACATGTTTACCCTGTCTGATTGCCTCTTCAAAATGAATTGGTCTGAATCCGGGTGGCGTTGTCAGGATGATAACATCAGCAAGAGCAATCGCCTTCTTATAGGCGTCGAATCCTACGAACTTCGTTTCCTCCGTGACTGCGATCCGATCCTTGACGTTACCCGCTGCCCCTGACCAGTCGGAGAGGTCATCTGATGACAATGCTGTGTAACATTCATCGAGGCGGTCGCGAAACGCATCGGCCATTGCTACCAATTTTACGTTTTGTTTTGTGAGGAGCGCCTGCATCGCAGCTCCGGTTCCCCTTCCTCCACATCCGATAACAGCGATGCGAATTGTATCATCAACCGATGTGAAATATCCCGCGTTTGTCATGAGTGGCATTGCAGCCAGCCCTCCCGTTGCGAGAGCTGAATTCCTGATGAACGTCCTGCGCGACGTCGTGTTCTTTTCCGGTTTCATAGGCGTTGGATTTTCGGTATTGAAATATTTTTCATTATTTGAGTAGAACAGCAAAGAATTTTTCGATTTCCTCCTTCGAAGGTTGTTCCGCGGGACGCACCAGCCGAAACCCCATAAACATTCCGTCGGTAAGCCACCATCTGCTTTTCGGAATCTGCGGATCGCGCTGATTCCAGTCGGCCTTCGAAGGTATCCGGTTGGTGCAGCGAATTTCTGATGCTTCATCGAGATAGGAACCACCCCTGGCGACGCGCGGGTACTTTGCCACTGGCATAACGAGTGGGTCCTTCGCACCAGGCTGAAGCCCCGGATAGGCATCAGGAAGATACTGATCGATTGTCCATTCACTGAGATTTCCCAGCATATCATACAAGCCCCATGCGTTGGGCTTCAATTGTTTCACTTTTTGGTACTTGCCGCTACTGTTGTCTTTATAGTATGCGTGCAATGCCAGGTTGGCCGCGGTGACTCCGGAGGGTAGGCCATCCGTTGAGCCCGCGCGACATGCGTATTCCCATTCCGCTTCGGTCGGAAGGCGAAAGAAAACTCCAGTCTCTTCGTACATCCATTTGCAGTACATAACTGCCGCGGTCTGACTCATGCTGTTTGTCGGATTCATGGGATCCCTTCCCATTCCCCAGGTCAAATCAATATAGTGGGCTGTTGGTCGCGACACAGCGTCCACCCTGACTGCCTTGGTCTGGGGCACGTCCATGCTTTTGAAGAAAGCATCCCATTCAGCAAAGGTGACTTCATGTTCACTCATGTAAAATGGTGAAATTGTCACACGTTTTGGCGGCCCTTCGTCAGACTCACCCACCGAAGATGGATTGCTTCCGATAGTGAATGAACCACCGGGAATAGGAACCATACGAAACTTCACTGACGATCCGGGGACAGTGTATTCTATCGGCTTTTGCTGTTGACCGTGTGAAAGCAGGAAACAAAGAACGAAGAGAGCTGACAGTACCGTTTTCAAGAATTAACACGTTAAAGATTTGACCAATGTAACGATAATCCCGCCTGACGGCAACCTGTTTTGTCCTGCTTTGGGGGAATTAATTTCGCCTTTGCAACAGCGCCATATAAAATCCGTCGAATCCTTCCGTAGGCCAGAGGTGTTTCTCTTCGACCAGTGAGAACTCCGCTTCACCCGACTCGATAAACGACCTCACCTGGTGCTCATTCTCCGATGGAAGTATGCTGCAGGTTGAGTAAACCAAAAGGCCGCCGGGTTTCACTATCGAGCTATAGTCCGACAGGATGGTTTGTTGCGTACGCCGTACTTCATCAATGAAAGCTGCTGACAATTTCCATTTGGCATCGGGGTTTCGTTTAAGAACCCCCGTCCCTGAACACGGTACATCCAGCAACAGCCGGTCCGCCGATTTCTCAAGTCTTTTAATCACCTTGGAAGAATCGATAACACGCGTTTCAAGGTTGCTAACGCCTGCCCTACGTGCCCTCAGACCAAGTTCGGTAAGCTTCCATTCTTCAACATCCATAGCAATGATACGCCCCTTGTTTTTCATGAGAGACGCGATGTGAAGTGTTTTTCCGCCTGCACCTGCGCATGCGTCAACGACGCGCATACCTGCTTCGGGTCGCAGGAAAGGTGCAACTGCCTGAGAGGCTGCGTCCTGAACTTCAAAGTAGCCATTCTTGAAGGCATCGAGCGTAAAGATGTTCTGTCTCTTCTCAAGCACGAGCGCATCCGGGTACGCCTCAAGCGGATAAACCTGGACGTCCTGCTCCTCCAATACTGAGGTAAGTTCTGCCTTTGATATTTTGAGCAAATTGGTTCGCAAGACAACACTAGCCTCCTCGTTAAGCGCCGCGAGTTCCTTATCCCAGTGTGTACCAAGTTCCCGTTCACCAAGATCATCAAGCCAGTCGGGAATGGATTCTCTGTACCGGCGCGTCTCCTTTACTTCCTCGTAACGTGACTTGACTTCACCTGCCTTCACGCCGCGAAACTCATCCCATGGTGGAAGCGCCTCGCCATTCAGGACAAACCATGCTCCGAGAATTTTCCAGTATTCATCCTCCTTCGCGCGCGCGACAATACGAAGAAGCAGATACCAGCGCACAACATCGTACGTTGTCTCAGCAATAAACCTCCGGTCCCGGGCACCCCATTTTGAGTTTTGTTTCAGCGTTTTTTCAATAACCTTATCCGCATATCGTCCCTCTCCGAAAATCTGATCGAGGGCGTGTATAACTGCGTTGGTTGTCGTACGATGTAGTTTAACAGGTTTCATTTCGCGGGAAAGATACGGATTTCGGCTCAGGACACCGCGGGATGGAGAACGATGTGCCGTCAGACATCTTGTTCGGTAATTGTTTATCTTAACCCAAAATAGAGACACAAATATGGGAACCATTGTCGTCGTTGTTTACAAGCCCCGCGAAGGAAAGTCAAAGGAGCTTGAAGATCTCGTTGCGAAGCACGTACCCATACTTCGCAAGGAAGGACTTGCCACGGAACGTCACCCGGTTGTCATGCGCGCCGCAGACGGATCGATTGTTGAAGTTTTTGAATGGTTATCGTCGAAGGCAATCGACGATGCGCACAATAACGAACGCGTGCAGGAATTGTGGGGAGAATTTGAAAAAGTGTGTACGTACGAACGCCCGGATAGTCTTCCGGAGTTCCGCGAACTGTTTTCTTCATTTGAATCAATAGACTGAATCAATCATGGATCGTCGCAATTTTCTCAGAAATACCATTGCCGCTGCCGGTGTTTCTGCATCATTCCCCGCCGCTGCATACGGTACGAAAAAGATTGTCCAGGATACGAAGCCTTTCCGCCTGGACTATGCGCCACACGATGGCATGTTCGCGGCAAGCGCAGGAAAGGAATTCACCGACCAGATCCGATTTATGTATGATCAGGGATTCCGGAGTATAGAAGACAACGGTATGCTTAAGCGTACAAAGGAACAACAAGACGCAATTGGCGCGCTCCTTACAAAACTCGGGATGCGCATGGGTGTCTTTGTAGTTGATGGTGGCGATAATTGGAAAGTCTCGCTTACAACAGGCAAAGCTGAATTCCGGGACAACTTTGTAAAAACATGTAAGGCATGCGTTGACGTAGCGAAACGCGTAAACGCAAAATGGATGACGGTGGTTCCGGGATTTTTCGAACGAAACCTCCCCATTGGTATTCAGACTTCGAATGTCGTCGATGCACTTCGGCGTGGCGCGGAGATATTTGAACCGCACGGGCTCGTGATGGTACTGGAACCGCTGAGCGACACGCCGGATTTATTCATGCGTTTTTCCGACCAGACGTATGAGTTGTGCAAGGCTGTAAACAGTCCGGCCTGCAAGATCCTGTACGACATCTACCACATGCAGCGCAATGAAGGAAACCTGATCGCCAACATGGAGCGATGCTGGGACGAAATCGCATACATTCAGATTGGCGATAACCCCGGACGAAAGGAACCAACAACGGGGGAAATCAACTTCAAAAATGTGTTCAAATTTATAGCCGGGAAGGGCTATAAGGGCATTCTCGGCATGGAACACGGTAATGCAAAACCCGGCAAAGAAGGCGAACAGGCGCTGACCAGGGCCTATCGGGAAGTCGACGATTTTGCCTGACGAGTAAATTTTGCGATTTTTTTTACCACCGTCGGAAACCCAGCCGCCCGGATTTAGTTTAACTTTATATTTCAAACAGACTGAACGGATGAGGCTCCTGACTCTTGCTTTTTGGCTTAGTGTTACATTTTGTGCACACGCCCAAATCAATCTCAAGACATTGAAAAAAGCGGCTGTCGATGTGGGAAAAGACCTTAACACCAAAGAAAACCGCGAGCGCGTTGCCACGATTGCCCAGAACTCACTCGACAAAGCCCGCGCTGACTTTGACTCCACTGATTTTGATTACGCGATCCTGGTTAGCGACAACTCCGGCCTCGTCGATGTTAAAGAAAAAGGTGAAAGCTCCGCACGTGCGAGTTTTGCTCTTACTAACCTGAGGGCAACATTAGGTGAAAAGGAACTCGAACCCAGAGAGAAGGCGGGAGTCCAACTTGGCTGGGGCGAGATCTTCTACGGCTCGCGGAACTTCAAACTTGCAGAATCCTGTTTCTCCAATGCGAAAAAGCTCTATGAAGATAACGGCCTCACCGAAGAGCTCGGCTACATAAAAACGATTGCCAACACGGGCCTCCTATACGCAACAATGGGTCGGTTTACGCAGGCAGAAGGATTCACCGCCGAGGCCCTTGATCTTCGTCGCGGCAAATTCGGCGATCAAAACCCCGGTGTGGCCGCGTCCCTGAACAATTACGCCGTATTGAAGTACAATCAGGCACGTTACAACGAAGCTGAAAAAGATTTTGAAGCCGCGGTGGTAATCATGAAGGGAAAAAACCTTACGGCTACCATGCCGTACGCTATCCTCCTGAATAACCAGGCTATGCTTTATCAAAGCATCGGTCGCTATGACGATGCGGTGGGACTCCTGAACAATGCAATTGCAATAAGTGATAAACTCAAAAACAGCAAATCGACCAATCACCTGAAATTCCTTTCAAACCTCGCGCTCCTTTATCAGCAGATGGGTAAGTTCAACGAGGCTGAAAGACTTTATCTCGGGATGGAGAAACGACTTGGAAAGAACAATCCCGACTACGCAAGCATGCTGAATAATCAGGCCGCGATGTATCTCACGATGGGTAAGGAAGAGAAGGTCGAGGAGTTGCTTAAGAAATCGGCAGCTATTTACAAGTCCAACTTTGGCGAGGAGAATCCGGCATATGCCAAAGCACTCAGCGACCTGGGAAATTACTACCGCTATAAGGGCCGATACCAGGAAGCCAATTCACAACTGGAGCGCGCACTTGCCGTTCGCGAGCTGACCCTCGGCCGCAACCATCCCCTGTACGCTCAATCGCAGGAAGATATCGCCATCCTTCGATGGAAAGAAAAGTCGTACAGCAAAGCCTTTATGATGTACCGCGAAGTAATGGACAAATCGCTGGACTTCATCAACAAATACTTCCCGCCAATGAGCGAGGCGGAGAAAACAAAATACTGGGATGTGCTCTCACCAAGATTCCAGCGCTTCTATAATTTTGCGCTGGAAGCCTCGCTTGAAAATCCGGCTGTTGTCCAGGATCTCTATGACTTTCACATCGCCACCAAAGCGATGTTGCTCAACTCAACAAACAAAGTAAAAGAGGCGATTTTTTCCAGCAAGGATCCACAGCTCATACGCGACTATGTTGTCTGGCTCGATCAGAAGGAGACGCTTGCCCGATTGTTCGCCTATTCGAAAGAGGAATTGAAGAACCAAAAAGTCAATCTCGATTCGATGGTTCGGGCGGCGAACGCAATGGAAAGATCCTTATCGGAAAGATCATCGGATTTTTCTTCCGTTTATCAGTCGAAGAGGATCACATATAAAGACGTGAAAAACACGCTGGCAGATAACGAGGCAATTCTTGAAGTCATCCGCGTGCATACCTTTGACCAGAAGTTTGAACCGGACTCGCGGTATGTTGCAATCCTCTTACTGAAACAGTCAGAGGAGCCGAAAGTTGTTGTTCTCCCAAATGGCCAGCAAATGGAAACGCGATATGCAAAATACTATCGCAACATGGTCCAGCAACGCATGGCCGACGAACACTCCTATGAGCAATATTGGGGACGCATAGAGCCTGAGTTGAAAGGAAAGAAACTGATCTACCTTTCTCCCGACGGTGTCTATAACCAGATCAATGTTAACACACTGAAGAAACCGGATGGCGATTTTGTGATTAATCGATATGATATTGTAATCGTTGGCAACAGCAAGGATATAATTCAATTGAAAAGTCGTAAGTCCAGAGCGGTGAAGAAGACGGCAACACTGGTTGGATTTCCTGACTATGGCGGTACAGAATTAAGTGCATTACCTGGAACGAAAACGGAAATTGAAAGCGTTTCCAAAATATTGAGGGGATCGGGCTATGCAACGACGCAGTACATGCAGGGCAACGCCACTGAGAAGAATCTCAAGGCAATCAAAGCCACCTCGCTTGTTCATATCGCTACACATGGCTACTTTCTCGAAGACGTGGAAAATGCAGGTTCCGCATTCGGTGTTCACCTCGACAACGCCAATAATAATCCGCTGTTGCGCTCCGGGCTGATGCTTGCTGGCGCGGCAGCGACAATCAGCGGGAAACGTTCACCTGATCTCGAAAGCAACGACAATGGAGTACTCACCGCCTACGAAGCAATGAATATGAATCTTGAAGGAACGGACCTCGTACTCCTGAGCGCGTGTGAAACCGGCCTCGGCGATATAAAGTCAGGTGAAGGTGTGTATGGATTGCAACGTGCCTTCCTCGTTGCCGGCGCCGATGCGTTGATCATGAGTCTCTGGAAAGTTGACGACGCGGCAACCCAACAGTTAATGACTTCCTTCTATTCCAACCTGGTCAAGCTTGGTAACAAACAAAAGGCATTCAAGGCCGCGCAGCTTCAACTCATTGCGAAATACAAGGACCCTTACTACTGGGGTGCCTTTGTCATGATGGGTATGTAGGCAACGCAGTAAACACGTTTTTTCAGCACCAAATTTTCGCCGTCAATAATGTTCGTCCTTGTTTATGGTCGGGCCGGGACCGTTATTTGCCGCCGGATCATTATTTAAACAGACAATGCAAAAGCAAACTCTTGGAACATCAGATGTAAAAGTTACACCCATGGCTTTCGGTGCCTGGGCAATCGGCGGATGGATGTGGGGAGGAGCCGAAGAATCAGATGCAGTCAAAGCACTTCACGCCTCACTGGATCTGGGCATGACTACAATTGACACGGCGCCGGTCTATGGATTTGGACGTAGCGAGGAAATCGTTGGTAAGGCACTGCGTGGCATCGCACGCGACAAATACCAAATTCTGACAAAGTACGGTCTCAATTGGGAATCGCCACAGGGCGAGTTCTATTTTGATACAAAAGACAATGCAGGCAATCCTATCAAAATATATCGATGGTCATCACGTCAGCGCGTACTCAGAGAAATCGACGACAGCCTGCGCCGGCTCCAGACCGATTACGTAGACCTTCTTCAGATTCACTGGGCTGACTCAACTACTCCCATCTCAGAAACCATGGAGACGGTCGCGGAGTTGATAAAAGCGGGTAAAGTACGCGCGGCAGGTGTCTGCAATTATAACGCGGATCAGGTGAACGAAGCACGCAAGACGCTGAACATCGTTTCGAATCAGGTACCCTACAGCATGATCAACAGAGGAATTGAACAGGACGTTGTACCGCAGGCACTTGAATTTGGAATGAGCATCCTACCATACAGTCCGCTGCAGCGGGGATTGCTTACGGGAAAAATCAAGAGCGATCATCGCTTCAACGACGGCGATAGTCGCGAAGGAAACCGGTTCTATACACCTGAAAATATCTCGCTGACGAACGCATTGCTTGAAAAGATCAAGCCAATAGCCGACGGTCACAATGCTACGCTCGCGCAGGTAGTCATCAACTGGACGACACGTCAACCTGCAATGCACTGTGTTCTGGCAGGCGCAAGAAATGAAAAACAGGTCAAAGAAAATGTCGGCGCACTTGATTTTGTTCTCAGCGATGAAGAGCTCGCATTGATAAATGCGGCTTTGCGTGACTTCAAGCTTGCAGAATAGATTCCTAGTTTTTGCGCCGGGCCTTCACCTCACGTATGAGTTGTAACTCAACGTTGTCGGAAGAAATATACTGGTAAGTACCGTGCCCGATCCCTGCAAGTTGTCGAAGGCTCTCCCCTGCGGACGCCGCTTTTCCAAAATTGAAGACCGAAAGGAAAATGTCTTCACGCGAGAAGTCAGCGATTAGTTTCTTGCTTTCATCGCCAAGATTGAACTGGCCATCGGTGGCAAGGATGATACGATTGTTTCCCCCGCGCTTATAATTCTCGTTAGCAACTTTGTAAGCGAGTTTCAGCCCGGCATTCGCGTCAGTTTTCCCGGACGGTTTAAGCGACGCAATAGCTTTGCGTATCTTTTCCTCTTGTTTGAATGATGAAGGCTTAAGGAGAATATTTGGTTTTCCGGAAAACACAACGATCGAAATTTCGTCCTCTTCACGCATCATTGAAAGCAGGTTGAGTACCGATTTCTTCAGCAGCGGAAGCTTTTCGGGTGCGTTCATGCTTCCCGATACATCCAGCAAAAGCACCAGGTTGTTTGTCGCGTAACCCTCCATCGACCGGAGATCTTCACCCGATTCATGAAGGTAAACGGTATCCCTTCGTTCGATATAAACGGTATCGCGAATGACTCTTACGTCTTTTGTGGCACTCGCTTGTTCAGGTTTCGAAACCTTTTCATCAGGTACCGACTGCGTTGCGTGTGTCTGAGCCTGAGGTTTTTCCGTGGTGGCCACAGGCGGTTCTGGACGTGTCGGTGGAGGTGTCGACTTCGGATAGGTGATTTCGAACAACTCAGGCTGATAGACTGCTTTTAACAGCGGGGCCGGTGAAAGTTCGGAGAACTTGTTGAAATAGCGAACCACGTCATTGTACTGGTACACCATCCGATGGTAAGGGTGATCAGATGAGCTTGTCGACGGTGGTTTCAACTCATTCAATGCCTCGCTCAGATATCGTGATGATTTTGGAAGATCCTCGTAGGGAGTATATGGACACAGGCCATTGCTTCTTCCATACTTTTCGATGCCCTTCATGTTCTCAAATTCATCCGTCAAAACCTCACGAACAAGGCGGTCAATGTTGTCGGTTTTCGGTTTTTTTGAAGCATCACCGCCGTAATAGTGTTTCGCATCGAACAGCGCGATTTTATCGGCTTCGGCTAATGTTCGTAAAGCCTGTCCTGATTTCGCCCACGACTGCCGGTCAGACGGTTGCGCGTAGGAGTCGAAAATCCGTTGTAAGTCGTCGTGCAATTGTTCTTTTCGTTCGTCCCAGGTGTAGTAGAGAAACTTGAGACGCTCAATGCGCGCGTAGATTTGTCTGCAGGCGTCCCGTTCATACGCCTTCGTCGAAATTTCCTGTTCAAGTGCAAGATTGATCTGATCCATTTCTTTCAGGATACCCAGGATCACATCTGCCTTTTTGTTTAGTACGTTCGCATGTTCCGGACTCAATGCGCGACTGTCGGCCACAGCCTTTTGATGAAACGAGACCGGGATGTTAAATCCTTCGTGACGGAAGTGAATTCCACCTTTTCCCGTGAACGATGTCAAGGGTGCGTAATAAGATGCTGACGAACTCAGGTTACGAACTACATTGCGCATCCGTGACACCTGGCGATATGATTCATTGATGTAAGCCACGTAATTCTCCAGGGCAGCAAAAGCCGCGGGGCTGATGGGTGTGTTCTTTTTACCAATTGCAGGTAGCATAACCGTTGCATCGGTAAATGGTACCACGGTGATCTCTTCGCGATGCGGTGTTTCCCTTTTGTCCGGTCGCGGCACATAGCGAAAAGCCTTCACACCATAGTAGCCGTCATTCGCAGCGTAGTCGAGAAGTGCGTTGTAGTGAGAAACCAGCACACCGTTGTAATAGTTTATCAAATCCAGGTAAACGCTGTTGTTATGACGATCTGACTGTCGCGCTTCATGGTTATAGCTATCAATGGCACGCCTCTTTACGTCAAGCATTGACTTCATTCCTTCGATGATCAATGGCCACTGACTTGACGCCGGGTATTTAAACGAAACTTTTATTTCTTCGAGCTTACGTATCTCGGCATCGGATTCGAGGATCGCGCGTTCGAAGTTCTCAGTTGACCAGCCTGTATGAATCGACGCTTCAATGTTATACGTGAGGTTATCCAAAAACTTTTTTTCGCGATGTATTTGTGAGATCATTGCCTGCAGTGGTGCGGCATAGGCATGCGTGGATGGATAAAGATGATTGCGCGCTTCACGGAGCACCGATTCAAGAGCGTCCTGTTTTTTGTGATAGGCGCTGAACAAGGGGATCATCTCCACAACCAGTTTTCGGCCTCCTGCATATCCGTCCTTCTTATAATCTTCAAGTTGGTGGTACGTATCCAGCGCTTTGCATTTCCGGTCCAGGTCGCTGGCCGCATTAACCAGCGCCTCGAAGGCTTCGATCACCCGTGTCCGTGAGTTTCCGAGACCGGCCTGTTGTTCGCGCGCTGTTTTGACGTAATAATCCTCAGGGTCGATTGGGCAACGAAATCTTACGACGCGGAATGATTGGTTTGGCTTTGCATCCGGATAATAACTGACTATCGCGGAGAACAGTGAGGAAAGCTCTTCCGCGGACTGGTTTGCATAAGCCGGAAAGTTATTGAGGGATTTGTACGGCGTCATACCTTGGGCAAAAGCGGTTACCGGAGCGAGGAAAACGAGGAAAAGGGCACAGAAACGCATAGATAGGGTCTTGGTCAAAGAAATTTAAGCATCTTTTCCGATCAGGCATACCAAATACTCAATTCACACAAGGCCAAAGATTTTTTTGCTCAGCAGGAACAATCTGGTTTATATATTGTTGTATATACAATAATTATCATTACATCCATTTTAACGAACTTTTTATGGCTAACTGGAAAATCGACCCCGCACACTCAGAAGTGAAATTCAAGGTGAAACACCTCGTTGTTTCCACCGTAACAGGTCATTTTAACCGATTTCAGGCGACGATTGAAGACGGCGCCGGCGGATTAGAGAACGCTAAAGTTTCCTTTGAGGCAGACGTAGACAGCATTGACACAAAGAACACCCAGCGTGACAATCACCTGAAATCGCCCGATTTCTTCGACGCAGCTAATCATCAAAAATTGACTTTCAGCTCCAAATCAATCTCAAAGGTCTCCGAATCAGAATATACAGTCCTGGGGGACCTTACGATTCGCGGCAAGGCCCGGCCCGTAAAACTGAGTGTCATTCACAATGGTGTCGTGAAGGGTTATGGTGGAGTGGAAGTAAGTGGGTTTGAAATAACCGGCAAGATCAATCGCAGGGATTTTGGTCTCACCTGGAATGGTCTTACAGAAGCAGGAGGCGTCGTGGTGAGTGATGAAGTGAGCCTTGAAATTTTTGCCGAATTCACGACGGCATGATCCGCCGGAGCGACTTTCACAGTCACTGCGTGATTCCGAAGAAGGTCAAAGCCTTGCCAATCCTCCTCCGAAACGCTATCTTCCTTATGTTGACACACGAGGTCAACTAATGAAATCAATTCGTAGCGCGGTTTGTTAGGGATCATTATGGAGAAAGGGGATTCCATCGTAGTGGCGTGCACGTTCAGTACGCTTATCGAAGCAAACATCGTCAAGGCAAAGCTTGACGCATATGGAATCCCATGTTTCCTTACCGGCGAGAACCTTACTATGCTAACGACGCACCTGCTTTCCGGGGGTATCCATTTGCATATTTTTGAGCAGGACCGCGACCGGGTCGCCGAAATTTTGAAGACCGTGTCAGTCGGTGGTGTCGAGGACGATGACCTTCCTGTGTGCCCCAACTGCCGGTCGCGCCAGGTCCTGAATATTGCCGGCGACCCGCTAAACCCTGGTGTTGTGGTGAGTTTTTTTCTGCAATTGTCAAAAAAACACTTTTGTTTGGATTGCGAGACAGAATTTGATCTGTAGGTGCTTGCGGCTATCGTTGCCCTGTATAAATTGCGACTAAATCAATCAACATTATGGCGCGTAAGATTATTGTCGGTGTGATGGGACCTGGCGAAAGTGCAACTCCCGAAGACAATGAAATGGCTTTCGAACTTGGCCGGGCTATTGCCAAAGAGGGCTGGGTTGTCCTTACCGGTGGTCGCAGCTTTGGCGTCATGGATGCTGCCATGAAAGGAGCACGCGACGTCAACGGATTAACCATTGGTATCCTTCCTGATGGAAATGAGCAGCTGGCATCAGAAAACGCCGATATCCGGATCGTAACCGGAATGGGCAGCGGAAGAAATTATCTGAGCGTTCTTTCGAGTCACATCCTCGTTGTATTGGGTATGGCAGCAGGGACAGCCTCAGAGGTCTCGCTTGCCATCAAATCGAATAAAAAGATCATCCTTCTTAATCAGGACGAAATAACCATTCGGTTCTTCAAGAACATCGGAACCTACCGTATCCTCGTCGCAAAAGACGTTCAAGAAACGATGACGCTGATGAAAGAATACCTGGCGGTTCGTCAGAACAGGATGGTTGAGGAATAGTTACTTTTTCAGTACTGTAAATTCCACCCGGCGGTTGTTCGCGCGACCCTCATCGGTATCATTGGTATCGATTGGTTTTGATTCACCATAGCCGTGAGCGCTCAGCCTGTATTCATTGATTCCCTGACTGATCAGGTAATCGACCACAGCCTGTGAACGTCCCTGTGAAAGGTTCGCGTTATAGTCGTCACTTCCTTTACTATCTGTGTGACCGGCAATTTCAATCTCGACGGAGGGATTTTGGTTCAGGAAATCCACAACCTTGTTTAATTCGGTGTACGACTCCGACTTCAGCGTCGTCTTGTCGAAGTCGAAGTATATGTTCTTCAGCCGCACCGTTACCCCTACTTCTATAGGCGCGAGATACAGGTCTTTGACAAAAGGGGTCATATCTTCATGCTCGGCGTATACGCTATCCGTTGCAGTGAGGTAACCTTCTGCCGAGGCCGACAGGATATACCATCCAAGTTTCGGGATTTCCTTTTCGTAACTTCCCTTTGCCGCATTGAGACTGATCTTGTTTTTCTCACCTTTACGGGTTGCTTCAACCTTTGCAGCAATCAACTGATCAGTTTTCTTGTCATAGATATTTCCCGTCAGCATCAAAGCTTTCGGTACCGGCTTCAACAGTACTTCGATTTGCACCGTAGTATCCGCCATTAATTCCGGAAATTTGAATTTCTGATCTTTCGGAATAAATCCTGCTGCCGTCGTATTCAGTGAGTAGTCCAACGTTTCCCTGAACTGTGTCTTGAAATTACCGGACCGGTCAGTACCGACCGTTATCGGTTCACCCTGTGGCAATGCGATCCTGACACTCGCATTCGTTACCGGTTCCTGAGTCTTTTCATTCAAAACAATTCCGGTAACGTTCACTTTGAATGTCTTTTCGACTAACATATAAAGATCGAGTTGACCACCTTCCATTGCTTTATTCGCGCGACTCGTAAACACGTTGCCTTCCTTGTCGATTGTAAAGTAGAAATCAAGCGCGCTGGTATTAATTGGTTTGCCAAGATTAACCGGTGTACTCCAGTTCTTCCAGGTGTCGTCAAGGCGGGTTGTCTTATAAATATCTGTTAATCCCTGACGACCGGGTGCCTGGCGCGCACTTGCAAAATAAAGTGTCTTCTGATCGGGTGCGATGAACGGACCGAGGTCGTCGGTATTCGATGAGATGCCCAGCAATTCGGGTTTGCTGTACTTTCCATCCGATTGGAGATGACTCGAATAAAGGCTGCTTATCGCGCTGTTGGGTTTTTCACTGAAGTACAGGATAATGTGTTTCATGTCGGCCGACATGCTTGCTCCATAAAAGCGCCCCTTATTCATTTCCTTGAATCCAACCACTTCGATTTCGCGAAGGGAATTGTTTGTGACAAGGGCGAATCCTTTTTCGCCTTTCGTTCGTCCACCGCGGATGAAGAGGCTTCCGTCTTCGAAAACTGTAAATACCTGATTGGACTGATGTATGTTGAACGGAGTCCGAAGATGTTCTGCGGGACTCCAAACACCGTTCTCATCTTTCCGCGACACCCAGATATCCTGAGTGTCATCCTTTCCCATGGTGTTTTCAGGATGGTTCTGAACAAAAAAATACAACGTCTTTCCATCAGGTGAAACCACTGGCGCGGCCTCATGGTGGAAAGTGTTGACAGTCTTGTCCATCTTGATCAACTCGTACCGCGGGGAAAACTCCTGGGCCACCACGCAGTACGACATGAACAGGAAAAGTATGGTCAGTCTCATAAGGCTGTGATTAAGAGGTTAAAGATACGGCCGCCAGCCAAATTATCACAGGCAAAAAAGACGTCTCACCTTACATGGGATAGTACAAGTGCGGTGGTGTGAAATTGTTCGTCAAACGCCCAAATCGGCCCCGTCGGCGATGAGAAGCAACAATTCTTTCACTTCTTCAGCCTTGGCGTGTTCGCCCATTTTGTCGAATGACATGATAAGATTCCGAAATACCCGACGAATTATGTCGAGGTTCGAACAAGGTTCGAAGAATGACGACTGGGGCGCCAGATGCAACTCGTTAATATAGTTTTCAATATCCTGGCGGGAAAAAATCAGACCCTTGTTGAAGGCGTTAATGTAGAACTGCGTATTTACTTCGTCCTTGTACGTTAGCACAAAAAGGTTTGGCAGGTTTACACCATATACCGGCAATTTTAACTTCTGCGCAACAAGCATATAAAGAACGCATAGCGTAATCGGATTTCCCTTCTTTGTTTCAAGCACCACATTAATCATGGAATTTCCAGGTGAATGAAAATTCTTTGTGTTTGCCCCAAACCTTAGCTTATTGAAAAAAACTCCATTGATAATCTTCACCTGATCAAACGGATATAGATCCGGCTTAAACTCAAGCCATGTCTCATAATATATCTGCTCAAGTTCCTGTTTCAGTTTTAGCAGTTCGATATCAGGATACTGGTACGTTGCAACAAGCCACATACCGGTAATGAGGTCATGGTCATTGCTTCCATACCATTCACGAATGCGTTCCTTCAACAATTCAAACTGAAGCGTATGAATCAACTCCTCTATCCTTCTTTGCACCTGCGGATTAAAGTTGCTCTCCCATTCCTGCTCCAGAAAAGGGATGATCGTCGTTCCCAAAGACAATATTTTCTCTTCTACATGGGAGATTATTTGCGTGTCCTCATCATCCAGGAGTGAAACCAGTGCTTTTATTTCCGCTTCATTCATGCTTTACAATTCTAGTGGTTGAAAGATAACTGGTTTTCGATTCTTTTTCCAGCGGCAGGCCTTGCCAACGTTTGTATCTAAGTTTGAATTACTCCCACATTAAAATCCTCAATCGGTGCATGGTTTGCTGCTTCAATACCCAATGAGATAGCCTTACGGGTTTCCAGCGGATCCAGAACGCCGTCTATCCAAAGACGCGACGCAGCATAATACGGGCTGAGTTGTTCGTTGTAACGGTCTGTGATTTCCTTAAGGAGAGCGGCTTCTTCCTCTGACGTAATAGTTTTCCCCTGAGCCTTAAGCGTATTTACCCGGATCTGCAGAAGCGTCTTTGCTGCAGACGCGCCACTCATGACGGCAATCTGTGCGGTAGGCCATGCGAAGATCAGCCTCGGATCGTACGCTTTTCCGCACATTGCATAATTCCCGGCGCCATATGAATTGCCCATTATGATCGTGAACTTCGGCACCGTCGAGTTTGCCATGGCGTTTACCATCTTCGCGCCGTCTTTTATTATTCCACTATGTTCAGCTTTACTGCCCACCATAAATCCGCTTACGTCCTGCAGGAACAACAATGGAATTCGACGCTGGTTGCAGTTCATAATAAAACGCGCAGCCTTGTCGGCTGAGTCGCTGTAAATCACCCCGCCCATCTGCATCTCTCCTTTTTTTGTTTTCACCACTTTGCGTTGATTGGCAACAATGCCAATAGCCCAACCGTCGATACGAGCCGTACCGCACAACAACGTTTTTCCGTACAACTCTTTATACTCGGAAAACGAATCAGCATCAACCAGACGTTGAATAATTTCCATGGTATCATAGGGTTTGACCCTATCCACCGGCATCATCCCATAGATTTCTGCGGCGTCGAATAGTGGAACTTTGGGCGTTGTGCGATTGAGTCCCGCAAGGGCAGGCTTTCCAAATTTTGAAAACAGGTCGCGGATATATTCGAGGCAGCTTTCGTCGTTGGGAAACTTGTTGTCGGTTACCCCTGAGATTTCGCAATGCGTTGTTGCTCCGCCAAGCGTTTCATTGTCGATGTCCTCACCAATAGCCGCCTTCACGAGGTAGGATCCGGCAAGAAATATCGAACCTGTCTTGTCCACGATCATCGCTTCGTCTGACATAATCGGCAGGTACGCCCCACCTGCGACGCAGCTACCCATGATTGCGGCAATTTGAATAATTCCCATGGCTGACATGCGCGCGTTATTCCGAAACTGTCTTCCGAAATGTTCCTTATCGGGAAATATTTCATCCTGCATGGGTAGAAAAACGCCGGCGCTGTCAACGAGATAGACAATCGGCAATCGGTTCTCCATGGCAATCTCCTGGGCGCGAAGATTTTTTTTTGCCGTGATAGGGAACCACGCCCCGGCTTTAACAGTCGCATCGTTTGCCACTACTACGCACAACCTCCCGTGTATATGCCCGATACCTGTAACTACTCCGGCCGATGGACATCCGCCCTGTTCCGCGTACATACCTTCACCGGCGAACAATCCGATTTCAAGAAAATCGGAACCTTTGTCGACCAGTCTGTCAATTCGTTCGCGGGCGGTAAGTTTTCCCCTCTTGTGTTGTTCATCAATCTTTTTTTCCCCGCCGCCGAGTTTTGTCTTTTTTGCCTTGTTATGAAGGGCAAACACGAGTTGCTTGTATTGATCTTCATTTTTGTTGAATTCGAGTTCCTGTTTCATAGATTCCGATCAATTAGCAATAAGAATTAAGGTTGGATTTCGACTCCAATTTTCAAATACAAACCAGCTTAATTGCGCGGTCCGGCCTTCCTCAGTTCCCCTTCTTTTGATCGCGTTCGATTTTCTTGCGGCTTTTTCCGAGCGGGGCGAGAAAATGTCTGGGGTTCTCGTTAAAGTGATTCGCGAGTGAGTCGACGGAGTTAAGGAGGCGGTTCAGATTCACATACAACGAGTCTTCCGTAAGCAGCTTGCTCATTGTATTATCGCCGGCGTTGAGTCGGGTAAGGGATTCATTCAGCTTTGCGAGACTGCGTTGCGCGCGATCAACTGTTGCAGCCAACTCGAGATTCTTGAGGCTGTCTGACAGTGACCGGAAGTTTTGCAGCGTTGGCTTGAGTTCATTGAGACTGGAATTCAGATTTCCGGCCACGTCCCTGAAGTTCGTTGAAAGCTCATCAATATTCTTATTGGCATTTGCCAGTGTACGATTCAACAGCATAGGCGTTGGCTGAAGGCCTCTGAAAACAGTATCCAACCGACGGGAGTTCTGCGACAGATTATCCAGAACCAGATTGAGTTTTTGCAATGTGCTTTGAAGGTTTGACGCAACGGGTTCCGCGTTTTCAGCAAACAAGTCCATCAGACCTTTGGCAATTTCTGACTGGATCGTATCCTTTGGTTTCAACGCGTCACCACCGGGCCTGATTTTAAGTTCGATGAAACGACCACCCAGTAACTCACCGTTGAGTACCGCGACGGATGATTTCGTTACGACGATTTCAGAATCAATATCGAGTTCAACAAGAACCCGGTTTTTTGCCTGCTCGATTCTGATATCACTGACGCGTCCGACAGCAAATCCATTCAGATATACCTGATTGGATTCGGTCAGTTTGTCGACGTTGGTGAATATCGCATAGTATTTTTTATTTGTGGAGAAGAAATCAACTCCTTTCAGAAAATTGAATCCGAAATACAACAGGGTGATTGCAATCACCATGAATAGGCCAACCTTAAATTCCTTCGATAATTTCATGTTGCAGTTTCTTCGGCACCCATAATTGTCCGGCAATCAGGGCAACCTGTTTTGTGCAGCTGTAAATATAAAGGATAGTATTGAGAAAGTTGGCAGAGCCGGTACGCTGTTGTTTAGTGGAGCGATTCAACTTCGGACTTATATTCCTTAAACGCACGGTAAATACCGGATGCGATAAGGTTCTGCCCCTCGTCGGTCACAAGGAATTTTTCCTCATTTGAGTTTGACAGGAAGCCGGTTTCGATAAGAACGCTCGGCATGGTTGTTCTCCACAGCACCAAAAATCCGGCCTGCTTGACGCCACGGCTCACCCTACCCACGCGGTTCCGAAACTGATCTTCGACCTTTTGTGCAAAACTCAGACTGCTGGACTGGAAAGCACTTTGTGTCAGCGTAAACAAAATATAAGATTCCGGACTATTGGGATCGAAACCCTCATAACGCTCGTGGTAATTTTCATCGAGAAGGATTACCGAGTTCTCGCGTTTGGCCACCGCCAGGTTATTCTCATCCTTATGCAGACCCATTACATACGTCTCGGTACCAAAAGCTCTTGTGTTTGGATTCGCGTTGGCGTGGATGCAAATAAAAAGATCGGCTTTGGCCTTGTTGGCTATGTCCGCCCGTTCGTCCAGGGAAAGGTACGTGTCGTCCTTACGTGTATAGATAACCTTGACACCGGGGACGTTTTGTTCAATGTAATTGCCAACCTTGAGTGCGATACTGAGCGCAAGGTCCTTCTCCTTCATGATTTTGCCGGAAGTCCCATGGTCTTTGCCCCCGTGACCTGCATCGATAACGACAACATCCACCTTGAATTCGGGGGAGGGAAGTGTACTGGACGAGTTTAGCAAGGTTATTGCTAATAAAAGCGCTGTTAAACCTATTATCCTCACGGTCCTTTCAATGTTCTGTGTAATTGCAATACCTTTGTGCAAATTTGTGAAATTTTTGCAAAAAGCTAAAGTAGAGGACTTTACACTTTCGAGGGTGCGTTTCATTTTTTCTTTAATTCTCTTTCTAACGACGATCAGCTTCATTGCCTCGGGTCAGGTGCAAAGACCAAATCGCCGCGCAAGGACGGATACCGTCCCTCCTCCGGCAATCCGCCAGGACTCCAGTGCTGCAAACAACCCCATCGGTACACCTGCAAACAAAAGTGATACCATAAAGACACCTCCTCCAAAAGGAGATGTCGAAACCACCATCGATTACTCTGCGCGCGATTCAATAAGGGCGAGTGTCGACGGAAAGATAGTCTGGCTTTATGGTAACGCAAAAATTGTATACGGTAGTATTGAACTCGAGGCTGACGAAATCATCATCGACTATGGCGAAAATACGCTAACAGCGCACGGCAGTAGGGATTCGCTGGGTCAACGGGTGGGTTACCCCATTTTCAAGAACGGCCCGGAACTCTACGAAACCAAGGACATTGTCTATAACTTCAAGACACGACGGGCCCGTATCACCGAGGTCGTAACCCAACAGGGTGAAGGATATCTCCATGCCGACGTTGCATTCAAGAATGAGAAAGACGAAATCCTGAGTGTCCGTAACAGTTATACTACCTGCAGCCTTGAGCATCCGCATTTCCGGATCCGATCCACGAAAACGAAAGCAATTCCCGATGACAAGATCGTATCCGGGCCATTCTACATGGAGTTTAACGACATCCCTCTTCCGGCGGCGTTCCTTTTCGGAATGTTCCCGGCAAAGCAAACAGCGACGTCGGGAATATTGTTTCCAAGCTTCAATGAAGAGCGAAGACGCGGATTTAATCTGCGTGGATTAGGTTACTACTTCGACATCAATGAATATGTGAAGCTCGCCATTACCGGAGACATCTATACAAAAGGAGGTCACGCGTTGTACGCCAACAGCAATTACATGAAACGCTACAAGTACAACGGCGCCGTCAACTTTGCATATTCGCACAACCCCGATGGTGACGACCGCATTGAGACAAACAACTTCTCCAACGACTTCCGGCTGGGGTGGAACCATTCGCCGCAATCGAAAGGGTCGGGACGTTTTGCTGCATCTGTCAGCGCTGCCACATCCACCTATACCCGGAACAATAGCCTTATCACGGGAGCGCCCGGCGAATTCTACACATCGCAACTAAACCAGATCACGGCCAAACTCAACTCAAACATTTCGTACAACAAACGATTCACCGGTACGCCGTTTTCACTTGGTCTCAACGTAAGTCACAACCAGGACCTGCAAACCAGGCTCGTCGATCTTCAACTCCCGACCATGAGTGTAAACATGACGAACATTTACCCTTTCCAAAAGAACACCGGCAAGACGGGACCGCTTGAAAATTTTTCAATCTCCTACACGATGAACGCAGCGAACCGGATTTCAAACAATATCGGCCGTGTACCCGCGAATGCCGCACGTGACAGCATTGCTGCATTTACGCTTTCAAACTTCGGAATGTTTTGGAAAAACGGGCGGAAAGGTATGCGTCATGTAATACCCGTAAGTACATCGATGAAAGCCCTGCGTTACTTTACGTTAAGTCCGTTGGTAAACTATGAAGAGAAATGGTATGGTGAATCGTATGACTGGCACTACGACCCGGTGCGCGAGGCAGTTGTGCGCAAGGATACGGTCGACGGATTTACGCGCGTTGCCAACTACAGTTTTTCCGTCGGAATGAACACGAGAATTTATGGTATGTACACCGTAAAGAATCCAAACCGGAAAGTCAAAGCGATACGTCACATCATGAACCCCGCGATCTCATTCGCGTATTCACCCGACTTCAAGCACAACCGGAATTATTTTGATACGGTGACAAACCTTAAGACGGGCATTCTTGAGTATAGATCCAAACACGAAGGGCTTCTATACGGAGGTTCAACAACAAGCGAAAGCGGAAGTATAAATTTCTCTCTGGGCAATAACCTTGAAATGAAAGTAAAAGGCCCCGAGGACTCAGTCGCGAGGAAAGTGATGCTCTTAAATAACCTTTCCTTCAATGCGCGCTACGATCTGCTCGCGGAACAATTTAATCTTTCAAACATCAGTATCGCTGCAAACACGAACATTCTCGACAACATGATCAACCTGAACTTCAGTGCTACGCTTGACCCGTATTTGATTCAAAAAATCACCGATCCGGAAAGGCCAACGGTCACGCGTGAGGAAAGAGTTGACCGTCTGGCTCTACGCAGTGGGCGCCTGGGCCGGATAACGAACGCAACGCTGAACATAAGTACTAACCTGAATCCAAAGGCGCGAAACAAACAGAAGACCAGTCAGGAGAAGATCGCAAAATCCGACCTGCCGGAACATGAAAAAGAATATCTTCTTGCAAACCCTGATGCGTATGTTGACTTCGAAATACCGTGGAGCATGAACCTTGGTTTCAACATGACATACACGCATGGTCTGAACTCCGAGCCGCGTATCATCCAGCACCTTCAGGCTTCCGGTGACCTTTCGATTTCGTCGCAGTGGAAGATCACATACTCTACAGGTTTTGATTTTGAACAAAAGGAGTTCACACCAACAAGCCTTGGGATTACACGCGACCTTCACTGCTGGACCATGCGACTGAACTGGGTTCCGTTTGGGCGTTTCCAACAGTACAATTTTACGATCGCGGTTAAGGCATCTATCCTCCAGGATCTGAAAATGGAGCGGCGCAAGCCCTTCTTCGATAACCTGTAAAGATCAACGGTCGCATCTGTCGCCGGCTTTGCGTATTCGTCTATCAATGTCGCCGTCCGAGGCTGTTTTCTGACTATCTTAGATATTCCAAATTCCTGTAATATGAAGAATATTAAAGGTTTACGTGCACTGATCGTCGAGGATGACCGCATGGTACAAACAATCATCAAAGCCAATCTGGCTTCCATCGGAATCTCATCTCACGCCGCCGGAAATGGCATCGAGGCAATTGAGGCGATCAAGACTGACAAGTTTGACTTTGTATTGATGGACATACGTATGCCCGATCAGGACGGGCTGGATGCAACGCGATGGATACGCGATATTGAATTTACAAATGCACTCCGATATGTTCCGATATTCGCGCTTACAAGCTACAGCTCCGACGAGCACACACAGGAGATTCGCGACGCCGGTATGGATGAACATCTCGTAAAACCATTTCGACTCGACTCTTTCGTCAAGATTCTCGATAAATACTTCCCGGGCGCGGTGGCGTGATTTTTTGCAGGTTCGCTAAACTTTCAGAACTTTCGGACTTGTTTACAAAAACCGGGTTTTGAAAATCATCAAGTCTCTTCTTCAGAAACTCTACATTCTCTGGGTAGCGTTCGTCTTCACTTTCTTCATGATATTGTTCCTGCCCGGACTCACACTTCCCTTCTTCTTTGGATTGGGTTCGGTGGGTTATTTTTTCCTTTGGATATGGAGCTGGATATTCAGCAAACTCACTTTCATTCGTTACCGGTTTTACGGACGCGAGAAGATTGATCGCACGAAAGCCTACATCTATGTAAGCAATCACACATCGTTCCTTGATCTGCCGGGTATTCGAATGATAATCCCGGGACAGTTTCGTCCGCTGGCAAAAAAAGAGCTGCTCAAGATTCCGATCTTCGGATGGATTGCCGGTAGTGCGACCGTTATCGTGGACCGGTCAAGCAGTCAAAGCCGGAGGCGAAGTCTGGATAAACTCAAACAGGTTCTGAAAGACGGAATATCGATTCTGATTTTTGCTGAGGGCACTCAGAACCGCACGCGTGAATTACTTCAACCCTTTAAAGACGGCGCTTTCCGTCTCGCTGTGGATACGCAGGAAACTCTGATGCCTCTTGTGGTTGTTGGTGCCGGACCATTGATGCCTCCGGGAACAATTCGTCTGCGGCCGGGATTGATTCGAATATTTGTCGGTGAGCCTGTTTCGGCCGAAGGCCTGAGCGTCGAGGATGTGCCTGCTCTAAAGACGCAGATCTACGATCAGATGCAAGATATCCTGGTCAGGCACACCAATTCACGCGAACAACTTCCTCACACTGGAACGTAGACGACCTTCTTAGTCTCAAAGAATGGCTCCGCAAAATATTGCTGAAGATCAAATAACTGATGCGGCTTTCCCGCTTCGGCCAATTCTTCAGCGAGGTCACCGCCTTTGAGGTACAGGATTCCATTCTTCAACGGATGCACAGACTGTTTACGAACGCGTTTACTAATCCATTTATAAAACTCATTCAAACGCGTCACTGCGCGGCTTACGACAAAATCGTATTCTCCCGTGACTTCTTCCGCGCGAATCTTCTCAGCTTTCACGTTCTTAAGTTGCAGTCCGTCGGCCACTGCATTTACAACTGTGATCTTCTTGCCGATCGAGTCCACCAGGTGGAAGCGCGTTTCTGGAAAAAGGATGGCGAGCGGAATCCCTGGAAAGCCCCCGCCGGTTCCGACATCAAGCACGCGCGAACCTGGCAGGAAGGTGACCACCTTTGCGATACCCAGTGAATGAAGTACGTGATTGACGTAAAGGTTATCGATATCTTTTCGCGATATGACGTTGATCTTGTCGTTCCATTCGCGGTAGAGGTTACCGAGACGATCAAACTGTTCTTTCTGCTGATCCGTCAGCCCCGGAAAATACCGGAATACAATTTCTGCGGGAGACACGGTGTAATCAGATGTGATCGCGTTTGTTCTTTACCATTTCGAACATGAGTTCGCGGGCGCGGTGCAGCTGGGCCTTGACCGTTCCCAACGGAGCCTCAAGTTCTTCGGCGATCTCTTCATATGACAATTCATTAAAGTACCGAAGGCGAACCAGCTTCTGATATTTTGGCGGAAGCTTGTCGACGAACACCTGAACAAGTTCGGCCTTTTGAATTTTGATCGCTTCTTCCTGCGGGTCGAGGTTCACATCTTCAACGTCAATGGAGACTGATTGCCCGTCATCGTCGGTGAACGTGTTATCAATGCTAAGTGTGTTCAGTTTCTTCTTCCGGATGAAATCGATGGTGTTGTTGGTCGCGATGCGGAAGAGCCAGGTACTGAATGTGAAATCTTTCTTAAACCGGTGCAGACTCCTGAACGCTTTCGCAAAAGACTCGATGGTAAGGTCTTCAGCATCGTCTACGTTCCTGACCATTTTCAGGATCATGTGATAGACCGGTCTTCTATATCGGTGCAGTAATTTGGCGAACGCGCTGTCGTCCCCCTCAACCGCCAGGTCGATGAGGCGAAAGTCCTCCATTGCTTTCGACGAAAAGCGGCTGTCTTCTTCTAGTTCTTCCATCTTACCCGTTTTGAGCCTAACGTAATCAGGCCGGTGGTAAGATAGTAAATCGAAAATAGAAAATCTAAAAACGGTACAGTCCACAATTCAAAGTTGTGACCAAACCGCTTTAATCCGGTTCGGAGGGTTAAAATCAGCAATAGAATTCTGAATACCATCGCACCAGCAACTACTTCGGGAAACGAACCGTACATGGCGGCGGGCACGAGCAAAACCCACGACAATATCCAGGTAAAGAGAAATAGTCCGAGCCAAAAGCGATGGTGAAACTTGTAGTATTTACCAACCGAAAGGTGCCGCTTTTTCTGTTTGATAAATGCGCCCCAGGAGGTTTCGGGAAACGTCATGATTGCTGCCTCACGACCAAGTATGATGCTCGTGTTTCGTGAAGTGGCGTGCTGATTCACAAACAGATCATCATCACCTCCGGTGACATTCATGAATTGATTAAATCCTTTTTCCGCAAGAAAAAATGATTTGCGGTATGCCAGGTTGCGGCCCACCCCCATGTACGGAGTTCGCATAAGGGCGAATGCACTGTACTGCAACGCAGTGAGAATCGACTCAAATCGTATGAAGAGGTTTAGAAACCCACCCGCTTTCAGATAAGGCGAAATCCCCAGGACAAATTTCGTGTTCTCTTTGAAGGCTGCACTCATACTCGATATCCAGTTTGGGCCCGTGGGCCGGCAATCAGCATCTGTCAGCAACAACCATTCATATTTCGCAGCCTTGATACCAAGGGTGAGGCTATACTTCTTGCTGTTCACGTGACCGGGAATGTGATCAACATTGACCATGCGCACACGCGAATCGGATTTGGAGAGTTCGATGAGATATTCAAATGTATTATCGTTCGAGCGATCATTAATAACAATGACTTCGAACTCTTTGTATTCTTGCGTCAGGAGTTGAGGCAACAGTTCACGCAGGTTTTGTTCCTCGTCATGGGCACAAACGAGAATTGACACAGGAACCTCGACCGGCGAAATGTGCTTTTGAGATACAGGTTCTTTCGAAAGTGCGGCGTTGAACGCGATCAGGTATAGTACCTGGATAAGAACCGCCGCCAGGAAAACAATAACAATTACTTCCAAAGCTTAAAGAGGATAGTTTTTGAATCCAAATATAAATGAGCCGGCCACCCGTTTACGTCCACAAAAGTGTGAGATCATACACCTGCCTTATTCTGGCTAAAATTTTAAGAACCCGCACAAATGCAAAGAACCACCCATTACAGGTGGTTCCTTTTTGCAGGACTCAAATAAAAACCCAAAAAACTCAAACGCCTATCCTGGCCGATGTCGGCCAGGGACAGAATAAAGATAGCAGTCGACGAAATTAAAAACAATTAAAATTTGAATTTGTGTTCGCACACATTTAATTTGTGTACGAGAACATCACATTTTTGAGCAAATGGAGTCATCTTCCACAGATACCAAAAAATTGTTTTCTTTGAACATGTCATTGGGGAAGAACATCCGGATCAAGGATATCGCGAAGCTTGCGGGAGTTTCTGCCGGTACTGTTGACCGGGTGCTTCACAACCGCGGAAGGGTTTCAGAAGAAGCGCTGAAGAAGATCACCGCAGTAATGGAACAGATTGATTATAAGCCCAATCTGATCGCCAGAACACTCGGATCAAATAAGAAATACACCATCTCGGTGATTCTGCCAGACCCCGCCGCCGACCCCTATTGGGCCCAGGCAAACGAAGGAATCCGGATCGCACAGGCAGAGTGGAATCAATACGGCGTAAATGTCAATGTAGAATTTTTTGATCTCCGTGACAAGGAGTCTCTCCAAAGGACAGCGGCAACAGCAATGCGCGCACAACCGGACGGAATTGTCATTGCGCCAATCTTCTACCATGAATCTCTCCCGCTTTTCGAAGAGTTCAAACAAAGCGGCGTTCCTTTCATCCTCTTTAATACAAGCATTCCTGGCATAACGCCGATGAGCTTTATCGGACAGGATCTTTATGAGAGTGGTCGCGTGGGAGCGGAATTGATGGTGATCGGTCAGCCGGATTCGGGAAAGTATGCTGTGCTGCATATTGACGAAGACATTCATGATTCAGTCCACTTGTCGCAAAAGGAAAAGGGATTCCGCGACTACTTCCTGCAGAAAGGCCGCAAGAATTCCGAGATCGTTGATTTCGCATTGAATCCTGAAGCTGACAACTTCAAACAGCAACTCACAGAATTGCTACGCGACCGCGAGTTACATGGCATATTCGTAAGTACATCAAAGGGCACCGCCGTAGCGGCTGCGCTACTAAAGGAAGTCGGGAAGCGCGACATACGTGTTATCGGCTACGACTTGCTTGATGACAATCTCAAGTACCTCCGGGAGGGATACATTGATTTCCTTATCAACCAGAACCCGAAGCGGCAGGTAAACCTGGGAATCAGCCATCTCATTAACCATCTTATGTTCAAGCGGACCCCACCTGAACGAGAGCTCTTCCCGCTTGAGGTAATTACGCCTGAAAACGTAAATTCTTACCTCGGCAGTGGAATCCACTAATCAGCGGTCAGCGGAATACGCAGAATCAGCGTCCCACTAATTAGCGGTCCAAAAGCGCCGGCCGAAAGTGTTATATAGTGCCAGCGAAGCCTTATTTTTGCTGGCTTTATGACGTTCAGACTCGACTCAACCGATGCAAAAAGTGCCGCGCGTGCGGGTACGTTAACGACCAGTCACGGCGTTATTGAAACCCCGATCTTCATGCCGGTCGGAACCGCCGGATCCGTAAAGGCTGTCCACCAGCGTGAACTGAGAGACGACGTCGGCGCAGAAATCATCCTCGGAAACACATACCATCTTTACCTTCGCCCTGGTCTCGACCTGTTGCAACGCGCGGGCGGTCTGCACAAGTTCACTGGATGGCAACGACCAATACTAACCGACAGCGGCGGATATCAGGTGTATTCGCTGGCGGAAAATCGTAAGATCACCTCCGACGGCGTGATCTTCAAATCACACATCGACGGATCAAAACATCATTTTACTCCCGAAGGTGTGATGGACATCCAACGCCAGATTGGTGCAGATATCGTCATGGCATTTGACGAATGTACACCCTACCCGTGTGAATACAATTATGCGAAGGCATCAATGGAATTGACCCATCAATGGCTTACACGCTGCATCCGGCGAATTGATGAGACAGAGCCACTATATGGTTATGAACAAGCGCTGTTTCCGATAGTACAAGGCAGCGTCTATCCTGACCTTCGAAAAGCATCTGCGACCTTTGTAGCGGAACAAAACCAGGCAGGCAACGCGATAGGTGGACTATCCGTCGGGGAGCCGCACGAGGACATGTATGCAATGACAAGCCTGGTGTGCGATATCCTGCCGGGTGACAAGCCGCGCTATCTTATGGGAGTTGGCACACCCGAAAATATTCTCGAATGTATCGCGCTGGGCATTGATATGTTCGACTGTGTTATGCCAACGCGAAATGCACGTAACGGCATGTTATTTACAACGCAGGGTATTATTAATATCCGAAACGAAAAATGGAAAGATGACCTTTCACCGATAGATGCGGAACTCGGTGGCTATGCGAGTACGTTTCATACCAAGGCTTATCTGAGACACCTCATCATAAACAAAGAAATTTTGGGCGCACAAATTGCATCAATCCACAACCTTACCTTCTACCTTTGGCTGGTCAAGGAGGCGAGAAAGCACATTATGGACGGCGATTTTGCATTTTGGAAGAATAACATCATTAAAAAGATCAGCACGCGACTCTGACATCAATGAAGCTGCTTGACTGGTACATATTAAAACGATTTCTCAGCACGTTCTTTTTCGTGGTGTTGATTCTGTTAGCCGTGATTACGGTCATTGATCTGACGGAAAAGATGGACAAGTTCGCGAAGGCGCAACTTAAGGCCGGACAAATCGCGATGTATTACCTGGATTTTGTTCCCTGGATCGGAAGTCTGATCACGCCGATAACCATCTTCATTGCAACGGTGTATGTATGTGCCAGAATGGCCGGTCATACTGAAATAGTCGCTATATTAAGTAGCGGCGTAAGCTTCCGTAGATTTCTTGTACCGCTTTTCATCGGTGCAGCCGTTGTTGCGGCCATAAGTTTCGCGCTCAATGGATGGATCATCCCCAATTCAAACAAGTCGCGACTTGCCTTTGAGTTGCAGTACATCAAGAACAAATACTATTTCGATCAACGCAACATTCACATGCAGGTGGCACCCAACACCTACCTGTACATGCAGAGTTATAACAACAACAACCAGACAGGTTACCACTTCACACTCGAACGTTTTGAAGACAACCGGTTGATGGAAAAACTGTATGCGCGCCGGATTGAATGGGACTCCACAAAACAAAAATGGAAACTGCGAAACTGGACCATCCGTAAGATTGACGCAATCTTCGAAAAAACGGCCAGTCCCGAAAAGTTGATCGATCATGCCGGAAGCAGTCAGGTCACTTTTGCCGACAGCCTCACCACAGGCGACGCAACGGATACGACACTGGTAATTCATCCAAAGGAATTTGAAAACGACTATCGCAAGTACGACGGCCTCACATTGAACGAATTGAATGACTACATAAGGACGCTTCGCGAACGTGGATCAACGGGTGTCGAAGTGTATGAGGTCGAAAAGTACACGCGTTATTCCGCGCCGATAACAATTTTTATCCTTGTGTTCATGGGTGCGATCGTTTCGTCACGGAAGAGTCGTGGCGGCACGGGTGTGCAAATCGTCCTGGGATTCCTTTTGTCATTCATATTCATTCTCTTCTTCACGCTTTTCAGGACATTTGCAGAAAGCGGCAGCCTTCCTCCGGCGGTTTCGGTATGGATTCCGAACCTGATCTTCGGGGTCATTTCCATCGCCATGTATAAATACGTACCCCGCTGATGGCGACGCGCGCTGACTACCTCAAGCTTCATTTCATCGTATTTCTCTGGGGTTTTTCAGCCATCCTGGGTATGCTGGTTACGATCCCCGCGCTTGAAATGATATTTTACCGCGGAATCCTTGCTGCAGCAGGTATGGGGATCGTTATCGCCGTGACAAAAGGTTCCTTCGTTGTCACGCGCGTTCAGTTGATAAGACTCCTTCTCATCGGCGTGATCGTAACAATACACTGGCTTGCGTTTTTTGGATCCGCGCGCATTTCGAATGTTTCTGTGAGTCTTGTAGGATTCGCTACCAACTCCTTATGGGCTGCCCTGCTCGAACCGTGGTTCAACCGAAACAGAATAAAGAAATTCGAACTCATCCTTGGACTGATGGTGATCGCCGGATTGTATGTGATTTTCTCTTTTGATTTCGAGTATGCCGGCGGCCTCGCACTCGGAATACTTGCCGGATTCACGTCAGCACTCTTCTCGGTATTTAATGCACGAATGGTGCGGCGGGTGTCGCCCTATGCTATCACGTTTTACGAGATGATCGCCATTGTAATCACGCTCGGTGTGTTGATGGCTGGCTATAAACTTTTCAATCCCGAACATCAATTTCAACTCGTCCCAACGTGGAAGGATTGGATTTACATTGCGTTGCTTGCCGGAGTTTGTTCTGTGTATGCGTACTCAGTCGCTGTTGAGTTAATGAAAAAGGTCAGCGTATTTCTGATTCAGCTAACACTCAACCTCGAACCGGTATACGGGATCATAATGGCGGTAATTATTTTTGGTCAGCGGGAAAAGATGAATCTGAACTTCTACATCGGAACGGTTATTATACTTTGTGCGGTCGCCCTTTATCCGTTCCTGAAGAAGCGTTTCGACAAACCGGTACAACCACACGTCTAGTCAAGAAATCCTTTCCAGATAATGATGTCATCCGGGATAACCGGATCAGATACTTCTTTTTTAAAAAGACCAAAGACGGTGGATCCCGATCCGCTCATCGCGGCGTATGCGGCGCCAGCCTTGTAAAAGTTGTCCTTCAAGCCGCGCAATTCCGGATGCATCGCAAATACAGGTGTTTCGAAATCATTTATTAACAGGGTTCGCCATTTCTCAATTGGCTGCGAAATAATTTCGCTCACCGACTCCGTTGGCTGGGCCGGAACAACACCGGCATAGGCTTCTGCCGATGAGACATGAATTCCGGGGTTGGCAAGTACGAGGTAATAACCTTGTAACGACAGATCAAGGGGTTTAAGCACCTCACCGCGTCCCAGTCCCAGCATCGGACCGTTGCCAATAAAGAATGCACAGTCACTTCCGATACGCGCCGCATACTTCCGCATCTGGTCTTCAGAAAGTCGCAGCGCAAATACGTCGTTAAGTAATCGGATGCAATGGGCGGCATCGGATGAGCCGCCTCCTAACCCGGCACCCATCGGTATGATCTTGTGAAGATGGATCTGCACTGGCGGAAGCTCATGCATTTCCTTCATCAGCGTGTACACCTTTACGCAGAGGTTGTCTGATTCTTTCCCGTCGATCTCAATACCTGACGTTGAAAACCGGAACGCATCAGCCGGTATGATCTCCACGATATCTGTAAAGGGGACGGGATAAAAACACGTCTCGATATCATGGAAACCATCTTCCCGCTTTCGAAGGACAGACAAGCCCAGGTTAATCTTGCAGGGCGGAAAAGACACCATCGAGGTGAGACTTATTTCGTCAGGCGTTCGATAAGATCTTCGGTAATACCGGTTGACGAGAAGCCGCCGTCGTGCATAAGGTTCTGCATCGTCACCATGCGTGTAAAGTCCGAGAACATGACCACAATGTAATTCGCGCAATCATCAGCGGTAGCGTTGCCAAGGGGTGACATCATCTGTGCATAGTCATAGAAAACGTCAAAGCCCGAAATACCGGAACCAGCGGTGGTTTTTGTAGGCGATTGTGAAATCGTATTTACCCTTACCTTCTTGCTTTTTGCAAAGCGGTAGCCGTAACTTCTGGCGATGGACTCGAGCAACGCTTTCGCCTGGGCCATGTCGGAATAGTCCGGGAAGGTGCGTTGTGCAGCGATGTAGCTTAGTGCAACAATAGACCCCCACTCATTCATCGCGTCCGTCTTTTCTGCGGTCTGCATTACTTTATGAAACGACACTCCCGAAATATCAAGGGTTTTAAGAAACCAGTCGTAGTTTAAGTCACCGTATGCCTTGTCCTTGCGTACGTTGGGGCTCATGCCAATCGAGTGGAGTACGAAGTCGAGTTTGCCGCCGAGAATCTCCTGACTTTTGGTGAACAGGTTAAGCAAGTCTTCTTCGGAGGTTGCGTCAGCGGGGATCACCTCTGCGTTGCATGCTTTTGCGAGCTCATTGATCTTTCCCATTCGCATGGCTATTGGCGCATTCGTAAGTGTAAACGAAGCACCCTCTTCCTTCGCCTTGAGTGCGGTCTTCCACGCAATCGAATTTTCATCAAGGGCACCGAAGATGATGCCGCGTTTTCCTTTCAAAAGGTTATTCGCCATAAGTATTTCTGTCATTTGGTTTCCGGTGCAATAATACGAAACTACGGGGAATACAGTCCGGGAAGGCCACTTTTCACCGGCCTGCCCCTCGATTTTTTTCAGCGTTGGCTTGAAATCCTACATCGTCATCCGGAAAAAACCGGCCGCCGTCGTTTATAATGAGTGAAAGGATCGTTATTTTTATATAGTCCTTAACCAACCTGATCTATGGAAATCTCTGGCAATTCACTTGGGCCATGGAACCAGTATATGTTCTATGGCATACTTGGCAGCCTTACCATCGGCGTACTCGTCCTGCTCTTTTACGAATTCAATGTACTCAAAATCAAGGATCCAAAAGAGAAGTATGACTATGTCAACCTTCACGAGGTGAAATACTTCTGGTATGCCCTGGTCTTCTTTCTTCTTTCAGGCGCATTCGCCATCAATACCGTGGCCACCGACATTATTGCAGAACACGGAATGCGCTGGTTTTATGTCCGGATATTTATCAGCCTTTGCTTCGTGGTAATCGGCTACTTCTCGGTGCATAGTCTGATCCGGATTTATTACCCTAAGAAGATTGCAAAACGACTCCATAAACTTCGCACTGCTCCGCGCATATCCCCTGACGGCAACGTCATGCGCCGGCTCACGGAAGAAGAAGAGGATGTGCACATGGAGCGTTCGATGATCGAGGAGGAGGAAATTCAGGTCGTTGACTACGACGTATGGCTTGATGAAAAAACGGGGTATAAAAAAATTGAGAAGTACATCATCCATGACCAAATGTCGGAATGTCCTGAATGCGGATACTTCACCATGACAATCGCCCGTGAAGAGGTAGGCAAGGAGCCAACTCAGGCGGAGGCCGGATACATCATCGAACACCTGGAGTGTAACTACTGCGGTCACAAGGTAAAGCGCGAGATAATCGTCTCAAGTCTTTCGACCAATATCGCCTGAGTTATGCACGATATAAAAAGCGTCCGAACAGAATCGGGCGCTTTTTTTTGTTTCCGTTGCTCCAAATTTTCTGCAGCCTGTCGATAACCGACATTTTTTTATCAACTTCGCAGCGTTTTCAAACCTATGAAAGTAAGCAGGGAGCAACCCGTGGGAGTGTTCGACAGTGGTATCGGGGGATTGACCGTAGCCCACGCAATTACAAAGCTCCTTCCGTCGGAAAGCATGATCTACTTTGGCGACACGGCCCACCTGCCTTACGGCGACAAATCGGAAGCCGCGATCCAGGCATACTCAGTGAAGATTGCCGAGGTATTGTTAAAAAAGAAATGCAAGGTCATTGTCATTGCGTGCAATTCTGCTTCATCGGCGGCTTACGAACTGCTCAGGGAATATGTCGGGCGTCATGTTCGCGTGATCAATGTGATCGACCCTATGATAGATCTCGTCAGCAGAAAATTTGAAGGACGTCATATCGGATTGATCGGAACAAAGCGGACTGTACAATCAGGAGTATACACGAAAAAGATCGATCAGTTGAACAAGGACATTACGGTTCACGCGCATGCGACGCCGTTGCTCGTACCTATGATCGAAGAGGGCTTCTTCAACAATCAGATAAGTCACGAAATAATTGCTCAATACCTTGATGATCCGGCGCTGGAAGGTATCGAAGCATTGATTCTTGGGTGTACACATTACCCGTTGATTAAGACAGAAATCGACTCACATTACAACGGGCGCATACCTATTCTTGATTCATCGGAAACGGTGGCCAGTGCGCTCAGGTCATACCTTGAAAATGAAGATTTGCTGAACGTCACGTCGAATCCCGACCGGCACTTTTTGGTGTCAGATTTTACGGAATCGTTTGAAGCATCGGCAAGAATGTTTTTTCATCAGTCGGTTAACCTTGAGAAACATCCACTTTGGGATTAAGTAAGTTGTGTGTGCCGTTTTACAAGAAAAGAAAAGATTCTGAACGATTATTTTGTCCATATTCGTCCTAAATAGGTCAATTGACAACACTGATCATCATATTACCCCTGATCCTCCTCTACATGGTAGTAGGTGTCTATGCAGAACGCAAAATTGCCGGCTTTATACAGGATCGGCTCGGTCCGATGGAAGTCGGACCATATGGGCTGCTACAAATGTTTGCGGACCTGCTTAAGCTCCTTCAGAAGGAAGATATCATTGCATCAGGGGCTGATCGACCGTTGTTTCGCGTAGCACCGGCTGTAATATTCATCGCAGTTCTTACCGGTTTTTCCGTACTACCGTTAGCACCCGGGTGGTCCGGTGCGGATGTAAGCTCCGCCGTATTTCTCTTGCTTGCCGTAGTCTCACTTGACGTAATCGGAATCATCATAGCGGGCCTGAGCTCGAACAACAAATACAGTATGCTCGGAACGATGCGCTCCGCAGCCCAGATCATTTCGTATGAAGTCCCGCTGGGTCTTTCAGTTCTGGCGGTGTGTATGGTTAACGGAACACTCAGCCTCCAGGAAATGTCGTATCAGCAAAGCCACCTTTCGGCGGATCCCCGGTATTTCATGGACATCGCATCGTGGGGCGACCTGCGCAACGTCGGCGGATTCTTAATGTGGAACGTATTTCGTTATCCTGTTCTCTTCTTTGTCTGGGTTATCTTTTTCATCGCATCCCTTGCTGAATGTAACAGAGCACCCTTCGACCTGCCGGAAGCTGAATCGGAACTGGTCGCCGGATATCAAACCGAGTATTCAGGATTTCGGTGGGCATTCCTCATGTTTGCAGAGTACGCACTGATGTTACTCGTAAGCATCCTGGGTGCCGTTTTGTTCTTCGGCAGCTGGGCAACACCGCTGCCTAATCTGGGTCCGCTGGCACTGGCCGACTGGACCACCGGTACACCCGGAACGTGGACTGCAATCGTCTGGGGAATATTCTGGCTGATGGTTAAAGCATTATTCTTTTTCGGGATGCAAATCTGGGTTCGATGGACGTACCCCCGACTAAGAATCGATCAATTGATGAACCTCTCGTGGAAATACTTAACTCCATTTGCGTTACTTCTCGTCATCATATGCGGCGTCTTAAAAATCATTTTTGTCTGATGAATGCGGCTTCACTCCGTTGTACACTGATCCTGTTTTTCACGATGGGTTCGATGATCTCTTTTGGCCAGTCTAAAATCGACAGCCTCGAGACAAGACTGAAGAACAGGTTAAGCGACAGCGACCGGGTCAATACACTCTTAAAACTTTCGCAGGAATACGAGTACGTTGACATACGCAAGAGCAGGTCGCTGACTGAAGAAGCTATCGAGATTTCCGAGAAGAAGTCGTACATGGAAGGCGTTGTGGATGCGCACCAGAGTATGGGATCGATTTACCGTGTCAGTGGGAATTATGCGGCGGCATTGCTCGAAGACAACAAATCACTGGAGGCGAGTCTGAAAATGAATGACAGCCTTAGAATTGCAAAAACCTACAACAACGTCGCGCATGATTACTATGATATGGGCGAGTTTGATGAAGCGTATCACTACTTCGTCAAATCATACCGGTATAGTTCGGCGCTTGGGGATTCGCTCCTTCTCACAATCGCGCTTCACAACATTGGAAGAGTGTTCAAGGAACTGGGGCAATATGACCACGCGAAGCAGCATCTCAAAATTTCGCAGGCCCTCAGCGCGAAAATCAATGACCGTGAAGGAGAACCATATTCATTATCGGAGCTGGGCGACATAATGTTGCGCGAAGCAAAATACGATTCCGCATTGTCAACCCTGTTGGAAACAATCCGACTCAGCAAAGAACTTAAACTTCGTGTGTTGCTGCCAGAAACAATGATCAACATAGCGCGTATCCATGTGATCAGAAAAGAATTCCCGAAGGCGCTTGCCTACTATGATTCGGCGTACTCGCTGTACGAGGCACCCAAAGATCGATTCGGCATAGCGGAAGTAAACCTCGGACGCGGGCTCGTATATCTGAGCATGAAACAATACGATGACGCACTTTCCTACATCAGCAGCAGCCTTGCCGACGCGCGCTCATTGCACGCACGTGTGCTTGAACTGGATTGTTTCAAACATCTTTCCGCGCTTTGGGAAGAACGTGGTGAGTACAAGAAAGCATTGGAATACTACAAGCTTTACGAACAGGCGGAAGACACTGTGTTCAGTACGGATAAACAATCCAAGCTTCTCAGGTACCAGGTTCAGTTTGAAACTGAATCAAAGGATTCTGAAATCGCGAAACTGAGCCTTCAGCATACGTTGCAGAAGAGTGAGATTCGCAAAAGTGAATTTGTTCGAAACATCCTCGTCGTGGTAATGGCACTGAGCGGAATCCTGCTCATCACGGTTTACCGCAGTGGTCAGCGAAGAAGGAAAATCAATCATCTGCTGCTCCAGCATCAGGAGGAAATGGAAAAGAGAAGTGAGGAGCTCGCCAAGCTGAACCAGGTTAAGGACAAATTCTTCTCGATCATTTCCCACGACCTGCGTTCGCCTATCAATGCGTTGTCGGGATTACTTGACTTGCTGGACAAGGGTGCGATAGAACCCCACGAGCTACCGGTTCATATAAGGGAATTGCGCACGCGTTTCAATCACACAAGAACCCTTCTCAACAACCTGCTCGACTGGACGCTGCTTCAGATGGACAAGCTGAACCTCCAGGCTGGAAAGATCGACGTGCACAACATCGTTGACGAAAATATTCAGCTTCTCAGCTCTGTTCCCGGTAAAGAGATCCGGATGATCAACAACATTCCCGAACCCGCCATTGCTTTTGGTGACTCCAATACCGTAAACCTGGTGATCCGTAACCTCATCACAAATGCCATCAAGTTCACCAATGACGGCGGCGAGGTTCTTATTAACGGCGAAGAAAAGGAACACGAATGGTTGATCTCAGTTCGCGACAACGGTATCGGAATGAAACCCGAAGTACTCAGAATACTCTTCGACAAGACCGCACCCTACACCACCCGTGGAACAGCCAACGAAAAAGGTACCGGACTTGGATTGATCCTCTGTAAAGAGTTCGTGGAGAAAAACGGGGGTCGTATTTGGGTCGAGAGTGCCGAGGGCAGTGGCAGCACATTCTACTTCACCCTTCCCAAGGAGAAGAGCGCCGACGTGATTTCTTTCTAATTTTAGTTGTAAAGGCTTTCGCTGATCCTTTTCTATCCTATTTTTGTTCAGCCAAGAATGGAAGGAAAAGGTTTTACATACTGGCAAAACATCGCGATAGCCATCAAGTCGTTATGGATCGGCTTGAAGATCACACTTCGCCATCTGTTTACCGCATTCAGGAGACGCCGTCCCGTACACGTTTCCGAAGCCAGTTATTTCAGCCAAACCGAGGGGATTAACACGGTTCGTTACCCACATGAGATGCAGCCAATTCCTGACAACGGAAGGTACCGCCTGCACAATGAGATTGACGACTGCATTGTTTGCGACAAGTGCGCCAAAATTTGCCCGGTCGACTGCATCACGATCGAACCGGTAAGGGCGGTCGGTGAAATTGGCAAAACTTCAGATGGAACATCAAAGCGTATTTACGCCGCCAAATTCGATATCGATATGGGCAAGTGCTGCTTCTGCGGACTCTGTACAACGGTGTGCCCAACCGAATGCCTGACGATGACGAAGGTTTATGACTTCAGCGTCTTCGACATGATGGAGCATAATTTTGCCTTCGCAGAAATGACGGAAGCTGAAATTGCGGAAAAGAAGGCAGAGTTCGAATCATTTCAGAAGGCAAAACAGGAGATAAAGCCGGCACCCGTTAGCGAAACGGCGGAAAGCAAGCCCGCATCACCAAAACCCGCGGGTGCAAAACCGGTGTTCAAGCCCAAAATAAAACCGCCCGGACCACCATCGACATGAGCCTCTATCTCACAACGCTTTACTTTTTTATTGCGCTTGCCGGACTGTCGGCAATTGGTATGGTGTTTAGCCGGAACGTTCTTTACGCTGCGTTGCTTTTGATCGTTTGCCTTTTATCTGTTGCCGCACTGTACGTCGTGATGTATGCAGAATTCGTGGCAGTGACTCAGATTCTGGTGTACGCGGGAGGAATTCTTGTGGTAATCATTTTCGGGATCATGTTAACGGCAAGATTTGCCGATCAACCTTTGCGAGTCGGACACGCGAATATTTTCAGTGGCGTCCTGGTCTCTGTTTGTTTCTTTGGACTGATGACGAAACTAATCACGGGCTTGTCTCTTTCGTCTCCGCCAGCGATGCCAAATGAAAATCCGCCAGGCATATCGGCTGTAGGAGTATCGTTTCTAACAGATCACGTACTCGTGTTTGAAATTGCCGGACTACTTTTGCTGATCGCACTTATTGGTGCTGCAGTCATCGCTTCACACAAACCGGATAGTGCCAAATGAATTCACTGAACCTGATTCTGTTGCTGGCCGCGTTGTTGTTTTCAACGGGGATTTGTGTTGTCATCACGAAAAGAAACAGCATCATGGTACTACTCGGGATCGAGTTGATGCTCAACGCCGCCAATATTAACCTCGTTGCATTCAACCGCGTGTATGCAGACAGGCTTGATGGACAGGTGTTCGCGCTTTTCGTCATCGTCGTGGCAGTGTGTGAGGCAGCGGTGGGGCTGGCTATTGTGTTGAGTGTTTACCGGAACTATCTCACTTCCGTTCCCGACCAGGTTGATCAACTAAAAGAAAAATAGGAACAGCGCATGCAAACGACGTACTCATCACTGTTTGACATCAGCCTTGCGGTGTGTGTAGTCTTACCGTTGCTGTCGTTTCTTCTGAGCCTGTCGTTTTCGGAGCGTTATTCGTGGATCATGGGCATACTCGCCCCTTTTCTGCTACTGCTTTCTTCGATCGGCTCGGTGATCGTCTTTTCACAAGCATGGCCGGGGCCGGATTACGATGTGCACGCGACCTGGTTTCGTATCAATCAGCTAGAGTTTAACGTCGGAATTAACATCGACAACAACGCCGCAGTGATGCTCTTTGTAGTCACGCTGATTTCCTTTCTTGTTCACCTTTTCAGCACCGGATATATGGCCGGAGATTCCGGCGAGAAGCGATACTTCGGAATGTTGGGCCTTTTCACTTTTGCCATGCAGGGTGTGGTACTTGCCGACAACCTGCTTTTGATTTTCGTTTTCTGGGAACTGGTGGGATTTTCGTCGTACATGCTGATTGGCCACTGGCGTCACAAGCCTTCAGCGGCCGCAGCTGCCACAAAAGCATTTTTACTTAACAGGATTGGTGACGTGGGTTTTATCATTGCCATACTTTTCGTCTGGCGAACTGCCGATACCCTGTCCGTTAGCGCGTTGGCTGCATCCGACATTTCATGGAGTACGTTTGCGGGTCTTTGCATCTTATGTGGAGTAATCGGCAAATCGGCGCAGTTTCCATTGTTCACCTGGCTCCCTGACGCCATGGAGGGCCCGACACCAGTCAGCGCACTCATTCACGCTGCCACAATGGTCGCGGCCGGTGTGTACCTCCTGGCCCGCGTCTTTTTTCTTTTTTCGCCGGAAGCACTTGCCGTTGTTGCCGTAATTGGGATCATCACAGCCCTGCTCGGTGCGGGAGCGGCACTCGTACAAAACGACATCAAGAAGGTTCTGGCATACTCAACTATCTCGCAACTTGGTCTAATGGTCACAGCTGTCGGGGCTGGTGCACCCGGCGCGGCGATGCTGCATCTCTTCGCCCACGCTTTTTTTAAGGCGGGCCTTTTCCTTTGCGCCGGTTCAATTATTCATGTTCTGCACCAGGCGCAACGTCAGTCGAATGTCCACTTCGATGTTCAGGACATTCGAAATCTGGGAGGTCTCCGTAAAAAACTTCCGTTTACATTTTTTGCAACCGTGATAAGCGGGGCATCGTTGGCCGGGCTTCCACTATTTTCAGGATTCCTGTCGAAGGAAGCGATCCTCTCATCACTCAATCTTTGGAAAGGCGATACCCTGAACGGCAGGTGGATCGTGCTTGCTCTTGCATTTGTGGTTTCCTTCCTGACGGTTGCCTATATCTTCAGACTTATTTACAGAGTATTCTTCGGACAGGAATCTGCCACGCATTCACTTTCAGTTGTTGAGCCTCCACCCGTAATGCGTGCACCCGTAGCGTTACTTGCAATCGCGTCGTTGTGGCCTGTGATCGCCATGAACCCTTTTAACCCCGAGGGATGGTTTTATGTATCATCACACGGAAGCTCAATTGCGTTCATCCTTATTTCCACACTCTGGGTCCTGGCTGCACTTGTTGTTGCAGTGCTGTTTTTCTGGAGCGGACGAAATATTTATTCGCCTTCGCTTTACGAGATGTTTTACATCGACCGGTTTTACCAATGGGCTTTCGTGAACCCGGTTCTTGCATTATCCCGTGTGGCGCAGTCTGCGGATCGGAAAGTGATTGACGGGTTTCTTCATGGTGTTGCCTACACACAGGTAATTACTGCCCACCTCATTGGGTGGTTCGACAGCTTTATCATTGACGGTATTGTGAACGGCGTTGCTTCGTTGACGCGTTTTACCGGCGCCATAGCGCGTTCCTTCATTGACGGAAAAATTCAGCTTTATATCTTCTGGGCCCTCTTTACTGTTATTATTTTTCTAATTTGGTCGCTTATTTAGGAACCCTCAACCGCTTCTGACGCAATAAGTAAATGCAGCATTATCTGATCTCCTTACTTATCTTCACACCTCTCGTCGCGGCTGTCGCAGCTATCCTTATTCCTTCGCGCTTCGAATCAACCTTTCGCTACCTCACGTTAGTTGTCAACGGCTTACAAACCTCCCTTTTCATTTATGCAGCTACCCTGTTCACTCCGGACGCGGCATTTCAGTTCGTTGAGCAGAAGCCATGGATAACACTTGACCTTGGAACATGGGGGCAACTAAAGGCTCAGTATTTTGTGGCTGTCGATGGCCTGAGTTTCCCACTCGTTGGACTTTGTGTGTTCGTACTTCTCCTCTCGACGATATCATCGTGGACGATAAAGACAAGCGTTAAAGGATACTTCATTCTGATGCTTATCCTGAACACGGCCATAATCGGAACGTTCACGGCACTGGACATGCTGCTCTTCTATCTGTTCTTCGAGTTCATGCTTTTGCCGATGTTCTTCCTGATTGCGATCTGGGGTGGCGCGCGACGTGAGTATGCATCGATCAAGTTCTTCCTTTATACATTGGTTGGTTCGATACTGATTCTCATCGTGATGATCGCGTTGTATCTGTCCGTAAATGAACCTTCGGGCAGCAACATGCTGGTGCACAGCTTCAACATGTTGAACATGGCTGAGCCATCACATTTCATTTCGAACGCAATACTTGATCCGAATAACAGTTGGGAAATCGGCTGGTTTGATGCAAGGCAGTGGGCGTTTCTCTTTCTGTTTGTCGGATTTGCCATCAAACTTCCGGCAGTACCATTACATACATGGCTACCCGACGCGCACGTTGAAGCGCCAACGCCGGTGTCTGTAATTCTTGCAGCAATACTCCTCAAAATCGGTGGCTATGGTCTTGCGCGCATTGCCTTCCCAATATTTCCTGAAGCAGCGATGTACTTCAGCACATTCGTCGGTATTGTTGGTGTGGTGTCAATCATCTACGGCGGACTAAACGCAATGGCTAGTAAGGACCTCAAACGACTCATCGCTTACTCGTCTGTATCACACATGGGCTTTGTATTACTCGGCCTTGCTTCACTGACTCCCGAAGGTGTAAGCGGAGCAGTCTTTCAGATGGTGAGCCATGGTATTATTTCGGCGATGTTGTTCCTGATTGCCGGCGTGCTTTACGATCGTACCCACAACCGGACGATCGCCTATTACTCTGGTTTGTCCGCGAAGATGAAATCATACACCGCATTTGTGTTGGTTGCATTCTTTGCATCCATGGGACTTCCGGGCTTCTCAGGGTTTATGGCGGAGATACTTGTCTTTCTGGGCGCGTTTAAGGCCCCGTCATCCAACGGACTGCTACACGAAAGTTTTGCCATCCTTGCAACGGCGGGGCTTGTGCTTGGTGCAGCCTATTACCTGTGGACGATGCAGCGCATGTTCTTCGGACCGCTTGACGTAAAAGGAGGAGCTAACATAAATCATCTAACAGACCTCGACAGACGTGAATGGCTAATGCTGGTGCCGCTGTCCATTGCAACCCTGTGCCTCGGAATATTTCCGCAACTCCTGATACAGTTTGTTGATCCGTTCGCTCGCACACTCACAGACCTTGTGCTTGTAACCGGCAAAAGTCTAATCCTAATACCCTGATCGTGAACCATTCGCTTCGGGAAACGCTCGAGTCAATACAAATGAGTGTAGCCGGCATGGCTTCCGAAGCAGCGCTGTTGGGAGGTGTTCTGTTAATCATTACGGGTGGACTAATCTGGAAACATCATACAACGTTCTTTCATGCGGCTTCACTCCTTGTACTTGTCATAGCTGCGATTATCGATTTTGTTTCTTTGAACAGCGATGCCGCGACGTTCTTCAGCGGGTCTGTCAGATCTGATGGTTTTGCCAGGTTTCTGCAATTGCTATTTGGCGTAGCCGGAATGTTCACAGTCGCCATGAGCATAACAGCGAAACACCAGCAAACCCGACTGACGGAATATTATGCGATGATATTATCGGTAATTCTTGGTGCGAGAATTCTTGTTATGAGCGAGAACCTCGTTATCGCTTTTGTTTCCCTCGAAGTTATATCCATCGCATCGTACATTCTTACGGGATTCTCATTCACGAAAAAAGCGACAGAAGGAAGTCTCAAATATTTCCTTTTCGGCTCCACTGCGTCCGCGGTGATGTTGTATGGCTTTTCACTCCTTTACGGAATTACCGGGACAGTTCAGTTTACATCAATTGAATTCCTTCAGGGAATCAACGACCATGGCCATGGACTGGTCCTTGTGGCCTCCACCCTGGCGCTGGCAGGTTTTCTTTACAAAATTGCTGCAGTACCGATGCACCCCTGGGCACCTGACGTGTATGAGGCTGCCTCGATGCCGGTGATTGCGTTGTTTTCAGTGGTTCCCAAGCTTGCAGGACTGGGTATCCTGACGAGGTTTCTGGTAATTATGAATTTTCACGGAAAGCCGGATTGGCAGCTTATCCTCGCCGTTATCATTCTTGCTACCCTTACGGTGGGTAACTTCTCGGCACTTTGGCAGAAGAACGTAAAGCGTCTGATGGCGTATTCGTCGATTGCGCAGTCCGGCTTTCTGCTCGTGGCACTGGTGACGTTTGATCCGCGCGGACTTCAGTATATGCTTTTTTATGCTGCCGTGTATATGATCTTGAATTTCCTGGTGTTCATTATGCTGCAATACTTTGAAGAAAACGGAGCTACAACGATTGCGGAGTACGGTGGCGCAGGTAAAGTCGCAGTTTGGCCGTCAATATGCCTGCTCGTGGGAATGATTGGTCTTACCGGCTTGCCGCCTACAGCCGGCTTCACCAGTAAAGTGTTTATTTTTTCGGCGTTATGGGAATCATACTCAGGGTCAGGGAAGACATTATTGCTCTGGGTATTGATTTTCGGTTTGCTGAACACCGTTGTTTCGCTTTTCTATTACCTCCGCCTGCCCTATTACGCTTTTGTGCGTCCGGCTACCATAGATTGGGCAGCAAATAAATCGCTGATACAAAATTTTTTAGGCGCAATTTTGGTTGTATTCGTACTCCTCCTGTTCTTCAGTCCAGGTTTGTTGATGGGATGGATTAATAAAATTACCTTTGCGTACTAGAGGCAACAGTTTTCGGCGCGTAACGGTACCGGAAACCGTTCGAACCAGGAACCAAAAATGAGCGACCAGATTCTGCATGAGTGCGGCATCGCAATGATCCGCCTGCGAAAACCCCTCAGCTACTACATCGAAAAGTATGGCCCTACCTACGCCATGAATAAGATGTACATCCTAATGGAAAAGCAGCATAACCGGGGGCAGGATGGTGCCGGGGTTGCGAATATAAAGATCGACGTTGAATCCGGCCGCCGATACATCAGCAGATACCGTTCAGTCAAGACCGCGCCTGTCGCAGACCTCTTCAGGAAAATCAGCAAAAAGTACCGTAAAGCACAAAAAGAAGGCAAAGACAAGTTCCGTAATGAGCAATGGCTCAAGGAAAACGTTGCATTCACCGGTGAGATCTGGCTGGGACACTTGCGCTATGGTACTCACGGCCAGAATAGCATTGAAAACGTTCACCCGTTCCTCCGTCAGAATAACTGGCGCAGCCGTAACCTCGTGATGGCCGGTAACTTTAACATGACCAACGTTGAAGAACTGTTCGACATCCTTGTTAACCTTGGTCAACATCCGAAAGAAAAAGTTGATACCGTTACCGTGATGGAGAAAATTGGCCACTTCCTCGACGAAGAGGTTCAATCGCTTTTTGAAAAATATAAGGGCAAGTATTCCAATCGGGAAATATCCGACATCATTGAGAATGAGGTCGACCTTCAACGTGTACTGAAGCGTGCCTGCAAGGACTTCGACGGTGGTTACACCATGGCCGGAATGATCGGCAGTGGTTCAAGTTTCGTCGTTCGTGATCCAAACGGTATCCGCCCTGCGTACTTCTACGCTGATGACGAAGTTGTCGTCGTCGCGTCAGAAAAACCTGCAATCAAAACTGCATTCAATATCGATTACGGTCAGATTGAAGAAATCGACCCCGGACATGCGCTGATCATTAACAAGAGCGGTGACTATGCACAGTACCCCATCACCCGCGCCGGCGAAAAGAAATCATGCAGCTTTGAAAGAATTTACTTTTCGCGTGGTAATGATCCCCATATCTATAAAGAGCGGAAGCAACTTGGAAGGCTGCTCGTGCCTCAGGTTCTGCGCGCGATCAATTTCGATCTGAAGAATACTGTTTTCTCCTATATTCCCAATACTGCGGAGACGGCGTTTTATGGATTGATGGCCGGCATTGAAGATTATCTGATCCGGAAACAAAAAGACATCATTATTGATCAGAAGCCATCGGTAGATTCTCTTGACGATATTCTCTCATTCCGTCCGAGAATTGAAAAGCTCGTACTGAAGGATGTGAAACTGCGCACATTCATCACCGATGACGAACATCGCGATGAAATGGTAGCGCACGTCTACGACACCACCTATGAAGTGATCCGGAAGGGTGTTGACACGATCGTTGTCATCGACGACTCTATCGTACGCGGTACTACGCTTGAAAAAAGCATTCTTAAGATGCTCGACAGACTTCATCCAAAAAAGATTGTCGTCGTATCTTCTGCTCCGCAAATTCGCTTCCCTGATTGCTACGGAATCGACATGAGCAAGATGGGTGAATTTGTTGCATTCCGCGCGATGATTGCCTTGCTGCGTGATCGGGGTAAAGACTACATGCTTGGCGAAGTGTATGAAAAGTGTATTCGGGCCCGCGGTCATCAGAGCCAGCAGAATTACGTCAAACAACTTTACAATCAGTTTTCAGATGAGGAAATCTCCCTGAAGATCTCTGAAATCTGCCGCCCCGCGGATATGAAAGCCGAACTTGAGATTGTTTTCCAGACCGTTGAAAATCTGCACAAGGCAATTCCCTATCATTCCGGTGACTGGTATTTTACCGGCGACTATCCAACTCCTGGCGGAATGAAAGTTGTGAACCGTTCATATGTGAACTTCATGGACGGAAGACTGGTGCGGGCGTACTAACTCCTACCACGGCAAATAGAAATCAAACACAAGGTGGTTCATGCAACGAAAATGTCCGCGCGGACATTTAGCGTATCCGGTAACAGCACATGGCCGGCATGAAAGTCGATTATTTTCCAGAATAGTAAACCTGCTGTTCACCGGATAGAAACCGAAATCCGTTACCGTGTTTCCATAAAGCACAAACGTCTCTTTGCCAAACGCTGAAGCAACGGCGATGAAGTCATTATCGAATGTGAATACAAACCTGCTGTTTTTTATGACGCTCGCCATCTGATTAAAGCTGAATTTTTCGCAGGCATTGTAGACAATGGCTTTCTTATTAAGCTCTTTCAAACCTTCTTCATAATCATCAGACGAGCCACGTTCGAAGAACGCCTGCACAACCTCTCCGGATTCATAATCTTCACTATGTCCCAGCAGGATTACCGGTTTGTTAATGCGATCACACAGTGTGATCATTCTTTCCACTGGAAGTTTACGTGTATTATAGGGGGCCGAAATACAAAAGACTACATATCCCTTCTGATACGCCTCTGGAAGCCAGTCTGGCGGAACCTCATCGCGATACGGAATCTGAAAATCGGGACGCATTCCATCGTTCCGGACATTTAGCGGGGCCGCGACAGCGATATACTGGTCAATCAGATGCATCGGAATCATCTTGTTGATTTTGATACACGTCAATAGCCACTTCTTCCATTTGCGTTGGTCCAGGCGGAGTACTTTGCCTTTGAAACGAAGCGTCTGCAACCATGAGCCAAAGCTCCCATCCAGATCCAGTACATAATCATATTCCTGATTTCTACTTGCCTCTGCGTCACCTCCATTGTTCGACGCCCACACCGCCTCCAAATAAGGATTTTCAGCAAGGATGCGCTTTCCGGTTTCGTGCGTGAGATAAAAGATCGCTGCATCCTCGAGCTGGATCTTCAACGCCCTGACGAGAACCGTTGAGAAGATTATTTCTCCGGCAGCCCCGGAATGCATGATCAGCACCTTCATTTATGACGGTCGGTTTAAAGAAAATTAATACTATTTACTATTTTAGAAAGTCCTAAGGCAACATTCGACAAAGTCGGGCAGAGAACAATACGAACCCTGAATTCTGCCGGAGAAAAGGAATCCAACAAACAACAACATGAACTACTGGCTCGTGAAAACTGAACCGGGAACATATTCCTGGGACGACCTCGTCAAAGACAAAAAGACCACCTGGGATGGCGTGAGAAACTTTCAGGCCAGGAACAACCTGAAAGCTATGAAGAAAGGCGATATGGTGTTCATATATCACAGCGGCGACGATAAGGCGGTCGTTGGAACCGCGAAGGTAACGAAGGAAAGTTTTCCTGACCCGAAGGATGCGGAATGGATTGCCGTGGAGCTCTCGGCTCATAAAAAACTGAAAAATCCAGTGACGCTCGCACAAATCAAGGCCGACAAGCGTTTAAGTAATATGACACTCGTAAGAGCCTCGCGTTTGTCCGTTCAGGCAGTGAAAGAGGATGAGTTCGGATTGGTAATGACTTTAAGCGAAGGAAATTAACTTATGCAAAGGAGCTACGTGTCCATACTGGTTTTGTTCCTGCTGATGACATTGGTCACCGGACCACTTGTTGCACAGATCGCACAGCCCTATCGTTATGAGCAAGAACACAAGAATTCGGATGACTATTTCAACATCATCTCGCTAAAAGAAGACGGACTCGCTTTGTTTCGCGAACGTGACAAATTCAAACAGAGTAATCGTCTGTGGGAACTGATACTCCTTGACAGTACACTCAGGGAAAAAAAGAAGGTAGACCTTGAAATCAAGGAGCGGCACAAGATGGTCGGCTATGAGATTGGTAAGACGAGTTTGTACTTCTTGTTTCGCACAGGCGACACAAACAAAAATGATTTTGAACTGATCGAAATTTCTTTTGATGGCGAGGACCGTGGACGTTATTCAATCAAGCCTGACCTTGATTTTCGGTTGACGCATTTTATCAAAGCCGGCGATAACTTCATTTTTGGTGGCTACGTCAGCAACGAGGCTGTAATCCTCCTTTTCGAGCCGGCAGGCGGAAGCATTCGGGTTCTGCCCGGATTCTTTCAAAAGGATACAGAACTGGTTGACCTTCGTGCAAATCAAAACGGAACGTTCAACACGATTCTGATGGATCGGAGTAACCGCGGCGAGAAGAAGATTCTGTTCAGAACGTTCGATCCTTCCGGCAAACAATTGCTCGAGGACAACATCTTGTTAGATGAAAATGTCACGCTTCAGACGGCCATCACGAGTACACTCGAACGCGAGGAATTAATCATCGCCGGGACATGGGGCGACCGGAACGCAAAGCAGTCAAGCGGCTTTTTCACGCTACCCGTAAATCCTTTTGCAGACCAAAAGATCAGTTACGTTGACTTTGGGAAACTTGACAACTTCGTTAATTATCTGAATCAGAAACGCGCTGCGAGAATCAAGGAAACCGCGCGCGAAAAGCCGGTAGACGGACGTGCCCCGTCGTTCTCGGCCTACGTTATGCCGTTTCGGATACTGGAAAATGAGGATGGATTTTACTTGCTGGCTGAAGTCTATAATCCGGTAAGCAGCAATTCATTTTACTCCGGCAACCCATACTATTACAACCCCTATTTTTCGCCCTACGGATATTCTCCCTATTGGAATGGATTCTATTATCCCGCAATGAGCCGGATGTACAGGCCTCATCTCTATGGACCAAATTCCCGTTCAGCCAACGAAATCAAGACCCTCGAAACAGTTGTTCTATTGTTGGATGAAAATGGCAAGGTAAAGTGGGATCAAAGTTTTAAATTAGATGAGGTCAGGCTTCCCGGCCTCGAACAGGTTGGAGATTTTACGGTCATACAGGATTCTGTTTACATCGCCTACAAGAAAGAATCCGATATCTTCGTCAAGTCCGCGGCTTTGTCAGGCGATGGTGTGTCAGAAAATTCCTACAAGGTCAGGACGCTTGACGAACAGGACGTAATCCGTTCAGAGAAAGAATTTGAAGGCGGAATCCGCCACTGGTATGGAAAATCATTCTACGTGTGGGGCTATCAGACCATCCGGAACGCGTCCAGAAAAGAGCGCGTCAGGGATGTTTTTTATATCAACCGCGTGGACCCATAGATACCTGCTCTGCTTTCTCGTTGTACTTCAGGGAATCATTGGTTATGGTCAGGTCGTGCAAACTAATCGCACCGAAATTCCGCTTAACCGAAACGAACCGATGTTTGAAATCGCGCCTTCCAATGCTGAGGGTCTTTACCTGTATCGCCACCTTCGTATCAATGAAGACTATTTCCTGGAACTGATTCGGCTCGACACCGCGCTCGAACAACAATGGAGCGGCATGATACATACGGACCCGAAGCTGGAACTGGCAGGCAAACGCAGCACGGGATCGCGACTGTTCTTCCTGTTCAGGCATTCTGAAATAAATCACAGAGATCTGGTTTTGTATGACATCCGCCTCGATGACGGGAAGTACGAGAAGCATATCATCCGCAATTTTATTCCGTTTTACCCGACAGATTTCCAGGTGAGTCAACACGCTGCCATCGTTGGTGGATACTACGGAAACGTACCGGTGGTTTTTTATTACTCCTTTGCTGATCGTAGATCACGCATCCTTCCGGGTCTGTTGAACGAAGCTGGTGAGCTTTCGCAAGTGCAGATCAACGAAGGCGGTGACTTCACGGTCCTTATCAGCGCTGAACGACTGACAGGGAACAGGACTATTTTCATCAAACATTATGATGAGGATGGAAATCTGATGTATCAGATGCCATTGAAGACGGAGGGAAACAAGCATCTGCTCTTTGGAAGGACTGTCAATTACGGGCAGAACATCCAGTTGATAGCCGGAACGTATGGCAGCCGAAAGTCGGCATATTCGAAGGGTATCTTCCTTGCGCGCATAGACGAAGTCGGGAACCAGGAAGTCCGGTATTACAACTACGGCGACCTGGGCAACTTTTTTAAATACCTGAAAGCCAAACGCGAGCAACGGATTCGCGACAGGATTGAACGCCGGAAAATCCTGGGCAAAAAAATCCGTTTCAACTACCGGTTTATCGTACATGAAATTGTACCACACAATAATCAGTTCGTACTACTCGGCGAGGCGTTCTATCCGAAATACGTACAGGTGGAGAACCGATTCTCATCATCGTTTTTCTATAACACAACTGCTCCGGCAGGGTTCTATTCGCACAATGGTCGCATTTTTGACGGATACCGCTACACACACGCGGTAATCATTGGCTTTGACGAGGAAGGACAACTTCTTTGGGACAACAGTTTTGAGATTAACGATGTCAAAACGTTTACACTTGAGCAATTTGTAAAGATCAACACGTACGAAGACAGGATTGCACTACTTTATCTGTTTCAAAACGAAATCAGGTCAAAGATTATCGAGCGGAACAACGTTGTTGAAGGAAAGACCGTCGAACCGATCCGCACGTTCAAGGAAGGTGTTACCAATCGCAAGGGGCGATCTGAAAACACCAAAGGCCGGATGGATTACTGGTATCCGGGCTTCTTCTACGCCTACGGGGTCCAGTACATCCCGGTACCAGGGGGCGAAGAAAGGCGGGTATTTTACGTCAATAAGATCACGTATTCCGACGGGGACGAGGGCCGCTAGACCCACCTGCCCTTGCGTAATATTTGGAACAGAGTTGTATATTTGCGCGGCGCCATGCAGAAAAAACTGATTCTCAACTCGGAACTCCTCGATCTTACGATCAACCGCCTGTGCCAGCAATTAATTGAGAATCACAACGATTTTTCCAATACCGTAATTATCGGTCTTCAGCCCAGGGGCGTTTTTTTCGCGGAAATCCTTCATGAAAAGCTTCAGCGGGACATCAAAACGAGCATTCCGCTTGGCTATCTCGACGCCACCTTTTACCGCGACGATTTCCGCCGCCGTGACACTCCTGTAACGCCAAACGAAACGCGTATTCCGTTTCTTATTGAAGGCAAGCAGGTGGTTTTGGTGGATGATGTGCTGTTTACCGGCAGAACGATTCGCGCTGCTCTCGATGCAATGATCGCCTTCGGCAGACCGGCAAAGGTTGAATTACTTGTTCTTATCGAACGAAAATATACCCGTGAGTTTCCCATTTCTGCTGACTATGTTGGCAAGGCGGTAAATACGCTCAGCTCTCAGCGTGTACTCGTAGAGTTGGAAGCACAGGGGCATAAACAAAACAAGATCTGGTTGATCAATAAGGATTAGATGGCAATGTCAAAACTAAGTCAAAAACATCTCCTGGGAATCAAGGACATCACGAGAGAAGATATTGAACTTATTTTTGAGACCGCCGACACATTCAAGCAAGTCATCAACCGTCCGATAAAAAAAGTCCCCTCCCTTCGCGACGTAACAATCGCCAACGTGTTTTTTGAAAACTCGACGCGCACACGCCTTTCATTCGAACTTGCACAAAAGCGACTTTCCGCGGACGTAATCAACTTCAGTGCATCAAACAGCTCAGTCAAGAAAGGAGAAACACTACTTGATACGGTGAACAATATTCTGGCAATGAAGGTGGACATGATTGTGATGCGTCACGCCAGCGCGGGAGCTCCTCACTTTCTGTCGCGTCATATTAAAGCAAATATTGTGAATGCGGGTGATGGCACACACGAACATCCCACTCAGGCTCTGCTTGATGCGTTCTCGATTCGTGAAAAGCTCGGCGAAGTTGCAGGAAAAAAAGTCGCGATCATCGGTGATATCTTGCATTCCCGGGTCGCTTTGTCAAACATCTTCGCACTACAGAAACTCGGTGCGAAAGTGATGGTGTGTGGCCCGCCGACACTACTTCCCAAATTCATCGGAAGCCTCGGTATTGAAGTGGAGTTCGATGTCATGAAGGCGTTGCAATGGTGCGACGTGGCAAATGTACTGCGCATTCAACTTGAGCGACAGCAAATCAAATACTTCCCGTCGCTGCGCGAATATTCTCTCTACTACGGTATTTCCCGTCGCATGCTCGATAGCCTCAACAAGAAGATTACGATCATGCACCCCGGCCCCATTAACCGCGGCGTCGAACTAAGCAGTGACGCAGCCGACTCGGAACACTCCATTATCCTGGATCAGGTTGAAAATGGCGTCGCCGTTCGTATGGCCGTCTTATACCTGCTGGCCGGTGCCGCCGGGTAACGCACACAGCTTTCCCCGATTTTGTTAATTTTGAATCTGAACGTATTCAGCATGATTTACAACTCCATTATTGAGACGATAGGAAACACTCCGCTGGTGAGATTAAACAAAATGAACCGCGGAATTCCGGGAACCATGTTAGCCAAGGTTGAGTATTTCAATCCGGGTAATTCAACGAAAGACAGGATGGCGCTGCGGATGGTGGAGGATGCTGAAAAATCGGGCATACTCAAACCCGGAGGCACAATTATCGAAGGCACGTCGGGTAACACAGGAATGGGCCTGGCTCTCGCGGCAATTGCAAAAGGATATCGCTGCATTTTCACAATGGCCGACAAACAGTCGCAGGAAAAAATCAACATCCTGAAAGCAGTTGGCGCCGAAGTGATTGTGTGTCCGACCAATGTAGCTCCCGACGACCCGCGTTCCTATTATTCAATAGCCCGAAAACTCAACAAAGAAATTCCTAACTCGTTCTATCCAAATCAATACGATAATCTTTCCAATACCGCGGCGCATTATGCAACTACGGGTCCCGAGATATGGGAACAAACAGAAGGAAAGATCACACATTACGTCGCCACTGTCGGAACCGGCGGATCCATGTGCGGGACAGCCCGTTACCTGAAGGAGAAGAATCCGAATATCGTCACCGTTGGTATCGACACATACGGGTCAGTATTCAAGAAGTACAAGGAAACAGGAATCTTTGATGAAAACGAAATCTACCCCTACCTGACGGAAGGTTTCGGTGAGGATATTCTGCCAAAGAACGTCGACTTCGACGCGATTGATCTCTTTATAAAAGTCACCGACAAAGACGGCGCGATTGCCGCGCGAAAACTTTCACGTGAGGAAGGATTGTTTGTGGGATGGTCAAGCGGATCTGCCGTACATGGCGCGCTTGAATATGCACGCGAGCATCTTAAACCGGATGATGTAATGGTAATACTCCTGCCGGATCATGGCACGAGATACCTCGCAAAGGTGTACAACGACCAATGGATGAAAGATCACGGATTTCTGGAATCAAGAAACTTCCGTTCGGCGCGTGACATCATTCAGGGTAGAAACGGGAAGACAAACCTCCACACGGTCTCCCGTGATTCACGGATCAGCGATGTTATACAACTGATGAACCGCGAAGGTATAGATCAAATTCCTGTTCTTGATAATGGTCACTTCGTGGGAAGCGTAAGTTCAGCGTCGCTGCTTGAGAAGATCATACAGGACCCGCAGCTTCAGAACCGTCAGGTTGGCGAGGTAATGGATAAGCCGATGCTTTTCGTCGCACCCGACAGCACGCTTGATGTGTTGTCGTCATTACTCAACCGTGATAATAAGGCAGTATTGGTTCGCGATGCTGACGAGAATGTGCATATTATCACCCAGCACGACGTGCTAAGGGCGATGACAAGTTAGTCTATCTGATGGAAATCAGTTGTCGAGAATCTCTATCTCGACGCGTACATTCTCCTGAGCCCGGGTACTGTGCTTGTCGTGAATCGGCTTCTTTCCTCCCCATGCTTTCACCTGCATCCGGCCGGGATCGATACCATTGCTGATAAGGAAACTCCTGATCACTTCAGCACGCTCCTGTGAAAGTTTCTTTGCAGAACCGAAGCCTTCTTTTGTACGCGTAAGTGAAAAGAAATTGTCAGTGCCTTCTTCCGCGTAAATGATCCTTCCACTAGCCTTGCCGTTGGCGTGGCCGTGTATACGGATCTTGTATTTGTCGTTCTCGCGTAACATTTCAAGCAGGCTATTCACTTCAAATCGCGACTCCGGTCGCATGACAGCAGCATCTTTGAAGAAATATACGTGATACATCGTTGCGATGTCGCCTTTTTGCAATCGCACCAACTCGAACGGAACAACCAGTGCGCCATCGTCATTCCGCGTGATTCCTTCTCCGTTCGGATTGTTGTAATCAATGTCCCTTTGTGTCTTTCTGTATCCGAATACTTCACAGACGAGGGATACTTTGCCTGAGTTTCCTGAAGGCGTTGCCACCCTCACATTAGTGTTCCCTTTGAACGTGCCTATCTTCCGAAGCTTCTCGTTGTCGATCACATCAACATCTCCTTCCACAGCGTTGTTATCCAGGATGCGCAATAACTTAAAAAAGAATTTTTTTCCCGCGATCTCTTCGTCATCTTCTTCGTCTGCTTCTGCCTCCGTTTGAGTTGGTGCCGATTCGGATACGAGGATGGGTTGTGTTTCGTCAGAAGCCACCGCATCGGGGGGCACTGAATCAACCTGATCATTGGAAACAGGATTCATCGAGCGCTCCGAAACAGGGTTGATATCCACTCCCGCATACATCGCTGCGTTCTGACCTGCCGGAAGTTTGCCAAGAAATCCATTATACACCCACGTGTCTTTGAATTCTGATTCTTCGCGCAAGCGTCTTGCTTCGGCGATGGCTTGTTCCCGGTCGGGGGTATTCAGGACGTAGACATAATACAGCTTCCGGTTCGGATTCATTTCATAACGCGCATCGAGTCGCAGGTCTTCCTGCGCATGACTGGTGAAACGAATTGCGTTTTTGTGAATTCGAAACGCGCCGATTACCACGTAATTCGGATGCTCTCCCGACAGCTGTCGGGCCTCAAGGGTAGGCACAAGTTGTAGCAATATAAAAATACCTACCAGTGCAAAAAGTCGTGAATAGTTCATAACACTGGAAAAAGAGTAAAACTCAATACGAATTTAGCAAAGATTTAAGAATAAACAAGTAAGGACCTACTTATCAATCAATTACAGGTTAGGCAGGACCTCGAAATCCTGTTCAAGAACAAGGCCGTGTTCATCAATAAGCATGAGTTTATGCTTCCCGGAAGGAGGATTTACCGCCAAAACGTGTGATTTCCGCGTATTTCCAACCCACTCCCCGTCGATATGCCAGAATACAGTGACGTCGTTGCTCTGATGCGCGAGTTGGAAGATGACGTTTCCCGGCCGGCCCGACATATCCCTCGGTATGAACACGCGGGCATCGGGCTTTGGGTAAATCAGTTCCATTTGTGCAACGTTCAACCCGGCGGGACATCCCAGTTTGAACGAAGGCGCCGTCTTATATGACAGGTTCTTCCGCTTGTAGTAATACTCCTGCACAGGCGGAAGAATAAACCATTCTTCGGGTTCCATGTCGCCGGGGGAAGCACAAACGCTGTTGACCTGGTAATTACCATCTTTGGAAACGTAGATTCGTTGATGGTATGGACAAGGTAAAGTTTCAAGACCCGAACGAGTTACCCAACGCATCTCCGTATCCGGGCATCGTTCAGAACTTCTGTGACCGCTCTTTCGGCAGACTGCAACCTGCGTGAGTTGTCCACGTGGTGCAATAAACCAGGCGTGGCCTTCGAGTCCCGCAAAAACTTCGAACATCAGCGGAGCCGCTGCGTCAATTCCAGTGAGTCCGGGTCGCCCTTCCCCATCAGCGTTACCCACCCATACACCAACAATGTAGTCCGGAGTTACGCCAATAGCCCAGCCGTCGCGGAACCCAAAACTTGTTCCGGTTTTCCATGCGATCCGGCGGGCGCTTTCAAAATACCGCCAGCCTGATTCCTCCCCGGGGCGGTGCAGTTCCTTCAGGGCATCAAATGTCAGATATGCAGACGCTGCACTTATCGCGGATCCGTTTCGCTTCGACTGGTCATTTATTTTTTTGTATCGAAGACTATGAAAATGTGCAAGCAGGGAATCACTTTGCACGCTGCTCCATGGAGCGTGATTGAGGCTTCGTGCGAGCGAGGCGTACATTCCTGTAATATCCCACAATGTTCCTTCAGCCCCGCCGAGGATCAATGACAGTCCATAGTGATCAGGCGGGCGATCAAGCGTTGTCATTCCCATGCGCCTGAGCATCGCGTGAAAACGTTCATACCGAAATTCACGAAGCATATGAACAGCAGGAATATTCAGCGAACGAACCAGTGCCTTATCAGCAGGGACCGCGCCGTCGTACTCGTTGGAGAAATTTTTCGGCGTATAGCCATTGATGAACATCGGGACATCCGGAAGCAACGTGCCCGGGAGAATTTCTCCTTCGTCGAGCAGCGCTGCGTACAGAAATGGTTTCAGGATACTACCCGTGCTTCTTGGTGCGCGGATCACGTCGACCTCAGCCCCTTCACCACCTCTCGCAACGTTACCCACATACGCAACTACGTTTCCGGTATTTACATCGGCCACAAGGACCGCGGCATTGTGAATCTGGTTGCCGGCAAGGCGCCGATGGTATGCTTCGACAACTTCTTCAACCCGCAGTTGTTGTTCATAGTCAATCGTGGAAGTAACCCTTTCCTGAACGCCGTTCTTTGAAAGGTCCAGCAACAGGTGACGGGCGTATTGTGGAATTGGCAGTGGCGTTTCCGGCACAGGTTCTGTTTTGGCGAGCTCGCATGTCAGCGAATCAATCGTTCCATTGCTTAGCAATTTTTCCAGGAGAAGATTTCGTTTCGTACGAAGCGCGTCGCGGTTGCGCCCGGGATGAATCAACGCAGGAGAATTGGGAAGTACAGCAAGCAAGGCTGCCTCGGCCCATGACAACTCTTTTTCACTTCGACCAAAGTATCGCCAGCACGCAGCCTGGATTCCCACGACGTTTCCACCAAACGGTGCATGTGCGGCATACAGACTCAGGACTTCTTCCTTCGAGTGCCGCAACTCGAGTCGTGTTGCGAGCACCATCTCAATCAGCTTCTCAAAGTAACTCCTTTTCTTTTCCTTTCGGGATAGCCGGATAACCTGCATAGTTATGGTGCTGCCACCACTGACAACTCCGCCTTCCTGCAGATTACTGACGACGGCTCTGCACATTGCGACAGGATCGAACCCGGGGTGGTAGTAAAATCGCTTGTCTTCAAAAGCCAGAAGCGCTTCGGCGTATCTCTGAGGGATCGAGTCTTGTTGGGGAAAACGCCATTGGCCATCAGCGGCAATCGACGCGGAAAGCAATCTGCCGTCCCCGGACTCAAGCACCCTCGAATAAGGTTCTTCAAACAGGTTGTCGGGGAGGCAAAAAGCATAGGCGATCACCACAACCAATCCGGCTGCGAGAAACTTCCATTTTCTTTTCACCCACGACATTGTCGAAATTATTGTATTTCGGCCTTCGTCACCCTGACCATACGTCCGCGCTCTCTGGCATAGATAGTCCGATCGTACATCGCTTCGCATACAACCGCAGGAAGGTAGTACTCACCTGTGTACGTCGCTGTAAGGCGCACACGGAAAGTCTTCGCGGCGTTATAAGGAAGACTGAAATGCGTGTAAACGCGATCATCGCGGATATCCTGATAATCGAATTCGTCATTCGGCGCGGCGTTTTCATCGTCCGTAAGGCGGAGATTTGTTATCTCCCATCCCGAAGGAAATATCTGTTTCAGTGCCATGTTTTCGAACCGTGAGCGCATTCCCGTATGGCGAACAGTCACCTCTGCCATAAACTCCGTTCCCTGTTCAAGTTCAGTTACATCGACGGCGTCGCCACCAAGGGTGGTATAACGAACAGAAAGGTTCACATTGCTTGCGGCGTCGGTTTCATTTCCGATTGCCGGAGTGCCTTCGAGAATAACTCGCGTGAACAAAGTTCCTGACCCGCCATTGGTGACCTGTACGTTTCGCGCACCACGCGCCGTGAGTTCTATGGAAATCTGTGAGATTGGCAATGCGCTTACCACCCGCGTTGCCTTTCCGTCAACAGAATACGTGTAAGTAAGATCACCACGTTTTTCCATTCCCGCGAAAGCGGCAACGGCCTTCAAACACATGGCGGTTTCCTGCGTGCTCATCCAATACGCGGAATTACTCAATGCGGCCGATATTTCTTTCAGCAAATCATATGCTTTCGTTTTTTCGTTGAGCAGGACAAGCGTCTCTAGAACAAGCGCACGATCGCGCAGGTCGGAGCCATAGCTGTATCCCAGTTCGCGATAAGGTGTGATTCGCATGTCGATACCGGCGATTAGTTTTCGCGCGGCTTCTGGTTGCGATATTCTGGCATACGCCGCTGCAAGCATCCACGCACCGACTGTTGAAAGGCGAGCATCTTCACGGAGGCGATTCATTGCACCAAGTTCAGGTGAACCTGCGAGCGCAAGCGTATAAAGTCTGTAGGCCTGTTGCAAATCATTGTTATAAACGCCCTCGTTCCGGCGCCACTCCTCCGATTTGTTGCGTTGGAACCTCTTCCATTTGCTGATCATATCCTCGGGAACATAATAGCCCATCCGTGAAGCCTCTATGAGGAAGTGCCCTGCATATGATGTACCCCATACATCGGACTGGTCGGCACCGGGCCAGTAGGCGAAGCCGCCATCGGGCATCGCAAAATCCTTGAGCTTTTGAATACCCGCGTTTACGTTGCGTTGGATGTTCGTCTTTTCGGGATCCGTCAATACTTTGACGGACTCTACAAACAGCTGTGGAAATACAGCCGATGTGGTTTGTTCGACGCAACCATAAGGGTACTGGATCAGATAACGCAATCGTGATCCGAGATTGACAGGAGGAATGTTCGACACCTCCAGTAGTGCCGAATTCGAGCCGGCGATTCCAAACGGTTCCGCTGTCGTTTCCCATTGTTGGCCCGCCTCAAGCAACCCTTCAGCTACACGCGTCTCCGGAAGGTTGGGATTCCGCACCTGTATTTCAATCTTGTCAGTCGACGTGAGATTACCCGAAGTAGCTGTGACTTCAACAGTGGCTACACCTGTTGCATTGGCGACTGCAATATCAAAGTTTACAGTCTGCTCCCCCGTTGCCGGCATATTGATCGTTTCCGTTGTTCTTCCGGACAATTGCACGGGACCGTTGACCTTAATGCCGACCTGTACGTCGCGGGCCGAGTTTCCCGATGTAAACAGCGTTACCGGTAAGCTGACACGCTCGCCAGGGCCGAGCACACGTGGCAAAGTAGCAAGCACCATCAGTGGCTTGCGTACCGGTGTCACGCGTTCCGCACTGCCGTATGCACCCTCATAGCCAGCGACAACCATCGTCTTGACAGAGCCGATGTACTCCGGCATGATAAACGTATGAGCGCGTTGTTTACCATCGTACGTGAAGGGACCGAAGCAACGTACTACGGGTTTGAACCGGTTCGCGCGTGGATCTCCTTCCTTCGCTTCAAGATCGGCATCACCACCAATGGTGAGAACTCTTTCAAGCCGACTTCCAAATGCGCCTATGACGTGGTCGAAGATATCCCATGTACGAACGCCCAGAGCCTCCTTCGCATAGAATTTATCCCACGGCTTCGGTGTCTGAAATTTTGTAATGTCGAGCAGACCTTCATCCACAACGGCAATGGTATACGTCATCCTCCGTTTGTTTTTTTCCGAAATCCGAATGGTCACCGGTTTGCCGGGTTCAAGCTCGTCAGCCATGGCAATAACCGGTTCAAGCCTTGTTTCGGGATCAACAATCGAAACACTTTTTACCCCATATAACCTGACAGGCAACTCATTCAGTGTTTGATCATGCGGCTGAAGCAGGGAGACGTTTACGTAAACATTCGGCGTCATTTCGGGGGTGGCCTGAAAGGTGAATTGCGTCTCGCCCTCTTTTGCTTCAATCCAATGTGTCTGCAAAACGCCGGTACCATTTTCGATGCTCACCAGGGCACGACCGTGCGCGGGAGTTGGAATCGTGACCTTAACCTGGTCACCCGGTTTGTAGTCCGTCTTGTCTGTTGAAAAGAAAAGTACATTTGGCGCATCGGCGGCATCGCCTCTCATGCGACTGTACCAACCAGGTTCGTCGGCGTAAATGATCCGTCCGGTGCAATGGCCGGAAACAGGATCACAAACCCGAAGGTAGTACCTTCCATATTCATGATCTGCTGAAGACATCTGCAGTGTGTGCGTAGCCTTTCCGTTGACAGTCCTTACCGATTCATTCCTCACGACCTGTGAATAGGCGCCATTCACATAGTTCGAGATTCCTCCCGATGAATTATCCCACCACCATCGCCAGTTTAATTTGTACAGGTTTATGGTAACGTTATTCCTTGACACAGGCTTCCCGGCCGCGTCGACGGTCACGATTTCAATTGGATGTTTCTGATCCAGGTAAAGGACACCGCTGTACTTTTCGCCTTCGGGCGTTTTCACGCCGACGTATGACTCGTACGGACTATACGGAACACTGATGCGATCGACACTGAAGTTCCCGCTTTCCTCATAGACTTTGCCACGCAGGACCACCTGCAGGAATCCCGGCGGTGGCGTCCCTGTGGAAAGATCAAGCCCGACACGCGCTTTTCCTGAGGCATCCGTGTAACCTTCAAAAGCCGGTTGTGTTTCGGCGTAGAATGCGCGCGACTCATCATCGAAGGTAAACTCTTTGTATTCGGGGAATGTGGTTGGAACGCTGCCCATCAGCATTTCGAACTCCGCCTTGAGATTTCTCCCGGGTGCACCATGTAACCAATTCACATTCAAGACACCCTCCGGTTTCGGTCCGGTAAATATTTTGGTACCAAAGTCAAGATTGATCTTCAAACGATTTGGTTTGATCGTCTCAATCTTCAAAATCTGCGTGAGATTGAAGGCTCCGGCCTTGATCCTGCCGGTCCAGTTGCCTGTGGGCGCATCGTGGTCTGTGGCGGTGGCAAACGAATAAAATCCGTTTTCAGATGATGAACGAACCATTCGCGTCACAATCTGCCCAAACGGATTCTGCAGTTCGAACACAACGGGATGGTTATCGGGAAACTGTTTCCCCTTATCTTCCAGGATAAACGTCAGGTGAAGTGAATCACCCGGCCTCCATACGCCGCGATCACCATAAAGAAATCCCTTCAGTCCTTTCTGTACAGGTTGGCCTTCAACAGCGAAGCTGCTAAGACTCAATGATTCTCCGTCACCAAGTTTGAGGTAACCGCGTTGGGCGTCCTTCCTGGCAACGGCAAAGAAAGGAACCTGATCTGACTTCACTGAAGCCTTGCCATCGGCAGATGTTGTGCTTTTGCCCAGCGAGCGTTGCTGGAAATCAAATAGCTCAATCTCAACACCGGAAATCGGCTGCGATGTGCGGATGTCAGTGACAAAGACTGCAGTATTGCCGTCGTCACCCCGTTTTGCTGTCAGCCCGAGATCGGAAGCAAGAATATTCTTTCGAACAAACCGGTTTGCCGTATAATACGACACGTGGCACGGGTTATCGCGCTCACGCCAGTCGTAGCCTTCAAAATAGTAGTAGTCGTCTTCATAATATCCAGCGTAGTCCGAAACCTCTTCTTCAACCTCGGGGAGCATGTCCTCGACGTCGTCGGTCCCTTCCGCGCACGCATACGTACTGTATCCCTTCTTGAATGTCAGCTTTATCTGATAAATCGCGCCGGGGTCGGGTTGAATGATGTCCGCAAGGTTGAGCGTAAACCGGTTCCACTTGCCGAAGTCCACTACCCCTGCCGTTGCAAGGGAAATCTTCTTCTTGATCATCCGTTTCCCAACGCGGTAAAGTTCCTGGTTACCGTCGACGTTGTTTACCTGAAGAAACTGGAGAATATTCTTCTCATAGATCTTGAAGACCGTAACGTCAACGGCATTAAGGTTGACGGCTTCGAACGGAAGCACCAAACCATTACTCGAAGGCAGGATAGAACCGCGACCCGTGAATCGGACTGCGGGCGCCAGTTGTTCAAAGATAACTTCGGCATGAGTTACCTCAGTCATAACACGTCCAAAAGCATTTCTCACTGCAGTCTCAATCCTGAGTTTCTTTTCGCCGACAAGTTTTGCCGACGGATAGACGATGATAAGGTTGTCGCGGATATCGAAATCCAGTCGTGGGGACCCGTCGAGAGTAATCAGACCGGTGAGATTTTGATTCAGCCTGAGCGGATCGGAAAACTGAAGCACAACTTGTTGCGTCGGCGCCTGTACGACGGTCGCTCTCATCAATTTGAATTCATTCAAAGACGGGATTTCAATGTTTTGTTCTTCAACCGCGCCTGCACCTGTGTCCTTATTGTCGAGAGTGATCGTCACATTCGAACGATCCGCTTTTCGTTCGACGTCTCCGATGGTAAAATGATGGCGCAGGCCATCTTCAGCGTGAACCCATTGAACAGGGAGTGTTTTGCCGTCCTGGCGTGAGTTGAATAACTTTTCTATCGTTTCTCCCTCAATCGCGTCAGCTGCCGCAACAACGCCGTCGATTTTCTGACGCTTGAGATCATTCATCTCATACGGCGTCATGTTCGTAACGCTGACTTCAAAATTCTGTGGGATGGTTTGGAATGAATACGCGAGTGTGGACAGCGGGCCTGGCACCTCCATGATTTTGGAGAGGAAAAATTCCACCTGGTAACGTGTGCCGGATTTCCATCTGGTTTCTGGCCGAAACTCCACGGTACGACGATCTACCCAATAAACACGGCCCGCGGTTGCCGGCGTGAATCTGAACAACTTAGCCTCGATTTCAGAACCCACTTCGGAAGAGTCGACGACTTCCGATGCAAGTATAATTCTCAACGCGCCCTGGGCGGGGATAACCCCGGCGCTGTATGAAGACACAAATTCGGCAAAAGCCGGATCTACATAAGATGATTGGACTTGCTTTCTGGCGGAAGTTCCGAAGAAATAATAGGCGACGCCGGCGATCAGCAAAACCGCGATGACGGCGGCTGCCAGCTTAAGGGGTGAACGTTTCATGAAAATAACTGTGTTAGGAGTGCTTAAGTTCGAGGTTTTGGCTCAAAGAAAACGCACACAAGGGAGAAATTGTATGGGTGCCCGCCTAAAACTGGAACGTTATTCACAGCATGACATTTTTTGATGGAATAATCCCGTTATTCTTTTTGATGTAGCTGACGCTCCGATAATTTAGCGGCCTAATCAGGAATATCATGGACACTTTTCTTGATCGCGAATACTTGAATAACACGGTGTTGGACTACCTCATCACGGTCGGCATTATTCTGGCCGGATTAATTGTGGTGCAGGTGCTGAAAGGTATCGTCCTGAAGCGTTTGAAAGCGTGGACAGCCAGGACCGAAACAAAGGCCGATGATTTTCTTATCAAAAGCGCCGAAAGGTTTGGAATACCAGCCCTGTTGTATTTCATAATTTATAATGCTGTCACGTACCTCACCTTGAGCCCCAAGGCAGAGAAAATTGTCAGTATAGTCACGGCAATTGCGATTACGTATCTGATGATCCGGCTGGTAAGCACGACGTTGCTGCATTTGCTCCAGAGCTATGTACGCAGGCAGGAACGCGGTGAGGAGAAAGTCAAACAACTCGGCGGCATCATTCTCCTGATTAACATCGTCATCTGGGTTCTCGGTATCGTTTCTCTGATGGACAACCTGGGATTCGACGTTACTGCACTCATCGCAGGACTTGGAATTGGGGGTATCGCTATTGCACTTGCCGCCCAAAACATACTGGGCGACCTGTTCAACTACTTTGTTATCTTCTTCGACAGGCCGTTTGAAGTTGGCGATTTTATTATCGTTGACGACAAAATGGGAACCATCGAGTATATCGGACTGAAGACGACACGGATACGTTCGCTGTCAGGTGAACAACTCGTAATAGGAAATGCCAATCTTACAGCGAGCCGGATTCACAACTATAAGCGTCTCGCGAGAAGGAGGGCGGTTTTCACGCTTGATGTCGAATACGGAACCCCGGCAGAGAAGCTTCGTGAAATTCCCGCTTTAGTAAGGTCGATTATCGAACAGCAGAAGTTGACCGTCTTTGACCGATCCCATTTCAAGGCATTTGGCGCATCCAGTCTTCAGTTCGAAACAGTATATTATATCGATCATCCCGATATGGGCAGGTTCATGGATATTCAACAGGCGATCAACCTGGCCATTTACGATGCCTTTAAACAGCGCGGGATCAAGTTTGCAATTCCAGCCCAGTCGGTATTTCTTAACCCGAATGAGCAGCTCGAAAAGGGGCTTAATGCCTTCATCGAATCGCAACAGAAATCATAAGTTATCGAAGAAAAACCGCGTTTTTCAACGGGAAAATGCAATACCGGGTGTAGCGATACCTTAAAAATCCGGGGTTGTTATTGGGAATATAATGGGTAATTTGAGCCCTCTACTGTAATTCACGTCATATAATGAGTCTTTCTATCCTATTGGTCGATGACCAGCAACTGTTTCGCGAGGGCCTGGCCCTTATTCTTCAACAGCATCTGCCGGATGCAAAGCTTTTGCACGCCGGTAGCGGCCCGGAAGCCCTCGAAATGTTGAAAACCAATGAAGTAAACCTTGTCCTGCTTGACATCGGAATGCCGGAAATGAATGGCATGGAGGTCGTTCCTCACATTACCCGCGAACACCCGGACGTTATGATTCTGGTGGTGACGCAGTACAACGGTGAGGCGATGATCAAGCACCTCCTGAAGATCGGCATCCACGGGTTTATTTTCAAAAGCAGTGCTTCGACAGAAATCAAGGATGCAATCCGCACCGTGATGGAAGGCAGACAATATATTCCTGTGACCCTGCAGCCGTCTTTCCTAAAGCGTATGGCTGCCACTGACGCGCCCGCCGTTTTGAAAAAACGCGAAGCCGAAATCCTGCTTCTTCTGAAAATGGGGCGCTCCAGCAAAGAGATTGCCGAACGCCTGAATCTGAAAGAAAATACGATCAACAGTTATCGCGAGGAGATGCTCCAGAAAACGAAAACTAAAAACGTTGCTGAGTTGATTTCTTACGCGTACGAAAACGGAATGTTAGGTTAACGGAATATCCTCAGATTCCGAATTCGTTTTTCGCAAAGTCAGCGTAACCCGCAAACCTCTCGCAAGTTCTTCACGAACAAGCGTGGCTCCGATAATGTTGGCGCGCTTGATAATGTTTGTTGTTCCCATTCCGCCGCTTCCCGTTGGTGGCGGTGTCTTTTCTTCAACGCGGGAGTAGGATGAACCATCGTCCTCGACAACAATTATGAGAGCGTCGTCATCCCAATGCAGTTGCACGGAAATATTCCACGCACTCGAATGTTTGATGGCATTCGTCAGTAATTCCTGGACGATTCGGAATACATTTAGTTTTTGTTTATGCGTGATTGGAAAGGCAATGCCACTCTGAACAAAATGGAGATGCGTGCCTTTGTAAGCATCGAGTTTCCGACAAAGCTCCCGGATCGCGAAATCAACCTGAACCTGATCCAGCATTTGTGGAGCGAGACTCCAGATATTATGCCTGATTGACTCAATCACAAGGTTCAGGTTCTTGCGAATTTCAAGAAGACGTGCTTCGCCGTAAGGTGTCAATTGTGCAGACTCGCGAAGGACAAGTTCCAAATCGAGGTGGATAACGCTTAGGAGAGTACCAAGCTCGTCGTGCAATTCGCTTGCGATACGATTCCGTTCCTGTTCAATCAATTCATTCACACGGTTCAATGAATACAATTCATCACCGTCGGCAGGCGTTGATTCCTCGGGAGTACTTGCTTTCGATTCCCGTGATCTCAATCGAAAAAACTGATAGATAACCAGAAGAAATAAGAGAAACGAAACTATGGCCCAGGGATAATTTTCAATAAATTCCATTTGTCTTTTGTAAATTGTTATTATCCTGGTTTGCCAATGTATTACGTCCTTTCATTTTCTCTGCTAATTATGCTCCAGCAAGTGTCGTTCAAGGAACAACAAATGACGTTCCCCCGGGTGAAGTCTGCATATCAGGAGAAGGAAATTAAAGTAAAAAACTATTTTATTCATAAAAACCTTAAATATCCGGGTTTCCAGTTATTTATACGGGCATTTAAGAAAGAACGTCGGCTTGAAGTCTGGGTTAAACCAACGGATTCGGGTAAGTATATACTTTTAACTACGTATGACTTCTGTGCCGTATCCGGAGAGTTGGGGCCGAAGCGCAACGAAGGTGATCGCCAGATCCCGGAAGGTGTATATCACATCAATCATTTTAATCCACAAAGTAACTTTCATTTGTCACTTGGGATAAATTACCCGAATGCCTCTGATAAACTGCTCGGAGGTGTTCATCCCGGAAGCGCAATCTATATTCATGGTAACTGTGTGACTATTGGTTGTATCCCCATTACCGATGACAAAATCAAGGAGCTTTACATACTGGCCGTTGAAGCACGTCAGGGAGGCCAGAAGACAATACCCGTGCATATATTCCCAAGTCAACTCGGAGAAACTGAAATGCAGGAACTCACACGCACGTATTCAGCCAGTACCGAACGAATTAATTTCTGGAAAAACCTGCAGCCGGTTTATTCACATTTTGAGAACAACCGAACACTGAAGTCCGTCCGCATAGACAGCAAAGGCCAGTATCAGATGTAGTGACTACTTTTTCTCCAGTACAAGTGTTACTTTATTGAAGTCAGCAGCTGCATTGATTACCTTTCGGAAGTCCTCGTATCGATCCAGGGGCACGCGAATATCTTCATAATACTCCGAGATCAGTACCTCAAGTAAATTACCTTTGATGGTGTAGCTTGAGATAAACGCGAACGGCTGCTTCTCGCCATCCTTGTAGACGACATTAAAATTCAGATCGCCGGGATTTTTTATCGTATAGCCCTCAGGGATAGTCACGTGAATCTTGCGGTCATACAGTCTGTTATAGTCGTTTTCAACAGGCGTGATTCTTTCGTCGTCGCGATACATTTCAGTTTGAGGGCCGATCAATTCACCCACCTTAAACAAAAGTCGCGGACCAGCCTTCTCAAGGAAGTGACTTGTTTTGAAATCAATATCAACTACAAACTCTTCGGTCTTGTCGTTGTTAACCTGCTCAGCCTTCCACGTTGTGATGTCTGCATCAGGTGCCGAACTCTTGATAAGACTTTGGACCATTTCGAGTTTGTTCTCCTTTGTCATCAAAGGCAAATACGGTGTGAAGAACAGTGCATTGTAACCACCAGAATTCTCAATCTTGCGAACCTGGTTATTCGAAAAGTCATCATTGAAAGTGACTCTGATATCAAGGTTGTTGAAGTTCACCGTATGCGGTGTGGCTGGAATGGCCTTCACTGAAGCTAATGCTGACTTGACAGTGCCGAGCAAGATTGGTTCTACGAACAAGCCATCGGTGGCGGTGAACTCCGTGGGAACAAACGGGTAGCGATGTTCGAATGAATATGGTGCAAGAAAGCCGTCGGTATCCGGAAAATAAAGGAGGTACTCATCCAGGTAATCCCACGTATCAAAGCTGCCGTCGAAACGAGACTGCTCCCGATCGCACGTCAGGACAGGATATACCTTGATGCCGGCGCGTTCATATACATTCAACATCAGTCGGGTCATGCCCTCACGACCAGCGATTCTATTCTTTATGATTTCATTTAATTTTCCCGCTGACTCTCCGCGGGCGTTTTCGTCAACGCGTATCGAGGTCTTCAGTTTTTGTTCGATGTTTTTGACCCGAACTTCGGTTTTGTCCGACTTTTTGTCGTTAAGACTGCTGTAAAACTTGTCAAGTGCTTTCTCTTCTTCCTTTTCAAGCTTGGTCAATCTTGAGTAAAAATTCTTGGCAGCATCTTCCCAGGTATTAAGGCGCGCCTTCGAACGCGCGGTGTTGTACGCTAGTTTGAATTCGATGCGTTGGCGGTTTGCATTGTAATATGAAAACGGCTCCTCGCGCATAGCCTTCACATTATTTGCAGACGCCTTGTACACATTTCGCTCCTCATCAGGACTTTTGGCTACTTCCGGAAACCCGTTGTACGACCTGAAGTCAAACTGGAGATGTGACGGGCAACTCAATACAAATGATACTTCGCGCGTGGGGACATCTGTTTGTACGAACGTTCTGTCAAACAGAAACGCGTACATTTTCCGTGTAAAAAAGTACTCTACTTCGCTGCCGTTCTCAATACCTTCAATCGCAAATATCCTGTAGCTCTTATCGGTATCTTCGTCTTTGATTTCCTTGATATTGTTTTTGTCAAAATTGACAACCTTACCCTCTTTGCTTATTGCACGTGCACGCAGGTCTGCCAGTTCAATCGTATTGTGCATGGAGATAACAATGCGGTTGTTCTTTTCGATGGCATCGTTATTATTTACGAGCACGATCTTGTGTACAGTTGCATACATCAGGAACTGGTTGTCTTCAAGTACATAGTCGTACTGAATGTGATTCTTTATGACGTATTCGGCTTTTTCCGACTCCTCTGGCGTCAGCGAATAGCGTTTACGGTTTTGCTCCCATTCATATGGATTGATGGTTCCTGCCGATGCCAGGATTGGCGCGACAAGAAGGAGTAGGATAAATTTTGCTTTCATGAGATAACGATTTAGACAGACTACAGTTTCTTGAGGATGATTGCCTCCTTATATGCTTCACTGATGCGTTTCACAGCCTTATTCCAATTATCGAAACCGGTTTTTTCGAGCAGCAGATAATCCAGGTAAAACGTTTTGGAATAATAAATTTCATTGCCCTTGTGTACGTATGATATTTCACATCCAAAATGATCTCCACTGAAGACAAAGTTTTCGGGAAGGTATTCCACCGCATACCCATCCGGAATCGACAAAACGATATGTTCAAATTTCGTATACAGGTATTCGTTTTCGATAGGCGTTTTCCGCAAAGCCGTGTTTATCGAAGCGTTGTAATAATCCTTGTTCAGGTTAAGGTTCACGAAAATTTCATCTCCGACTTTCTGATAATAGTCATCAATGTGAAAGGCGTATGGAATATGCGTTGGGTTGTCGCGATCCGCCAGGTCCCTGATCTCATATCGGTCGAGATAAAATTTGTTGCTGCCTTTCCCGAGTAGTCTTGTCACATACTTTTTGACGTCGTTGTCATCCGTGCGATTCATTTGGTAAGCACCGAAAACTTTCGAGAAGCCGTGCAGCGCACTCACACCTTCACCGGCCAGCGAATTCCCATCGATCTTAAGGCGCATTGAATCCGTCATGTAATTGACTGTCTTCGGAATCACAGGCACCACGCGAACCTCGAACTTGTCGGGCCCACGCGCGATAAGCGCCTCCTTGCCCTGAATCATAGAAGTCGGCAGTCCAAATCGCGTGTACTCTCCAGTTGCATCAAGGAAGTAGTATTCGCCTTCGTCAGATATCCAGGTGGCGATCATGTGATTGTCAACCAATGGCGAAGGGAGTTCTGTGTATCGGTAAGGAAGGTCGCGGGTTCCAATCCAGGTATGATGTGCTTCAACACCAGCAATTGCCAGCATATTCACGATCAGGTTCGCCATGTCTTTGCAATCTCCATAACGCTTTTCACAAACATAGGTTCCGCTGTGTGGAATAAGTCCACGCATTCCCTGCTCAAAAGCGATGTAACGAACATTCGACTGTACCCAGTAAAAGACATTTCGCACAAGCTCACGTTTATCGCGACTTTGCGCCTGAATTTTTTTGACAATTTCAACAAGTTCGTCCGAGTTCTGCTTGTTGAGGTCGCGCACAAATGTATTGTACCATGCATAGAGATCGTTCAGATCGGACAATACGCGCACTTCACCTTTTTTTGTGCGATATGACTTCACATAACAAATCAGCTGCGGCGCGAAATAGCGTATCGACGGACTCTTGTCCTCAGACTTGACAGCGGCGATGTCAGCGCCTGTCCACGTATAGGTGACGTTGTTGCCTTTTTCTGTTTTCCTGAAATCGATTTCATTTTCAGGATCGTTCAGTACCTTGAAATAGATATCAACATCTTTCGTGGTGCGGACGGTAAAAGAGACTTTCCCCTGCGGGAGATACGTCCCGAAAATGAATCCGCTCAAGAACCTCGGGTCCTTGAGTTGCTCCCGATACTCAAGTTGCGTCCGGTTTCGAAGTCCGATGGACGGAAAATTGAAAGAGTAGTAATATGAATCATCATAAAAGATCCCGCGATCCCGGTCGCTGCTTTTCTTGAATTCAGACACTGCAAGTTCCTTGTACCGATTCTTTTCCCAGAGAAGGGTTTTTGCCTTAATGTTTTCAACGTGATTAAAATGGGAACCATAGACACGTTTGCTGGCGAAGGCTTCAGCCTGGTCTTTCAGGTGAACCATGTCTTCGAACACGTCGGTAAAAACACGAAGGGAGTCTCCATCAACGACGAGGTTCAGGGTCTCAGAACGCTCGACGTAAACAGCGACCTCGTCAGGGTATTTGTTTTTGAACTTCAGGAAAACGTCATCCTGAGCGATGCCGACCAGACAACATATGACCAGCAGCATCGTCGACATGATTGTTTTATTCATCGGGAAGCCCTCCCCAGAAATTTTGTTCTCGTACTTTTGCGCCTTTTTTGTAGACTATGACCTTGCCGGAATACACTCCATCCACGTAATCTTCAGTCAACCGAAGTGATCCGTCGGGATAATACGTTTTCGTTGTGCCCTGGCGTTCGTCGTGCCTGAATTCAGCTTCGCTTTTCAGTTTGCCGTTTTCATGATACGTTTTGACCGGACCATGGTAGTCGCCATTAACAAAAGTGGACTCACTGAACAACTTGCCATCCGGATAATATGTCTTTATAACGCCGTCCAGATAGTTGTTCGCATATTGCTCCTCAATAGATTTTTTCCCGGACGGATAATAAGCCACCAGTGAGAACTTCGGAGTAGCTTTCTGCCATTCCGACCACGTACCTGCCGCGGTCATAGCTCTGTAGGCAATCAGATCACCTGATTCAAACTGTTTTTCTATTGCCGGCGAACCATCCGGAGCGTATATGACCGTCAGCCCGTCGCGCTCATCATTAAGGTATTCAATGGTTGACTTAATCTTTCCGGGGCCAAAGTAGAATGTCCACAATGAGTCGTAGTTCCCCTCGACAAAACGACCAATACGGTCGAGGTCGCCATCTTCATCGAAGCCTTTCCATATGCCATCCGGCTTGCCATAGAGATAATTACCTGTGTATGATAGATTGTTTTCAGGATCGTAATGCTTGTACTCTCCGTGGCGTTGATTTGCAAGCATGCCATAGGCTAAATAGTCTTTGCCGTCTGAGAAACGCCGGTACAACATGCCGTTATATTCACCACACAGAACTTCAATTTCGCCTCGGGTCACGCCATTCGAATATTTCGCCTGATATATCTTCTTCGTGCCCACCTCTTTGACTGACATGGTCCCTTTGCCGCTGCGATCAAAGTTGTCGATGTTGGTGATCCCACTCTTTGCAATAACAGTAACAATCAATGGTTTCTCCTGGTGGAATTCATACCCGGCACCGGACTGTTCATCGTTAACGTAGAAGTAATCGGATTCTACCTTGCCACTGGTAGTGTACCCAAGGAAAGTCTGCTGGCGCTGGCCATTTTGGTACCAGCCCTCAACCTTGACCGGTCCGTGCTCATAGAACTCCTGATAATATCCGTCAAGTTCGCCGTCAATGTACGTTGCCTTTGACTTGATGGCACCTGACCTGTAGTAGTCAACTGCTTCACCGTGTTGCAGACCTTTTTCATAATTCGCTTTGCTCGAAAGGTTTCCACCTCTGAACCAATAATTCCATTCCCCGTGCAACTTGCCTTCGCGAATCTGCCCGTGGGATTTCTTTTCACCTGTCGAGAAATATGCTGTTACCGAAAAGTTCCCGGAAGGATCACCATTATCGGAAAGAACTTTCCCATCGCGATCATAACAGACCAAACGAAGCATCTTGTCACCGGAATACGTGTACTTGAATTGAAGTTTTCCCTTATAATAAAAGGAGTTCTCCCCGTCGATTTTTCCCTCCTTCAGCGTGCGCTTTTCCGTCAGTTCACCACGCATATTATAGAACGTCCACTCTCCGTCACCAAGATCATTCTTGTATTTTCCCGTTCGGCTGAGGCGGCCATTTGGATAGTGGTACTTCCACTCGCCGTCGAGTTTGTCGTCGAGATACTGTCCTGAAGCGGCGAGTTTGCCATTCGCATGAAAGGATTCAAACAATCCCTCAGCCTTCCCGTCACGGTTTGTATATCGGCTCCTTATTTTTCCATCCTCAAAGAATGTGGTGTACATTCCATGGACCTTTCCGCTCTTGTAGTTGTACACGGTGCGTTTTTCCCCGTTCGCGAAGTACTGCGTTCCTTCACCATCGATTTCCCCGTTCTTGTACGTCAGCTTTTCTTTGAGGCTTCCGCACTGGTAAAAGATCTCCACGGGTCCGTCCGTTTTGCCGTCTTTGAGAAAGAAGTGTTCACGTTTTTCACCTGTCGGATAGAAGACGACAATCTCACCCGTTGTTTCGTTCTCTTCGCTGGTGAGTATACCGCTCGAGTTGTAATACCGCCACATGCCTGTTTTAGTGCCGTTCTTATCATAGCTTCCTTCTGCAGACTTTTCGCCATTGGTAAAGAAGTACACCCAACGTCCGGTCCTCTTTTCTGCAGTATCCATTCTGCCAAGCGCTGTGAGTTTACCGTCATCATTGTACCATCCCTGAATACCTTTTTCAAAACCAGAACCCTCAGGCAGTTTCGGATACGCCCGCTGCTTTTTTATTTCTGTATTTGCTGCGTCGTAAAACTTCGATAGCGTCTTTTCGTTTTTCTTGTTCCACGACTTCACCTTGTCATTGTTCGCGGAAGAAATCATGTGATAGATAAACGGCAACACCATCGACTGATCGCGAACAGCTTTGTAAAACGGCAGATAGTGCTCAACCCAGGGATCATTTGTTTTCTGATCAACGAGGTCAAGTTGTTGAAACAGCATCTCGAATTGCCTGACGACAGGTGCCTCCACCGGAATTTCAGACTTGAAACTTTTTTCCATGGCAAGCTTTGCGCGAATGATCTGATCAAGCTTCTCGAACGCGTTTGGTCCGGACGGTGTCTGGGATCCTTCTCCCTGAAATTCATTGCCGAGAAAACTATTGAGCGCTACCAGCTTTGCGTTATCGCGATCGTTGATGATCATATAAAGTCCCAGGCTCATCATGGCGTGGACTTTACGACCCTCATTGATAGAAATCTGTGCGAGGTTAAGATGGCTTCCGGCGTGATAGGGATTTATAGACAGCGACCGAAAGAAACAGTCCTTTGCCTCTTCGATCTTGCCATTATTAGAATATGTGACTCCAAAATTGAACACGAGATTCTGATCGGTCGGATACTTTTTGAGAAGCGACTTGAACAGCTCTATGGACTGATCCAGCTTTCCGGATTTGTCGAGGGCAATGGCTTTCGTCTTGAGGAGCATCAGTCGGTTCGACGAGGTCTCCTTCAAAGCCTCCTCAACAACGGCAATAGCCTTCTCATATTCCTTTGCGCCGTTGTACGCCTGGGCAAGTTCGGCCTGGGACCAGTAATAGTTTGTGTCGCGGGGGTTTACTTTTAAAAATGCTTTGATCGCGGCCTCATAATTTCCCGAGTCATAAGCGGCAATCCCGGCATTAATCGCTTCACCGGAGTTGACTAGGTCAATTTTCTGGGAAAATGTAGTGTAACAAACAAAAAGGCAGGCAATAATTAACAGACATCGAGTCATAAAAAACAAAATCAATTACCCGATAAATTAAGTGAAATGGCCGCACGCATGAAAAGAAAAAAATGAAATAAATCCCCCGATGTATGAAATGGCACTGTTTTGCAGCGTGTTTCATGTGCATTCCAAAAAGTGGCTTTTAGATGCGTATTCCCATAAAATGAAAAAACCCCGCGACTTTCGCGGGGCCAAATCTCTAAACGATGACGGTATTTCTTAAACGCGTTCCTCGACCTTGTTCATGACGCGTGTCTGAATCTGAATAGACTCTTCGTGTATCAGCTTGAGCAAGTCGGTTGTGAACTCGGCACTCATTCCCATAGCCTTACCGAGGGCCACGCGCGTATGAATGATTTCCTCCCACCGGGACACCTGAAGGATTGTTACGTTGTTTTCTTTCTTGTACTGACCAATCTTCTCGGAAATTTTCATCCGCGCTGCCAACTTTTGCATGATTTCGTCGTCCAGGTGGTCAATCTGTTCACGAAGCACACTCAATGTGTCTTTAAATGTTTTGCTGTCGCTGGAAACCGTGCGAACAACCAGTCCGTCGACAATTTTTGCCAGAACGGAGGGAGTAACTTGTTGCTTTGCATCGCTCCAGGCTGCGTCAGGATTGATGTGGCTTTCGATCATCACACCGACCATATCAAGGTCCAATGCTTTTTGCGCGATCATCGCTATCAGATCGCGGTTACCAGCGATGTGCGATGGGTCGCAAATAATATCAAGATCCGGGATGCGCGTCTTCAGTTCAATACTCATATCCCACATTGGCGCGTTGCGGAACGGTCCTTTTTCGAAAGACGAGAACCCACGGTGAATAGCGGCAAGTTTTGTGATCCCTGCTTTGTTGAGCCTTTCAAGCGCACCAATCCACAGTTCCAGGTCAGGGTTAATCGGATTCTTCACCATGACAGGAATGTCTACTCCTTTAAGTGCATCAGCAACTTCCTGTACGGAGAACGGATTCACTGTTGTTCGCGCTCCGATCCATAGAATGTCAACGCCAGCCTTAAGACATGCATCCACGTGCGCTGCGTTTGCAACTTCGGTTGTTATAGGCAGACCTGTTTCAATTTTGGCCTGTGCGAGCCAACGCAGACCTTCGACTCCAGACCCTTCATACTGGCCTGGTCGCGTTCTTGGCTTCCATATCCCGGCGCGCAGTGCGTGTACCTTTCCCGTTGCAGCCAGCTGTTTGGCTGTCATGATTGTTTGTTCCTCGGTTTCAGCGCTGCACGGGCCACTTATAATCAAGGGCTTATTTTGCGCTGGAAACCAGGATGACATCGGTTGTAAGTGCAAAGTTTTTTTCATAACCTGATATTCGTTTAAAGATTTGTTTGTTCTACTTCTGATTTTTTGTACGATCCGTTCCTTTGTTTTAGTTCAATCCCCTCTAACACCCGACGAATTTCGTTTGCGCCCGTCATAATCTTGTTCAGGGCGTCGATATCCCGCTTAAGCAGATGATAGTGGAATTTCTGAAGATGCATAATGTATTCCTGCAGCGCCTGGCTCAGGTAGTCAAGGTTTTGCTCAAAGATCGGCCCCCACATTTCAGGAGAACTTTTCGCCAGCCTCACCGTTGACGCAAAACCACTTCCCGCCAATGCAAAAATGTTCTTCTCATCTTTTTCAATATCCAATACAGTCTGACCCAGCAGGAAGGAACTTACGTGCGAAAGGTGAGACACGTAAGCCACGTGGCGGTCATGTTCTTCGGCCTCCATAAAGATGGTGTTCATCCCGAGACTGTCGAACACCTTCGCTGCAACAGCCAGAGCTTCGGGAGAAGACTTATCTTTTTCACAAATGATATTGGTTTTGTCGTTGAACAATCCGCTGAAGGCTGCTTCCGGTCCTGAGTTTTCAGTACCGGCAATCGGGTGAGCTGCCACAAAGAGTCCTCTCCTGGTGTGGTTAGCAACGGCCCGGCAGATGTTACCTTTGGTTGACCCAGCATCAATAACGACTGTATTGTCGCGGACATTGTCCAGAATGGACGCCACTACCCCAGCCAGTGCGTTGACCGGAATAGCAAGAATTACAAGGTCTGATTTCGGAAGACTGGTTTCAAGCGTTCCGATTTCATCCGCTATGCCTAGTTCCAGAGCCCGTGCGGCGTTGACGCTGTTCTTGTCAACGGCAATGATATGCGTTGCGAGTCCCGCCTTACGCAGGTCGATCGCCATCGATCCTCCAATTAATCCGGCTCCAACAATCGTCGTTTTCATGACATCACTTTTTCTGATACGGAATTTCCGGATCGGTCCTTGACAAATTTTTCCAGTCTGCCAAATGCCTCTGAGAGCAATTCTGTTGTGCAGCACAAGCTGATACGAATGTATCGTCGGCCTGCCTCCCCAAAGATGAACCCCGGCGTTATGAATACCTTTGTTCCATATAAAAGTTCATCAATCCATTTCTCAACATCAGCAACATGCGACGGTGCCTTTGCCCAAACGAATAGACCTGACTGACCTTCGGCGATTGAGCAACCCAGCAGTTTCAGAATCTTCACCGCTTCGGATTTCCGTTGCGTATATACGTTGTTCAACTCCCTGAACCAATCGTCACCTGCATTGAGAGCTTCCGCGGCTGCATGTTGCAACCCAAGGAACATACCCGAATCCATGTTGCTCTTAACCTTGAGTACGGCATCAACAAATGATTTTTGTCCCGCGACCCAACCCAGGCGCCACCCGGCCATGTTATGCGATTTGCTAAGCGAGTTAAGTTCCATGGCAACGTCAGCGGCACCTGCTGCGCCAAGTATACTAAGCGGATTATTGTTCAGAATAAGACTGTACGGATTATCATTTACAATCAGAAAACCGTTCTCTCTTGCAAGGTCAACAAGTTCCTGTAATTCAGCCTTACTTGCAACGCGACCTGTCGGCATATGCGGGAAGTTCACCCACATCAGCTTCACGCGGCTAAGGTCGCGTCGCCGGAGTTCGGCTACATCGATTCCCCAGTTGCGATCTTCTTTCAGATCGTAAGTCACAACCTTTGCTCCGACAAGGTTTGCTACTGACGAGTACGTAGGATAACCGGGGTTCGGTATCAACACTTCGTCACCTTCGTTAACGAACGCCATCGAAATATGCATGATACCTTCTTTCGAACCCATCAGCGGAAGGACCATCGTCTCAGGGTCAAGCGTAACACCGTAGGTCCGCTTGTAAAAAGAAGCAATCCCCTGACGAAACTGCGGTATGCCTTTATAGCTTTGATAGCCATGGTTTGCCGGGTTGCGTGCCGATGTAACCATTGCATCGATGGCATTCTCAGCCGGCGCCATATCAGGGCTGCCAATCCCAAGGTTGATCACTCTCAATTCCGGCGAATCGAGACTGCGCACTTCGGCTAGTTTCCTGCTGAAGTAGTATTCCTCTACCTGGGCGATTCGTTTCGCAGTTTCTATTTTTATCATGGTGTCTACTTCAATTGTATTCAATCTTTGCCTTCTTGTACTCGCCGAGAATATTCAGATTCTTTACCTGCCGGAGAATCTGGCGCATGGCCTCGTCGTAACTTTTCCTTCGTTTCCATTCAACATCGATATGAATCGAGTATTCGTTTGGTTTCCCGATTACCGGTATGGACTGGATCTTGGTAAGGTTGATGCTGTTCAATTTGAATGTCATCAAGGCCTCGGCCAGACTACCTACCTCGTTAGCAACTTCGAAAGACAGCGATGCTTTGTTTGATTCCCATGCAACTCCGCCTTTCTTCGTCAGGATAAGGAATCGCGTGAAGTTCTTCTTGTGAGTTTCGATTCGCTTATCGAGTATCTGCAAACCGAATTTCTTCGCAGCAAACTCATTCGCGATGGCTGCGGTCGACTTAAGCTTAAGTTCTTTTATACGTTTGGCCGAAAAAGCTGTGTCATCACTTTCTCTTAGTTCGACACCGTTGAGTGCTTGCAGATATTCCGCACATTGCCGGATTGCCATGGGGTGGCTTTCAACAGTTTTGACATCCTTCAATTTGACGCCCGGAAGTGCGAGCAGGTGCATATGAATCGGAAGGTATAGTTCACCAATGATTGAGAAGTGATACGACTGCAGCAGAAAGTAATTCGGTAGTATACTTCCCGCTATTGAGTTTTCAATTGCCATGACAGCGTAGTCGGACTCACCGTTACTGAGACTTTCACACAGTTGGTGAAACGAAAGGCATTCCACGGTTTCGATGGGTTCTTTGAAATAAGACAGCGCGGCAACCTCATGAAAGCTGGTTGCGATTCCCTGGATTGCCACACGTAGTTTTTTCTTCTTTGCCATTTGTTTTTCGATCCGCTTATCCCTAAAAAAGGTGCCTAAAAAAAAAGTCCCCCGGTTCGGAGGACTTCTGAGTTACCTGTTATTTTTTTTAACAACGCACCACTCTTAAAGTCCCCTGGGGGATTTAAAAAAGTAGTAATAAAAGTAAAATGTCGCGTTGTTAACTTTCATGTCGTCTCTACAGCGTCAAAGATAAAAGTAATTCCCGCGGACTTGCAAAGCCTGCCGATTTTTTTTGTGAATTTTTTTTGAAACTAATGATTGTTAGTCAATCAGTTACCTCCTTGTATTAGACGTCAAAGGTTGATAATATTGAATCAAATTCGCTCACCCTTATGAATAAAATTATGCGGTTTCCCCTAGTGCTTGCGTTAGTTCTTGTCCTCACAACAGCCTGCAATTCCGGTCGGAAAGACGCGGAAGAGAAGGACCCGGTCAAGTCGGAAAGCAATCAGGCGCTCGAAAAAGAAGCGTGGAGTATCCATGATGAAGTAATGCCTAAAATGGGTACTATTCACAAACGCAAGTCACGCATTAAGGAGATTCTGGAACAAAATGCCCAGGCTACGGCGGAAGAGAAACAGTCCCTGGAATCTACACTTGCCGAACTTGATCAGGCCTACGATGGCATGATGAACTGGATGCGAAACTTCAAACCGGAACAGCACAACGATTCTGAAGAAACCACCCGTGCCTACCTCGAGGAACAAATCAAGGAGATCAGGAAAGTCAGGGACGATATCCTTTCTGTGATAGAGAAAACCGACAGTCTGCAGATCGTCCGATAATCCAGCAGAAAGTGCCCTAATAAGTGTTTGGTTTTGGCCGAAGTAATTACATTTGTGGCCTCATTAACAGACCATGGAACTGAAGTACATCCCCCTGAATTCTTTACACGAACAAATTGGCGGCAAAATGGTACCATTTGCCGGTTACAACATGCCGGTTCGCTACTCCTCCGACATTGAAGAACACATGACTGTCCGGAACGCAGTCGGTGTATTCGACGTCTCTCACATGGGAGAGTTTATTCTGAAGGGCCCGGATGCTTTGGACCTTATTCAACGAGTTACCACCAACGATGCTTCTAAAATGGTTGATGGTCAGGCGCAGTATTCATGTCTGCCGAACAAGGACGGTGGAATTGTCGACGACCTGATCGTTTACCGAATCGCTGACCAACACTACATGCTTGTGGTGAATGCGTCTAACATCGACAAGGATTGGAATTGGATTTCGCAATTCAATACGAAGAATGTGGAGATGCAAAACATCTCAGACAACATGTGTCTGTTTGCCGTACAGGGACCAAAGGCCATAAGCACACTCCAGAGACTTACCAACGTTTCGCTAAAGGATATAAAGTACTATCACTTTCAGATCGGTGAGCTTGCAGGTATCCCGGATCTGATATTATCGAATACGGGTTACACAGGAGCAGGTGGATTCGAAATTTACCTTCCCAACGAACACGCCGTGAAATTATGGAATGAAATCTTCAATGCGGGTGCGGAATTTGGCATCAAGCCCATAGGACTCGGTGCACGCGACACGCTCCGCCTGGAAATGGGATTCTGTCTTTACGGGAATGATATTGACGACACTACTTCACCATTTGAGGCCGGACTGGGCTGGATAACAAAATTCACCAAAGACTTCACCAACTCTGAAAACCTGAAGAAACAAAAAGAGCAGGGTGTCACTCGCAAGCTTGTTGGATTTCGAATGGTTGACAAGGGTATACCACGTCATGACTATTCGATTATCGACGCGAAAGGGAGCAAAATCGGCAGAGTTACCTCAGGCACGATGTCACCTGTACTGGGAATTGGTATAGGTCTGGGTTATGTTGAAACAGGATTTGCTGCTCCGGGCACTGAAATATTTATCGATGTTCGCGGACGCGCGTTGAAGGCTGCAGTTCAAAAAACACCGTTGATCTGATGCGTGCGCCGGTCTTAGGACTGTTACTAACGCTTGCGTGTCTCTCATGCTTCGCCCAGGACCAGCACGCCAACTTAGTCAATCGTGCGGTACGTCATCTGAGCACAGGCAAATTCGCAGATGCGCTCGCCATCCTTGACCCACTTGTAAAAGACGACACAACGGACATTACGTTGCGACACAATCGCGCGATTGCCTATTTCAACCTGAAAAAATACCGGGAAGCGCTTGATGATTACCTTTTCCTGATTCGCGAGAATCCATTGCCCGAATATTTGTTCCAGGCTGGCAATTCATACGAGCACCTGAACAAACCTGATTCAGCGCTCGCCTACTATACGCGGACACTTGACGTTGAAAAGGACAACTTTCTTTATTTTTTTAAACGCGGTACGGTACTGTTAAAGACAAGTAAATTCAGTGCCGCGATTCTGGACTTCAATGAAGCACTCATTTTGAATCCGGAACATTCAAACTCCATGCATAACCGTGGGCTTGCAAAGTTTGCTTCGGGAAATGACCGGGGTGCATGCGAAGACTGGTGCGATGCATCAATCCTGGGTAATGCCACGGCCTCTCTCCACCTCAGCAGAAACTGCAAATCCTTTCCGTCACGCTGTCGCTAATGAAAACAATAGACGTATCCCTAAGCCCTGACCTTATGCACCTTTACCCTGTCGCAGACAAGACAGTGGTTGTTGTGGACATCCTTCGCGCAACAAGCTGTATGACCACGGCATTTGCTCACGGCGTCAGTGGCATCATACCCGTTGCTGATTTGCAAGAATGTCTCGCGTTGAAATCGGGACTGGTTCATACCGCCGGCGAACGCGATGGAAAAAAGGTGGACGGTTTTGATCTTGGGAATTCTCCGTTCGAGTATATGAACCCACAGCTCGTCGGGAAACAAATTGCTTTTACAACAACCAACGGCACACAAGCCATCGTAAAATCAAAGGGGGCACGGAACATCATAATCGGTTCGTTCCTCAATTTGTCCGCAGTAGTTAATCATCTGCGCCAGACAAGTAATGATGTTCTCGTTGTTTGCGCCGGCTGGAAGGGGAAGTTTAATCTGGAAGACACATTGTTTGCCGGAGCTTTGGTCGAACTATTGAAGCACGAGTTTAAATCTGCGTGCGATGCACCTCTGGCTGCTCAATATTTATATAACACAGCCAAAAATGATCTTGTGGGATTTTTGAAAAACTCGAGTCACGTGCAACGCCTCGCGCGACTGGGCATTGAACGCGATATCGCCTTCTGTCTTACACCGGATCAGTTCAATGTGGTCCCATACCTGGAAGACGACGGCGTCTTAAGAGTCAGGTGAACGCACCACCTTTGCTCAAACCTTCACGTAAATTCCTTTCTTGTCGAGGAAGTATCCTATGGCCCAGTTAATGAGCATATAAAAGATCGCAAACGCAAACGAAGCGTTGATCAGGGAAAGGAAACTTCCAAAAAAGTCCCGATAGAGCCACCGTTGCAGATTCGTGTCGCCGACCGGAATCAAGTAAAAAACAGTAAGTAACAACGACGACAGCATATAGATAAACAGCGGATTCTTACCGAACACGACAAAGAAGTACGTCCACTTTTTGTGACGTTTCATCTCAATGATATAGATCAGAAGTGAGAGAATAAATAAATCAATTCCTGTTGTAAGCAGTACGAATGAGCTGGTCCATATCTTTTTGTTTATAGGGAACACCATATCCCAAGACAGCGCCACGAAGGTAATGACTGCGCCGGCGATCATCAGTCTGGCAATGGCTTCATAACTGTTACCCTTCTCACGTATAAATCGCCCCGCATAATATCCGGCGGTGACATTCACAATTGCCGGAATGGTACTCAGCAATCCTTCGGGATCAAAGGGAACACCTTCTCCATGATACAAGTGCTTTTCTCCAAAGATCAACAGATCAAGCTGATTGCCCGCGTATCCGGCCAGCGAATAGGGATCGTTAGCGTCGCCAAAAGCATACAGGATTATCCAGTATCCGGCGAGGAGGAATGCGCTTACCCAAACCGATGCGCGCAGCGACAAATAATGAAGGATAATAGAAGCAAAAAAGTAACACAACGCGATTCTTTGCAGTACTCCCGGAACGCGTGTTTCACTGATGGGATCGAACGTGCCTGTTCTGAAATTGTAAAACGGGAACCAGTACAAAAGGAATCCGATCAGAAAAATCAGGAAGGTTCGCTTTAATGTTTTCCGCCAGAACACCGATTCGCCAAGGGCTTCGTACTTTTGCATTGAAAACGCCATTGCATTTCCAACGGCAAACAGGAACGATGGAAAGACAAGATCTGTGGGAGTGAACCCATGCCATTTGGCATGTGCAAGGGGCGCATAGATGTGAGCCCAATCTCCGGGAGAGTTCACGATAATCATGAAACAGACTGTCATCCCGCGAAAGACATCGAGAGCCAGGTAGCGTTGATTCTCTGCCATAAAACGAAAGGTTGGATCAGGCTAAGCTCAGTTATTTTTCGCTTAGCTGCAAGTTACACGCGACACACTTTCCCGGGCGGGATTATGATTCCTGTCACCCTTGTTAGAGATTCTTTGCTAGAAACAGCCACTCCACATGTTTTGCCAGCCCGTCAACGTCGGGATACATCATCGCAGAGTTGATCCCGAAATTATGTAGACGGCGCTTGCAATCCCCGAAGCACGAAGCCATCACTTTTATCTTGAACAGATGATCGCGATACCCGGCGTTTTTCTCAAATGGAATAAATCTTCGTTCCTCGTTTTGCTTATGAATCGTAAACCAGGCAAACTGTGCCGATATTCTCTTTACAATATGATTCGGCTTGAATACTTTGGTGCTCCCTTCTTCAAACGGATCCGCCTTGTCGAAACTGTTTATAATATCGCCGGGCGGAACATGAAATCCCCACACGACTGAATACTGGGCCGACTGATCACCAAGCGGAGGCATCGAAAACCACAACGCAATAAGCGGATTTTCGGACCAGTCCAGCAAGCGCGTTGCCATACCGTGGTGTTGCGCCAAAGCCATCCAGTCAAGCAGGTTTTCGGGATGCTTGTTCATCAGGTGAAGGCTCCGGCGTTGAAAGTCCGCAATCATTTCACGTTCGACCTTTTCTACATGCGCAACATCATAACGGGCGATCTTGGGTAGCAAGGTTTTGTCGATTGGTTGGCCACGGTAAAGGATCAACTCATCCGTTGGCATCGTAAGAATGATGTCCTGGTATTCCTTAAAACTGTTAACCGTGTAGGTCGTATACTCGTTGTCCATAGAAATCAGAAAAATTAAAATTACGTACCATGTAGCGACTCCTGCAAGGATGTGGGTCATTCAAGGTTGAAAAGTTTTAAAGTTTCAAAGGTGAAAGTTGAAAGGCCAGCTGAAGTTGGTTGCGCAATTGTCAATGTATTCGTCGCTGAAAGATGCGTTTATTTACAATTAATCACTAACAACTTCTAATTGATAAAGTCTTCACAATTCCTTGCGCTACAATGCGTCTGGCGGCCTTGCGGTAAAAAAAGGCTGGTCATTCAACTTGAAATCGTACTTTTACTCTCAACGAAATCAGAGTTTGACTATGCGAATTGAAATTACGTTACCGGAACGGTTCGTCTACTCAACGCGGTTGCGGGTTCGCGCGTCGGATGTCAACTACGGAGGACACCTGGGCAACGATTCCGTTCTAACCCTGTTGCAGGAAGCAAGGGTGCGGTTCTTCCAGTCATTGGGCTTTAAGGACGAAGCAGAAATTGAAGGCGACGTGGGCCAGATTATAGCTGACTTTGTTGTCCAATACAAGGCAGAATCATTCATGGGCGATGTACTCGATATCCGCCTGGCCATAGAGAATTTCCACCGATACGGATTTGAAATGATCTATCAAATCATCCACGAAAACGGAAAAGAAATCGCGCGTGCCCGGTCCAACAATTTATGTTTTGATTATGCCAAACGAAAGATTGCCTCGGTTCCCGGCTCATTGGTCGAAAGATTTAACCAACTATAAACTCATCCATTATGACTCTGACGGAAGCACAAAAGCGGGTCGACGACTGGATTAAGGAATACGGGGTCCGTTACTTTTCCGAACTTACCAACATGGCAATCCTGGCGGAGGAAGTTGGCGAATTAGCCCGTATCATCGCCAGAAGGTATGGTGAGCAATCTGAAAAGGACACCGATCGCAATAGGGACCTGGCCGATGAAATGGCGGACGTGCTCTGGGTGCTTTTGTGTCTTGCAAATCAAACGGGAGTAGACCTTACGCAAGCCTTTGAAAAAAATCTCGAAAAGAAAACCAATCGCGATTCACAAAGGCATAAGGACAATCCAAAATTGAAATAGTCCTAAGCCGGAGGCGGCAGTTCTCCCTTCAGTACCAGCTGATACGCTTCCGTATAATGTTTGATCAGGTTTTCCCAATCGAAAATGTTTGAGTTGTTTTCAACATTGTTCCGCTGCATGATCCGTGCACGGCGAGGCTGTTTGATAAACTGATACATCATGCCCGTCAGCTGATTCGCGGACCAGTCGAAGGTGCGCTTTCCGCGCTCGACGACGTGCAAACCAATGTCGTCGTGGTCGGGAATATTGCGCAGGATATAATCCCCGAAACCTGAAAGGTCACTTGTGATCGATGGCAATCCGCTGGCCATACACTCGAGTGGCGTGTAGCCCCAGGGTTCATAATAACTCGGGAAGACTCCGAGGTGGCATCCCCGCACAAACTGGTGGTAATCCAACCCCAGCAAAGGACTGCTTGAGCTTATGAAATCGGGATGATATACAACCTTGACGGGATCCTCCGGTGCATTCTGAAGGTTGCGGGCCGCAAGTAACGACAGGACTTCATCCTGTTCTTCGTTTACGAGCCGGTGCGTCACAACCAGTGGATTCTTTTTGGTTTTCCATGATTGAATTGTCCTGCGATAACGCAATTTCCAGTAGTCGTCTACAAACTCATTCAGGTTCGGCAATTTTGTATCCTCTCTGACCGTACTTTCATAAAAGAGTCGCCGTCCAACCTGCTGCTGAATTGCCTGTGCGGTCTGGCGAATTTCCTGCATCATTGCTTTCGACTGCAATACTTCGCTACGGATGCCATAGAAGTCGCGCTTTGTCACGATGAAGAGTACAACGGTTATGTCGGTCTTTTCTTTCTTTAGTTTCTGATTAAGCCTGCTCATCGCCTCAATCGTAACGTCAAAACCTTTGTTCTTGTATTCGTATCGTCCCGATGTAACGAAATACATTGTTTTGTCGAGATCAAATGAATACGACTGAAAGAAGTGTGCCATCACAAATTCGTGAATCTTCTCTTTGTATTGGACATGCAGATTTTGAAACTCGTGAAGCGCTTCAAATCGTTGGATGTTCAATCCATTAGGCATGATCACTTCCGGCTTGCGCTTGAGCAGGTGCCGGCATTCACGTGCGGTGACCTCACTAACCGTGCTGATAAGGTCTGCTTTCTGTGCGCACTTGAATTCAATGGTAGCTTCGGTCTCGATACCAAACTTGCGTGCCTCTTCTTCCCATTTGAAAAAAGGCAGGTGCGCGTAAAATAGTGGTGAATTTATCGCAAGGTGACGACCGAGTTGCGTGGCATGCGTGGTGAAGATCGTCTTTACCGGCATCTTGTCGCGCTTAATGTCAAGGATCGGAAGCCCGGCCATCCATTCATGAAAGTGCGCAATAATGGACTGGGATTTGCCAACAATCCTCAGGACTTCATCAATAAATAGTTTGGTGAGAAAATTGAACGCAATGATCTGATCCATTGCGGTGTGTTCGTGGGGAATAGCCACTCCGTGATTTTTCCAAAGCAGGTACTTCACCACGTTTAATGCCTGCGCTTCGACCACCGGATTCAAAAGAACGACGCGCGGTCTGCCGGTGATCAGCCATTGCGCATAATTCACTTCGTACCCCTTCTTGCGCAGTGTTGCTGCAGCGAGTCCAAACACGTCCTGGGAATCATTAAGAAGTTCGAGCTCTGCATTGATGTTTCGGCTGAGGTATGGACCGATCATACAATACTGCCCCTGTGCATGTTCAACCATTGCAGGCGCCTTCGAGCGAATCACGGTATAAATTCCTCCAACCTGATTACAAACTTCCCAGGAAATCTCAAGGAGTAGGGCGGGTGGAAAATCGTTGGTATGATGCGTAGTCTTTTTGGCCATTCGGGAGTTCTTTCGGATTAAAATTTATACCTAAATTCTGAAATTATGTCCTGGCTCACGTCAAAAAGACCTGAAAATGCGGAACCAACCATTTTTGTAAATGCCAAAGTTGCCGTAATCGCCTTGCCGGAGCGAGTGGATTGCCTTTTGATAAAACCGGAGTAAAAGACAAGTCATGAATTTTGAGAAGTTCACTATAAAATCGCAGGAGGCCTTGCAGAAATCAGCGGAGTTGGCGATGAGCAGGCAACAGCAAGCCATCGAACCCGGCCACCTGCTTAAAGCCATACTCGACACCGATGAAAATGTGTCGCAGTATCTCTTCAAGAAACTGAACGTGAATGGCCACATCCTGGGAACGAAACTCGAAGAGGTCCTGAACAGCTATCCGAAAGTATCAGGCCAGCAACCTTATTTATCTTCGGCGTCTAACCATGTGCTTCAGCAAGCCGAAAAGGAACTCAGAGAATTTAAGGATGAATTCATCGCGGTTGAGCATTTGTTGTTGGCAATCCTGAGCGTAAAGGATAAGGTCTCAACAATCATGAAAGACGCCGGCTTTGAAAGGGCGGCGCTCGTAAAAGCTATACAGGAATTGCGCGGTGGTCGTACCGTTACTGATCAGAATGCAGAAGCCAAGTACAAATCCCTTGAACGATACTCGAAGAATCTTAATGATCTCGCCAACAAAGGCAAGATTGATCCTGTTATCGGACGCGACGAAGAAATCCGGAGAGTGCTTCAGATCCTTTCGCGTCGTACGAAAAATAACCCTATCCTTCTTGGAGAACCCGGCGTCGGAAAGACGGCGATCGTTGAAGGTATGGCTCAACGTATTGTCGATGGCGACGTGCCCGAAAATCTGAAGGACAAAATACTTGTATCACTTGACATGGGTTTGCTCGTTGCCGGTGCCAAGTATAAAGGAGAATTCGAGGAACGGCTGAAGGCGGTTATTAAAGAAGTAACAGACAGCGATGGTCAGATCATTCTGTTCATCGATGAGATACACACATTGATCGGTGCCGGTGGTGGTGGCGAAGGCGCGATGGATGCAGCCAACCTTTTGAAACCCGCCCTTGCACGGGGTGAACTCCATGCAATAGGCGCGACAACCCTGAAGGAATATCAGAAGTACATTGAGAAAGACAAGGCACTTGAAAGAAGGTTCCAGTCTGTCATGGTTGAAGAACCATCGGTCGAAGATTCTATTTCGATCCTTCGCGGGATCAAAGATAAATACGAAATACACCACGGCGTACGTATCAAAGACGACGCGGTGATCTCGGCCGTAGAACTTTCCAACAGATACATCAGTGACCGTTTCCTTCCGGACAAGGCGATCGACCTCATGGATGAGGCTGCTGCCAAGCTCAGGCTTGAGATGGATTCGTTGCCTGAAGAGTTGGATGAACTGAACAGGAAGATCATGCAGCTTGAAATTGAGCGCGAGGCAATCCGTCGGGAGAAAGACAAGGACAAAGAAGCGGTGCTTTCCCGAGAAATTGCTGAGTTGTCCGAGGAACGTAGTTCGCTAAAAGCAAAATGGGATTCGGAAAAAGAAATTGTTCATGGTATCCAACGCGAGAAGGAGAATATCGACAGGTTGAAATTCGAAGCTGAACAAGCTGAGAAGAACGGCGACTATGGCCGCGTAGCCGAAATTCGTTACGGAAAACTTACAGAAGCGGAGAAGAAGCTCAATGAGTTTCAGCGCCAGATGAAGGATATGCAATCCGAAAAGTCACTGCTCAAAGAAGAGGTGGATAGTGAAGATATCGCCGAAGTTGTGGCCAAGTGGACCGGCATACCGGTAAGCAGGATGCTCCAGAGCGAACGCGAAAAGTTGTTGAATCTGGAAGAAGAGTTGGGCAAACGTGTTGCCGGTCAGGAGGAGGCGATCAAAGCATTGAGTGATGCTGTTAGAAGAAGTCGCGCCGGATTACAGGATCCGAAGCGACCCATCGGTTCCTTCATTTTCATGGGCACTACGGGAGTGGGTAAAACGGAATTATCGAAGGCGCTTGCCGAGTATTTGTTCAATGATGAAAATGCGATGGTTCGCATCGATATGAGTGAATACCAGGAAAGGCATAGTGTGAGCCGACTGATCGGTGCACCTCCGGGTTACGTGGGCTATGATGAAGGCGGGCAGCTTACTGAGTCGGTGCGCCGTCGGCCTTACTCGGTTGTGTTGCTCGACGAAATCGAAAAAGCACACCCGGATGTGTTCAACATCCTCCTTCAGGTTCTTGATGATGGCCGGCTGACCGACAACAAAGGTCGTGTGGCAAACTTCAAGAATACGATCATCATCATGACTACAAACATTGGATCGCACCTGATACAGGAGCGTTTTGGAAACATCACTGAGGAAAACTATTTCGATGTGCTTGAAGAAACGAAAGATGAAGTGCTGGATCTGCTGAAGAAGTCGGTACGGCCTGAGTTCGTAAACCGGATCGATGAAATCGTGATGTTCCGGCCATTGAGTCGGGGCGATGTTCGTAAGATCGTTGACATTCAGGTTAACCTGGTTCGCAAACGTCTCGAGGACGCAGGCATACGGCTTGACATCTCATCGGCAGCGCGCGAAAGGTTGGCGAAGTTGGGCTATGACCCACAGTTTGGTGCACGGCCACTGAAGCGCGTGCTGCAGCGTGAAATTCTGAACGAACTCAGCAAGCAGATACTCGCAGGCAAGATCACGAAGGAGTCTGTGATTTTCGTTGACCTCAAAAACGACGTTGATTTCGATTTTGAGAATGTGGAAAGCGCCGAAGTAGTCGGCTAGAAAAAATAAGTTTAAACAAAGAACTAAACAGCGACCCTCGCTGTTAGTTGGTTAGGTTTAAGGATTGGTGCCCCTGGTGGTTCGGGGGCCGTTGGTTGAGGGGTTTGGTTTCAGCCCTCCCGGGAATTCGGGAGGGCTTTCTTTTTGCCAGTCAATTTCGTGTAGCCGCCGTTCTACAAATTCCTGACTTTTCGGTGACGGAGGCATTCGCCAGTCTCATTGGTACCAGATTTTGGATCGTCCGGGAAACAAATTGTTTAACTAAAACCAAAAGTTATGTTACGCTGGTCGGTCATATTTTTCATAATCGCCATTGTGGCGGCGATCTTCGGGTTCGGTGGTATCGCTGAGGGAGCAGCAGAAATTGCCAAGGTTCTCTTTTTTATATTTCTCGCCCTCTTCGTGATTACGATCCTGTTCGGAGCAAGTATTTTCAAACGTTAAATGGAGTCCTTCGGGATTCCATTTGGCGTTATTTGGAAGACATGCCGCCGTCTTTCACCATGCGATAAGAAAAATATCCAAGGACGAGAATGATGGCAACGATGGCGATCCACATGAACTCACGTGTGAAGAACGTTGTATCCGGTTCAATTTCCTGACCGGCCAGGGTTACTGTGCCCGGCTTGATTACGGCGACTATTTCGCGAACCTCATCACGGTATTGCTGCAAGTCGTAGTGCGGTTGAGCCATAGTTTCCGGACCGATTTGTAATTCGTACCGATCCCCGCTGCGAAGGTGGGCTACCGCAAAACGCCTCAGTTGCTGTACGCGTATCGAATCAACACGCAGCGGCGGATTGTCTCCGTTTTCGATAGTTAACTGTAGTTCGGCGGTTTTCAGACCTTCCGTGTCGACGATTACGGGTTCACGATGTGTGATCCTGAATCGCGAAATAAACGAAGGAACGGTTTTCTTTCTGTCAGCCTGCAGCTGCAAACTCTGAAGCGCTGCTTCGCGATCGAAAACAGGGAGCCCGCTTGCGTTCACGATAATACGGTCCACCCATTGCAGTGTGTCGAATGAAATCCTGACTATTGTTCTCGGATAAGACGCATCCTGATTGATTGAAACCTTTGCATCCTCAAGAGGCGTGTACACTCCATCACGAACAACGTGTCTGTAGTATCCCGCGTCGACAATATTCAACGGCGCACTCACGGAATCGGAAATCCTCAGTTTGTAATACCGATAATCGCTTAGCGGAAAATCAACCACTCTGACTTCAGACGTTTCCGAGGTGTTACTAATTGACGTGAATACAATCGTTTCCTTTAGAATAAACCAGTTATTACCATCGTCGCTGCCCGACAGCGATGCTTGTTTACGAACATCTGCATTTCTGATTTTCAGATGCAAATTTGTTATCGATGCACCGCTGGTATTCTCCAAAACGAGTTCGGTACAACAACCCGCCCTTGTTTCGTTCTTACGAATCTCATATGGAATGAACTCACGGTATGAATATTCGTGATTCGATTCAATGAAGTAAGGAACAAAACTTCCATCCGGGCCGGCAATTCTCAGGTTCGCGAACGCACCGGTGAGCATAGCTGCGATTTCGGGACTAATCTCGATTTGATAGTATCCGTCTTTGGAAACGGGTGGAATTTCAACCTTGCCGGTGATGTTCTGCGCGTGTCCTGAGACTGTGACAACGGTACAGATAATAGCTATAAGCAAACGCATCATATTTCTTCTTTCTTTTCAGCGACTTCAGATTCGTCCTGCCATAACTTTTTCAATCGCTGATACATAAACGAAACAATCAGTAAAAGTGCACCCAGGGATGTGAACGCCGCAATCTTTCCTCCGTCGGAGATACCGCGTATATCAACCAGGAACAACTTCAGCAGTGTTATTGAAAGCAATGTCAGCGAAATGATACGAAGGTGCTTCCGCTTGGTACGAAGCCCCACTGCAATCAATATGAATGCCGATACTCCCCAAAGGATTGGATAACCAATCTTGCTGTTTTGGGCAAGTACGTAGTATTGAGTTTCCACAGATGTGCCCGTTGCTAACAATACGGTATGATCAAGTTCGGCACTTGCCATGAACACGAAAAAGAAAACGAAGAACCATGCGTAAAGATTGTAAGTCTTTGCATTGAACTTTTCCCATGTTCGTATCCGCACCAGACTCCATGCGGCAACAATGAGAAGCAGAATGACCAGTACGTAGTGAAACACAAACCCTGTAGCGGATACCTCTCCCGAAATGTAGAAATAACGCGTGTCGAGAACGGCAGGGTGATACACAAAGAAATAGCTGAGAATCGCAAGTACGCCAAGAACCGGGAAACCTTGTTTTATACTATCCTGAATTCTCAGGAAACGTTGTGAAAGTATAAGTAACAGAATAAACAACATGTTGTACGCACCTATGATGACCGTTCTTCCGGCATAATCCTCCAGGTTGCGATCCAGATGATAGCGTAGTTCAAGGAGATTGCCGATATAAAGAATGCCGACGATTACAAGAGTAAGCCCAGGCCGCGCTAATTCGACGAGCTGCGAGCCGGCAGGTTCATAATTCATTCTGTAAAGTACAAGCGCAGTGGAAATCACGGCAGCTACAGTTGTAATGTAGCCTTTGTTTAGAATTACAAGCATCTCATCCGGCCTGACGCCATAGATATTCAGCCAATCCATCATCAGGCTTATCCACATAAGAACCATGACCGCGCCTGATGCATACTTCATCAAGATAATTCCGGATCGCTGCGAAAGCCACAGGAGTATTACAGTTTCCGCTGCCCAGAAAAGTGTGATGTAATTTCCTTCGAGCTGAATCGGCGCCGCCAGACTTATAAAAGTAAGAACCAGTCCGATGAGCAGAAACACCAGGTTTCGGTCGACAGAATTATTTCTGAATAACGCGTAGGCGAATACAAAATTGAAGACTGCGACTAACGCTGTAAAGAGTCCTTTGAATTCAGTTGACCCGGGATAATCAAGAATGACCATCCCCGCCGCGAAATACAAAAACGTGTTGCTGAGAAGAAGTGTGAATTCAATTGCCTTGAATGGTCGTTTTAGTTTCAGATTGTTGACAATATTCATGGCAAAGAAGAGCAGATAAAATACCGTTGCGAAAATCAACGCTCCGACACGAACGTTTGCATCCTCAAGATTCGCAGACACACCAAGCCACGAACCGAAAAGCAACACGGTAGATACATACGACACGATATTTACCAGATTCCATTTCTTGAAATATGCAAGCACGAGCATGCCGATATTGAGCAGCGTGATGTACGTGAACAAAACGATGTAATTGCCTTCTCCTGTGCTCACCATCAATGGAGATCCAAATCCGCCGAGGATCGCGAGGACTGCGAGTTCGACACGGTTGTACATAATCGAAAGGAAGACAGTGAACGCAGTGATCACGACCATTATTCCGAACGCGACGGATTGGGGAAGGATTCCGTATTCATGAAAGGCAATGGCAATAGTAATGTAGAACACGGCGATACCACCACCGACAAGCACCGAGCTGAACGCGGTGAACTTTTGCCGCAGGCGGTGTGCTACGCCAATGAGAATTGCACCGCAAAGGATTCCAATGAAAACGCGTCCGTATACGCCGATCCATTGCTGGTCTATCGCAAACTTCACAAAGAAGCCAATTCCTAAAACAAGAATCGCGATTCCTATTTTGTTCGCCAGATTTTCTCCGATGAATTTCTCAAGGTCGGGATTGCGTTCGAAGAATCCGGGCTTGCGGGGTTTCTCCGGCTGTGGATGCAACGGTTTGGCTATTGGTGGAGTGATCGTTTCGCCAACAATGACTTCCTTTTTCTCCGGTGCTTTCGGCTCCGGCTTCTTCGGCTCGGGCACCTTGGGTTCCGGTGCAGGCGTTGGCGATTTCGCCGGCGTGATTACCGGCTCAGGCTGACTCTCCTTCTCGCTCTTCTCAGAAACAGGTGGCACCGGTGCCTTTTGGCTCCTGGTCACATCCTGTTGAAAATCGCGAATGCGGATCAGCAGATTCGCCATCTGGTCCAGGCGGTCGTTTAAGTACTTCGTTTTCTCATTCAGAGCGGACTTCAACAAGAACGTCTGCACGAGAATGACCAGCACCATCAGGAAAATGATTGATTCAAACATATAACCGCTCGTTTAACTCCTAAAGATACTCGTCTGGCCGAATGAATTTCCGTGGACGTCCACAAAACCACCATTTAAACATTACCGAAACTGATTACGAAATTTTTCGTAAGAAGACTTGACTATCCCATTTTTCACAGATATGTTTGTACGAACATTTTCGTATATGGAGAAAAAACCACTAAAACCAACCGAAAAAGAGATGGAAATCCTGCAGATCCTCTGGGAAAAGGGGGCTGCCTCGGTCAAGGAGGTTCATGAATCGTTGGGTGGCGACAGTCGCAATGGTTACACCACGATCCTGAAATTCATGCAAATCATGTTTGAAAAAGGATTGGTAACACGCCAAAAAAGCGGCAAGCTGCATCTATACAAAGCAGTCGTCTCCCTGGAGAGTACGCGGCAACAGTTGGTTGGGAAAATGATCGACACAGTTTTCAAAGGATCGGCAGCGCAACTGGTAATGTCAGCACTCGGGCACAAAAAGTCTTCGCGGGAGGAACTTGATCGTATCCGCGAGTATTTAGACAGTCTTGAAAAGAAGGAACAGCAGAAGTAGAAAACTATGCAACAGATATCTGATACCTTGACCTTTGCTCTGCTTCACTCGCTATGGCAGGGACTGTTGGTTTTCGCAGGTTTACGTTTCGTGTTTCTTTTTATACCGGAACGGAAGTCGAGGCAGCGTTACGTGGCAGTGACGTCGGCGTTTCTTGTTTTTGCGCTTATTTCATTGGGTACGCTCGCAGTGAATTTTGCAGAACGACCTGCCTCCGGGTATGCATTTACTCTTGAAGATTTAAGTACAGATGAATTGACGCCATTCGCAGTTGCACCTGCGACGCTGTGGCAGGAAGCAAAATCTTTTGTCAGTACAAACAGTGATGTGCTCGCAGCTGTCTGGGCCGTCGGAGCGTTTGTGTTCCTCTTGCGTGCGTTCGGAGGTTTCCTTTATCTGAGAGGAATCATTCAACACGGAAGACGCATCGTTGAAATTCAGCCAATACTCGACTCACTAAAGGAACGACTCGGAATCAGGCGGATCGTTAAAATACTCGAATCCGACGCAGTTACGGTTCCTTTGGTAACAGGCTTGATAAAGCCGGTGATCATTCTACCATTAGGTATGTCTACCGGCCTGACCACCGCCCAGATCGAATCAGTCCTCATACACGAATTGTTTCATATCAAACGGTACGACTACCTGCTCAACGTCGTGCAGGCCATTGTCGAATCGTTGTTCTTCTTCAATCCTTTCGTATGGGTCCTTTCAGAAATGATGCGCCGCGAACGCGAACATTGTTGTGACGATGCCGTGATTGCCGCCGGTATTGACAACCGAACCTATGCACTTACACTTGCAACGTTGGAAGAAATCCGACATTCAAAAAGCGGTCTCGCTCTTTCGCTTGCCGGAACAAAGTACGCATTGCTACACCGAATCAAACGTCTTATGGAAAAATCAGCACACACCTATTCAGCCCGGGAAAAATTCATCCCTGTGATCCTGCTCGTAGTCGGATTTGCCTGTGCATCGTGGTTCACGATCTCCCCGGCTACCCGAAACGCTATTGTCGCAAAAGTAGACCTCCAGGAAAATAACGACGTGCCTGCCGACACGATACCACAACGTAGCAAGGACAAAAAACGCGAACTGCGTGAGAGCACTAAAGCGAACGATCCAGATCATACGGAAGAGTACGAGGAACATTTTGATGTGCACCCTGAAGTCGGAGACTTTCATTTTCCGGATATTGACATCCCTGAAATTCCCGACATTGACGTTCCTCAGTTTGACTTCGCCGAGCCGGGATTTCCCGCACCACTGATGGATGAAGGCTTTCAGGAACGCTGGCAGGAGTTTGCACAACAATTCAATTCCGAGTTCAGCGAACGGTTCGGTGAATTCTTCAACAAAAACCAGGAGGAGATACGACAGATGATGGAAGAGCTTCGCGAAAAGAACAGCGCCCTGTTCGAAAGGCGCTTTGACAATCAGTTCCAGATGCTGGAACTCCAGGATAAGGCACTTGCTATTCAGGAAGAAGTGTTGGCAAAACACAGCCAGGAAATGGAGAAGTTCTCAGAAAAGATGCAGGAATGGGAATTGAAAAATCGCGAGCAATTCAGGAAGATAGAAGATGGAATGCAGAAGTTTCAACTTCGGATGGAAGAGTTTCAGGTGGCGCTAAAAAAAGAATTAGTTGCCGACGGATATCTTAAGGAAGGTGAACACATCCGGCAATTTCATTGGGATAATGACAATGTGCTGCGTGTAAATGGTAAAGAGATTCCGGAAAAGGACCGGAAAAAATACGACGACCTCCGCAAAAAATACGTTGGAAAAGACGCGAACGTCGAATATAAAAAGAATGAATAGATAAACAATCAAAGAGGCTGCATCACGCAGCCTCTTTCGTTTGATCAAATTCTTTCTACACCCAGACCTGGTTTGTCTGAGCAGTACATATACCCCTCCTTCAGGATAAATCCGCCCTTTACGATGTCGTTGCCGAGATCGAGACTTCCATCGAGATCGATGTATTTGGTATTCCCGCACGAGAATGCGGCGTGCAGCGCAGCGGTTATGCTGACGATACTTTCATCGTTGCAGCCCCAAAACAGGTCAACGGACTCATGAAGCGCGATGTCAGCGATTTTTAACGCCTGGCTGATGCCACCACATTTCATGAGTTTGATATTGAAAATTCCTGCCGCCTTCGGAGGCTTGATCAATTCTATTGCGTCTGCCGGTGTAATCAATGATTCGTCGGCGGCGACAACTTCACGCACCTCAGGCGGAAGTCCTTTCATTTCAGCAATACTCTTCGCAGGAAGAGGCTGCTCGATCAATTCAACATCGAGATCATAGGTACGTCCATAAAACTGGATGGTCTGATCGACGGTGTATCCCTGATTCGCATCAATGCGGATCACGATCTTATTTCCAAATTTCTCGCGAAGCTTCATGACACGTTCGACATCCTCCTCAAGATCCTTCCCAAGTTTTACCTTGATAACCCGAAATCCGCGTTTGATATAATCCTGAGCTTCGCGTAACGTCTCATCAACATTCTTGATACCAATCGTATTTGAGGTCGGAAGTTTCCTGATCTTTTGCCCGAGGTACTTTACAAGGGGAATGCCGAGGTATTTCGTGAAAGCATCGTGCAAGGCGATGTCTACAGCAGCGCGGGCAGAAGGATTATCCGGAAAATTTTTCCACGTCTCAAATGTAAGCTGATTCAACTCGCGAATGTCGCGACCAGCGAGATACTCCAGGTTCCTGAGGTCCAGTGCTTCGATACTTTGTTCGATCGTCTCACCAACGACATATTCACTCGGGTTCCCCGAACCGATACCGGTTGTTCCGTCGTCAAGGATAATCTCCACGAACACGTTACGCACTTCGGTAACGGTCTTGAATGCTATCGTATATGGTTTTGTGTTGCCAAGGTCGGCGTTCCAGACATTGACCTCTTTGATCTTCGTCATTTGTTTACAGATTATTGTTTATGCCACGGTCGCCCTGGCGGTTTTTATCATTTTTTCGAAAACCGGAACAAGCCGTTCCAATCCATCTTCAAGGGGAAGCACGGCGGGAATACCCAGTTCTGCTTCATATTCGGCGGCAATTTTCCTGGCATTGTCTTCTTCCAATTGACCGGTGTTAATGGTTATCGCCACAGTCTCCGCGCCGTAAATCCTGATCAGCGCGATCTCTTCCGCCGGGTTAGCAACCTTCGCCGGATAGTGATCCATATCCTTATAACAAATCCGGGCGGGGTCATGCTGAAGAACGACAGCATCTGCATTTGCAGACACGATCCATTCCGCGCCTGCGGGACCGCTTGGGTTGCGTAGCGAAGACTGGCCTTCTATAAAAATGATGTCAGGATTCAAATCGCGATAGCAGCTTACGACGGCGTGTTCCATTTCTCCGGAGATGAAATCGTTGAGTGTGGAGTCGAACACAAAGCCATACTTTGCTCCCTGCATCCAGCCTGTCTGGCCGGTGTAAATCATTTCGGCCTTGTAACCCGCGTTCCGCATAGCCTGTACGAGAAAACGAGTGGTTGTCCTTTTTCCGAGTGCACAGTCCGTTCCCAAAACAGCAATCTTTGGGCATTTCACTTCGAGAATTTTACCGGTCCAGAAATGGAGGTCGCGGAATTTCTTCGGCTTTCGCACGTCGATGATTTCAAGTCCCCGTTCCGCGGCAAGCGCATTCAGGTCGGCGATATCAGAAACGTATTCATGAAGGCCGTTGACAAGACTAAGATCGTGTAACAGCGCGTCACGAAGCAGATCATGCAGCGACGGTGGTATCACACCGCCTTTAGTAGCGACACCAATGACACAATATTGTGCTTTTTGCCCGCTCTTGTTTACGAAATCACTGAGCGTTGCATACACAGATATGTTGCGTTTCTTCCCATCGAGAACTTCGCCCGCGTCCCGGCCTGCGCTGACGTGGTCAATAACGCCAACGATATTGAACCTCTCCGTACCACGAATAAGACCGTGAGCTGATTTGGCGTTCCCGGTATTTAGAAATCCCCCGGTGAGGATTATTGCGTTGCTTGCCACCATAACACTAAGAAGGGCGAAAATTTCGGCTATTAATGCGAGTTTTCAAAAATTGGAACGTTTCGTCGGCGGGAATTATTTAAGTGGACCAATTTTTGGTTAACTTGTTTACGTGTTCAATGCTATGAAAACGCTATTCATCGTTTCTTTTTTCGTTTGTGCTGCGGGTGTGATGGCCCAGGCGCAATCGATCGTTGGAAAGTGGCAGCTAGCGCGCCAGACCTCATGCATCGAAGACGAGTTGTCGGACGGTGGAGAATCCGATCTCGTGAATGACATGAAAAGCCGTTCTGCGGCTGACATCCAGGTGATCCAGTTTAAGGACAACAACAGCGCGGAGGAGAACACCAAAATTATCAACAGCAGGAAGTCCTATAATTCGAAAGCACTCCTTTACAAATTCACCGGAGACGCCCTTTATATTCTCGACAAACGTTCCAAAACAATCATTGAAGCCTTCACCGTCGAACAGATATCGGCCGATTCCCTCATCATTTCAAATTCAGCCCGCGCCTGCGAAACCAAGGTTTTTGTGAAAATCCCTTAGCGGGGAATGAAATTCACGGGTTTTTGGTTCTCTTCCGTACCTTTGCATTATGGTTGCAGCGCCTGAAAAGAAAGACATCCGAAGATTAAAGCTTGAAGAACTAAAAGAGTTTTTTGTCACGCACGGTGAAAAGCCGTTCCGTGCCCAGCAGGTATACGATTGGTTGTGGAACAAGGCCGTTAAGGATTTTGACCACATGACAAACCTGTCAGTGCCACTTCGCGAACTGCTGAAAACGCACTTTACGATCCGCCACATCAAGGTCGATCACATGCAGCGGAGCTCCGACGGCACGATCAAGAATGCAGTTACGCTTCACGACGATCTCATTGTCGAATCTGTGCTGATTCCAACCGAAAAGCGGATTACGGCGTGTGTGTCGTCGCAAGTCGGATGTAGTCTCGCCTGTAAATTCTGCGCTACTGCCCGCCTGAAACGTCAACGCAACCTTACGCCGGACGAGATTTACGACCAGGTGGTGGCAATCCGCGATCAGGCTGAAACACTCTACGGCAGGCCACTCACGAACATCGTTTTCATGGGCATGGGCGAACCCTTGTTAAACTACGCGAACGTTATTTCTGCGATTGACAAGATCACATCGCAGAAAGGCTTAAACATGGCATCAAAGCGGATAACGGTTTCCACGGTGGGAATCGCCAAGATGATCATCAAAATGGCCGACGACAACGTCAAGTTCAACCTCGCAGTATCGCTACACGCCGCCCTGGATAAGACGCGCTCATCTATTATGCCAATCAACGACACGAACCCGCTGGATGAACTGGCCGATGCATTGAAGTACTGGTATCAAAAGACGAAGAAGAAAGTAACGTACGAATACGTGGTATGGAAAGGCATTAACGATTCCGAAGAGCACGCGCGCGCATTACTTCGTTTCTGCAAAATTATTCCGTCGAAAGTAAACCTGATCGAATACAACCCTATCGATGAAGGCGAATTCATGCAGGCATCGGAAGATGCGCTCAACATGTATATGGATTTGCTGGAACGAAACGGGGTTACAACGCGCATCCGCAAGAGTCGTGGAAAAGACATCGACGCGGCATGCGGACAACTTGCTAATAAGAGCTGATTATTTTTTGCTCGCCTTGAAGAGTTTTTCCTTCTCGTCTTTGGTCAGGCTCTCGTAACCACCTGCGGAAATCTTGTCGAGGATAGCATCGATCTCGGCCTGCGTTATACCCTGGTTTGGCTTCGATGCTTTTCGATACTCCTGGTATTCCTGGTTCCGATAGCTCACTTTTACTTTCGGCTTCGGTCGAAACAGACTCTTGATCCAGTCCAGCGTAAGCGTTACCCATCCACCCCAGTTCACGCCTGACTGCAGTTGTTTGGTATAAACGAAGCCAATGAATGCCCCGCCAAGATGCGCGAGATTTCCACCTGCGTTTGAACCAATTGAACCAATGTACGATGTGATAACCACGAACGCTGCGATATATTTGATTCTAACAGGTCCGATCAGTAACAGAAAGAAAGTATAATCAGGTAACAACGTAGCGGTCGCGACTACAATAGCGAGCACTGCAGCGGAAGCACCGACCATTCCAGGTGGTTGGTTATTGATATAAAAAGGAATTGTATTGTAGGCAAGTAGATAAACAACCGCACCGGCGAGAGCACCCAGAACATAAACCGCAATCAATTTATCACTGCCCAGATACTCGATAAAAAGCCGACCAAACCAATACAGGAACAACATGTTGAACAGGATATGAAGGACCCCACCATGCATGAACGAGTACGTAAAAATCGTCCAGGGTCTGCTTAGAAAATCCGAAATGGCCGGAGGAATCGAAAACTGATCGTGAATAATAATGTAGAAAGTCTGGAAACCAAAGATTTCACTCGGCACCCACAATAGCATCATCACAAGAAAGATGGCCACGTTGATCAGGATCAACTGAACGTGTGAGTTATTGTATCGCTGAAACGCGTTCTTAAATTCGTCTAACATACTAGTACTGACTTCCTCCCGAATGTCCCCAGACCTTTATGAGTATGAATGCAAAGATAACGCCACCGAGGTGAGTGAAGTGCGCCACCTCCCCACTTCGATCCATCAAAAACGTAAGTCCGCCCAGCAGGATGACCAGATATTTCGCTTTAATCGGAATCGGAGGGATTAAGAGCATCACCTCCATATTGGGAAACAACATCCCAAAACCCATGAGTACCCCGTAGAGTGCTCCCGAAAATCCAACCATTGTTCCATATCCGCCCATAGCTCCGCCGGTAAACCACATATCGACGATAAGGTTGAATACCCCGGCACCAATTCCCGTAACCAGAATAAAAGTTGTAAACCGCTTTGACCCCCAGAATGACTCAAGCAGAGGCGCGATGAATGCGAATCCAAGCATGTTGAAAAAAAGGTGCATAAAATTCCCATGCACGAACATGTAGGTAAACAACTGGTAAGGTTTGAAGCAATCAGTCCGGGAGTTCCACATGGAGAGGTAACCTGTGAGCATATCCATCCGCCCACCGGTTCGGAACGTCTCCGCCGTGCAAATAAATTCGGCTGTCGGGGCAATTAACCCTGCGACAAACACAAGGACATTTATAATTAGGAGGTTTTTTACTACCGGAGTGAGTCTGAGCATAGAGAAATAACTGAATCGGAAATAGTGTTGTTTTACGGATAAGTCTACCGAAAGTAGCTTTCTATTTTACTCATTTCCAAAATAAAATAGGTTGCATTGCCCCCCGGTGTGTAATTGGAATTGCTGCAGCCGAAAAGTTGTGCAATCAGAGAAACCATTTCCTGCTTCTGAAGCTTTTGACCAGCCTTGAGGCAAGCCCTCCTGGCGAGAGCGCGGGCGAGATTCTCCTGAATGGGAATAGCCAGTTCCGATTGATTTATCTTAAACTGTTCAATCAGGCCCTCAAAGTATTCTTTTTCACGACCCGGCGACAGGGCGGCCGGAATTCCATTGACAACCACGGTTTGTTTCCCAAAAATCTCAAAACGAAATCCCAGGGCTTCAATTTCCGGTTGCATTTCAAGGACCAGCGCGAAGTCAGCAGCCGAAAACGAAACGGTCTGAGGGAAAAGACTTTGCTGACTTTGACCGGATTTGTTCTTGAGTTGTTCGCTTATTTTCTCAAACAAGATTCTTTCGTGCGCGGCCTGCTGGTCGATGAGCATCAAGCCCGCCCGCACCTGCTTTACGATGTATCGGTTGTGAATCTGAAAAACCGGCGCTTCTTCTTCATCCGGTCGGTTCAGGGCGCTCTCAAAACGCAACGTCTGCGGCTCCGGTTGTTGCTGCACCAGCTTTGAGTTCTCAAGACCGTCGAACATCTTTTCCCAGTTTTCCTGGTTAGACCGGTGAAGTGCGGTGCTGAAGCGCTCTTCAAAATATGCTTCCTTAGATTGCCCCGCCGAGTTACTCAGTTTGGAAATGATATTCACATCTGCGGTAAAGTCCAGTGCAGGAATCAGGTTGTGAGCACCAATTGCCTGGCGGACCGCCGACCGGATTACTGCATAGACTGCACGTTCGTCGTCAAACTTGATTTCGGTTTTTGTGGGGTGGACGTTCACATCGATGTGACGCGGATCGATTTCGATGAACAGGACGTAGAAAGGAAAGCTGTTTTCCGTCAGGAGACCTTCAAACGCATTCATTATTGCATGATGCAGATAGTTGCTCCGGATGAAGCGCTTATTGACAAACAGGAATTGCTCTCCGCGAGTTTTGCGCGCGAATTCCGGTTTCCCTACAAATCCGACAACCTTTACCAGATCGGTTTCTTCCTGGCAGGCCGCGAGTTGTTGCTGGTATCCTTTTCCGAAAAGGTTTATGATGCGTTGGCTGAGTTTTCCGGGTGCCAGATCGTGAACCAGTTCATCGGTTTGAATCATTGAAAAAGCCTTGTCAGGATGCGCGAGCGCCAGGCGCTGGAACTCGTCGACAATATGGCGGAGTTCAACCGGGTTCGATTTCAGGAAATTTCTGCGTGCGGGGATGTTATAGAACAAGTTGCGGACGCTGATGCTCGTACCCGGCTCACATGCAACGGGCTCCTGGCGTTTTACTTCCGAACCTTCCACAAGTATAAGTGTGCCCAATTCATCGGCAGCCATTCGCGTTTTCATCTCAAGTTGAGCGACTGCCGCAATTGAGGCCAAAGCTTCGCCCCTGAAACCCATTGTGCGCAGAGAAAACAGGTCCTCGGCCTTGCGGATTTTAGAAGTGGCATGACGCTCAAGACTCATCCGTGCGTCTGTTTCGGACATGCCCTGCCCATCATCAATAACCTGGATTAGTGTTTTACCAGCGTCTCTGACGATAAGTTTGATGGATGACGCGCCGGCATCAATGGAGTTTTCCATCAATTCCTTCACAGCAGATGCCGGTCGTTGCACAACTTCGCCAGCTGCAATCTGGTTCGCGATGGAATCTGGCAAAAGCTGAATGATATCCGGCATGAATACGTGTTTTTCAGTCAGTCGAGGTCGCAAAGGTACGCGCCATCGCGGTAATTCATCGACCTGATAACGGATTTCGGCCAATTAGTTACACCAGCCGTCCGGTTAATGCTAGTTGCGTGGTTTGCGAAATTTCAAATAAAAATAGAGTGGCACAAAGAAAAATGCGCAGACATAGAGGGCGACTGTTCCGTATTCAATGAAAGCTATCAGCCCAATGGCAAGTATCAACAGGACAATCAGCCGCAGCACGTTTGCCGACGGGTCTGCCTGTACCTTCGCAGCCCTTTTCGCCATTTTGAACGATCCACGGATCCGCGTCTGATACCCATGCGCCCCGGTTAAATCTTCAGCTTCTGCCTCGCCATTGACGGCGCCGTTCCGCCGTTGTTCCTCCTCGAGTTCGCGCTTTATTCTTTCCTCACGTTCGCGGCGTTCCTCCTCATCCGCGTCATAAAAACGCGGGGCGTAGTTGAACTTTTTATACTTGGGGGCCTTAGTAAAAAGTGAAGGAATCTTCATAGAGTAAAGTTATAATAATGACCTTCATGTTCAAGGTCAGCTCATCAATTGAGGTTCTGCTATTTCCAAATATTCCGCAATGTTTCCTCAAATAGTACTTGTTACGGCACGATACTTGATTTTTCCCTCAAATCGGAGACAAATTTGTAATTGCTTTCGTTCTTTCTTAAATCAACCTTTTGATGTTCAAAAAAGTTTTTGTCCTCTCTTGCCTCATTTTTTTGACTTACATCAGCGAGGCACAGACTGTCAGACACGCGTGGATTGACAGCGTATTCAATCAGCTTGACCCAGGCGCCAAAGTCGGGCAGCTGTTTATGATTCGTGTACCCGACCAGGTGACATCACAGGATATCCATGAAATCGAGAACCGGATCAAAAGTCACGAGATTGGTGGTTTGATTTTCGGCAACATCGCACCGCTGCGTCAGGTATCGCTCGTGAATCACTTCCAGTCACTTGCCGATGTTCCGCTACTCATTGCCCAGGATTCAGACCCGGCTGTTGCCCTCGACAGCACGGTAGTGTTCCCGTCGCAATTTATGCTCGGCGCAATTGACAATGATACACTCCTGTATCGCCTTGGCGAAATGATGGCTCGTCAATACAAACTACTTGGTGTTAGCCTGACTTTCAAAGAAGGAATTCCCACGGGCGTAGCTTCTTCGGAATGGAAGGGCAAGAAAAGTTCTATGGATTCAAATGCGGGCGCAAGCCTCGCGATAATGCGCGGACTCCAGGACAACGGAATCATTTGCTGCGAACGGTATTACCCGCTCAAGCCACTGCCGTTGATCGAAGGCCCGAATAACATGCCGCGTCTCGCGATGACCAACGACTCTGTCCAGTCTGTTCCCCTTGCAGCATTGTTCGCGAATGGGCTGAAGGGAATTGCTCCCGAAACAACATCGTTATCGCATTACGGAGACCGACCTGTATTTAAAAAGATTGAATTTTCAACAGCGGCGTTGACAGCATTGTATTCGGGTGACTGGATGAGGAAAAAGCTGGATTTCCATGGTCTTACTTTCATTGATATAAGCAAAGTAGGCTCGGCAGACTCTGATCGCGAAGGCGAAGCAGAATTGTTCGCATTTCAGACAGGGAACGACATCCTGATGAATCCTCTGAACCTGAATGCTGCGGCGCGGCGCATCAAAAAAGTTGTAAAGCGCGACGCATCGTATGAACGCCAGCTGGATAACTCAGTCAGAAAAATTCTCGAGGCAAAATTTGACGCTGGTCTGTGGAGGCCTGCTCAACTTTCATCCGATAACCTTGATCGTAAACTCAACAGCCCGGAAGTCCGGGTAATTGCAAAAAAACTGTTCGAAGCAGCGGTGACTGTTGCACGTAATGCAGACAACACATTGCCTTTGCGCATTCTTGAGAACCGTAATTTTGCATACGTCGACACATCGCCTGGCGAAGAAAATCCGGTGTTCTACAAAGGCATACGGAACTACGTACCCGCAGAATACATCATCTTTGATGCAGAAAGCAAAACGGAACGACTCACACAATCACTTTCGGCAGCTGACGTTATTATCGTTGGCGTTTTCCCCGGTACCCGGCTTGAAACTATCGAACGCATAAGCCGGATCGCGGCAGCGTCGCCCAAAACTCCTGAACTGGTTTTCTGTGACTTTGGCAATCAGGAGTTTCTTTCCGTCGCACATCAATACACCGCAGTTGTTACTGCATATTCCAACGTCGGTGAATCGTTAAGTGCGGTCCCGCAGGTGCTTTTCGGAGCACTGCCCGGGAGAGGTAAACTACCAGCTTCATTTTCCGATCACCTCAGTGCCGGTACTGGTGTAAAAACTCCGGCCCTTCGGCGTCTGGCGTACTCGTTGCCCGAGGATGTTCGAATGAGCAGCGCCATCCTGACACAGATCGATTCCATTGCGCAGGAAGCTATTAATATGGGGGCCACTCCTGGTTGCCAGGTACTTGTCGCGCGTAACGGTAAGGTCATCTATGAAAAGAATTTTGGCCACTACACATATGACAAGACGAAGCCTGTTACGTCAGAGTCGATTTACGACCTTGCTTCGATTACAAAGGTTGCAGCCACATTGCAAACCGCCATGTTCATGCACGAGAAGGGAATCATCGACCTGAACCGAAAGGTATCCTATTATTTGCCGGAGTTAAAAAAGACAAACAAGAAGGACATTACATTCCTGGATATGCTCACTCACCAGTCAGGGCTGATCCCGTTCCTTCCGATGTACCCGGAGACGATGAAGGATACAGTGTACCTCCCGCAGTACTACAGCCGGACAAAATCTGAAAAGTATCCCCTTCAGATTGGCGCGAATCTTTACGGTTCACTGGCATTGCGCGATTCTATCTGGTCGTGGGTTATCAAATCAAAAATGAACGACAGGCCCGCGCGTACACCATATACGTACCGGTACAGTGACTTTGGATTCCTGATACTCCAACGTGTCGCGGAAAAAATGCTTAATCAACCTTTGGACGAGTTCGTCCAGCAGAATATTTACGAACCCCTTGGTGCCGGGACGCTCGGCTTCAATCCGCTGAACCGATTCTCGGGTAATGAAATTGCTCCGACGGAGAATGACAGAATCTACAGACGCGGCCCGGTTGCGGGGACTGTGCACGACGAACGCGCAGCTATGATGGGTGGAGTTGCCGGGCATGCGGGCCTCTTCGGAAATGCGGCGGACCTTGCAAAGCTCGGCCAGATGTGGCTGCAGGAGGGCTACTATGGGGGAACTCGATTCTTCAGACCGGAAACAATCAGGCACTTTACCTCACAGACATACCTGAGCAGCCGCCGGGGTATCGGGTGGGACAAACCCGTCCAAAGTGACACTAACGGACCCACTTCGGTATATGCCTCACCCTCGACATTTGGACATACCGGATTTACAGGTACTTGCGTCTGGGTCGATCCCGAATTTGATCTGGTTTACGTTTTCCTTTCAAACCGAGTTTATCCGGACAGGAATAGTAAACTAATCTCCGCCAATATACGTTCTCGCATTCAGGATGTGATTTACAAATCCATATTCGGTTATGTAGGTCAGGACAAACCGGCTTATATTGTCGACGGGTATGCAATAAAGGCCGAATCAGTTCGTCCTTTGAAGTAATTGAAAAACCTGTGGAGAAAATCAAAATTGGAATAGTTTGCTATCCGACCTTCGGTGGTAGCGGGGTGGTAGCGACTGAACTGGGTAAAGCGTTAGCGAAAGAGGGGCACGAGGTGCACTTCATAACGTACTCACAGCCAACCCGTCTGGACTTTCTGAACGAGAATCTTTTTTATCACGAAGTAGATTTCCATACCTATCCGTTATTTGAATATCCCCCGTATGAGCTTGCTCTTGCCAGTAAGATGGTAAGCGTTGTCAAGAACGAGAAACTTGATCTGCTTCACGTACACTACGCCATCCCCCATGCCTCCGCGGCTTATATGGCGAAGCAGATTCTAAAGACTGAAGGAATTGTAGTCCCGGTAGTGACGACGCTACACGGTACCGATATCACGCTGGTTGGAAAGGACGCATCGTACGAACCGGTGGTGACTTTCAGCATTAATCAGTCAGATGGTGTTACCGCGGTTTCATCCGACCTGAGGAAGGAAACGTTTGAACATTTCAAAATCACAAAAGAGATCGAAGTAATCCCCAACTTCATTGATCTCGAAAAATTCAAGAAACAAAAGAAAGATCATTTCAAGAAAGCTATCTGTCCGAACGACGAGGCACTGATCGTTCACACATCAAATTTCAGAGAGGTGAAGCGCGTTCCGGATGTGGTAAAGATCTTTGCAAACATCCACCAGGAAATTCCGTCAAAGCTGCTACTGATTGGTGACGGCCCTGAGCGGACCCGGGTGGAAAAATTATGCAGGGAATTGGATATTTGCGATGATGTCAGATTCCTTGGCAAGTTAGAAGCTGTCGAAGAAGTGCTTTCGGTGGCAGACCTGTTTGTCATGCCATCGGAAAAGGAAAGCTTCGGGCTTGCTGCTCTTGAGGCAATGGCCTGTGAGGTTCCGGTAATTTCATCAAACACCGGAGGTATTCCGGAACTTAATGTACAAGGCGTAACTGGTTTTCTCAGTCCTGTGGGTGATATCGAGGACATGACTCGGAAGGCTTTGTTCGTTCTCGATAAAGACAATCTTCCACGGTTTAAGCAAAACGCTCTTTCAAGAGCAAAAGAATTCGACATAACGCGTATCCTCCCTATTTACGAATCGTATTATAGCAAGATACTGGAGAAATCGACGGCTACGGCCTTTGATTGATTCTCCGGCTTTTGGGTAACGGTTTTGGCATTACATTTTAGGGTTTAAGGTGCTATGAATTCTGGAATTTCACCAAAAAACAAAGGGACGAAGAGGCTTTTCGACAATCCCATTCTGGAAAGACTTTCACGCACGCACATCAGCATTCCGGTCGCGATTTTTTCAGTTTATTCCATTGGGCTTTTGTATTGGAGCGTAACGCATACATCGCTCTCACCATGGATTAGTGCAGGCATGTTTTTGCTTGGCCTATTGCTGTTTACGTGGGTTGAATACATTGTCCATCGTTATGTATTCCATATGAAAACCTATACTGCGCTCCGTGCCAGGTGGCAGTATACGATCCATGGTGTACATCACGAGTATCCTAAAGACAAGGACAGGCTTGCCATGCCACCACTATTGAGTATTACAATTTCAACGGTTCTGCTGCTCGTTCTGAAAGTGTTCCTCGGTGACCTGGTTTTTTCATTCCTGCCCGGTTTCCTGGTGGGGTACACGGCCTACATTTCCATCCATTATATGGTCCATGCATATCCACCGCCCAAGAATTTTCTTAAGGCGTTATGGGTAAATCATGGTGTCCACCATTATAAAGACGGCGAAATCGTGTTCGGTGTAAGCTCGCCGCTTTGGGACTATATATATGGAACTATGAGAGCGACAAAGTCCACCGCAGGGCGCGGATCTACAGCGTCGTTCCCTTCTAACTAGCGGCTTCTGAATTAATTGGGGTTTCGCGAATTTCTTTTTTCGCGTATGTCGGGCACGTGTAAATTGAACACGACGACAAAACAACAGCACAGATTAAAGCCAGGACAATTTTTTTCATAGACATTTTGTTTCAGTCAAAAATATGGCACGCAACTTTTATAGAATTGCGCATCATTGCCTTTTCCTTACATCCGTCTTTAAAGTTTTAACAAATAAAATTTCATTGCAGAAACAGAATTCCCATATTAATGGTTAAGTAGAAACATCCCTCTTTGTATGCCCGGATTCCGTTTCTCGAAGTACACGCCGCCACCCGGCAGCCAAAAAAGTGACTTTGACAAGCTGCTGAAAATTTTCATGCAGCTTGTGCTGATGACTTCCGGTGACGTTCGCGAAGCGTTACAATGGCTTACGGAAGTCGACAGGCAGTATGGTCTTACATCACCTCAGTATGGAATCGGCGACTTCATTGAAGACCTGAAAAACAAGGGGTACATTACCGATGAGGGCCCAAAAGGCGAAATCAAACTCAAGGCAAAAAGCGAACAATCCCTTCGCCAATCTGCCCTGGAAGAAATTTTCGGCCGCCTTAAAAAATCCCGACAAGGTGAACATAACACCCCACATGCCGGCCGCGGCGATGAACAAACCACAGAACGGAGAGACTACGAGTTCGGAGACACGCTTGAACAAATTTCCGTTACTGACTCGCTGAGAAACGCGCAGATCAACCACGGCGTTGAAAATTTCTTCATGACCGAAGACGATCTCGAAGTCATGGAAAGCGAATTCAAGGCGCAGACGTCAACGGTGCTGATGATTGACATCTCCCACTCCATGATCCTTTATGGCGAGGACCGGATCACTCCGGCCAAAAAGGTAGCGATGGCTTTGGCCGAACTCATTACCAAAAAGTATCCGAAGGATACGCTGGACATACTCGTATTCGGCGACGATGCGTGGCAAATCGAAATTAAGGATTTACCTTACCTCCAGGTCGGGCCGTACCATACCAACACCGTTGCGGGGCTTGAACTTGCCATGGACATACTGCGCCGAAGGAAGAACACGAACAAGCAGATTTTCATGATCACCGACGGTAAGCCAACATGTATCCGTCAGGGAATCAAATACTACAAGAACGCGTTCGGACTCGATCCGAAAATTCTTTCAAAGACTCTCACACTTGCTACCCAATTGAGAAAAATCAAAATCCCGGTGACGACGTTCATGATCGCGACCGATCCGTACTTAAAATCATTCGTGCGGGATTTCACAAAAGCCAATAACGGGAACGCATACTACAGCAGCCTTCAGGGTCTGGGCAACCTCGTCTTCGAAGACTTCCGGCGAAATCGAACAAAGAACCTTTAACTTAACACCGACATGTCCCTCACATCAATCAAAACCCTGGGTGAACTCAAGCAATCCGGATACGTATCGCGTTCGATAAAGACGGAGTTGCGCGAAAACCTTATTCAAAAACTTCGGAGGAAAGAACCGGTGTTCGAAGGAATCTGGGGTTACGAAGACACGGTCATTCCCGACCTCGAACGCGCCGTGCTTGCCGGACATGATATCAACCTGCTTGGGTTACGCGGACAGGCGAAAACGCGACTTGCCCGCCTAATGGTCAACCTCCTTGACGAATACATTCCGGTTGTCGCAGGATCTGAACTCAATGACGACCCGCTCCGGCCCGTGTCGCGGTTTTCGATTGATCTTATTCATGCAATGGGTGACAACACGCCGATTGCGTGGGTACACAGGAATGAACGTTACACGGAAAAGCTGGCAACACCCGATGTATCCATAGCAGACCTTATCGGCGATGTTGATCCGATAAAAGCTGCAACGCTGAAGCTCCCATACTCGGATGAACGCGTAATTCACTTCGGACTAATCCCCCGGTCAAACCGGTCGATATTTGTTATCAATGAGCTTCCCGATTTACAGGCGCGTATACAGGTGGCGTTGTTCAATATTCTGCAGGAGGGCGATATTCAGATACGAGGTTTCAAAATCCGGATGCCGCTTGACATTCAGTTTGTGTTTACGGCAAACCCTGAAGACTATACAAATCGCGGCAGTATCGTTACGCCGCTTAAGGATCGCATTGACAGTCAGATTATCACGCATTATCCGCGTACGCTGGAAATCGGAAAACGAATTACGCAGCAGGAAGCCCGGTTGAAAGATGCACAACGGAAAACGGTCATGGTCAACGATATCGCGAAAGATCTCATCGAGCAAATTGCGTTTGAGGCGCGCAAGAGCGAATACGTCGACGCCAAAAGTGGAGTGTCCGCACGTCTGACCATTTCGGCATATGAAAATCTTGTGGCAGCCGCGGAGCGTCGATGCCTGATCAATGGTGAGACCACTACGCACATTCGCGTATCCGACTTCATCGGAGTTGTGCCGGCGATCACAGGAAAGGTTGAGCTGGTTTACGAAGGCGAACAGGAAGGTCCGGGGATTGTTGCCCAAAACCTTGTAGGCAAGGCGATTCGTACTCACTTCGTGAATTACTTTCCTGATCCCGACAAGTTCCGGAAGCAGAAAGAGAAAAGTCCGTATCGAAAGATTACCGAGTGGTTTAGTGACGGTAACATCCTCGACCTGCTTCACGAGACTAGACAACAGGATTATGAGAAGAGTCTGAAGGAGGTACCCGGACTCGCTGACCTCGTTAAAGACCTTCATAAGAATGTTCCAGCCGAGACAAAAACGTTTCTGATGGAGTTTGCACTACACGGACTTGCGGAATACAGTCTTATCAGCAAACATAATCTTTCGGCTGGTTTGCAATTCAAGGACCTCCTGAGTGGAATGTTCACGCTTCCTAAACCCGGTGAGGAGGAAGATGACGATGACGAGGGCTTTGCAAGCGGCCGCTTCTAAGTCTACTCTGAAAATTTTTTGTCATAAGTAATGAGCCGCCACGTCATGAAGCCACAGGAATCATTTCCGGTTGACCAACACCAGGTTCGCCAGCTGCGCAAGATGGTGGACCGTGGCGAGGGCTTTCACCTTGAGTTCAAGCGCAAGGCTTTGTACCCGGATAAGATTGTAAGAGAAATGGTTGCCTTTGCAAACGCCGGTGGCGGGATACTCCTCGTGGGTGTTGGCGATGAAGGAACGATCCCCGGACTGAAGCATCCCGAAGACGATTCACATGAAATCAGAAAAGCCCTTGAGCGCTGCAGACCACGATTACCAGTGACCGAAACGTTTGTACCCATCGGACAAGGCAGGTCAGTACTTCTTTATGAAATTTCGGAGAGTCGTAAGAAGCCGCATTACTTCCTGAATACGCTGAACGAACGAGCCGCCTTCGTTCGTGTTGATGACAAGAGTATTCGCGCCAGCCGGGAAATGTGCGAGATAGCCCGGCGCATGCTCGGAAACAAAGGCACGCGATTTCACTATGGTGACTTTGAGCGTATGCTCATTCAATACCTTGACATTCACGGCACCATTACATTAAAGAAGTTTATTGAACTCAGTGGTCTTAAACGATTTATCGCTTCGAGGAAAGTTGTAACACTGGTGCTGGCAGGTGTCCTTAGAATAACTCCCCATGAAAAAGGCGACATCTATTCCCTAGTCCTCTCACGGTAGCCTGCAAAAAAATCCCGAGCGACATTCAGCACCTTTGCTTCAGATTGTTTACATTTCGTAAACCAAGTTCTTTGTGCAGCATGGCTAAATCCAGGAAGGAAAAGAAAGTCTTTGTCTTAGACACATCTGTCATCATCTACGAACACAACTCGATCCTCAATTTTGCTGAACATGACGTCGGAATTCCGATCACCGTACTTGAAGAACTTGATAACTTCAAGAAAGGAAACGACACAAAGAATTTTGAAGCCCGCGAGTTTATCCGTCTTATTGATAAACTCGCGAAGGGACAGATGTTGCACCAATGGAATCCTATCAACGGAAAAAGCAAGGGCGCCTTTAAGGTTTTGATGGACACCAAGAGTGCCATCGACGCAAACAAAATTTTCAACGAACACAAACCCGACCATCGTATTCTGAACGCGGCGCTTCAACTGCAGTCAGAAGAAAAAAGCAAACGGGTGATCCTGGTTTCGAAAGACGTAAACCTTCGCCTGAAAGCAAAAGCGCTTGGGCTGCAGTCCGAGGATTACACAACAGGCAAGGTCGAGAACATTTCATCACTATACTCCGGGAAAACTATTCTTGAAGATGTTGATTCAGATCTGATTAACCTGCTTTACGAAAAAGGATATTGTCCGCCGGAAGACATACTGGGTAAACTGACTCCTGAAAAAAATCATTACTATATTCTCAAGAGTGGCAAGAAGTCTGCTCTCGCATACTTCAACCCGTTTAACGAAATGGTTGAGCACGTGGAGAAACGGTCGGTTTATGGCGTGAAACCACGAAACGCTGAACAAACGTTTGCCATACACGCGGCGCTTAAGCCGGAAATAAAACTTGTCTCAATCCAGGGAGTTGCAGGTACGGGGAAAACACTCCTTGCCCTGGCGGCTGCATTGGAACAGAAGCGCGAGTACAAGCAGATCTACCTTGCGCGTCCAATCGTTCCGTTATCAAATAAGGATATCGGGTATCTGCCGGGAGACATCAAGTCAAAGGTAAACCCGTATATGGAACCGCTGTGGGATAACCTGAAGTTCATTCAGAACCAGTACAGCGAGACCGACAAGGAATATTCAAAGATCACTGAGATGGTGAACCAGGAAAAGCTGGTGATCACACCACTTGCTTATATCCGGGGCCGCAGCCTTTCGAACATCTGCTTTATTGTGGATGAAGCGCAAAACCTCACGCCGCATGAAGTGAAGACGATCATTACGCGTGCGGGTGAGAATACGAAGATCATTTTTACGGGAGATATCTATCAGATCGACACACCTTACCTTGATTCACAAAGCAACGGCTTGTCTACACTCATCGACCGGTTAAAGGATCATGAACTGTATGCACACGTGACGTTGGAGAAAGGCGAACGTTCCGAGTTGGCGAACCTGGCGAACAACCTTCTCTAGTATTTCTCGTCCTCGTTCGGGAAGCTCCGGGACTTGACGTCGCTGACATAGCTGCCCACGGCGTCCTTTACGATCATATCGAGATCGGCGTAACGTCTCAGGAAACGCGGTTTGAATTCCTTGTTGATGCCCAGCATATCCTGCATTACAAGCACCTGACCGTCAACATCCGGTCCGGCGCCTATCCCTATCGTTGGAATAGAAAGACGTGACGTAACGTTCCCGGCCAGTACCGCGGGTATTTTCTCAAGCACAATACCGAAGCAGCCGCATTCCTGCAGAAGCATCGCATCTTCAGATAGTTTCTTCGCTTCAGCTTCCTCTCTTGCACGAACCGTGTACGTTCCAAACTTGTAAATCGACTGAGGGGTAAGTCCAAGGTGCCCCATAACGGGGATACCGGCGCTCAGAATTCTGACGACAGAATCTTTTACTTCGCTTCCACCCTCCAGCTTTACTGCATGAGCCCCCGCCTCCTTCATGATACGGATCGCAGAGCGAAGTGCTTCGACCGAACTTCCCTGATAGGTACCGAAGGGAAGATCAACAACAACGAGGGCACGTTTAACCGCGCGTACAACAGACGCCGCGTGATAAATCATCTGATCCAGGGTAATTGGAAGCGTCGTCTCGTGGCCAGCCATTACATTTGAAGCTGAATCTCCGACCAGAATGATGTCTATGCCCGCGGCATCAATGAGTTTAGCCATGCTGAAATCATATGCCGTAAGCATTGCTATCTTCTCACCGCGGTTCTTCATTTCCTGCAGCTGATGCGTTGTGATTCTCTTTACCTCCTGTTTGTGAACTGACATTACTGATTTTGTTTACTGAATAATTTTCCGTCGTGCAGTTGGCTTGCCGGCTCTCACCGAAGGTAAACGGCGAATTCGTTCTTGTCGAGCCTTACTTCAACGTGTTCCTTCAACGTCGTTGCAAGTTGATATCCGGTGTATTGTGGGTAGATCGGAAAATTGGTGTGGCTCCTGTTTACCAGGACCGCGATTTCAAGCTTCCTCACTTCTGTGTTTAAGAACGGCTTCATGCCATACGCGAACGTGCGACCCGTGTTGAGCACATCATCGACGAGTACGATACATTTCTTGCGGATCTCCTTCAGGTCACAATCCAGCGTAATCTCACTTTGCTGTGGCGCTTCCTTGTCGATCGTTACCTTCACGAGTTTCACGGCCAGCGTTGATATGCGTTCCAGTTCTGCTGTTAGCAAACTCGCCAGCGTATAGCCATGTCCGTCGATGCCGGCAACGACGAGTGCCTTGCTGTCGAAATTGTTTTCGAACATCTCATACGCCATCCGACGGATCTTCTGTTTTATCTGGGCCTCCGTCAGAATCAGGTTTTGTTCGGCCGTCATTTATGAGGTATGTGTTGCTATGGGTAATGCCTTGCTGTCTTTGAAGGTTGAAAGTATCACCATCGACTGCAGGCTGTCAACAACTTCAATATTGGAAACCTTTTCCAGCATAAGCTGCTGGTAGGAAGCGATATCCGCGCAGACGATCTTGAGAATAAAATCCCCCGACCCTGTAATGTGGTGGCACTCGACGATTTCATCAACGCTCTTGATGGCAGCGATAAACTTGTTAATGTTCTCCTTGTTATGACCCTTCAGTGTTGCCATGACAAATGTGCTCACGCCCAGTCCGACACTGGCAGGATCAATAACGGCGTGATAACTCCGGATTACACCGGACGACTCAAGTTTGTTTACCCGTTCAAGCGTCGGCGCTGGCGACAGACCGATCTCCTTGGCAAGCTGAGCGTTCGTAATGTTCGAATTCCTTTGCAGGATCTCCAGGATCTTTCGATCCGTCGCGTCGAGTTTTACATTTCCTTTCATATGTACAAGGGTGTGTTGACCAAATATTATTTGGGCAAAAATAGGTAAAAAAGCGCTTGCCAAACCCTTTTGCCTACAAATCCTGAATTAAATCTTCATAGATCGCAGCGTATCTGCGTACACCGGAGTCAAGCGAAAAATATTCCCGAAAGCGGTCGCCGGAACCTGAAAAGGCAGGGGGAAAAGTGGCATTCGGGCTTTCCGGATCGACCAGAGTGATTCCCGGAACTTCATCCTTTATGTGATCGACATCGCCCCATCCGGGATTGACAAGGACTGGTACTCCCATGGCGAGGACCTCGGCCATCTTCGTTGCTGATGATCCGGTTTTTGAAAACACAGGCTTGACAAAGCACACAGAAGCATTTGCCAGCGCGATGTAATCCGGCACCTCATGCCTGGGGACCGAGCGCGTAATTATGTTCTCTTCTTTTGGTACAAGAGCGCTGTCCGGCGTCAGCACCAGAAAGCGAGCCGAAGGATTTTGCTTTCGAAGGCTTCTGAAATAGTCAAACATTTCATCTGTCAGGTACCACGTTCCAAGAGAACCGAGATATAAAAGGACGTGATCGTCAGCGGCAATGCCCAGGTCCTCTCGCAGCATTCTTGATTTTGATTGATCAACACGGTTTCGGTCGAAGATGTCCATATCGACACAGCAAGGGATCACCGACACATTGCTGACCTTGAACGACTCAGTGATGAATTTTCTGGCTGCTTCTGTGAGAACGACAGTGTGATCCGCATTCTTAATGAATTCCAACTCACGTTTCTTAAAATAGTTGTATATCCTCCGGAAAATCGGATTCCTCACATTCCACAACCCTCCCTCTACACGTTCATCCGCCCAGAATCCGCGCATGTCAAAAATGAATCGCAGACCATAACGTAGCTTAAGGTGCAGCCCCACAAGTGAGGTAACATAACTTCTGCAATGAACGATCGAAAAGCCTTGTTGTCTAACCAGTGTGGATGCGACCCGCCGAAGCTTCAGCACATCATAAAGCGTTGCCGCTACCGGCGGCGTTCTGTGATACTTCAGGGGAACCCAGGATATTTCTGCGTCGTCACAAATCCTTCGGATGATATGTTCTCCCGATTCAAATCGATACGGTTTTTCAAAACTGATAATCGTAATGCGAAACCCGCTTTTGGAAAGCCCCACCAGATACGGCAGGATTTGCGACTGACCGAGCGGATCGGTGAGACCATCGTGAGTGAGGTAGAGAATTGAGTGAGAGCGCTTCAAGTCGTTTTCTTAAGTATTCCAATATACTTCTGCTCGGGCTCATGAAAAACTATCAAGGCTTCACTGCCGACGCGCTCGGCGAAATGTTTGAAGGCGAGGTTGTCGTTTATGTCGTCGGAGACAAAAATCCCACCGACCCGAAGACTCTTCCAAAGTCTCGGATAAGCCCACATTCTTCCGCGGTATGATTTGTCGCTATCATAGTGACACAAATCAATTTCAGCCGCCGTCTCAAGGATTTCAGGCAACGCTTGCCTGTCCGGCAATCTGACAATACGCCATTGACTCCTCAGAGATTCAGGCACAACACATCCGACAAATTGTTCATTACCCATTTTCGGATAAGGCATATCCGTACTATACAGGAAGCTGCCCTCCCGACCTCTTAGTGCAAGCAGTAGCGCAAGGGAAGACCAACCATGAGCGACACCGGTTTCCACGACTATCCTGCTTTCCGAATTTGATGTCAGATAGTAAAGCAAATCCAGGTCCGCTCCTCCGCCCATTTTCACGGGAAGATTGGCCACCACTTCTTCGGCATGTTTAAAAACCTCCTTTTGAATCTGGTACAGTGGTTCCCCTATTTCCTTCCCGGTTATCCGTCGTACCGCTTCCGCCGTAGCAACTTTATTGGTCTCACACCATTTCGTAGATTCCGCGCGTGTGTCTTCCAGTCTATGTGGTGTCAGTCGTTGTCGGATCTGATAAGCCATCTGCGAATACATGCGTGGTCGCTTCAGGAACCAAATTAAAGTTTCAAATTTCGACGGTAGACTCATGGTGTCTGGTTTAAAGAATCATATGCCGCGATCACATTCTTAATATTGAAATGCATAATAACGTCATCATGTAATGCATTTCCTATCTGAATGAGGTTGTAGCGATTATTTAATACATCTTTCATTAAAGTGACAAAGTCGTCACCAGGATTGTTCCTGGATAAAAGGAATCCGTTCCGACCTGATTCAACGTAATCACTGAAGTCACCAACGTCATCACATACAGCTACCGGTGTTCGTACGAGACCGGCCTCCTTGATCGCACTGTTACTTGCCTCCGACAATGAGAAATGTACGACAATATCTGCGGCAGCGTAATAGTCTTGTATGTTACGTTGAAAGCCGGCAAAATAAATCATATCATCAAGCCCTTTTTCTACAACCTTTTGGCGAAGTTCTTCCTCAAGAGGTCCACGTCCAAGCAGGACGAGTCGAAAACTGTATCCCATTTCCCGCAGACGCCCTACGGCGTGAATGAGTTCCGCATGTCTTTTTTCAGGAATAAACCGCGCCGCTTTTACAAGTAGAAATCCATCTCCAAATCGCAATCGAATCGATTCTACATTCGCCTCATCCGGCCGCGGAAATCGCGAGAAGTTGTAACCATATTTGATGAGTTGGACGTTACTCCTCGTACCCCCCTCGACGTTTACAATTTGATTCAGAACCTTTGTCGACGGAGCGATTTGTTGTTTTGCCAGGCAGTTTATAATCCAGTCGGCTACTTTCTCCTTAACGTTGTTGTCCAAATAAGCGCAGTCGGAATGGTGACGTGTCAGAATGAAGCGCGCGCGACAGAAGAATTGAGCCATTGCCGAAACAATGTTCGCCTCCTGGAAATGGCTGTACACGACATCGATTTTATATTGGCGGCAAAATCGCACAAGGGTTCTAATCCTGCGCAGATGATATAGCACGGGATTTGTTTTTGTAACCGGAAGTGAAAACGTCTCACATCCAAAAGATTCGAACGCGCGGTGTGTGTCTCCCTTTTCTTCATGCGAAGCAAAAAAGACCTGATGGCCCTGCCTGACAAATTCTTCGGCGACCGATTCGATGTACACCACGATTTGATTATATGGCTGATAAAAAAGAATCCTCATGACTTCAAACCAAGTTCACTCTTTATCTTACCAAAGACCTCCTGGTAATGTTCAATCGCCCGTTCCTCTGTGTATGCCATCGCTGCCTCGCGTAACTTACGACCCAATGCATTCCTCCAATCATTATCAGCCTGAAAGTATTTGACAATGGCAGCTCCTATGGCATCCGGATCAGTTGGAACGATCATCGAGGGCTCAACTTTTCCCACAATTTCACGTGTACCTGTCCATTCAGAAACAAGGGTTGGCACGCCGGCAACAAGGGCCTCTATTGTCGAAGTTGGAAACGCGTCGCCACGCGAACAATGCAGGCAAAGACCTGCGTTAGCAAGGTAGTGATCAATTGAACTCGTTTTACCTGTAAAAGTAATCGCCGACCGTGTGTCGGCATCAATGTCAGTGTGGACGATACGTTTGCATTCATCATCCCATTCGCCCAGGATCGTAAGACTTAGTCTGGTATCCTCGCGCCGCGCTACCTGGAATGCGGCGATCATCAGATCAAGTCCTTTGTAATGCATCCGGAATTTGCCGGGACCATTGGCGATAATCAGGATTGTCGTACTTGTCAGGTTGGGTCGGAGTGATAACAGGGTAGGGAGTCGTTCCTTCGGCGGACCGAGGAACGTAACATAACACGCAGGGGCACGCTTACCGAGTAATTCGCTTACCATCTTCAACGTCATTTCGCCCTCGCAAACAACCGCGTCATATTGACGGAGCATAAAAAGATGCAACCATTCGTTGAAGCCAGAAAAGCGATGCGTGTAGAGAAAATACATCGTGTGGCTTCCCAGGTGGACAATGATTGGTTTCCTTCGGAAAAAATAAATACAGTTCATTATGACTGGCGTGAAATGCAGATTGTCGATAAGGAAACAATCGAATCCCCTGAAGCGTCGGCCCAAATAAAGTGCATTCACGACCCAGCTTATGAAAAGTCCAAGTGGGGATCGCTCCCTGTCCTGCCACCGCATACGCGCGTCGATGAATTCAACTTCATCGGTTATTGATTCAGCAAGTCGTCGATGAAGTATATGCGCACGGGGGCGACCCTCCAAATAAACGATCTTCGTCTTCACGGTACGGGCGTATTGAGAACCTCTCGATAAAATTCCAGGTATTGATCCCTGAGTCTGCCAATGCCATACCGGGTCTGAACAAAATGTCGTGCGTTGGAACCCAGGTTTTGCGCAAGGTCGCCGTCATTCAGAATATGAAGAATCTTGTTTGCCAGATCGTCCGGGTTTCCTGTCTTAAAATGTATTCCACTAACACCATCATGAACGATTGCGGTAAGTTCAGGAATATCGGAAACAATAACAGGCAGTCCGGCCGCCATTTTTTCAAGCAGCGCTATGGGAAGCCCTTCGTGCAACGAAGGAAAGGCAGCGATACTTGCCTGTCCTAATATCTCAGGAATATCGCTGCGGTTTCCCAGAAATTTCACATTGACCAGTTCTAACTGACTGGCCAGATCACGAAGGGCGGCTGCATTAACTCCGTCGCCAACAATAAGTAGTTGGGCGATGCACGAGGTCTCAACAATTTTCCACGCCTTCAACAGGGTATCATGCCCCTTCTTTGGTTCGAGTCGCGCGACATATATCACTGCAGGTGGATCAAGTTTTTTTGACTCCATCGAAAAGGCATCCGTATCGAGGGCGTTTTCGATCAGCCGATGAACGCGTCTGGAATCCAACAGCCTAAACGTGCGATGGCACTGTTCAACCTTTACTGCTACTGCCACGACATGAAAGTGGCAATAAATCCGCCGATAGAGCCAGGCCAGTGCTCGTAAATTTCCTGCCGGATATTCACCGTGTTTAAGTCGCACAGAATGGTCCGTATAAATCAATCTTTTTCCGGTATTGAAAAATGGCTTCAAGATCAGAAGTTCACGCGGTTGCAGGTGACAGTGGATTATGGCGGGTTGCAGCTTGCCAATGAATTCTGTGATTTTTGCGGCGCGTGATTGAATGATTCCCCTTCTAAAATAAAGTGTCAAATACCTCCGAAAGGAATAATCAGGATCGAAGTAAAAATCAAAACCGGCTACTTTCACATCGGCGGGCCAGTCCTTGTCTGTAGCCAGATCAATTTTCAGCGTAAGGGATACCACATGGATTTCATAATGCTGACTCATCTGCCGGCAAAGTTGCATAACCACTTTGCTTGAGCCATCAAAGCTAAGTTGGTTTACGAGGTGGACAACTCTCAACTTAGGCTCTTGCATCTTTCTTCTGATAGACTGCCAATATGGACTGACCGACGAGATACTTTGACAACATCCCCAGGATTGGACGAACAACCCTGTTCAACCTCAGCTTCCAGTACACGCGGGTGAGAAACATACTCCCCAGAAACATCTTGTTGACCATTACATATTGATACGTATCGGCATGTATCTTTTGTAATGGTTCAATGAACGTATCGGTTAACGCAAGCGGAAGAATTCGTTGTAAGTTTTTCAATGACTCCAAATTCCACAGGCCCATATGATGGGGTGGCATGTTCAGGACCCGCGATGGTAACGGATTGTGTTTAAGATAACTGTCATTATTTGGCACAGACACAATCAATGTTCCACCCTGCCGGAGGCAGTTTGTCATGGCCGAAAGGACTTCGCCAGCATTTGAGATGTGCTCAAGCACCTGAAACGAACAGACAACGTCATATTTCCCGGCGTTTGTCATGCTATGTTGCTCAATTGTTTCTCGAATCAGATTCACACCGTGTGCGCGGGCTTCCGCAACGGCGTCACTATTGAGTTCCAACCCCGCGACATCACGATAACCTTTTTTTTGAATCGCATCAAGAAACGACCCCCGGCCGGCACCCACCTCCAAAATCCGATCATCCGGTCTCATGAACTCCAACGCCTTCTCGTGTTCCCATTTCCAGGGAAGATAATACCAATCATACTTTCCGAAATGCCGATAGAATGCATCATCGCCTGAAATATTCAGCGGTTCATAGAAGCGATAGCCGGTGTCGTTGCACTTGAACTCGCGGACCTCCGGAACTCCGGCAAAGATATACCCGATATCTATTCCGAAAGTCTTTTGATAGATGGCTATGATTTCGGAAGCCTTCATTGATCGCAAGCATCTAACGTTGTCACTGCCTGTCAGCGGTGACGTTACTTTACCGTTCATAGACTTCATTGAAATTAATTGGATCTCCGATCATGCCGTCTTTCACGGTGTAGATTTTGTCGCAAAACTTCAGCGCATTCGGGCGATGGGCCACAATCAAAATAGTATACCCCTCCCGTTGGAGAGCTCTTATGGATTCCGTGATCTGATCTTCCGTTTCACGATCCAGAGAACTCGTGGCCTCATCAAAAATGAGAAACTTTCCTTTGTGGTACAGTGCTCTCGCGATCGCCAGTCGCTGTTTCTGACCACCGGAGATGTTGAGGTTTTTATCACCGATGAAACTGTCCAATCCCATTGGCAGATCTTTGACATACTCAGTTAAGCCACTATGCTCGACACACCATTCCACCCTTGCATGGTCAACCTGATCGATAGGAACACCAAAGGCAACGTTTTCCAGGACGGTACCTTCAATCAGTGTCGGGCTTTGCGGAACAAAACTGATTGCCCTGTGCCAGGCACGCAACAGGGATTCATCCAAATCACGCTCATCGATCAATATGCTTCCCCTGGTGGGTGGAAGGAGTCCCAGGATTATGTTAATCAGTGTACTCTTTCCGCTTCCGGATTTGCCCATTATGCCGATGATTTCTCCGCGCATAACCCTAAGGTTGACCCCAGTCAGAACTTCCTTTCCATCATGGAAAGAAAATGACACGTTACTCAGTTCAAGTTTGTCCAGGAACACGGGTTGAGGATCAGGCAATGGCACCTTCCTTAGGGTTGCGGCCGATACTTCGCTCTTCTTAAAATGGTCGAACACAAATTCAGTGGAGCGAATATTGTTGTATGCGTAAATGATTTTGTTGACAGATGGAATAAGCCGGTATGCAGCAATGGCAAACGTGGCGAGAAAAGTCACCAGCGTTTGAATATTGTAGTCCAGCAGGATACCCATCGCAAAAATTCCGAAAACACATAAGATAGCCAACGTCTCAATGATCTTCGGCGAAAAGAGATTCAAATGATATATCCGCGCCATAGCATTGGAGAACCGCTTAACGGCCGCGTTGAAGAGGGGGCCGAAGTAACCAAATTTGTCAAAAAGAAGAATCTCGCGAAACCCATCCACACTTTGTCGCCCCTTCCTGAACATCTCACTGTGTCCGGCTTCACGTTCCTGTGAGATCTTTCTGAGGCGTTTCTTATAAATCAGAACGTAAGACACAAGAAAGGGCGTAATAAAGAGTGCCATGCTCAGGAAAAGAACCGGACTGTAAACAAGTATTCCGATTGTAATAAGAATGGCTACCAACACTTCATTAGAAAGCTGGACGAGTGGAAGCATGATTCCATTGCAGAAATTGTAGGGGATTTCGATTACCTTTCTCAATACAATGCTCGAATTCTCTTCAACATGTTTTTCGAAGGGTTGAAAAATATACTCCTGGAATTGCAGTTGCGTCAGTCGTGACGCGGTGTCGTACACCAGTCCCGTCTGCTTTCTGGAAGCCCAATAAACAAGGGCATTTTTCACCAGAAAAAAAATCACGCTCAGCCCGAGAAGGTAAAGCACAAACATGGATTGAACCGGTGATCCTGCGGCCCGATAAAGGGAATTCAGTATGCTGCTTTCTTCAATGACAGAAGGGTTGACCAGGATCTGGATGACCGGTACCACTACAACGAGCCCGAAAATTTCGAAAATCGTGAAAATAAAAGTTACGGGTAACAATGCTAATATTGCACTGATGACAAACGGAGGCATTTGCCGCCTTGTTGATTCAAGTACGCGACTTAAAAAGAATCGTTTATCACTCATAGTACCCTCGTCGAACGATACTCCTTCTGAAACCTAAAAGGTTATGCGCATTGTTTTTCTTGTGCCTTATCCGCCCGGGCGAGCCCCATCCCAGCGATTCCGTTTCGAGCAGTACTTCCCGGAACTGGCAGCCCGTGGGATTGAATACCGCGTGTATTCGTTCCTGTCCGAAGCCGGGTGGAACGTCATTTATTCGGACGGAAGACTTGCCCTGAAGACCTTCCATCTCCTTTCTGGTTTTCTCAAACGGATTGGTCATCTGTTATTGGCAATGAAAGGAGACTTTGTTTTCGTTCATCGGGAAACCAGTCCTGTCGGTCCACCAGTATTCGAATGGTTGCTGGCTAAGCTGTTTAAAAAGAAGCTAATATATGATTTCGACGATGCAATTTGGATGGAAGACATAAATAATAAAGCCAATTTCCTGAATTTTTTGCGGTGGCGACGAAAGGTAAGTTCCATAATCCGGTGGTCCTATAAAGTCAGTTGCGGGAACCAATATCTCCGTGACTTTGCCCGGCAATTCAATTCCCGGGTTTTCCTGAATCCGACTACAATCGACACGCTTTCCCTGCACAATCCGAACCTTTTCAACCGAAACAGGTCCCATGAACGCGTTACGATCGGTTGGACCGGAACGCATTCCACACTCAGTTACCTTTCACAAATCGATGGAGTGCTCAACAGAATTTGCTCCGAAAACCGAAACGTCTGTGTCCTCGTAATTGCGAACAGACCACCCGTTGGTATGATGACATCCTCTGTTGAATTCAGAAAATGGACTGAAGCGAACGAAATTCCGGACCTGCTGGATTTTGATATCGGAATCATGCCCCTCACGGATGATGATTGGTCAAAAGGCAAATGTGGATTCAAGGCCCTTCAATATATGGCATTGGAAATCCCTTCGGTGGTGTCGCCGGTTGGAGTTAATACTTCTATTATCACTGATGGTGTTAACGGATTTCTCGCCACTGACGACGAATCCTGGTACAGGACGCTTTCGATGCTGATTCGTGATCCATCGCTCCGGAACAGGATCGGAAAAGAGGCGCGCAAAACCGTCGAAGAAAACTACTCTGTCTTGTCCAACACTTCCAACTTCCTTTCCCTTTTTGCGTAATGCAGGATCACAAGAAGTCCAATAACAAAGAATGGTAGCAATGGAATTTTGTAGCGGGTAAGCGTTCCAAAATTATATGTAGAGACGCCAACTGCAAAGGCAAACGTGATTGCAAATAACAAACAGAACAACACGGTTGGATCAAAGGCAGGACGACGCGCAGCGCGGATTGCTACAACCAGGACGTACAAGCCAAATACAAAAAGAATCAGGCTTTCCACCGACGAAAGCAGCATCAAAGGATTTTTCACTTCCCAGAGATATGGTCGGAACAAGGATACGTTGATAGCCTGCGGCGCCAGGTTTAACATGCTGCTCCAGCTTCCATCAAGTTCACCAAGATAATACCCCGAACCTGCTTCCCTTCCGGTATAGAATCGAATGTCATACGCCGTGATCTGTGCAGTCTTGGAAAGCGCTTCCAGTGAATATCGCGGATTGCTTTCGCCAGCTTGCTCAAGAGACAAGTAACAGAGTGCGCCGGAAAGTAAAAGCACCACCGGAAAAAGTATAAGGCGAAGAAGAACGTTTCGAATCTTTACAAAGTTTTCAAGGAATACCCAAAGAATCGTTGCTGGTATAAACGCAAGTAATATATATAGCTTGATGACAAAGAGGCAGTAGAAAGAAATTACGAGTAATAGCAGTTTCAGAACGGAAAAGCGAAACCGGATAAATAACGCGTCGACAAGGTAAGTAGCGATCCCCAGGCATCCCAGCGTGATCGTATCCTTAAGCAAACCCGACCCCCAGAAAACAACTGATGGAATAAAGAGCGCGGCCAACGCGAGCGATTTATGCATTGTCGGATACCGCTTGTAGAAGGTGATAAAAAACATCCACATACCGACAAAGGAAAAAACAGCGAAGAACACAGCAGTGGCTGAATACGATGAAAATGTGAAAAGATCAAACACCGCTGCCAGACGAATAACGGACATTGAGCTGTTATCCTTGTAGAAAGGGATTTTCGATGTATAACGATATAGTCCTTGCTGATTTTCATCCTTCAGGAACAGTCGGATGCCTTTTTCAGGGTCATCCCAAAATGCTTCCCACAGATGCCGACTCCCATGCGTATGAAAGTTATAGGTATCGCCGCCATCATAATAAAACTGATAGATCAATCCAAGAGCAAGCGCGCCTGCAATCCGGACGGCAAGCGCAGGAATAAAATAACGGCGCGTAAGGGTATCGGTAAAATATGGCCGGAGGAAATACGCTGCTCCGAAGATCAGAAAGATGACAATGGGGGTGACTATCAAATCACGAATTTCCATTTCTAGTCGCCTTTCTCCATGCGTTTAAGTCGTCGCTTGGCATCCTTGAAGGCTTCATCCTTTCTGCCTGCCTTCTTCTTCGCTTCTTTGAAATACTTTCGGGCCTCAGCCTTGTTGCCCTGCTTCTGGGCAATTTCCCCCAGGGCAATGATGCTGTAAAGATAATAGCCTGACTCCGTTGCGCCGATCTCCTCCGCATAGCGGATACACATCTCGTAGTATTTTTTCGCGTCGTTCAGGTTTCCGCGCGCCTCCTGAATCTGCCCCAGGAAGAACGCAGCGTATCGTCCGCTTGTCGCTTCGTAGCCGACCATCCCGCTGTCGATTCGCTCTATGATTTTGAAACAGACTTTTTCCGCCTCGCGAAAACGGCCCATCGAATATAACATCCGCGCATAGTAACGATGGAAGTACGGGTTGTCGGGATACGTTTGGATCAGATATTCGCTTATCTGAAACGCCCGCGGCTGGTCATTTTCGTAGCTGTTGAGTATCCGCATCAGCCATACCATGGCCTCGGTGCGTGTATAGAATGCGTTGTAAGAAACTTCCTTGAGTTGTTTGAGACCCAGCGCTTTGTCGCCCTTGGGGAAAAACCAGAGTATCGGCTTCAGCGCGGGGTAGTTTTCCGGCACCCATACGGAGAAGTAATTGTACAACGCGTCACCAAAGAGCAACTCCACACTGAGATTCTCTTTCTGCTTGCTGATCTCCAGGTAATCCAGAGCCGTTTTTCCGGTGGATGCGGCCTTACGCCAGTTCTTTCTTTCCTCGTCGGAGTACAAACGCGCCTTGAATCCATGTGCCGCAGCCAGGAAAAACGCAGCTTCGGTTTTGTACTCGGGGTAGCGTTTGTAAAGATTTTCACCTACGAGTATGGTCGAATCCATGTAGGCAAGGAACCGGTCATCATGGGATGTATTGCTTGTGTTCGGCATGATCTTCCACCATTCAATCAAACCCATGAGGAAATATGGGAGCGGATGCCACCGGTAACGGGCCTTGAGATACCGAAACTGGAATTCGGCGCGGTCGAACTTGAAATTGTAGAGATCGTTCAGGGCCTGCGTACACTCCAGTTGCACATGCAGGTCCGAGATGAGAATAATCGTTGTATCTTTTTTTGCCTGCTGCTGTGCTTTCAGTGGCCCGCCTGCTACTAATACGAGCATAAGCGTAAAAAGCAGGAAGCCGGAAAGTTTGTGTCGGACAACGTTTCGGATCCCCGGAAAGCCTGAAATGGTTACGATCATATCGACAAATACGCCAACGCCCAGATTTTTATATATTTTGCAAGTTCGGACAATTTTATGAACCAATCCGCGAGTCACGAAACTAAGTCATTCTTTTCGGCGGACAAAAAGCTGTTATTCATCCTGCTTTGTTTGTTAAGTCTGCTCCTCCTTTACATCAAAATCGCGTTTATCGAGCACGAAACTGCGGCTTTTGAATTCCTTCAGGACCGGCCGGAAGGCATGATTTTAAGGGTAATCAGCGGATTAAAGTTCCTCTCCATCCCGTTTGTGTATCTCTGGAAGATCACCATCATTTCATTCGTAGTCTGGACCGGATGCTTCATGTTCGGATACCGGGTCACCTATGCGCAATGTTGGGCTGTTGTTCTTACGGCAGAGTACATCTTTTTGATTCCCGAATTGCTGAAAATTCTATGGTTTCTTTTCGTACATAAAGACCCGACGTACAATGACATCGGAAGTTTCTATCCGCTGTCCTTAATTCACTTTGTCGATTACGATGCACTTGACAAACGGTATGCCTATCCCCTCCGGGCACTGAATGCATTCGAGATTGTCTACTGGCTTTTGCTGGTTAAAGGCGTGAACTTCTGGGCTCGCAAGGACGAAAAGTATGTCTGGATCATCGTCGCGTGCTCCTACATCCTGATCTTCATTCTCTGGCTTGTGTTTTACATTTCGGTTTACAAGTGATCACGGAAGAACCGGTTGATCAGATCACAGATGTGAGTCACCTGGTCATCAGTCAGACCTGGCCAGACCGGCAAACTCAAAACCGTTTTTGATATTCTCTCTGCAACCGGAAACTGACCCGGATCCAGCGCGAGATTACGAAATGCTTCTTGCCTGTACGGAGGCAACGGATAGTGTATCATCGTTGAGACCCCGTTTTTTTGCAGGTAATCTTTCAACTGATCTCTGCGCTCCGATCGGATGGCAAAAATATGATAAACGTGGTACGCCTCTTTTGCTGACAGCGGCAGCATCAGATCGCCTATACTCTCCAGTGCTGCGAGATACTGCGCAGCAATTTCGCGGCGGCGCGTGTTCCATGCGTCGAGGTAATGAAGCTTAAATGTGAGCACGGCAGCCTGAAGTTCATCCATGCGCGAATTGATGCCGCACTCCGGAAAAATGTTCTTAGCGTCCATACCATAATTTCTCAGTCTGATGATACGGCGAGCGACGCTTTCATCGAAGCAAGTCACAGCGCCCGCGTCGCCGATTGCACCAAGATTCTTCGTAGGATAAAAACTGGTGGCATTTGCATGCCCATAGCTGCCGGTTCGCTTCTCCAGCCACGCCGCGCCCTGGGCCTGAGCATTATCCTCAACGATCAACAGATTCCGGTCACGGGCGATACGACCAATCGACGTCATGTCACAGGATTGTCCGTACATGTGAACAGGCACGATAACGCGTGTGCCGGGCGTAATAGCCTCGGGAATCAGTTCGACACTGATGTTGAATGTACTTTCATCGGCATCGACCGGCACTATGCGCGCACCGGTTCGTTTTACTGCGAGCCATGTTGCAAAAAACGTATGGGCAGGAACAATCACTTCATCTCCCGGTCCGACAGAAAACGCCATAAGTGCAAGCGTCAACGCGTCAGTTCCGTTGCCGACACCCACGCAATATGGCACTCCCGAATAATTCGCCCAGGCTTTTTCAAACTCCTCCAGTTCACGCCCGAGAATGAAATTGCCACCCGAAACAACCGCGGATACGCGCTTTTCCAGGTCTCTTCCGATCTGTTCGTGTTGACTTTCGAGCGAAAAAAATGGTATTGGTTTCAACGTTCGAGGGTTTTCTTCATCTGCTGCCGACTTCGCCTCGCTTTGACTGCGGCGGTGCTGCCAACAATATCAGTCTCAAAAATACGGCGCGGATAACCAAAAATTCCCTTATTTTCGGGCTTTTAAAAATTTAACGGCACGCTTTAATGGCATTTCAAAGGATCAATAACATTGCCGGTTGGGTTGTATTTGCAGTTGCATTGGCGGGCTACTGGCTCACGATGGAAGAAACAGCAAGTTACTGGGATTGTGGCGAGTTTATCGCGGTTTCATACAAATTAGAGGTTCCCCATCCGCCGGGTGCACCACTTTTTCTGCTCATCGGCAGGATGTTTTCCTTTCTCGCTTTCGGCGATGTAACGCAGGTCGCCTACTGGATCAACTTCAGCAGCGTGCTGAGCAGCGCTTTTTGTTCCCTATTCCTTTTCTGGTCGATTACACTTTTCGGACGGAAGATGATGAAGGTTTCAAAGCCGGAAGACGTGACCGGAGATCAAACCTGGGCACTGATTGGAGCCGGCCTTGTCGGATCGCTCGCCTATACCTTTTGTGAGTCGGCGTGGTTTTCGGCGGTTGAAGCTGAAGTTTATGCGATGTCATCGTTCTTCACAGCGTTTGTAGTCTGGGCGATGCTTAAGTGGGATGTTATCGAGGACGAATCACTCGCAAACCGCTGGCTATTGCTCATCTTTTACATGATGGGTCTTTCTATCGGAGTTCACTTGCTCAACCTTGTCACTATCCCGGCACTTGCACTGATTTACTATTTCAAGAAATACAAGCCGACCAGAAACGGTATTGTTATTACCCTGGTGATCAGTTTAGTGATTATATGGTTTATCAATAACCTGATCATTCCCGGATTGCCAACCATCGCGGGTTCACTTGAAGTCTTCTTTGTTAATTCGCTGGGACTTCCCTTCGGATCAGGTGCCGTATTCTTTGGCTTAATTGTGTTAGGCGCGTTAGTCTTCGGCATCATGTACACGCAAAAGCATCGTAAGGTGGTTCTTAATACCGCTCTCAATGCAGTTGCTTTTATCCTTATCGGCTATGCCTCATACACGATCGTTGTGATTCGCTCTAACTACGAGACGCCGATCAATGAGAACGCGCCGTCAGATGTGATGTCGTTTGTGAGCTACCTCAAACGCGAACAATATGGAAGCCGCCCCCTCCTGTACGGTCCATACTTCTATGCGCGGCCAACCGGATACAAAGAAGGCGCGAATAACTATTACAAGGGCAAAGACAAGTACGAAGTCCGCGATCGGAAGTTTGAGTATACATACGATTCAAAAGACCAGACTTTGCTGCCGCGGATCTGGAGCCCGGATCCTTCGCATCAGGAGATTTACATGGATGAACTTGGTCTGCGAAAGAACCAGAAACCCAACTGGATCACAGACAACCTTTGGTTTATGTTTGATCATCAGATTTATCATATGTATATCCGTTATCTGATGTTCAATTTTGCAGGCAGATCCAGTGATTTCCAGAACGCGGATTGGCTACGACCAGGCGAATGGTTTAGAGAATTGCCTCAACAACTCGCAACCAACAAGGCGCGGAATAACTTTTTTATGATTCCGTTCATCCTTGGCCTTATCGGATTCCTCTATCAGTCGTACACAAACACCAGGAACTTCGTTGTTGTCGGCTTGCTTTTCATTCTTACCGGAGTTGCATTGGTGGTGTATCTCAACTCACCCCCTACTGAACCGCGTGAACGTGACTACATTTATGCCGGATCATATTACGCGTTCTCATTTTGGATCGGATTTTCAGTAATAGCGCTATCGGATTGGTTGTTGCCTGTCTTTAAGAAATTGCGCACTACGGCGATTGTCGCTACACTCATCGGAATGACTGCACCGATCCTGATGGCTCAGCAAGGTTGGGATGATCACGATCGATCCGACCGTTTCTTCTCTGTGGATTCTGCGATAAACTACCTGGAGTCTTGCGCACCAAATGCGGTGCTCTTTACAGGTGGCGACAACGACACCTTCCCGCTTTGGTATGCGCAGGAAGTCGAAGGCGTGCGCACCGACGTTCGCGTAGTCGTATTGAGCTACTACAATACAGATTGGTACATTCAACAGTCGATGCAAAAACATTATGAGTCAGAGCCATTTAAGTATACGTTATCGCTTGATGACTACCGACAGGGTGGAGTTAACGACTGGCTACCGTTCTACGACGCGGGGGTGAAACAAATGGATCTTGAGCGCTACCTGCAGTTGCTCAGCGAGAAGAACAAGAGCTTGCTGCACCCCGACTACGGTGGAACGCGCAACATGCTGCCTACACGCGAAATTATTCTCAAGGTGGATGTTGAAAAAGTTCGGTCGCTGGGTATTATTCCCGAGAACATGGACAGCCTGGTCGTTCCGGAGATGCGCCTTCGTGTTCGTGGCAGCGGGCTGGAGAAAAAAGATCTCGCGATGCTTGACCTGCTCGCCACCTGGAAATGGGAACGTCCGCTCTACGTGAACAACACGTCACTCGCGCAATTTAATGTCGACCTCAGCCGCTACGTTGTCCAGGAAGGTAATGCCTACAGAATTCTTCCGATACTGAATCCGGTTCGTATGGATCAGTTTGAACTCGTTAACAACGACGTGAGCTTTGATAACGTAATGAACAAGTTCCAGTTCCGGAATCTTGACAGGTCCGATGTCTATTACAGCCCCGACTACCGGAACTTTGTGCTCAATCACCGTTCGAGTATCAATACGCTGGTTGAGAGTCTGCTCGCGTCCGGTGATACCACACGTGCGCGTGAAGTGCTCCTCTATACGCTCAAGGTTATGCCTGACAGCGGTGTCAATTTCGATTACGCCACAGCTCAGTCCGTGAGATTCCTTCTGGCAGTGGGCGAACGCGAAAAAGCGCTCGAAATCGCCCGGTTGATGTGGCCGCGCGCTGATGAGATGGCTGGATACTACATTGACGAAAATCAATTCGGCCGTGAATTGCAGGTCAACATTGTGATACTGGGAGAACTGCAACGCGCGTTGCATCAACACGGTGAAACCGAATTAGCTCAACAGATCGAGAATGCGTTCAACAAGCACGATCAGGCATTGCGCATGCTTATAGATCGCTCCTCATTCTGATCGCGTCCAGATATTTTTCAAAAGAAAAAATTGGAAGTCCGGCCAACCCGGACTTCCTTGCGTTTCAGGCGAAACGTCTTCGCAAATGGAAGTTGACTATATCATTGTTGGTCAGGGTCTCGCAGGATCGGCGGTTGCCATGCAGTTGCTGAAGCATCAAAAGCGCATCGTTGTTTTTGATGAACCGGCAGCCAATGTGTCGTCGCGAATTGCTGCCGGACTTTTTAATCCGGTCACAGGGAAAAAGATGGCGAGAACATGGCTGGCGGATGAACTCTTCCCATATCTCGCGACATACTACCGGGAAGTTGAGTCCCTTACTGGTTCGCGGTTTTTCTATCCGATGCCGATTTACCGGCCATTTGTATCTGTCGAAGAACAAAATGAATGGATGGCCCGCAGCGCGGATTCAGCTTATCGCGATTATATTCAGGAAGCCTCAGTGTCAAGCCTTGATCCGGCGTTGAACGACCATTTTGGAGGGCTTTTGCTGAAACAATCCGGCTATTTGGACACGACCGCTTATGTAAGCGCGATCACCAGAAAAATTGCGGCTGAAGGAAAATACATCGCGGGCAAGTTCAATTCCGCAGAGGTCGTAATAGCCGACGATAATATTCGTTATGGTGATATTGTGGCGAGGCGGCTGATATTCTGCACCGGGGTCCACATCGAACACTGGTTTTCGTGGTTACCAATAACTCCGTTGAAAGGCGAGACCATAACAATCGCAGCCAGCATCCCTGGAGATATGATTGTCAACCGGGGAGTGTATATAGTTCCCGAGAAGCGGGCAGGAATGTGGAGAGTGGGATCCACCTACTTTTTTCACGATTCACAGCCGAATCCGACAAAGGAAGGGCGGGAGGAACTGGAACGAAAACTTAAGGCGCTGATGAATGCCGGATTTGAGGTTGTTGACCATCAATGGGGTTTCAGACCCACTACCCCGGATCGCAGACCAGTCATTGGTAAGCACCCCGAGTACCCTGTTTATATTCTCAATGGACTGGGAACTAAGGGCATAAGTCTGGCACCTTATTTTTCGAGAGTAATGGTCCACTGGTTGGAAAATTCAGGCGCGCTTCACAAAGAGGTGGATATAGAACGTTTTAAATCCTTATATTGGGGTTCCCCCCGAACAGTATGAGTTTTCGCAGAGCAATTATTCTAACCTTAGCGTTCTTAGCTGTCCTGATTCACGATAGCTTTGGTCAGCAGGCGCGGGAAGTTTTCGGCAAGAATCGGATTCAATACCGTCAGTTTGACTGGGTATATCTCAGCGGAGAAAATTTTGACGTGTATTATTACGATGGCAGGAAAGCGGTCGCATCGGAAGCACTACAGTTTCTCGAATCAGAATTCGACCGAATTACCGACCTGATTGGATATCCGCCCTACTTCAAAACAAAGGTCTTTCTGTACAACTCACTTACCGACTTGCGGCAAAGCAACGTCGGGCTGAACCATACGGTGTTCAATGTTGGTGGCGAAACTGAATTTATCAAACCATACGTCGAGGTTGCTTTTCTGGGTACTGCCCAGGAATTCAAGGAAGAACTGCTCTACCGCATAAGCGATCTCATGCTCAACGAAATGATGTTCGGAGGTAATCTCAAGGACATGTTTCAAAGCTCCATCCTGATGAACCTGCCAGACTGGTTTGTCAGTGGTGCATCCCTGTATGTGGCCAAGGGCTGGAATTCTGAAATGGATGACTACATCCGGCAGCTGATGCGCACGCGTCGTGCGAAACGTGCGACCAAACTCGCGAACCCTGAGGCTGCAATTGTAGGGCAATCGATATGGAACTTCATCGCTGAAAAATACGGAAAGAGCAGTGTCGCCAATATTCTTAATTACACCCGGGTGACGCGCAATGAAGAAAAGAGCGTCTCGATCACACTGGGTATTTCCTTCCGGCAGTTGATGAACGAATGGTATCGTTACTATGGCGATATGCAGAAGTCAACGATGCAGACCTACATTTATCCGAGTGACTCGCTGCTGTTAAACGATGGCAACAAGACAACTCAGTTCACAACGGTCAAATTGAGTCCTGATGGTCAGCATCTCGCATACGCGGAGAATGATCGCGGGCACTATACGATAAAAGTTCGAAACATCGGCAACGGCCGCGAGCGAATAATTCTTTCCGGGGGCAGCAAGGTGATTAAACAACGCGTCGACTACAAGTTGCCGCTGATCTCATGGGCTGATGCCAATACGCTTGGAGTAATTGCCGTCAAGAACGGGCAGTACGTATTCTGGTTGTACGATCTAAGCACGCGAACGAAGCTACCGCGTCAGTTGGAGCGCTTCAGTAACATTTCAAGTATTGAGTTTTCGAGCAGTGGTCGTCTTGCGGTTCTGAGCGCAGACTTCGAAGGCAAGAACGATTTGTTTTTGCTTAGTACGAGACGCGACCGCGTCCGACGCCTGACAAATGATATTTACGACGACCTCGATCCGGCATTCATTCCGAACACCAACCGGATCGTGTTCAGCTCCAACCGGCTAAATGACACCCTGCGTGCGACGACGGTTCCGGAATTCGAAAAGCTGAACGATAACTACAATTTATACATCTTCGACCTCGACAGCACAAATCTCGTCGTTGACAAGGTAACGAACACGCTTAGCAAAGACTACGCGCCTCTCGCCATCGACGAGAATACGTTTATTTACCTGAGTGACCAGCGCGGCATCACAAACCTGTTCAAATACAACCGCGCCACAGGTATTTATTCACAGATTACGAACTATGCATCCGGGATTTCGACATACGATTACAACAACGGCTATAATACACTCGCTTTTGTTCTGAACAAGAATTTCCGGCAAAACATCTTTGTCGACCGCAACTTCAGTCTCAACCGGCAAATCTTCACGCCCGCGACGCGTCGAAAGGAATTGCAGCAGGTACGCGTAATTCGTGAACGCAAGCGCCAGGAGGAAAACAAGACAATGAGTATTAAAGATCTGCTCAACGCACGCCTCAAGGAAGCACAACAATCTGTTCGTGATTCTGTTGTTACAGAAGAACCAGCTGCACAGGATTCAATTCCCGTTTCGCCACAGCCGGATTCGGTAAGTCGCGAAGATGTTGTCGCACCACCTGTTACGGAACAGCAAAAGGATATTGTCAACACCGACAACTACGTATTTGAAGACGAAGCGGTAAAACAAAACCAGCCAAACGAGTCGTTCCTCACGCGATACATGAAGGCAAGAGACCGCAGCCGTGTAACCGGCCCGTTTGACTACGAAACGAAATTCAGCTATAACAACCTGGTGACATCGCTTGTGGTTGATCCATTGCGTGGACTTGGAGTCTCCATTGAAACGCAGATGAACGACATGCTTGAGAGCTACCGTTTTTATGGCGGCATCATGGCAGCCGTTGACCTGAAAAGCGGCGGAAATGCATACGCTGAGTTCCAGTACCTGCCCTCGCTTATAGACTTCAGTGCACGTTTTGACCGCAGGGGAATCCGCATGGACGCACAACCTGCGTTGCCAGGCGATGATCCGCTGGTGTTTCACTATTCGTTGAACCGGTTCGAACTGGGGGCGGCGCTTCCGATAACTGACCGCCTCCGTATTACTGCCAAGCCTTTTGCGGCGCTTACCCGTACCGTTGACCTCGACGAACGCGATTTCCCGACAGCACCTCCTCACGTCGCGCCGGTGACAAACTATTACGGTGGTTTCAAAGCGGAAGTCGTCTATGACAACAGCGTATCAACCGGGCTGAACCTCATCGAAGGTACACGTGGCAAACTCATGTTCCAGCACTACCAGGGCCTTGACGATCCTGAAAACAGCTTCAGCCAGGCTACCATCGACGTACGTCACTATCAAAAGATCTATAAGGAAATTGTTTTTGCCGTACGTGGATTCGCAGGAACATTCTTCGGACAATCACCCAAAGTATACATGCTGGGTGGTATGGACAACTGGTTGTTTAACAAGGCACGTATTGGTGGTCAGACCAGCAACGGTGTTCCCAATCCCCTGGGCTACCCGTTCGCAAATCCTGACATTCTGTTTGCTGAATTCGCGACTTCGTTGCGTGGATTTGAGTACTCGACGCTTTTTGGAAACAGCGTAATGCTGGGTAATGTGGAACTACGCGTTCCGATTATTCGGGCACTCACAAACGGACCGATCTCATCGAACTTCCTGCGGAACATGCAGTTTATTGCCTTCTACGATGTGGGTACAAGCTGGTCCGGGAAACCACCCTTCTCGTCGGAAAACAGTGTAAGCTATGACCGTATCGGCGGATATCCTTCGGCTTTTGAAATCGAGATCAAGAACTATCTCAACCCCTGGTTATACAGCTACGGCGTGGGAATGCGCACCGTAATACTCGGATACTACATGAAGTTCGACCTGGCATGGCCTGTCGAAAACTATGAAGTACTGGAGCCGAAGTTCTATGTCACACTCGGTTTTGACTTCTGATGCGCGTTCATAGTGGCGTCGCTAAACTTTTTCGTATTTTCGCCACCCAACAGCGGACTGCATGATCAAATCGATGACCGGTTTTGGCCAGAGTATCAGTGACGATGGCCAGGTACAAATGAGCGCGGAAGTGAAATCGCTCAATTCCAAATTCCTCGACCTAACACTCCGCCTTCCGAAAATGTTTTCCGATAAGGAAATCGAAGTACGAAATCTTGTCAGCGAAAAACTTGAGCGCGGTAAGGTCACGCTCAACATCGACTACGTGCCTTACGCCGACAAGGAGATTCGCCAGGCTTATAACGAGTCGTTGTTTCTCGCGTATTTTCAGGAGCTAAGCAAGCTCGCGGGAAAGGCAGGCGTCTCCAACGAACGTATCTTCGAAATTGCACTCAACTCTCCCGACGTAATTCAGAACAAGATTTCAGAAGGGGTCGACCCGGACGAATGGCTGAAGCTTCGCAGCTGCATTGACGAAGCATTGAACAAATGCGACGATTTCAGAAAAACGGAAGGAAGCGCGCTTGAGAAAATGCTAAAGGGATGCATAGATGTCATAAACCGCGAACTTTCGGAAATTGAAAAACTCGATCCGAAAAGAATTCAACGCATACGCGATCGCATCAAAGGGAATATTCAGGCAGTCTTCGGCGAGGAAGGATACGACCTCAACAGACTTGAACAGGAGATTGTATTCTACATTGAGAAACTTGATATCAATGAAGAAAAAGTCCGTCTGCGTTCACACCTTGACTATTTCCTCCAGATCATCGGTGAGAAACAAAACAATGGAAAAAAGCTTGGCTTTATCAGCCAGGAAATCGGTCGCGAGATAAATACGATTGGCTCAAAAGCCAACGACGCCGATATTCAGAAGCACGTCGTCATCATGAAAGAGGAACTCGAAAAGATCAAGGAACAACTGAATAACGTGTTGTGATCAAATCAGTTTCGCGAGAGCACTTATGTAACGCTCCGGAACTTCCCCCTTTACCGCCAGCTGATAATCGTTGTAGCTGCATGGAACGATACTGTTACGTGAGTACCTCGCGTGACCCTGAGGATAGGGAACCTCCATCCACCACTTCTCGCTCAGTTTGCTTTTGTAAAACGTGATGACTTCGGGCTCAACAGGCATCGACACCGAATACTTGAGGAAATCGTTTCCGCGAAAGTTCTGATCATTTTTCCGGTGATAATATCCTTCTATGAAATACCAGACCATCGTCGCAATCACCGATGCGGTCTTCTTCTGACTGTCGTCGAATTCGGGATTGTATTCATAAAAACCGATTGAACTCAACTTTTCATTTAGTCCGGCATACCAGCATATTTGACATGCCTCTTCACCGGTAAGTCCGAAGGGTTGTGAGGTGGCGTTACCCGGCGCATCTGAAGAACGAATCGCGGTTACATCGAAAGACAACATGTCCGCATTTCTTACGGCAGGTTCGATTTCGTGAATATTCGTTCGGATTTGTCCGATACGAAATGATTCGAAATACAACTTTTCGAGAATCGATACCGAGTAAGGATCGATCAGGTAGGTTTGATACGCAAGGTGCGTATAGCTGAACAGGTAGTTCGGCTCATGCAGAAGTATACGATGAATATGCTGCTGATTTGGTTTTGATTCACCCTTGTCTTCGAGATCGATGAAAGCATCAACGTTGACAAAGCTTACCAGTTTTTCCAGCGTTTCGTAACCACAATACTGACCATAATCCATGTCGTGACTTCCGCCGATTAGGACCGGCAGCACATTTGACTCCAGCAACATACGGCATACCTCACTGATGCGAACGTATGTTTCGTCGAGATCGATTCCCGGATTCAGGTTGCCAAGGTCGACAACCCGATACGCACCCGTACCACGTTTCAGGTTATACAATTTCCGGCGAACTTCGTCGGCGGCTGACGCAATGCCTTTACCATTTCCTGAACCACGGTCATCCACAAGTCCGATGAGCGCGATGTGAGCGTCTCTGTAATCAGGCATTCGTTCTCCAAAAACAGAAATGCTTTTGTAGAAGCTTGCGTTTGATGTCACTTCGGAATAGATGCTTTCTTCAACCGGGCTGAAGAGTATGGTCAAATCCATGAGTCAGAAATTTGTGGTCTAATATAGGACTTCGCCGGTAATCGGTGCCGTCTGACCCTAAAATTATGGCTACCATGATGATTCGGCCCTTACATAGTGCACTACAACTTCCAAAAAAAGCCGTTCACACGGCCCTGTGGATCGGTTGCGGAATTATGGTTATATTTACTAAACGTGTGAGAACTCTACTTACGGCCCCCAGACTTTCTTTGCGCCAGAGTCACGACCTGAAGATTATTGGTGTTGCAGTGGCCTATTATCTTGCGGCCAGGTTGGGGTATTACCTCGCCTTTGAAAATACCACAAGCCTGCCAACATGGCCACCATCGGGTATTGCCTTTGCGTTAACGCTGCTATTTGGCCGTGCCATTTGGCCGGGTATTATGATCGGATCGCTCGTGGCCAACATCCTCGCCTTCTGGAACAACCCCGCGATGGCGCCCCCTACAGTTATTATGGTAAGCTCAGGAATCGCCGTAGCCAACACACTGGAAGCAATCGTTGGAAGCTTACTGCACAAGGTCTGGATCAAGGAATCATACCCGTTCAACAGCGCTAAAAATGCATTTCGCTTCCTCTTCATCACAATGGTTATGTGTGTTGTCGGCGCAGGAATCGCGACCTGGATACTTCTGCTCAACAGCATTCTCGAGGAAGAACTTTTTTATCGGACTGCATTCTCCGCATGGGTGGGCAACGCTGTTGGTATCCTTCTTTTTACACCGTTCATCCTTTCCGTCGTACGAAAGCCTGCTATTAAGATCACCTGGGAGAAAGTTATTGAGATCGCGGTGTTTATCGTCTTCGGAATTGCGCTTTACATTTTTCTTCAGATCGAATATGTGGCTGTCACGTTTCAGCATGCGCTGCCATTTCTCGTGTTGCCATTTCTTTTGTGGATTGCATTTCGTTTTAACCTGTCACTCGCAACAAGTGGTGTTATGCTTGCGTCGCTTTCCGCGATCTATATCACCATTTCGAATCGGGGCCCTTTCATCCTTAGCGATTCTTACAACACCATGTTACTCCTGCAAATCTTTATGGGAGTAATAAGCGTCTCTACAATTGTGTTGTCAGCCACCGTTACGGAAAGACGACAGGCACAGCAGGAGCTTATCGACCTGACAGGCACTCTCGAAAGTAAGGTTCAGGAAAGAACCAAGGAACTGAAGGAAGAAATTCAGATCCGAAAGGAAGCCGAACAAAAAATTCAGAAGACCAACGATGAATTAAGTAAACGCAACACTGAACTCGACAACTTCGTGTACAGCGTTTCGCACGACCTGAGAGCGCCCATAGCCTCGGTACTTGGTCTGATTAATCTTGCGCGCCAGGACAAGAGCGCAAAAATGAAAGACACTTATCTCGAGTTGATTCACAAGAGCGCGATGCAACAGGACCATTTCATCAAGGAAATCCTGGATCAATCGCGAAATACACGTCTTGATGTCAATCGCGATCAGATTTATTTTACGGAGTTGGTGGTCGAGACATTTGATCAACTGAAGTTTGCGACACCTGAAGGTGAAACTGTGGAAAAAGTCATTGATATCGATCAACGCAAAGTGTTCTACTCTGACCGTTGGCGTCTAAAGGTTATTCTGAACAATTTGATTTCGAATGCGATCCGATATCGTAATGGTAAAGATCCTGTGATCAAAGTCTCGGTTGCTTTTCGCGACAGCAGTGCATACGTGGTGGTTGAAGACAACGGCAAGGGTATAGAAAAAGAGCACCTCCCGAACTTGTACAAGATGTTTTACAGGGCTACCGACGACAACGCCGGATCCGGCCTCGGTTTATACATCGTTAAGGAAGCCATTGATAAGCTCAATGGTGAAATCAGTATAGATTCCGAACTTCACGTGGGCACAACCGTACGTCTGAGGATACCCGAGATCCCCGAGAGGAAATGAAAAAGCCCATCCGGTATCGGACGGGCTCTTCCTACGTAACCCAAAGTACTAACGTTGAATTTTGTAGGCATATCCTACGGATAGCAGCCAGTCTGCGAATGCTGCATCACCCCCTGCGTTGTTGCGTTGAACGTCGTAAACGCTTCTGATTCTGTTACGATACAGCGCAACGGGAACGCTGACTGTAAAGCTGTGATTTCCCTTTGTCAGAATATATGACGGTTCCACAGAAATAATATGACCAGGGCGACGGAAGCCGTCATTGCGTCCGATAAGGTCGCGGGCAGGAATACCTTCGATACGACCACCGAAACCAAACTGCGAACCTCCTTTTACGAATCGCGCACCAAGACGTGCGAAGAACTGATCAGAGACTGAAAACTCGTTTCCGTGCGGAAGGGTAGTCGGCGCTGTTGAACGCAGCACGCCGTTTGTATTACGCGGGTTCATCATGTAAAGACCATCGGCGTATACCTGGAAGCGGCTGCCAATTGCCTTAACGAAATTTGCTTCAGTGACAATGCCAAAACCACCATCACCGGGTTGAATTGATTGGTCGACCACGCGGTAAACAAGCTCGTCGTCTCCGTTTTCATCCAGTTTGTGGAAGTAGTCTTTGTAGTCGGATTTTCCTGTCGGAAGTTTTACGCCCCCCCCGAGAGTCAGACGTGAAGAATGGCCGAGCATCCAGCTGTAGTTCGCCGTCAGCCTGATGTCGCCAATCCCTTTGGAAGAGGTATGGAATCTCTCCTGGTTAGGGTTTGCCTCAAGGGAATTTCCGTAGTGCTCGTACAGTGAAGACCTGTCGATAAACAGGTATGGCACCGCAACGGTAAGGCTAAGCCTGGAGTTTGCAAAGTACGTAAATCCAAGGATTACGGAATTATCGTTGTTGATAACCTCTGTTCCATTTTCCACACGCTCCTTTTCTTCGTGATCACCCCGGAAATGTTTATAAGACCGGAAATATCTGTAGTTAAGCGAAACCAGGAATCTGTCAGAAGATGAAATGGAGTCGTACGTTAAGGCGCACCCCGACATATTTCGTACAGCGACACAGCCCTGAGCGTTTGTCTGGGTCGAGGCTAATACTCCGGCGGATAGTAATAATATAATTGCGTAAAATGTTTTTTTCATAGCTACGGTTTTGAATTGTTTGAAGGATGGAAAGTACAATGCGCACGCTACCGAAACCGATAGCGAGTCAGTTAGCTTAAGAAATCAAAACCGGATTGCCAGGGTGGGGGTGATTCTACGCTGTGCTCGCGTGTGAGAAGAGAAGTGGCAAACGATGCATAGAGAGTCTGTTCATAAAGTAAACGGCTCTTGCAATAGATGCTGAACTCCGTGGTATTAAAATCCTTATAGAGTTTTCCAAGGAACGTGAGTGCCTGATCTGCGCCCGTCGGAATATTGTTAGCAGCTTTGGTATACTCACTCAGCGCATTCGCGAGTTTTGTTGATTCATGGTCGCGGATGCACACAATGAAGAGTGTGTCGTTATCGACCTTTTGTTTAACGAGCCTGTAATGGTGTCCATTGTAATTGAAGTCGCCATTGAGGCGCATGTAATCACCCGTACCAACCGGATAAGGCAGCGAGAGCGGAAGTGCGATTACAATTGCTTCATTGCCCGAATAATTGTCTGCATCAAGGCGCGTGAGCAACTGGTGCGTGGCCTGAACACCCATCGCCCAGAAAACGACATAGTACCCCCCGACATTGAAAAGGAACACCACAAGGAAGAATATGGAAACCAGCCGTCTCAACGGAATAGGGTTAGATCATTCTAGTTACCAAAAATGCCCGGGAAAAACAAAAGGTCGGATAAAACCCGACCTTTGTTGTAACTCTTATCAGCAATCAGTTTAGCCGCCGAAATCGTCGAAGCGAATATTCTCCTTGGGAATTCCCATTTCGTCAAGCATTTTCAGAACGGCCGCGTTCATAAGCGGCGGGCCGCACAGATAGAACTCAACATCCTCCGGAGACGGGTGCTCCTTGAGGTAGTTATCGTACAGGCACTGGTGAATGAAGCCAACGTAACCGTCGCCTTCCTTGTCATCAAGGCTCTTCTTGACTTTCCAGTTGTCTTCCGGAAGCGGTTCGCTGAGACCAATGTTAAACTGGAAGTTCGGGAACTCCTGTTCAATTTTCCGGAAATGATCCACATAGAACAATTCCTTTTTCGAGCGACCTCCATACCAGTAGGAAACTTTCCGATTGGTGCGTTCAGTGTGGAACAAATGGAATATCTGCGCACGCAGCGGCGCCATACCGGCACCCCCACCGATGTAGATCATTTCACGTTGGGTAGGATTAATATGGAATTCTCCGTAAGGACCCGAAATCGTCACCTTGTCGCCAGGCTTCCGTGAGAAGATGTACGACGAGCAGATTCCGGGATTTACATCCATCCAGCGGTTGTTTGCCCTGTCCCACGGCGGAGTTGCCACCCTGATGTTAAGCATGATGATGTTTCCTTCTGCGGGGTGGTTAGCCATTGAGTACGCGCGGAAGATCGGCTCATCATTCTTCATCGTCAAATCCCACAGTTTGAACTTGTCCCAATCGCCCTTGAACACGTTTGGATCGGCGTGACCAAGTTCCGGATGGGGAGCGATGTCGATGGTCTTGTAGTCTACAGTAATCGCAGGTACATCAATTTGAATATATCCACCTGCCTCGAACTTAAGCATTTCACCCGGGGGCAGCTTAACTTTGAATTCTTTGATGAATGTAGAAACGTTGTAGTTGGAAACAACCTCGCATTCCCATTTCTTGATTCCGAAGATTTCTTCAGGGATCCTGATAATGAGATCCTGTTTGACTTTCACCTGGCAGCCGAGTCTCACATGATCCTTGCGTTCCTTTCTCGACAGGTGACCGAGTTCCGTGGGGAGAACATCGCCACCACCCGATTCCACGACACATTTGCACATTGCGCAGGTACCACCACCACCACATGCCGACGGCAGAAAGATTTTCTCGTTAGCGAGTGTGTTCAACAGCGAGCTACCCGCAGGTACCGTAATCTCCTTCTCACCATTAATCACAATCTTGACAGGACCCGATTGCACCAGCTTTTTCTGAGCCAGCAGCAGCATAAACACCAACAGCAGGATAACCAGGGTGAACGCTATAATTGAAGACAAAACAATCATCGAAAAATTGATTTTTAGCGGCTACAAATATAGGCGGAGGCGGCTTAAACTACACAGAATTGAATAGTTTTTTCCACGCCTGAAAAAGCGAGAAAACCAGCTATTTCCTGCATGGAAAAACCGACTGAAACGTTTATGGAAAGAGGGATATTGCGGGCTTTCCCACCTGGCTAAATCGCCACTACTTTCTTGTCTATGAGTGCTGCGGGTACAAAAACGCTGTCCGGCGCAAGGATCACACCTGCTCCGTAGCTTTCGTGCCATTCAAGAAGCCTGGTCAGCCTTACACGACCCACCATGTACTGCTTTCCGTTGGCGGCATAGCCCGACTTAAACTGTTCAAAGTCGCTGATGGAAATCGGCGCTTTATGGTCAAAACTTACAAAGGCGTCAACCAGAAGGTCGTTTGAAAACTCGAACTGCGCGCCCTGGTGTAGCTTTTTGTATTCGTAGGCATAGTCATAAGTAAGCGCCGAAACGTCACTCAGTACGGCCGAACCGGTCGGATAACTTCCAGCGCCTTTACCGATGAACAACTGCTTTTCAGCGAATGCCCCTTCGACCTGCACGGCATTATACTCGTTTCGTACCGACGCAAGCGGGTGCAGGTCCTTGACAAACTGCGGTGCTACGAACCCGTAAATCCGGTTCTTGATCTTGAAGGCACGCGCAATCAGCTTGATGGTATAGTGATTCTCGCGGGCGAACTTTAGGTCGATATCTGAAATCCTGTCGATTCCGATGTTGGCTACATCCTCGGGGCGGACAAACACCCCAAACGTATGGGCTATAGCAAGTACGAGCTTGTACTTTGCATCGTATCCCTGCACGTCGAGCCTGGGATCCGATTCAGCAAAACCAAGTTCCTGGGCTTTGGCAAGCGCTTCCGAATAACTCCTGTTCTCCTCAAATACTTTTGTGAGGATATAGTTTGTCGACCCGTTGAAGATTCCTTCGATACTGCTGATCAGATCGTTGTCGTAATATTCCTCCAGGTTTCGAAGAATCGGTATACTTCCGCAAACCGCTCCTTCATACAACAACGGTTTGCCTGTCTGTTTTTGCAATTCATAGAGTTCCGCGAGATGTTCGGCAAGCATTTTCTTGTTTGCCGTCACAACTGCCTTGCCTCTCAGGAGAGACTCCTTGACGATTTCGTAGGCGGCATTTGCGTCATCGATCAACTCAACGACCACGTCGATCTCAGGATCGTTCAGGATCTCTTCCCGGGAAAAAGTAAACAGATCTTCACTCAACGGACGCGTCTTGTTTTTTGTTTTGACGCAAATCTTTTTGATCTCAGCTTTTACCCCCTGTGTTTCTTCAAGTACGTGATAAAGTCCCTGACCAACACAACCGAAACCAAACAGGCCTAATTTTAAGTTCTTTCTCATTTCTTCAGATTGTTAACTTCCAACTGGTTCGTTTGAGCCGAGACTATCGAACCCGGTTCTTCATTTTTGTTGTAATATTTTTTGAGGATAGTATCCAGTTGATCGAATTCAACGAGGAATCCGTCATGTCCGTAAAGCGATGTGATCTCGGCGTACTTCGCATTCGTAATGTGCTCCGCGAGAAATTTTTGCTCGGTGACAGGAAACAGAATATCGGTGTCGATACCGATGACCAGGGTTTTCGCCCGGATTTTCCGGAGAGCCTCTTTGTTACCGGCCCTGCCCCTGCCAACGTTATGGCTATCCATCATTTTGCTTAGTCGCCAGTACGTGAAAGCATTAAAGCGATTTGCCAGTTTCTGTCCCTGGTACCTCTGGTACGACGATGCACGAAAATCATCAACCTTGTCGTCGGTTTTTTCCGCCTGTGTCTGGTTGAAGGTTTCGTAGTAACGATACGAAATCATTCCAATGGCGCGAGCCGCCTTGAGCCCCTCCGTTCCTGCATGCGCATCATTTGTTTTCCAGGTCGGGTCAGCTTCGATGGCCATGCGTTGTGCCTCATTAAACGCAATTCCCCAGGGTGAGTGAAAAGCGTTGCACGCGATCGGCACGATATGGTCGAAAACTTCCGGCTGAGTGATTGCCCATTCAAGTACCTGTTGACCACCAAGCGATCCGCCAATAAGTGTGTGCACGCGCTCGATACGAAGCTCCTTTCGAAGCAGGTCGAACGCAGCCACAACGTCGCGGTTTGTTAACGCCGGAAATGAATGATAATACGTTTCGCCATCCGGGTTTAACGAAAGCGGACCTGTTGATCCGTAACAACCACCCGGCATGTTGACACAAATGATAAAATAATGCCTTGGATCGAACGCACTGCCTTCACGAAACAACTCGCCCCACCAGTCCGTGAAATCGGAACTTCCGGTTAACGCGTGGCAAACCCAAACGATATTTGACCTATCGTGATTCAGTCTGCCCAGCGTGGTGTATTTAAGCTGGAAACCCGGGAGTGATTCCCCGGACTCCAGCTTCAGGGGTTTTGTATAGTGAAACGTGTGATCGTGTTTTTCCATCGGGCCATTATGATCATGATACGAGTTCGCCCTCAAACACTCTTGTGAATGCCTGCTGGAAGTCTGCCTTCAAATCATCGACATGTTCGATACCGACTGAAACGCGAAGCAAACTTGGCAGCACACCTGCAGTTATCTGTTCTTCGTCGCTCAGCTGCTGATGCGTGGTTGCCGACGGTTGAATGATGAGCGTCTTGCTATCTCCCAGATTCGCGAGGTGACTGATCAGTTTGAGGTTATCAACGAAGCGGCTGGTGTGCGCTTTTGTTCCTTTCAGTGTGAAGGAGAAAACTGCACCAAATCCGTTTCTGAGGTATTTCTTTGCAAGCTTGTGATACGTGCTGCTTTCGAGTCCCGGATAGTTCACACTTTCGACCAGCGGATGTTTTTCAAGCCACTGCGCGAGTGCAAGTGCATTATCAACCGAGCGCTGTACGCGAAGCGAAAGTGTTTCCAGTCCCTGCAGGAGTTGGAAAGAATTGAACGGACTCAACGATGGGCCGAGGTCACGCAATCCTTCAACGCGTGCGCGGATGATGTAAGCGATGTTCGGAAGATTAAGCGGGTTTCCTTCGCCAAATGTTTCCCAGAATTTCAGGCCGTGGTATCCTTCACTGGGTTCTGTGAATTGCGGATACTTGCCGTTGCCCCAGTTGTAGTTACCTCCGTCGACGATGACACCGCCAATAGATGTACCGTGGCCTCCGATCCATTTCGTCGCGGACTGTACAACGATGTTTGCGCCGTGTTCGAAAGGTCTGAAGAGATATCCTGCTGCGCCAAACGTGTTGTCCACGATGAGCGGGATGTCATACTTGCGTGCAACAGCTGCGATCGCTTCGAAATCGGGGATGTTAAAGCCCGGGTTTCCGATTGTTTCGATGAAAAACGCTTTGGTTTTTTCGTCGACGAGACCCTCGAACGAAGCTGCAGTATCGCCTTCGGCGAAACGCGCTTCGATACCTAATCTTTTGAATGAAACCTTGAATTGATTGTAGGTTCCACCATAGACAAAACTTGTGGACACGAAGTTATCGCCTGCCTGAAGGATATTGTGAAGAGCGAGAAACTGTGCCGCCATTCCTGAACTTGTTGCAAGTGCGGCGACACCACCTTCAAGGGCTGCAATTCTTTTTTCAAATACGTCTGTTGTCGGATTCTGGATGCGTGTATAGATGTTACCAAATTCCTTCAGTGCAAACAGGTTCGCACCGTGAACAGAATCTTTGAATGTATATGACGTGGTCTGATAAATCGGTACTGCGCGTGAACGAGTTATGGGATCGACTTCCTGACCAGCGTGGAGTTGTAATGTTTCGAAACGTAAGCTTGACATAGCTGTAATATTTTAGATGTTGTTAATCGGTTTTGTGATTGTGATAAGGTTACACTACGGCCAGACCTGGCCGGGCGTAGTGCTGTTGTGAAAAATAGTATCGTGCTTTTCAGCAACAGCAGGTACCACAACAGCAACACATGCTGTCGTCGCAAACCGGACAACAAATAGAATGGAACAGATCCCTGAGGTAAGCACTTAAGCCACGTAGGCTTTTCCTGAGATGGGTGAAACTGATGTTTTTCATTTTTTAATCGGTTTATATTCTCCCGATGTTACTCGGGATCAGGATTTAGCACCTTTCCCGGAGTCCCGGGGGGTTGCTAGCGCTTCTTCGAGCCTGTCTCTCAGCGCTTCTTTATAAAGCGATTAAGCAGATGTGCTTATTCGACTTTGATAACACAAACGTAGGTCCAACCAGCCTTGTTTCCAAACGATTGATAAAAATTTTTTACAACGGTAAGGCTTACGGTCGTTTGGGGTACGACGTCTGTTCCCAATGAAAACGATTGTATTAACTCTGAATGCAAGGTCTCTTGTATTGAGACTCCTGACCGAAAATGCTTATGTCAGCATACCGCCATCGACCTGCAGCACCTGTCCGGAAATATAGGAAGACATATCAGATGCGAGGAACACACAAGCGTCTGCGACATCTTCGGGTCTTCCGCCCCGCCTCAATGGAATTGCATCACGCCATGACTGCACCGTCTTCTCATCGAGTTTGGCGGTCATTTCCGTTTCAATAAAACCGGGAGCGATAGCGTTGCATCGTATTCCTCTTGAACCAAGTTCGAGTGCAACGGATTTTGTCAAACCAATAATACCAGCTTTTGAAGATGAATAGTTTGCCTGGCCCGCGTTGCCTTTGATACCAACAACAGATGTCATATTGATAATAGAACCACTCTTCTGTTTCATCATCTGCTTGGTTGCAGCCTTAATGGTATTGAAACATGATTTGAGGTTGACATCAATTACTCTGTCCCACATTTCTTCGGTCATGCGAAGCAAAAGTGTATCCTGCGTAATACCTGCATTGTTCACAAGAACATCCAGCGAACCAAAGGCTGAGATTACATCATTGATCAGCGCGTCCGCCTGCTTGAAATCAGATGCATCCGATTTAAAGCCGCGGGCAGTCACTCCTTTAGACGTGAGTTCGGCCTCGAGTGCCTGGCCCTGTTCAACGCTTGACAGGTAGGTAAAGGCAACATTCGCACCTTGCTCCGCAAAACGCATTGCGATGCTTCTTCCGATACCTTTTGAAGCTCCTGTTACCAGCGCGGTTTTTCCCTGAAGTAGTTTCATCTCTTGTTTGGTTGATTTTGGCGAAAGCCCCGGCAAACAGGGCACAGGCGGCAAAAATAAGGTAATTATTGAAAAAAAAAGTCTCTGGCCTTCCCTGCCTGCGCATCCTGGCCAAGTTTCTCGCCCCGGGTTTCGAAAATGCGTAACTGCGGTTATCTTTGGCTGCGAATTTAACACGTATACTATGTCAAAATATGATCTAATCGTAATCGGGAGCGGGCCCGGCGGATATGTCGCTGCTATCAGAGCTTCACAATTGGGGATGAAAGTCGGCGTGGTTGAGAAGGCAGAACTCGGAGGCATTTGTCTGAACTGGGGCTGCATTCCTACAAAGGCTCTGCTCAAAAGCGCTAATGTTTTTGAATATATCAGGCATTCAAAAGATTACGGTGTCGAGGTCAAGGACTTTAAAGCTGACCTTCCCGCGATGGTCCAACGCAGCCGAGATGTCGCAGCCAGCAACAGCAAAGGCATTCAATTCCTGTTTCGCAAGAATAAGATCGATCACATTGCCGGCGTTGCAAAGCTGAAGAAAGGCGGCAAAGTCGAAGTTGCTGATGATAAAGGAAAGAAAACAGACTACGAGGCAAAACACATCATCGTCGCTACCGGCGGACGTTCGCGCGAACTTCCTTCGATGAAAATCGATGGCAAGAAAATCATAGGTTATCGTGAGGCGATGGTGTTGAAGGAACTTCCTAAGAAAATGCTTGTGGTTGGTTCCGGTGCCATCGGCGTGGAATTCGCCTACTTCTATAACACACTCGGAACCGAAGTCACTATCGTGGAATTTCTGCCGAGAATCGTTCCTGTAGAGGATGAAGAAGTCTCTAAAACACTTGAGAAAAGCTTCAAGAGGTCAGGAATGAAGATCTATGTAAATTCCGAAGTTACAAAAGTCGACACATCAGGTAGCGGGTGCGTTGCAACAGTAAAAACTCCCGAAGGTGAAATCAAGATCGAAGCCGATGTAGTGTTGTCTGCGGTCGGTGTCTCTACAAACATCGAAGGTATCGGGCTCGAAGAAACCGGTGTAAAAACCGAAAAAGGAAAGGTTGTCGTTGATGATTTCTACAAGACAAACGTTCCAGGCGTTTATGCTATCGGTGATATAGTAAAAGGTCCTGCACTCGCACACGTTGCATCTGCTGAAGGAATAATCTGCGTTGAGAAAATTGCAGGACTCAATCCGCAGCCGCTAAACTATAACAATCTGCCGGGATGTACCTACTGCTCACCCGAAATCGCTTCTGTCGGTTACACAGAAGAGGCGGCGAAGAAAGCAGGGTATGAAATCAAAGTCGGCAAGTTTCCGTTCAGCGCATCGGGTAAGGCTAAGGCAGCCGGTGCAACTGACGGATTTGTCAAAGTTATTTTCGATGCCAAATACGGTGAGTGGCTCGGTGCCCACTTCATCGGCGCGAACGTAACTGAAATGATCGCCGAAGTAGTAGCAGCGAGAAATCTCGAAACCACAGGTCACGAAATCATCAAATCGGTTCACCCGCACCCGACGATGAGTGAAGCGATCATGGAGGCGGCTGCCGCTGCATACGGAGAAGTGATTCATTTGTAGGAGTACAATACGATATGAGGCCGTCCCATAAGGGACGGCCTTTTTTTCATTCGGCTGATGCAGATAGAACGGTTTACATTTAATCCATTTGAAGAAAACACATACGTCCTCTACGACGATACGAAATCGTGCGTGATTATAGATCCGGGTTGCAGCAATCGGGATGAAGAAAATGAACTCGCAAGTTTTATTGAGCATCATCAGCTCAATGTTAAAATGCTCCTCAACACGCATTGCCATATCGATCACATCCTCGGGAACTGGTTTGTTAAAACAAAATTCAACGTTTCATTGTGGATTCATCCGCTTGACGAAGTTGTATTGAACGCGGGCCCTGTGATCGCACAGGGTTACGGCTTTCCCGGTTACCAACATACGGACGCAGATGAATTTCTGACAGAAGGGCAGTCCGTTACTTTCGGTAACCAGACACTTGAAGTGCTTTTTGTACCGGGTCACGCTCCGGGCCACGTTGCATTTCTCCATCGTGAGCAAGGTGTTGTCATTGCCGGTGATGTGCTATTCAGAAGCAGCATCGGTCGTACCGATCTGCCGGGCGGAAATTATGATACATTGATTTCGAGTATTCACAATATATTGTTTCCTCTGCCGGATGAGACATTGGTGTATCCCGGGCACGGACCTGAAACGACAATTGGCTTCGAAAAAAAACATAACCCTTTTTGCGCTGTAACCTGACAGACTTTATACACGGCCACTGCAGCTGTTTTTTTGTAGCGGCGTTACCCTAAATTTGTAGCATGATCCGTCATTTGCCCAATTTTTTAACCTGTTGCAACCTGCTTTGTGGATGCATCGGAATCGTATTCCTGCTTGAAAACCGCGGAGTGCCCGCAGCGTATTTTGTCTGGGCGTCCTGCGTGTTCGATTTTCTTGATGGTTTCGCTGCACGCATGCTAAAGTTCTCGTCACCCATTGGCAAAGAGCTGGATTCGCTTGCCGACGTAGTCAGCTTCGGGGTACTTCCTGCATGTGTTATGTACAAGCTCATTGGCGCGTCCGGTACCTCCGAAATACTCCCTTACTTTGGTTTCACGATAGCAGCTTTTTCAGCATTGCGCCTGGCAATCTTCAACGTCGACACGCGCCAAAGTGATTCTTTTATCGGACTTAATACACCAGCGAATACCTTGTTTATTTCTGCCTTGCCGCTTCTGCCGGCGGACGTAGTCCCCTGGTTGTATCAACCCCTGGTACTTGTCCCAATTACGTTCGTTTTTTCCCTCCTGCTGGTTTCACCCCTCCGATTCTTTGCATTGAAGTTCAAGAACTATACGTGGGCCGACAACAAAGTACGGTTTACTTTTTTGCTGATTTCCGTATTACTCTTTGTCGTGTTGGGTACTTCCGCGATACCGATCATTATACTAGCCTACATAGGCGTGTCGTTATTTAACCAGTTTGTCCAAACCTGATGTTGGCGAGACTGCTTTATATCGCAATTTTCCTGCATTCAGCAGCCCCTGCCGTTGCACAGTCATCTGTTTTTAGCGCAGGGAAGTGGTATAAGATTGCAGTCGACCACGATGGCGTGTATCGCATCACCCGTGATCAATTCCGCCAAATGGGTTTTGATCCCGGTTCGATTGACCCGAGGAAAATCAGGATTTATGGTCTCCCCGGAGGCATGCTTCCACAGGAGAATGCAATTCAGCGCCCATCGGATCCCGTTGAACTCGCTATCCTCGTTACAGGCGAGTCCGACGGCGTTTTCAATTCCGGCGATCATATTCTGTTCTATGCACAGGGACCGAACCGAAGCGAGTTCATCGCAGAAAAGAATGTCTTCTACATCGAGCAAAATCTTTACGCCGACGAAAACTTCTACTTTGTCACTGTTGGCGATACCAATGGCAAGCGCGTTCAGACCGATGATGCCGGAGCCGGTGGCATTACCGTTACAACGTTTCGAGACTTTGCCCGGCACGAACTGGAACAACACAACGAACTGAAGTCCGGGCGCAGATGGTACGGTGAACGTTTTGATCTGACAAGCACGCAGAACTTCTCATTCGATATACCCGGAATTGTTGACGAGCCAGCCCTTCTTGTGTCGGATGTGATGTCGCAATCCGTGAATCTTTCATCATTCAAAGTGTTTGTGAACGATGTTCAGGTTGGCGAACAAATCGTACCTGTCATTTCAGATTCGGCGTACGGTGCAAAAGGTCGCGGACGTAGAGACACCTTACAAATTACTCCCGCATCAACGGGCGCATTGTCGAGAACGCAGCACGTAATATCATACAACTTCACGCGCGGATCTTCGGGACGTTCTATTGGTTATCTCGATTTTTTCTCGCTCCATGTTTCCAGAAAGCTTGGCCTCTACGGAAATCAAACACGCTTCAGAAACGCCTTGAGCGTTGAAAGCGCGGTAGAATATCGCATGTCAAATCAACCTGACATGTCGATATGGAACGTTACCAATTTTTTCGAACCCCGTATACAATCATATTCGGTTACGGGAGGGGAAGCGCGTTTCTCGGGATCACCAACGTTATCGATAGCCGCCGAGTACATTGTATTTAATCAGGATATTCCTTCACCGCGACTGGTGAGCGGAGTCGAACCACAGAACCTGCATGGCCTCTCAACTCCGGATTATCTTGTCATTACTCCACCTGCTTTCAGGAATGAATCTGAGCGCCTTGCCGATCATCGCGCCAATCTTAACAGCTGGAACACTGCCGTTGTTACTACCGAAGAAATCTATAATGAATTCTCATCCGGGCGACAGGATGTAACGGCGATCCGCGATTTTATCAGACACCTTTATCTGAAAAGCCCCCGATTGAAAAATGTGTTGTTGTTCGGGAAGTGTTCTTATGATTACAAGCAAAGAGTGGCCAACAACACAAATTTCGTCCCGACATACGAGTCGCGAAATTCGCTCTCGCCACTGGAAACGTATTCATCCGACGATTACTTCGGATTTCTCGAAGAAGACGAAGGTGAATGGGCTGAGAACAGTTTCCTTCAAACACATACGATGGACATCGGTGTCGGCCGTCTTCCAGTCAAGACGGTGGAAGAAGCCCGTGTCGTTGTAGACAAACTAATTCGTTACGATAAAGATCAACAGCGTTTCGGCCGCTGGCGAAAGGACATTGTCTTCGTTGCCGATGACGGCAGCAACTCCGATGGCTTTACAAGCATTCACCAGTCACAGGCGAATCTTCTTGCGGAAACCATTGAAGCAAATTACCCATGGCACAACACCCGCAAGTTGTTCCTCGGGGTCTATCAGAAAAATGTTACGCCTAATGGCGAATCAATTCCAGCCGCGAACGAAGACTTGATCAACGAGTTTAATCGTTCGGTTATTATTAACTATACCGGTCACGGTGCAGAAAAGCTTTGGGCTGATGAACGGATACTGACGGAAACAGCAATCGCATCGCTCACCAATGAGTCAACTCCCTTCCTCGTAACCGCCACGTGCGAATTCGGAAGACATGATGATCCCACTTTATTATCTGGCGCGGAACAGACCATTCTGAAAGAGACCGGTGGCAGTATCGGCCTCGTGACAACGGCACGTCCGGTGAACTCGAACACCAACTTCACGCTTAACATCGCATTCTATGACGCATTGTTTGAACTCAACCCGGGCAATCAGCTGACGATCGGTGAAGTGTTCATGACGACAAAAAACAACAGCACAAGCGGTGTGGCAAACAGAAACTTCTCTCTTCTCGGTGATCCTGGAATGCGACTCGCTTTGCCGACAGGTAACATCACCGTGGATGAAATAAAAACCGCGAACGGTTCTGACACGCTTAAAGCACTTTCGACAGTGCGCATAAAGGGAAGGGTGGAGACGTCAAACGGGGAAACTGACGAATCATTTAATGGTGTCGTAAACACGACGCTGTTTGACAAACGCACACAATTTGTAACGATTGGGAAGAACGATCCGGCATATACGTTCCGTCAATGGTACAATCCATTGTTCCGTGGCGAGGCCACGGTGAAAGATGGTGCCTTTGAAATGGAATTCATACTCCCGAGAAACATCGCCTACGAAATCAATCCCGGTAAACTCAGTCTGTATGCATTTGATGATGCCCGAACACGCGACGTTGCAGGCGGAGCGAGTGAATTCAAAGTTGGGGGAAGTGAAACCGATGTCGCGGGTGACAATTCATCGCCAGACCTTGAAGTTTTCATGGGCGACACAACGTTCATCAACGGTGGCGTTGTAAGTCCAAACATCTTCCTTGTCGTGAAGTTGTCGGATGAAAGCGGTATAAACATCTCGAACTACGGAATAGGCAACACCATGATGGCCGTTCTCGACAACGATGCTGAAGTGTTCCTCCTCAATGATTATTACGTCACTGAAAAGGATGACTACACCCGCGGCTGGATCAGATTTCCGATTCGTGGTTTGACGCCCGGACAACATACGATCACTGTAAAGGCTTGGGACACATTCAACAACCCGGCCGAAAAGGCAGTACAATTTACAGTGACCGATGGTTCGTCGCTGGTTATTGAATCCTTCGGAAACTATCCTAATCCGGTCATCTCGGAAACGACCTTTGTTTTCACCCACAATCGCTCCGGGGAAGAGCTGGAGGGTGGCATATTATTATTAAACGCAACAGGACAGGCGTTGAAGCAAATCGCGTTCAATATCCCCACAAGCACGTATGAGGTACGGATGGACGTGAGTGACCTTATTGAGGCAAAAAAACTGCCTCCTGGTCTATACTTTGGCCGCCTGTGGCTTCGTTCCCTTTCGGATGGCAGAAGAAGTGAGCGGGTAACGAAACTTATTGTTTCAAATTGATTAATTTTAAACCTTTGAAAAAAATCTTAATGAAATCGGGCGTTCTTGCGTATATACTCGTTATCCTTGGTATTTCTTCGTTATCTGCTCAGACAGACCCTGGTGTAAAAGACCCGGTTACGATCATCGGCCAGGAAAACGCGATAACTACAGCCGTACCCTTTCTTGTCATCACTCCTGATGCACGACATGCTGCCCTGGGTGATGTTGGGGTAGCCACTTCCCCTGATGCAAACGCCGCATGGTGGAATCCGGGCAAGCTGTCTTTTATTGAGCACAAATACGGCGCATCCCTTTCTGTGTCGCCCTGGCTGGGAAAGATCATTAACGATATGTATCTCTCGTATCTGACCGGTTTCTACAAGATCAGCCGGGAACAGGCCGTGGCGTTTGGGATAAAGTATTTTGATCTGGGAGATATCAGATTCACCGATCAGTTTAACCAGAGCCTCGGTGACTTCAATCCGCGGGAGTTTTCCTTTGAAGGAACATACTCGCGCAAACTGACCGAGCAATTGAGCCTTGGTATCACTGCCAAATACATTTTTTCCAACCTGACCGGTGCGTTTACAGGTAATGAGGCACAACCCGGTCACAGCGTCGCGACAGACCTTGGTATTTTTTATACAAAGCTCATTGAGCGTAGCGCACGCAACAACACACTATCACTTGGAGCCGCGATTTCGAATATCGGCGCAAAGATTTCATACACCAATGGCGACAACGCAGACTTCATTCCCACGAATCTGAAGCTCGGAGCGGCATACACTACAGAACTCGACCTTCACAACAAATTCACTTTTGCGCTTGACCTCAACAAGCTTCTCGTTCCAACGCCTCCGTCGGATGCGGACAAGAGCCTCCTGAGTGGGATTTTTGGCTCATTCTCCGACGCTCCCGGCGGGGCGAAAGAAGAGTTGAAAGAAATTATGCTTTCTACCGGTGTCGAGTACTGGTACAATGATACATTCGCTGCCAGGCTGGGTTACTTTAATGAGAACAGCCTGAAAGGGAACCGCAAATATCTCACGATCGGAACCGGCTTTCGCAGAAACTCATTTGGTTTTGATGTGGCGTACCTGGTTCCAACCAATAAGCGCGAACACCCACTTGCCGAAACGCTGCGTTTTACAATTCTTCTGCAGGTTCTTGGATCAGCTGAGCTGGACAACTCCGTAACGGACTGACATGCTCGATCGAACCATTGCACCTCCTTTTCAAAAGACAACGAGGTTTGACCTTATCGAACCTCAGCACGTCAGGCTGACAAACGGAATTGACATGTACGTCGTCGCTGGAGGAGAACAGGAAGTTGTCAAAATCGAAGTCATCGTAAAAGCGGGAAGATGGTACGAGCAAACCTGGGGCGCCGCACACTTCACATCGAACTTGCTCCTCAAAGGCACGCGGACAAAGTCAAGTTTCGAAATAGCGCGTATATTCGATTTCTATGGCGCACATGTTGAAATCAGTCCCGGGCTCGATGTAGTCAGCGTGACACTTTATACGCTGTCGAAAAATCTATCACCGGTTCTCGAACTTTTTGCCGAGGTGTTGTCGGAAAGCGTGTTTCCCGAAAAGGAACTGGAACAATCCAAAACGATTTACCTGCAGAACCTCAAGGTCAACAAGGAGAAAACAAGCTTCCAGGCATCAAAGCTCTTCCGCAACCTCCTGTTTGGAGATTCTCACCCGTATGGAAGAGAACTCGATGAGAAGGAAGTATCGCTTTTGTCACAACCTGCTTTGGTTGAACATCACAGATCATTCTTCTCGGACTTGTTTGTTATCGTGTCAGGCAACATAGGGTCGTCGATCATCGAACAGTTAACGCATAAGTTTTCATCATTTAAATGCAGCCCCTCCACGGAACCTTCTGTTCATGCGCCTGGTGACAAACCATCCAGAAACGTGCAGGAGAAGGAAGGAAGCATTCAGACATCGGTGAGAGTCGGTAAACGGTTTATAGGAAGAAACCATGCTGACTATTTCGACGTGTTGTTGCTGAGCCATATTCTGGGTGGATATTTCGGATCACGACTGATGAAGAACATCCGCGAAGAAAAGGGTCTCACGTATGGGATATACGCTTCCATTCACACGCTGATTCGCGACAACTACCTTGTTATGGGCGCCGATGTCAACAAGGAAAACGTAGCATTGACGTTTGACGAAATCCGTAAAGAACTGCGCAGGCTGCGACTTGAAGCGATTCCCGGTGATGAACTGCAGACAGCAAAAAATCATTTCATCGGTAGTCTGCAGGCAGAAATTACAACTCCGTTCTCCCATGCGGAAAAACTCAAGAACATCATAATCTACGGCCTGTCGAAAGATTATTACACCCGCCTTATTGCGCGAATCGATTCGCTCAACGCTGAAGATCTCATGCGGACTGGTGAAGTCTATTTCCGGGAAGACAGCTTCTACGAAGTTGCTGTGGGTTAGTTCGCAGCCTTTTCTATAGCAACACCTACCGACAAAATGCCAGACACCGAATCCTCGCGCATATATTGTTCGAGCTCTGCCTGATAAACACCCGCGCGGGGAAAACGATAACCCTTGAGAACTTCTACGCGATGGTCGAACAAATCGCCCAATCCGCTCTTTCCGTATGGTTTACCAGTCTTCGGTTCGAATAAATACGCGGTAACAAGTTTTGATTCAACGTCGTTGCCTAATGTATCCATGAGGGAAAATTTCACAAACAATCTTGACCACTTATAGTGGGTAGAGTTCCTGATATCCCAGTAGACGTTATATGTCTGAGTAGTGTCCTTAATCTCGAACGTGAACTGTGGCTTATTATCCAGCATCCAAACCCGATCGTCAAGATCAACAAACTCGTGATACACGTTCGACGTATCACAACCAGTCATGGCTATGCAACAACAGATGACTAATATCCGAAACTTCATCGCTTCGGCGGTTTTTGTTGATTCTGGCCACCCTGCCCACGGCCTTCAGGTTTGTTCCCTCCCTGTGGACGTTTTTTCTTTTTCTTGCGCGACTTGTTCTTGAACTTCTTGTCCATTCTGGCCAGGTCGCTGTTCAATGGTTCAGTCGTTACCTTTTCTTCAACCTGATCTTCCTCCAGGCTCGCGGGTTTTTTCCCTTCTCTGTTCAGCCTCAGAATGTGGTTAACCCTTTCGATGTTCAGCGGGTACCATGTATTTTCTTCACTGAATCCGAACCACATAATACGACGGAAGATGTCCGTTTTCTGAAGTGTTGCATCGCCCTTAAGCGTGAGGAGCGGGCCTTCGATTTTCGGAATGTGCTGAAGCGCATCCATGTACGTCTCAAGTTCATAATTGAGACAACACTTGAGTCGTCCGCACTGACCTGACAGCTTGCTTGGATTGAGCGAAAGGTTTTGATAACGCGCAGCACTCGTTGCAACGTTCTTGAATTCACTTAACCATGTTGAGCAACAGAGCTCACGTCCGCACACACCGATTCCACCGAGTCGGCCTGCCTCCTGGCGAAGGCTTATCTGCCTCATCTCAACACGAATCCTGAACTCCGCTGCGAGAATCTTGATCAGTTCACGGAAATCAACACGGTCATCTGCGGAATAGAAAAACGTTGCTTTCGTATTGTCGGCCTGATACTCAATGTCGGAAAGTTTCATTTCAAGCTTAAGATCTCTGATGATCTCGCGCGTACGGTAGAGGGTGGGTAACTCTCGTTTTTTTACTTCTTCAAATTTCTCAAGGTCTTTCTGGTGAGCGATGCGATATATCTTTTTTATTTCGCCGTCGTCGGCAATTTTCTTTTTCTGCATTTGCAGGCGAACCAGTTCACCCTGCAGTGATACGTAGCCAATATGGTGACCGTTGGGTACTTCAACGACGACAGCATCACCTGTCGTGAGCGGCAGTCCCTCAACGTTTCTGTAAAATTCTTTTCTTCCGTTTTTGAAACGGACCTCGACAACCTTGAAAACGTCAGTCACCGGCATGTCCATATTCGAAAGCCAGTCGAAAACATTCATCTTGTTGCAACCCCCGGTGCTACACGCTCCGTTGTTATTGCAACCGGCAACCTTGCCGTTTTTTGTCGAGGCTGATCCACATGAACAACCCATCCCGCTTAAGCTTTATAATTCATTAAATCATTTCCAATATCCCGGCGATAGTAAAAGTCATCCCAGGATATTTTTGACGCTGCTTCATAAGCCTTGGTTCTCGCTTCATTCAGCGTTGCCCCTCTGCCTGTAACAGCGAGTACTCGTCCCCCGTCCGAAACGACAGCGTTTCCGTCAGCGCGGGTACCAGCGTGGAAGACCAGTTCCTTTCCATTCGATCCCAGTCCCGAAATTACCTTTCCTTTCTGATAATCCCCGGGATAGCCGCCCGATACCAATGATAACGTCACGGCAAAATGATCGTCTATTTCTACGCGTGCCTTGCCCAGCTCACCGCGAGCAGCAAGAGCAAGCAACTCTGCGAAATCGCTTTTGATACGAGGCAATACAGCCTGCGTTTCCGGATCTCCCATCCGTGCGTTGTATTCGATAACATACGGCGAACCACCGACGTTCATCAGCCCAATGAAAATGAACCCACAGTATGGAATCCCTTCCTCCTGCAAGCCGGCAATCGTAGGTTTGATAACACGATCCTCAACCTTTTTCATAAAGGCAGCATCTGCAAAAGCGACGGGAGATACAGCTCCCATTCCGCCGGTGTTTGGTCCGGTGTCGCCTTCTCCTATTCGTTTGTAGTCCTTCGCTTCGGGAAGGATTACATAGTCTTTGCCATCGGTGAGAACGAATACCGACAGTTCAATTCCACTGAGAAATTCTTCGATCAGTACTTTGTTGCTTGCCTCACCAAACTTGTGACTCAGCAGCATTTCGTCCAGTTCCTTGTTCGCTTCATCGTGCGACTGACAGATAACAACGCCTTTCCCCGCAGCAAGGCCATCTGCCTTTAGTACAACCGGGGTTTGAAGAGCACTCACATATTGACGCGCATCGGCAATCTCGCCGGCCGTAAATGTTTTTGCCTTGGCAGTAGGTACACCATGTCGGAGCATAAACTGCTTGGAAAAATCCTTGCTGCCTTCCAGCCGGGCCCCGGACTTGCCAGGTCCGATTAATAAAATGTGACGGAGTTCATCCTTTGATTCAAAGTAGTCCCGGATGCCTTTCACCAACGGCGCCTCCGGACCGACGACCAGCATCGATATTTCTTTATCAAGGCAAAATTTGCCAAGCTGTTCAAAATCGTCGCTTTTTATGCCGACGTTTTCACCTACAAGACGAGTTCCGGCGTTACCAGGAGCGACGTACAGCTTCTCACAGCTTTGGCTCTGCCGGATCTTCCAGGCGAAAGCATGCTCCCGGCCTCCATTGCCTACGACAAGTATGTTCATTAAGGAAATTCGAAAAATAAATTCCAAAGATAATTTTCTATTCCATTAAATAAAATCGGGCGGGTTCCGACAAAAAAAGGCCCGGATTTGAACCGGGCCTTCACGAAAATGGTGATTTCTGAATCTAGTTGGCGTATTCCGAAAGGAACTTGATACGCATGAGGCGGATCTCCTCTTCGGAGTAGTCGGCAATGCTGTCGTCCTGAAGAGCCATTTCGAGGCTATCGGACTCTGCATTCATGAAGTAATCGTGGATATCGTCCTGTTTGTGAACGTCGAGCACCTGATCTATGTAGTAGTTCAGGTTGAGTTTCGTACCTGAAAAACAAATATTCTCGACTTCGGTAAGCAAGTCCTCGAAAGAAAGGTTTATTGATTCCGCGATCTCTTCGAGGTCTACCTTACGATCAATTTGCTGGATGATGAAGATTTTTGTTTTCGATTTGTTTACCGAAGACTTCACAACAACATCATTCGCCGTTTCGATGTCGTTCTCCTCTACGTATTCCTTGATTGTTTCGATGAACTCCTTTCCAAACTTGTTCACCTTACCCATACCCACACCGTTGACCTGTGCGAGCTCCTCACGCGACGTTGGATAAGTCGTCGCCATTTCTTCAAGCGACGGATCCTGGAATATCACATACGGAGGCAGATTCTTTTCCTTTGCAATTTTCTTACGAAGTGTCTTCAGAATCTCGAAAAGCTTATCGTCGTAAGACTTGGACGGCACCTGTCTTTCAGCTGATTCTTCTTCCTCGTCGATATCGGTCGTAAAATCGTGATCTCTTGAAAGTTCAACGAGGTACGGTTTCTTGAGGAACTCTGCTCCTCTGCGGGACACCTTCAACGCACCGATGTTATCAATGTCCTTCTCGAGGAATTGATAAATGAGCGTCTGACGAATGACCGACTTCCAGTAATCGGCATCCTGATCCGATCCCTTTGCAAATACCGGCAAGTCGAAGTGCCCGTAACTCTTAACGTATTCATCCTCAACACCGCGAATGACATGAACCAGGTGATTGAGACCGAATCGTTCGTTAGTAAGCTTGACAGTTCTTAGAACAAGTGAAATTGCTTCCGTACCGTCAAAGCGTTCGCGCGGATGTACGCAGTTGTCGCACATGCCGCAGTTTTCCTGATTGTATTCTTCACCGAAGTAGTGAAGCAATTGTCTTCTGCGACAAACCGGAGACTCGGCATAGTATTCCATCTCCTGCAAAAGGATGCGCGCATTTTCACGCTCCTGCACAGGTTTGTCTTTGTTGAATTTCTCAAGCTTGTTCAGGTCATTGTGGCTATAGAACATGAGGCAGATGCCTTCAAGACCATCGCGACCTGCGCGACCGGTTTCCTGGTAATAGCCTTCGAGTGATTTGGGAACATCGTAATGCACGACGAATCGCACATCGGGTTTATCGATACCCATTCCAAAGGCAATTGTCGCGACAATGATGTCAACTTCTTCATTCAGGAAATCGTCCTGATTCTTCATGCGGACATCCGGATCAAGACCTGCGTGATAGGGTGCTGCCTTAAATCCGTTCACGTTCAGAAGTCGTGCGATTTCTTCAACCTTCTTACGGCTAAGGCAGTATATCACACCAGACTTGCCTTTATGTTCCTTGAGGAATTTGATTAGTTGTTTCTTCGTCTCCTTCTTTGGTCTGACTTCGTAATAAAGATTCTTACGATTGAATGAGGAAAGGAAGACATCAGCTTCCTCCATCTGGAGGTTCTTTTGAATATCGAGCTGAACCTTTGGCGTTGCCGTCGCGGTCAGCGCGATCACCGGCATGTCACCAAGATTCTGGATCATGGTCTTGATGCGGCGGTACTCGGGCCTGAAGTCATGGCCCCATTCAGAGATACAGTGAGCTTCATCTATGGCAACAAACGAGACGTTTACCTTTTTCAGGAATTCAATGGTCTCTTCCTTATTCAGGGATTCGGGGGCTACATACAGCAATTTGACGTTGCCGTTCATGCACTCCTTCTTGAGTCGGGTGATCTCGCCTTTACTCAGCGTCGAGTTGAGGAAGCGCGCATTCACACCATAAGCATTCATCTGATCAACCTGATTCTTCATGAGCGCGATCAGCGGTGAAATCACGATAGCAAGACCTTCACGCACCATCGCTGGAAGCTGGTAGCACAAAGATTTACCAGCACCCGTGGGCATTATCACAAACGTATTGTTCCCTTCCAACAGGTTCCGAATGATAGCCTCCTGATTACCACGGAACTGACTGTATCCGAATATCTCTTTCAAACGCTCCTTAAGAGCATCTTTCTCTTCTACCAACATCTTATTTGTTTCGATAAAAACCTAATTATATATCTTTGTGTTCCAACAAAGCTAATTTTCAAAAGGCATTGAATTTAGTAAAAAATATCAAAAAAATTGCACAGGCTGTCTTATTAAATGAAGCGCATGCAATTGAAAATCTGATCAATCTCATTGACGATAACTTTGAAGCTTGCGTCAACGAAATTTATTCTGCAAAGGGCCGTGTTGTCATTACAGGCATCGGCAAAAGCGCCATTATTGCAAATAAAATAGTTGCCACACTCAACTCGACCGGCACACCTGCGTTGTTCATGCATGCGGCCGACGCCATCCATGGTGATCTTGGTATGATCCAGAAGGATGACATTGTTATCTGTATTTCAAAGAGCGGAAATACTCCGGAGATCAAGGTTCTTGTTCCGTTACTCAAACGCAGAGGATCAAAGCTTGTTGCTTTAATTTCAAACACAAATTCATATCTCGCGCAACAAGCCGATTTCGTGCTCAATGCAACGATTGCAGAAGAAGCATGTCCTCACAATCTTGCACCAACTACAAGCACAACTGTGCACCTTGCGCTCGGCGACGCACTCGCTGTATGCTTGCTTGAGAAGCGTAACTTCTCTTCGAAAGACTTTGCTGAGTTCCATCCGGGCGGCTCTCTTGGAAAGCAGCTTTATTTGAAAGTTTCTGACATCTACCTGCAGAATCAACTTCCGCGCGTGTCACCCGACACGCTCGTTACTGACGCCATACTCGAGATTTCCGGCAAGCGTCTCGGTTGTACAGCTGTAATTGATGAAAACGGTGAAATGGCCGGAATTATAACTGACGGGGACCTTAGAAGAATGCTTCAGAAAAACATTAATATTGGGAATCTCAAAGCCGCTGACATCATGACGATAAACCCAAAACACATTCAAAAAGATGAATATGCTGTTAAAGCCCTTCATATCATGCAGGAAAACAATATCACTCAGCTTCCTGTGATGGATGGCAGCAAGATCGTTGGCTTTGTCCACCTGCATGACCTTCTCAAAGAGGGTATCGTATAAAAAAAAATTTTCGCATTAAAGCTCGCCTCAGGCGGTTTAAGCTGATGAACAACAATTTGTATGTCGTACTAATGGCCGGAGGCGTAGGAGTACGCTTTTGGCCTTACAGCCGGAATTCGAAGCCAAAACAATTTCTTGACGTCCTGGGTACAGGCAAAACCCTGCTGCAATCAACGTTTGATCGATTTGTGGCACTGTGCCCGCTCGAAAACATCTACGTTGTTACCCACGAGGAGCACGCGGACCTGGTCCGTGAGCAACTTCCGGTGCTCGAAAGCAACCAGATCCTGGCGGAACCGATGCGGAAAAACACGGCGGCCTGTATTGCTTATGCCAGTTATGTAATCGCCGCCCGGAATCCAGAGGCCGTCATGCTGGTGTCTCCGGCAGACCATCTGATTCTCAAGGAGTCTGAGTTTCATGAAGTTACACGCAAAGCTGCCGAACAGGCGAAGAGCCAGGACAAGCTGATCACGCTTGGTATAAACCCGACACGCCCTGAAACAGGCTATGGTTATATACAGTACCACACTGAAAAGAGCTTCGTCAAGAAAGTGAAGACATTCACGGAGAAGCCGGAACTATCGCTCGCCAAAAAATTCCTGGAAAGTGGAGATTTCGTCTGGAACTCAGGCATTTTCATTTGGGGCGTCCAGGCGATCCTGCGCGCAATGCATGAATACCTGCCCGAAATGACGGAAGTCTTTGACGAGATCAAGGGCAAACTGGGCACACCCGACGAACGCGGAGCTATTCACATTGCCTACCCGCAATGCAAAAGCATTTCGATCGACTACGGTGTGATGGAAAAGGCGAAGAACGTGTATGTATGTCTCGGCAATTTTACCTGGTCTGACCTGGGATCATGGGGCTCCATCCATGAGATCTCCGCGAAGGACGAAAACAACAACGTTGTGGCTGCCAACGCCATCACCTACGAAACCCGGAATTGCATGATCAAAGGATCACCCGACAAACTCATCGTCGTTCAGGGTCTTAACGGCTACCTAGTGGGTGAATTCGGGAATGTGGTTATCGTTTGTGAAAAAGACAGGGAAGAGCAGTTCCGCAGGTTCGTCAACGATGTGAAGGCAAGACCAAATTCGACGGAATTCGTTTAGCCTGGCTACAGACCGTCGGGATTATTTTTTCATCACCGATGTAATAATACCTTTGCGTTCGCACCAATCCTATGATAGCATTTCTCAAAGGGAAGCTCGTACACCGTGACCCCACCCACGTCGTCATTGAAGTGAACGGCGTTGGGTATCATGTCCATATTTCGCTGCAGACGTTCTCCGCGATTAAAGAACGGGAGAATGTTTTCCTCTTTACGCACCTCGCGATCCGGGAGGATGCTCACGTGTTGTATGGGTTTGCGTCCGAAGGTGAAAAGCGGCTCTTCCAACAGTTGACTTCCGTGAGCGGAGTAGGGCCGAGCACCGCCGTCGTGATGTTGTCGTACATGAATGAGAATGAACTCAAATCCGCCATCGTGCGTGAGGATGCCGTTGCCCTGCAATCCATCAAGGGAATCGGAGGAAAAACTGCGCAAAGGGTCATTATCGAATTGAAGGATAAGCTCAAAAAAGAAAGCTGGGAGGAGAGCCAGCCATCAATTTCCCAAGGGGGTTACAATACTGTCAGGAAAGAGGCGTTATCTGCTTTACTCACCCTGGGTTTGCCAAAAGCGGTGGCAGAGAAAAGTATAGATAGCGTCCTGAAAAAATCAGGAAATACTGTTACCTTGGAAGATTTGGTTAAACAAGCGCTTAAGAATGCGTAGTGCCATGCCAAGCTATATAGCAGGCTATCTGATTTCTTCTGACTGGTGCTTTGAACTCAATTGATTAAGGGTCGTTTTAAACAGCGTTTAATTGAGGTTTTTTATACGGAAGATCACCCACAACCTTAACCTGAGTCATAGCCTGTTTCTATGGCTTTGTTTCCTCATTATCCCTTCCGAAATTTTTGCACAGCAACAAGACTCTGCCCGACTTCGGTCAGATACGACCGCCATTGATCAGCCTTATAGTCCTTCGCGCAGACCGACGTTCAGACCTTCCGATCGGTATGGCGATCCCTTTTCAAATACCACAACGGAATCGCCACTGTTTCTGAAAAATCCGTCAAGCATGACACTCGACGTGGAGATCGACACCGCGGGTAATTATACGATCTACGAAAAGCTTGGTGAGCTTAATTATCGGCCGGCATCGAGCATGTCGTTCGAAGAATACAAGCAATACCAGGACCGTCAGATACTCAAGAACTACTGGAAGTCACGCGCCCGCGCACAGGATGGAGAAAGTCCCGTAAGCTCGCGAGGCATCATCCCAAAGATCTATATCAGCCCTGTACTGGATCGGATTTTTGGCGGAAGCTATGTGGAGCTCGTTCCACGCGGATTTGTCACCCTGGATTTCGGCGGACAGTTTCAAAAAATAAACAACCCGGCCATGCCTATCCGCCAGCAGCGGAACGGCGGATTTGAATTCGATCAACAGATAAACCTCAGCGTCATCGGAAAAGTTGGCGAGAAACTGCAGGTGATGGCCAACTTTGACAACAACAACTCCTTCGACTTTCAAAACAACATGAAGGTCGAATACACGGGTTTCAAGGAAGACATTCTGCAGAAGCTTGAGATCGGTAACGTCAGCCTTCCGTTGAACAACACACTCATCCAGGGCGCTCAAAACCTTTTTGGTATCAAGGCGCAGTTGCAATTCGGAAAGCTCAACGTGACCACTATTGCGACAACGCAACGGGGGAAAACATCAGCCATCAATCTCGGCGGCGGCGGTCCTGGCGGATCGGGACAAGGCCGGCCCTTCGAACTCATCGCATCGCAGTACGACGAGAACCGCCACTTCTTCCTGAGTCACTTCTTCCGCGACAACTATGAGAAGTGGACGCAACACACACCGCAGATTACGTCGGGTGTGAACATCATGCGTGTCGAGGTCTACATCCTGAACCGGAACAACGATACGCAGACGCTGCGAAACATTGTCGGATTAATGGACATTGGCGAACCCGTCCGGATTTACAACCCTGGGGTTACCAGCAACGGTGCGGAGGGCGCTGCCGACAACCAGGCAAACACGTTAAATTACATCGATGGTCTTCTCGCTACTGCGTCCCGTAACGTCGATGTGATTAACACCGAGCTTTCGGACCGCGGTCTCAAATCCGGTGTCGATTTCGAAAAGATCTCCGGTGCCCGCAAACTTAACTCAACCGAATTTACCTTCCATCCTTACCTCGGTTACATCACACTAACGCGTAAGCTGCAGAATGACGAAGCCATCGCCGTCGCTTTCGAATACACCTACCGTGGCGAGTTGTACCAGGTTGGCGAACTCACAGAAGATTATGCCACACTTGACAGAAGTGAAGATGAAGTTGTCTTTTTGAAACTATTGCGTCAGCGTAACCTGTCCACATTCCTCAAGATGCCGACATGGGATCTGATGATGAAGAACATTTACAGCCTTGGAGTAAACCAGCTGACAAACGATGGATTCCAGTTGCGCGTAATTTACAAAGACGACGCATCGGGAACAGATCAGCCCCAGCTTCAGGAACCTGTATTTCAGGACAAGCCCCTTGTCGAATTGTTTGGGCTCGACAGGTTGAACACCGTTAACGACCCGTTTCCCGACGGCAACTTCGACTACGTTGAAGGGATCACCGTTAACTCGGCAAACGGTCTGATTATATTTCCGTTCCTTGAGCCGTTTGGCCGAACACTCCGTTCAAAACTCGGCGACAACCCTGTGCTTATACGCAAATACGCATATGACACCTTGTACCGAACTACGAAAGCAGAAGCAGAACTGTTTGCTACCAAAAATAAATTCTGGCTGAAAGGTTTTTATTCGTCCGCCGGTGGCGGATCTGCAAAGGAGATCATGGTTCCGGGCTTCGGCCTGGCGCAGGGATCCGTCAAGGTGTTTGCAGGAGGCCTCGCGCTGATGGAGGGGACTGACTTTGTGGTTGATTACACCTTCGGAAAGGTCACGATCCTGAATGACGCTATCCTGAATTCAGGGAAAGAGATACAGGTCACGTATGAACAAAATGACCCGTTTGCATTTCAAACGCGCAGTCTGTTAGGTACGCGTTTCGACTACAGACTGAACGACGACATCAACTTTGGGTCAACATTTCTGTATTACAACGAACGACCCGTCATCTCGCGAAACCAGATCGGTACCGAGCCTGCGCGAAATATGCAATACGGGCTTGACTTCAACATCAACAAGCAGAGCCGGATGCTGACAAAAATGATTGACGCAATTCCGCTCATCCAGACCAAGGAACAATCCACAATTAATATCACGGGTGAATTTGCCCAGCTCATTCCGGGAACCTCAAATGTCGTCGATGGAGAAGGCACGGCCTACATTGACGACTTCGAAAGTACGGCTACACCATATTCGATGATGCATCCGTTCAGCTGGAAACTCGCGGCGGTGCCTCAGACGGCAGATAACATTTACTATGGTCAGCCCGGGGCCTACCCGGACGGAGCGGAACTAAACAAGGGTTTCCGGCGTGCTAAACTGGCGTGGTACACGATTGACAATCAGCTCCTGCGCAGCCGTGGTGCTTACCTGCCTCCCAACATCACCGAGGAAGACCAGAAAAACAACTATGTCCGCATAGTTGAATTTGACGAAATCTTTCCGCAAAAGACCGTACAACAGGTAGCGCTTCCTGAGCAGATACTTGACCTCGCATACTATCCGCAGGAGCGCGGTCCCTACAACTACAACGATAAGCTTGACGGTGCAGGCAAACTTCCATTGAGCGACATCGAACGAAACTGGGCCGGGATCACAAATGCAATACAAAGAGAAGTTGACTTCGACAAGGCGAACATTGAATACATCGAATTCTGGATGCTCGATCCTTTCCTTGGCGGAAGGTATGGTTTGCTTGATGAAGCAGGTAACCAGCGACCAAATACAAAAGGTGGTAAAGTCATCTTTCAGTTGGGCGATATCTCAGAAGATGTGATACCGGATGGGAAACATGCCTTTGAAAACGGATTGCCAACGGATGGAAATCTCTCAAGCGGAAAGGTTGCTGAAACGCCGTGGGGATATGTGACAACCCAGCAATACCTCACCAACGGATTCGACAACACACAGGCAGGAGCGCGTGTAAATCAGGACGTCGGACTTGACGGACTGTCGTCAGCGAAAGAAGTTGACAAGTTCGGTGACTTTCTCAACAGCCTGTCGGCTGAATCACGAAACGCTGTGTCGCGCGATCCCTCTGCAGATGATTACCGTCACTTTTTGGATGCATCCTATGACGCTGCAAATGCAAAGATCCTGGAACGCTACAAGGATTTCAACGGGATGGAAAACAATACACCTGCCGCATCCAACACCAGTGACATTGCATACGCCAACTATCAGAATCCGGATAATGAAGACCTGAATGGAGATAATACCTTGAGCGGGGATCTCGAAACGTATTATGAATACGATATCGATCTCCGACCGGATAAACTCGCGGTTGGTGAGGAGTATATTGTTGACAAACGAACTGCAACGAACTCCATAAACGGCGAAACAGTAACGTGGTACCTGTTCCGGATCCCGATCCGCTCGTGGGAACGACGCTTCGGCGACATTCAGGGATTCAAATCGCTTCGCTACACCCGAATGATACTCACAGGATTCAGTGAACCTGTTGTTCTCCGTCTTGCCAATTTCAGAATGGTTGGAAGCCGGTGGAGACGTTATACGGAAAGCCTGCAGGAAGGAATTCAAAAAGATCCGGAAACCATTATTGAGGACGTAACCGTTTCGGTCGTAAGCATTGAGGAGAATAGCGAAGCCGATATCGAAGGCAACAAATCAGCGTACCAACTTCCTCCCGGCTTCTTGCGCGACCGTAACGTTGCTGCAAGCAATTCAGCTTTGCTGAACGAGCAGTCTGTCCAAATGTGTGTGGATAACCTTGAGGATGGAGACGCACGTGCGATGTATAAGAATCTTCAGGAAATGGACCTTTTCAACTACGGCAGATTGAAAATGTTCCTTCACGCAAATAGTTATTCCAACGCTGACGAATTGCATGCGTTTATAAGACTGGGAACAGATTTCGATCAAAACTATTATGAAGTTGAAATTCCGCTGAAGATTTCGAAAGACCTCAGCTCAACTGACTCCAGAGAAGTATGGCCCGAACTCAATGAGATCGACATTGCATTTGACGAACTCTACGAATTGAAGGCACAACGCGACCGTACGAACTATCCGCTCAGCGACCCTTATCCGCGAACACCAAAGCAGGTGGGCCACCATCTGATACGGATTGTCGGAAGGCCCGATCTCAGTGCCGTTCAGGTGATTATGATTGGTGTTCGAAATCCGAGTTCCCCTGACCGAAGACCGCACTCTGTGTGTATTTGGGCTAACGAATTACGCGTTACGGATTTCAATCGTACTGCGGGTTGGGCTGTTAACACAACACTCAGTGCAAAGCTTGCCGACTTCGCGACCATCACTAGTGCGTTTCGTCACACTACCTTCGGATTCGGAAGTGTGAGTTCCAAAATATTTGAACGAACGCGTGAAGAGACCACCGTCTATGACATTGCCGCGAACATCAACGTGGACAAGCTCATCCCGGGTGAACATGGTATTAAGATTCCGATGTTCGTCGGTTATGAAAACACTTTGATAACGCCGCAATATGATCCGGCGAACCCTGATCTCAAGACGGATATTATGATGCGTTCGTTCGACGAATCGTCCCCGGAGGAACGACGACGGCGGGACAGCTATCTTAAAATGATCCAGGACCGGACCACACGTCGAAGTCTGAACTTCACCAATGTGCGCAAGGTAAAAGTGAACCCCGATGCAAAGACGCATATCTGGGATATTGAAAACTTTGCGTTCAGTTATTCTTTCAGTGAGGCAGTCAGAACAAGTTTTACAACTGCTCTAGGATTGCAAAAGACACAACGCGGTTCGATCTCCTATCAGTTTAGTCCAAAGGCAACAGGTATCGAGCCATTCAAGGATTCGCAGAAACTCAATTCACCGTGGCTGAAGTTCATCAAGGATTTCAATTTCAACCTCATGCCAAGCAACATCGGTGTGCGTTTTGATCTCGAACGTTCATTTGGCAAGACCATTTATCGAAATTCAATTGGCAACGGAGAGTTTTCCGAATCACGACCAAATTATCTGAAGTACTTTACATTTAACCGGCAGTACAATCTCCGCTGGGATTTCACGCGCAGTCTTTCACTCGAATACAATTCACGCGTGAACGCCATTATTGACGAACCTTACGGAGACATTGACACAAAAGAAAAGCGCGATACTGTGTTCAACAATCTCAAGAAATTCGGTCGTATGAAGTACTTCGACCAAAGCATCACAGCCAATTACAAACTCCCCCTTGACAAATTCCCGATAACGGACTGGATAGGTGCAGACTACCGGCACGCAGTGACATACTCGTGGAAAGCCGGACCCGTTAACCTGCCTGGCGCACCTGTCGCAATCCCGCCGGAACTGGATTTCAGAAATACAATACAAAACAGCCGCGAAAGGAATTTCGCGGGTCGTCTCGATCTGGTAAAACTATACAACAAGGTCAGTTTCCTTAAAGAAATCAATACGCCTCCACCGCCACCGCGAACGACAGGTGCCCGACCTCAGCAACAGCAACAACAGGCTGATACGGTTAAGAAAGCAGGTATACCAGCCGTTGTGAAGAATCTGTTCAAGCTGATGATGTCTGTCAAATCCATTAACGGAACCTACTCTATTGCGGAAGGAACAATACTGCCCGGATTTGACGTCACACCAAAGTTCCTGGGTATGGATGAATCGTGGAGTGCACCTGGGTGGAAGTTTGTCCTCGGTGACCAGGATCCGGATATTCGCAAGCGCGCTGCCCGGAACAACTGGCTTGTTAAGAAGGAGGAGCTTAGTACTCTTTTTACCCAGGCAAGAACCGAGAATCTGAATCTGAGAGCGAATGTCGAACCGGCACGTGATTTCAAGATTCAAATCGACGTGAAGAAAGAAACACAAACCAATTTCTCGGAAACATGGCGATTTGATCCTTCGAACGACCAGAATATCGATAACGGATTCGGCAGCTACACACCGTTCCGAAGCGGAACCTACCGGGTTTCAACCATCTCTCTGAAGACAGCGTTCGAGAAGTCCAACAGCGAACTGGAGTCGTCGGTATTTGAGACATTTGAAAAGAACATTGACATCGTCCGTGAACGATTCAGGATTGAAAGCGGCGGCCTCGACTACGACAAAGCACAAGACGTACTTATCCCTGCGTTCATTGCAGCATACACAGGCAAGAACGCAGCGTCAGTATCGCTAAGTCCGTTTCCGAAAAATCCTGTTCCGAACTGGCGTGTCGACTACACCGGTCTTACGAAAGTCCCTCTCTTCAAAGACCTCTTCCAGTCAGTAACCATATCGCATGCCTACCAGAGTATTTACGGGGTAAGCAACTATAGCAGTTCGGGCGACTTCTTCAAGAATCCCGATGCCGATCGCAGCAAGCTGGATATGGACCGTCGCGTCGAAGATTATAATCGCAGCTACTTTGGAGAAATCGGTCCGGATGGAAGGCTTATTCCTGTTTACGTCATCAGTTCGGTAGTACTTTCCGAACAGTTCAATCCACTTATCGGGATCAATGTACGGACCAAGGGGCGCGTTACGGCGAATCTACAATACAAGACCAAACGCGATCTTGCCCTGACCGTCAGCAACGCTCAGATTACAGAGCTCAACAGTAAGGACGTATCGTTCGAACTTGGATTTACCAAAAACAATATGAAACTGCCGTTCAAGTCGCAAGGCAGGACCGTCGTTTTGAAAAATGACGTCACGTTCAGATTGAATACGGCCATCGGTAACACCAAAACGATTCAGCGGAAAATTGGAGAAGACGATCAGGTTACAAACGGTAACATCAATTTCCAGCTCCGTCCAAATATCAGCTACACAGTCAATCAGAAACTGATGCTACAGATGTACTTTGAGCGAAACATAAACGAACCGCTGATCAGTATCTCGTCCCGAAGGGCCACGACGAGGTTCGGCGTCCAGATACGCTTCAGTCTGGCGCAATAAAATTCGCCATTCTTAAAGATCTCCCATTGAAAATTCGCCTGAGGGCCGACATTTGACAGAATAATGCCAGGCGATCGCTTTATTGTTACCGTAACAATATTTCAGTTATTTTTGGACACTCAAATTCTTAATGTATTAAGTCCATGAACATTCCCGAAGGATTACTTTACACCAAAGACCATGAATGGGTTAAAATTGACGGAAGTACCGCTACCGTAGGCATCACTGATTTCGCGCAAAGCGAACTTGGCGATATTGTTTACGTGGATATCACAACGGTGGGACAGGATATTGCCGAGCATGAGATCTTTGGAACGGTTGAAGCGGTAAAAACCGTCTCGGATCTTTACATGCCGATTGCCGGCAAGGTGCTTGAAGTCAACCCCGCTCTGGACAAGAACCCCGAAAAGGTGAACGAAGATCCCTACGGGGATGGCTGGATGATAAAAGTGGAAGTGTCCGGAGAAAGCTCCAACCTGCTTACTGCCGCACAGTACAAGGAACTTATCGGAAAGTAAATTCCTTATTTACCCTACAGGGTATCAATTAACGCTGACTTCATGATCGAACTGCCTGTCATTTCTCCTGAAGAACGGAAGCGCAAACCGAACTGGCTTCGCGTCAAGCTTCCTGTAGGTCCTGAATACGCAAAGGTTCGCCGGCTGGTGGACGATCATAAATTGCATACGATCTGCGAGAGTGGTAACTGCCCTAACATGGGCGAGTGCTGGGGCGCGGGAACGGCAACATTTATGATCCTTGGTAATGTCTGTACGCGCAGTTGTACATTCTGTGCCGTCGCGACTGGCAGACCAACAGACTACGACGTCGAGGAGCCAAAGCGTGTTGCTGAGGCCATTAAGCTCATGGGCGTTAAACATGCGGTTATCACGTCTGTCAATCGCGATGAATTGAAAGACCGCGGCGCAGAAATCTGGTATCAGACAGTCGTTGAGACCAGGAAACTTAGTCCCGAAACGACAATCGAAACGTTGATTCCGGATACCAAGGGCAATTGGGATGCGCTATACCGGATGATTGAAGGCGGACAGGAAGTCGTGTCGCACAATATGGAGACCGTTGGCCGGCTCTATCGAGTGGTACGTCCCCAGGCCAAATACGACCGCAGTCTCGAACAAATCAAACGAATTCGCGAAGCCGGCAAACGAACCAAGTCTGGCATCATGCTGGGAATCGGTGAAACAAAAGAGGAAGTATTCAAGGCGATGGACGATCTCGTTGAGAACGGCCTACTCATTCTCACGTTGGGTCAGTATTTGCAACCAACGAAGATGCACCTTGAGGTCGCGGAGTTTATCCACCCTGAAGTGTTCGACATGTACCGTGAAGAAGGATTAAAGCGCGGACTTCGTTATGTTGAATCCGGACCACTTGTTCGTTCATCGTATCACGCTGAACGCCACGTGAACGTTCCGTTGGACTGACATCTCCGGTCTCACAGACACCATTTTCAAATCTCGGCATTTCACTATATTTTTGTGAAACCACCAGAACGTGCTGAGAAAATTTTTCCCACGCGATAAGAATTATATCCTTGAACAGGTTCAGTTGGATCTGAAATCAGATCTCCTTCAATACCTCGTCGATTTCGTAAAGGTTGAGTATCTCATGCGGTGTAATCCGTTGGGTTTATCCGATGACACCACAATACGGGTTCAGGAGCATTCGGCCGATACTTATGAACAGCTTTACGAATTCTATCTGACACTTTCCGGGGTTTACCGATTCCTGTATTACAGCGACAATCAACTCACGTTCATCTTCGATGGCCGGGATGACTACGAGAAATACAGCGAGGAGTGGCAGTCAACCTTTCGCAAGTGGGTGAAGGAGTTCTGCAGTCATGAGAATTTCATCCGGGCCGTGCTCGAGCTTACGGTTTTTTATCCCGACGACTACACGCCGCAAATGGCTGGCCTGCGCATGAGTGCTTTCATCACAAAATGTTTCGACGTCAAGCTTGATCCTCAAAAGGGACTTGTCCGGACGAAAGTCGCCTAAATCCCCGAAAACAATTCAAAAGACTCGAGGTACTTCGGTACGATCGTATTCCATTTCAGTTTGTCGCGTATCGCATCCGCATAGCGGTTCAGTTTTTCGCCTTCGCCGTGGACACAAAACGTGAACTTTGGTTTGTCGCGGAAGTTGCCCATCCATCGAAACAGCTCTGGCCTGTCAGCATGCCCTGACAACGATGTCATCAACCTGACGGCACATTTTACCGGAACGTCTTCGCCGTAAATTCTGATCGTTGGCTCACCTTCCAGCAGTTGACGACCACGGGTGCCCTCAGCCTGGTAGCCCGAAATAAGAAACGTATCCTGCGGGTTCTTAAGCCGATGGAACATGTGATGCAGAATCCGTCCTCCCGTCATCATGCCGCTGGCTGAAATTATTATCGCACGCTTTCGAAGATCGTTCAATGTTTTTGAATGTTCGCCTGACTTGACAAGGACGAGCATGTTGGTTTCGATGTCAGCGGCGAGATCCTTCGTCGAGACGGGAAGGCGATGATAAGCAGGATATTTATAAAACAAATACGTTGCTGAAATTGCCATCGGACTATCGATGTATACGGGAACATCCGGGATCACGTCCTCCTGCATCAGTTTGCGTAAATGATACAACAACGATTGGGTACGACCTACGGCGAAGGCAGGAATCACGAGTATGCCGTCACGTTCGAATGCTTCGTTCACAATCCTTGCGAGGTCAAGATCGGGATTTACGGCAGGATTATCGGTATCACCATATGTTGATTCAATGAACAGGACATCCGCATCCGTAACGGCGTACGGATCTTTCATCATTTCCTGATTGTAACGTCCAAGGTCGCCGGAGAACACAATCTTTTTTGTTTCACGATCGCCACGCACTTCAATCTCGGTGATAGCCGATCCTAACAAGTGCCCCGCCTCGCGAAACACAACTTTAACACGTTCATGAATGGAAAACTCCTGATCAAGTTTGACTGTTTTGAAAAACGGAAAAGTGAGACGCGCATCCTCCTCGGTGTAGAGTGGTCGCGGATCTTTATGTTTCGAGTAGCCCTTCTTGCGCGCGTATGCCGCTTCTTCTTCCTGCAGTTTGGCCGAATCGAGAAGGAGTAGTTCCATCAATTCAGCTGTTGGAGGTGTGCAGAAAATCGGACCCTTGTACCCTTCTCTGACCAGCTTCGGCAGATAGCCGGAATGATCAATGTGAGCGTGACTGATTATTATCGCGTCGATAGTTCCAACGTCAACCGGAAACTCATCGCGGTTTCTCAGGCGAAGGTCCTTTAATCCCTGAAAAAGACCGCAGTCAAAGAGGAATCGGAAGTCACCGACTGTAATCAGATACCGCGAACCGGTAACACTTTCGGCTCCGCCAAGAAACTTTACTCTGACATCCATATTATTAACGTTGAATTTCGAAACGGGTGTACCCTTTGATCTCTCCCTGGCTGACTTCGCACTTATCGACGCGTGCCGCCGGAGGTCCCTGCCTGCACCACGATACAAACTGTTCCAGTGCGCGCTCATCCCCTTCAGCCGCAATGTATACCGAACCGTCAGGCATATTCATAACGCGGCCAACAATGTCGAGCGAACGAGCCATGTCGGTAGCTGATGCGCGAAAGAATACACCCTGTACTCTTCCGCTTATCAGTATGTTCAGGCTTTTCTTCGACACGCTAAATTATAAAATCTGTACTAAGGAACGCCGACTCCCGGTTTCGAATGATGTTCGCCAGCATCTGTTTGTTCTTGTCTGTCGCACGGGTCGCTACCAATGTGCGAATCGAAAATACTCGCAAGGCATCTGCTACTGACAATGTGCCTTCAGCAGAATCTTTGCGCCCATTAAATGGAAACGTATCTGGTCCTCGCTGACTCTGCGTATTCAGATTAATCCTTCCCACCTGGTTAACGAACGCGTCCATCAGGTGTGCAACGCGTTTGCTGTCCTGCCCGAAGATGCTGACCTGCTGACCGTAATTCGAGTTGACGACATAACGGATTGCTTCGTCGTCATATTCAAATGGCAGGATAGGAACAACAGGGCCAAATTGTTCTTCATAGTAGAGTCGCATCTTCTCGTTCACCGGAGAAATTACTGCCGGATAAAAAAATGTCTCGGAATACTGACCACCACCCTCGTTTATTACGGCAGCACCATGCTTCTTGGCATCCTCAACAAGTTCTTTCAGGTAATCTACTTTACCGGGCTCGGGCAATGGTGTCAATGCGACATCTGCATCCCATGGCATGCCCGGTTTTAACCTCGCCACAGCAGCATTGAATTTCTCAATAAATTCCTTAAGCACGTCTTTGTGGACGAGAAGTATTTTGAGTGCCGTACAACGTTGGCCATTGAAAGAAAGGCTGCCGGTGACGCATTCAGAGACAGCATTGTCAAGATCGGCGTCGGGAAGTATGATGGCAGGGTTCTTTGCATCGAGGCCGAGAATTGATTTTAACCGGTGCGGTTTGGGATGAAGTCTCTTCAAATCGTTCGCGCCCTTGTTTGTTCCAATGAACGCAAAAACATCGATCCTTCCACTTTCCATCAGCGCGCCCACCGTCTCGCGTCCCCTGCCATAAATGATGTTTATCACTCCTGCAGGGAAACTTGTTCTGAACGCCTGAAGTAATGGGCGCACCAATAGCACACCGTACTTCGCCGGTTTGAAAACGACGGTGTTCCCCATGATGAGCGCCGGGACGAGCGTTGTGAATGTTTCATTCAACGGATAATTGTACGGCCCCATACACAACGACACGCCTAGTGGCACGCGTCGGATCTGTGCCATGAATCCCTGTTCTTCGACGAGCTTCGCTGAATTGCGATCGAGTTCCTTGTAGGCGTGGATCGTGTCGCGAATGTAGTCGCACGTGCGGTCAAACTCTTTTTCGGAATCCTTAAGGGTTTTCCCAATCTCCCACATGAGCAGTTTCACAACTTCGGCACGTTTGGTAATCATCTCCGCCAGAAACTTCTCAACGTGTTCAATACGTGCCATTACGCTTAGCGTTGGCCAATAGCCATGGCCGAGGTCGTAAGCGGCCACAGCCGCGTCCAATGCTTCGAGCGATTCCTTGGTGGTAAGGAGAGGCGTACTACCGATGACCATTTGTTTGAGCGTCGCTCCCTGCCGGATACAAACCGGGCTCACAACCGGATTCAGTTTGCCGTCCCAGGTTCTCAGTTCACCATTAATCAGGAACTCCCGTTGTTCGATTGGGGCAACCAGTCGATACTGCTCCGGGATCGCGTTTTCGTCGGGGAAAATATCGGTGACGGATGGGGTCATCAATGCGCTCATTAAATATTAGGGTTTGGTTGGTTTAGTTTTTCTTCACGAACGATGGCAACGCCCGAAGACGTTCCGATGCGTGTCGCACCCGCTGCCAGCATTGCCCTTGCAGATTCAAGTGTCTTGATGCCACCGGAAGCTTTTATCCCGACAGAATCAGGAATTGCCTGGCGCATCAGCATTATGTGTCTCGTGTTGGCACCGGAGGGTGCGAATCCGGTTGACGTTTTGACGAAATCAGCTCCGGCATCGGCACAAAGTTGACTGGCAGAGACAACCTCCTCATCGGAAAGATACGCCGTCTCAATAATTACCTTCAGCACCTTTTGATTATCATGCAAGAGCTTGCTGCACTTGGCTACTTCAACTTTTACCCACGGCATTCCTGTCTTGAACGCGGAAATGTTCAGGACGATATCAACCTCATCAGCACCGTTGTCGATGGCGCGTTGAATTTCGTCGAGTTTGGTTTCGGTCATGGAATACCCTAAAGGAAAGCCCGCAACAGTAACAACCAGCGGACCTTTGGAGCCAACCTCGCGGCGAGCCCGTCTCACCCAGAAGGGGGGCACACAGATTCCGAGAAGGTTGTGTTCAATTGCCTCTGCAACCAAACGGTCAACATCGCCGGCGGTCAACGTGGGCGTCAGATTGGTATGTTCGAGGTGGGAAGCAATGTTCATGAAATGCAATGTACAATGAACATTGCAGTTTCTGCAACCGAACTATTGTTCGTGTAATGGCGCTAGTGCCGGATGCCGCACTCACGGCAGTACTTCATTTTGTGTGGGGGTCTCTTTTTTGGCTTGCGCTTATGGCCAAAGTAACTGGGATCGGAATATTGAGGCTTTTCCATTATGCGCGCGGCTTTCTCCCGTGCTTTGGCAACTGCGAGAACCCGGTCGTAATATTCTTTCTCAAGATCGCGACCGGTCTTTTGTACGACTTTCGTTTTCGATGATTTTGAAGTCCGTGATTTCGTCTCCTTTCGTTGTTCTCCCGGATGAAGGGACGAAGGGGTTTCACTATATGTCATCTCCCGGTCGTCCGGGTCTTGCTTTTGCGCCTGCGAAAAACCGGCAACAACGGCAAAGCAGACAAAGAAGGTTGTAAATGACAGCAGCTTCATATTGACTCTAAACTGCATTTGATAAAGAAAATTGCCCGGGCTTCGATGAGTGGTCAGTAACGACGACCAAACCCATAAAAATGAAAATGCTCCGGAATCTCTTCCGAAGCAATTTTCGCACCTTTAACCCTAAACTTAATAGTATGTTAACCCTAATCCAAATGATGCTCTTTAAAGTCTGCCGGCGTGTTGGCTGGTGATGAGACCAGTTCAATTGCCAACTGACATTACAAAGATGTGGGGAAAATGCTCCCTGAAAAAAGTCTGATCGGGATTCAACTAATGCGTGTAAGATTCGATGCAAAAGTTCCGGAGAATCCATTGACGCCTACTTCTTGCAATATTGATCCAGTTGGAACCTCGCCTTGGCGTCACCCAGTTCAACAGCCTTTCGCCAGTCGAAGCAAGCTTTATCACGCTGTTCAATCTGGTAGTAGAAATTTCCTCTCTGTTTATAGTATGATGCATTTTTGGGTTCGAGTCGTATAGCCTCATCCAGGTCAGAGATTCCGGCACCGTGATCATCGAGACCGGCGCGGCAGTTTGCCCTGTTATAGTATGCCAGCGCGTCATCAGGATTTGCCATGATCACCTGATTGTAATCCAGTAAAGCCCCTTCGAAGTCTTCCATTCCTTCCTTAATGAGCGCCCGATTAAAGCGTGCATCTATGTTCTTTGGTTCGATTTCGATCGCTTTGTTCAGATCCAGCACGGCAGCCTTCACATTGTCGATCCCAAGGTACGCACGCGCGCGATTGATATAGAGGGCCGCGGTGTTTTCACCCGCCTTGATTGCATTTTCGAAATCCTTGATAGCCTCGGCGAATGCTTCATCTTCCAACAGCATCAGCCCGCGCTTGTAGTATATTTCCTTATCATTTACGCCAGCTGTTATGACGCGGTCATAATATTCGCGGGCAAGTGCAAACTTCTTCAGGGCATAGTAGTTTTCAGCCATATCGCGAAAGAGGTCCGGCGACGGTTTCGAAAGGAGTTTTTCCACTTCCCGGAAATCACGTGAAGCTTCTTCACGCTTATTGAGTTTGATATACGTTTGGGCGCGATTTTCAAACGCTTTTCCGTAGTCTGGTTTCCGCTTGACTGCCTCCGAAAAATCAGGTATCGCGGCACTGTAATTTTCGAGATTAAAATGCGCTTTACCACGGTTATTATATAAAACGGGGTCTCTCCAGCCAAGGGCGATGGCCTTGTCGTAATCCTCTACCGCTGCCTTATAGTTCGCAGCTACAAATCGAACGTCGCCGCGGTGAAACCACGCTGACCCGAGTTGAGGATCGGCACGAATCGCCTGATCGAAATCGGCCCCTGCGTCATCAAATTTTTTGGCGTCATAGCGGCAATGACCGCGCATGTCGTAGGCGATAGCGGTAGTTACCCCGTTATTGATGGCCTTGTCAAGGTCGGGAAGGGCGTTGGGAAGGTCGCCCAGCAGGTACTTGCATTCACCCCGTTTGAAGTACAGGTCTGCATCGGTGATACCGGCCTCAATTGCCTTTGACAGATCCTCTACTGCTTTATCATACGCTTTCAACTCAGCGTGCGAATATCCACGGTACGCATATGCGCGCGGCTCTTTGACTCCGCCATCAATTGCTTTGGTGAGATCGGTAATTGCATTCTTGTGGTCTTTTGTTTCGTAGCGTGAATGACCCAGGAGGTACAGCTCTTCAGCACCGGCTTCATTTCGTGAAACGAGTATTGCGAGATCCATGATCGCGGCGGCATAGTCTTTCAACTCGTGACGCGCCTTACTGCGATTCTTCAATGCCTGTGCATAGTCTGACTTAATTGTTAACGCCCGATCAAAATCGGGAATCGACTCGGCAACCTGGCCTCCATTGAGTTTAGCCTTCCCACGATTATTGTAGATGATCTCATCATTTGCACCCGCTTTGATAGCGCGGTCATAGCTATCGATCGCGCCGGTAAAATCGTTCTTGCGAAAACGTGCATTTCCCAACTGAAAGAGAACGTCCTTGTTCGTGGTGTTAAGCGTCACAGCCTTTTCCAGGTACGGGAATGCATCATCATCTTTCTTAAGTACAATGTGCGAAAGCGCGAGTTTCTCAGTCACATCCAGATCCGCTGAAAAATTACCCTCAACTTTCTTCAGGTCAGCGATAGCTGCCGTGTGATTGTTTTCAGCATAATATGATTTGCCACGGACAAGAAACAATTCCGGTTCTTTTTCGCCAGCAGTTTCGGCGGATGTCAGCGCTGTGATCGCACCCTTATGGTCATCGGCTCCAGCTCGCACGTACCCGGCGTAAAGGAGAACTTTTGGATCTTTAGAACCTCCTTTGATTGCAGCGTCGAGATGTTTTCCAGCCTTTGTGTTATCCTTTATCTGCCAGGCCGAAATACCCATCATGCCAAATGTTTCCGCAGAGGCGGATTCCTGCGGAACTTTTTCAAGATCTGCGAGGGCGCCCTCATAATTCTTCATGGCAAACCGCGCCCTGCCGCGACCGTTGAACGCATCCGTTAATGTCGCATTAAGCTGAAGGGCTTTGTCAAAATCCGGAATGGAACCCTGCGCGTCACCCGACTCCAGACGTGAATGACCACGCAAATTAAACAGTGAAGCATCCTTAGATTCGGATGCGCGAATTGCTTCGTCAAGATTCTTGATTGCGCCGCTGTAGTCGCGTTTCGAAAACTTGATTCTTGCGAGGTTACCAAATGATTCCGCATCCGACTGTCCCGCTGCAATCGCTTTTTCAAGATCCTGGTGCGCGCCATCAAAATTCTTTTGGTAGTACATGGCGTTACCGCGCGCGCTGAAGACCTCCTTGCCGGTAGCACCCGCCTTAACAGCGCCGTCAAGAGCCGTGACAGCTTCCGTGTAATTCTTGCCTTGGAACTGGCAAAGCCCGGCCTGCGTGTACACTTCCTTGTCGCTGGCTCCAAGCGAAATTGCTGCTGAAAGATGTTTTACTGCGTCTGCACAGTTGCCCAATGTGGCATTACTCAGACCAAGCATTTTGTACGTGTCTTGATCTTTTGCTCCTTTATCCAAAGCTTGTTTAAGAAATTCCGCGGCCGCCCTGTAATCTTTTAGCTGATACTTTGAAGTACCTGCACGTTGGAAAAACTCAACATCGGCTCTTCCTCCCGCAATGAGTTTCTGATAGTCTTCTGCAGCTTCTGCATATTTGTCCGAGACGAAATTTGTTTCCGCCCGATTTTCCAGCGCTTTTTGAAAATCAGGACGAAGCTGCAATGCCTTGTCAAAGTCGGGAATTGCTCCTGCGTAGTCCTTATTGTTAGCCTTCGCTTTACCACGATTGTTAAAAAGAATCGGATCTGAGACGCCACCATTAACGGCCTGATCATAATGTTTTATCGCGCCATTGAAATCCTGCTTCATGAACTTGAGATCTCCCAGCGTCTTGAATACTGCGGGATCATTCCACCCCAGGGAAACAGCTTTCTCAAGATCTTTTAACGCGTTGTCATGATCCTTCTGCGCGAACTCAGCATCACCCTTATAAAAGAATACATCCTTTGAGTTAGCACCAGCGGCAACGGCGCGGTCGAGCGTCGCGATACTTCCCTTCTTGTCGTCGTTTTTGTACTGGCAAACGCCTAGTGCATAGAGTACATCTTTATCGGCAGAACCAAGTGAAACCGCGGCGGCAAGACTTTTTGCTGCTTCCGCACAGTTTTTATTATTGGCATGACTCAGTCCATGCATCGTGAATACAGATTTTTCACGAATTCCTTTTGCGATAACCTGATCAAATGCAGATGCGGCGCCAGTGTAGTCCGCGAGTTTGTACTTCGCCTCACCGACACGCGACAAGATTTCTACATCATTTCGCCCGGATGCTATCAGTTTTTCATAGTCGGAAATACTCCCCTTCCAGTCGCTGGTAAGAAAACGAACATCGGCTCTGTTTTCGGTAGCCTTATCGTAGTTCGGCTTCAGTTCAAGAGCTTTGTCGAAGTCAGGCAGGGCAAGTTTGTACTCCTTCATCATCGTTTTCGCCTTACCCCTGTTGTTGTAAAGAATGGCATTGTTATTCTCGCCCCCGGCGATGGCCTTGTCGTACCACGTTATCGCTTCACGATAGTTCTCGAGACGAAACTTTGCGTTGCCGAGATTGCCCAGCGTGGACGGAGTTGTGACACCCATTCCGACTGCCTTCTCGAGGTCAGAAGCTGCACCCTGAAAATCATCAAGAAAATACCGCGTGTTGCCACGGCTTTCGTACAATTCTGCCGAATGGATGCGTGACTTAACAGCTTCGTCAAGATCGGTCTTCGCCTTGTTGTATTCTTTCAGGTTATAATATGCAAGGCCACGCTTTGCGTAGACCTCTTTATTCGGAAATCCATTGTCGATGAGCTTTGTAAATTGACTTGTCGCTCCCGCAAAGTCACCCTGTTTCAGGGCCTGATTCGCGGCCTCCCATTGGACCTGCATGAGGCTGTCAGGCTTTTGTGCCTGTGCAATGGAGAAGCTGAGAACGAGTAATATTAATACCGTGTACCGCATAGTCAGATGAGTGAGTAGACAAAGGTATTAAAATCGACTTTTTTCGCGGTTGAATGACACCCGATATATTACATGAATACAGGCATCGCAAAAAAGCGCAGTCTATTTCAACTATTTTCTCACGATTAACAGAAGATCCAGCGCATCCTCCGTGTCGTTAACCTGAATGTAATCCTCGTGACGAATGTCCAAAACGAGTGAATTGTTTCCCTTGTGAAGCTTGTTGCGGTTCCAGCGATTCAGAATTTCGTAAGGGATACGCAGCAACGCAGCGGGAAGGCGATACTGCAGTTTGAAAACATCAAAACGCGTGATCTTTTCGACAGCTTTCTTATTCTGTTCGTAGTAGGCCATAACTTTTGCGTTTCCGGATATCCCTTTTAGTTCAACCCGTGGAAAAATTCCGGTAGCGAGGCCCCTGAGTTCCGCCGGCAAATACTCGCGCACGTGCCAGGGATTCCGCGTAAGCGACATAGCCCGGTTTGGGGTGGTAATCATGGCCGTACCTCCGGGCCGCAGCACACGGTGAATTTCCTGAAGGAAGAGCCTGTCATCCCTGATGTGCTCAATTACCTGAAAACTGACTATCGTGTCGAAAGAGTTATCGGCGACTCCATCCAGCGGCGGGATGTTCATGGCGCGAAATGTGACTTCGGGAAACTGGCTCTTCAACTGGTCCGGAATCGCATCAAGCTTGTCCACCGCCATAAAGGTCTTCGCTTTGGGGACCAGGAGTTGCAGTCCCCGACCTTCTCCACAACCGATCTCAAGTACGTCGCCATTAATGTAGTTTTCGGCAATAATGTACGCTTTGAATAATCGTTGATGAATTGGATTGTCTGACGGGATGTCCTCACTCGTGATTTCCGTCGTGTAAATCTTCGCCATGATGGGCGCAAAAATACGCAATGACACAGGGAAACGGGAACCAGATGCAAAATTAAAACGTCAAACCGAAGGACAATTCGCAGGAAGTTAACAACAGACGGTTGCGCAGTTTTCAAAAACCTTATGTAATTTTCAAAATTCATATGCGAGTTCTCAGTTTTTTCTTATGTATCGCCGCGTTGTTTGCCCAGGGTCAGGCATTGCGCGACGTGAACTACAGTTACCTGTATGACGAGTCAGCACCTGTGCGACTCCAATTCAAAACGGTACGTGATACCACATCGTGGACCACGTATTACAGTGTGCAGCTCACTGACGTCGCCCAGGATCCGGGAATTTTTGAGGTGAAGTTTGAGACGCGAAAGAATCTTTATGAGAAATCCGGATCGCCTGTTCCTGAACAGAACATAACCCGAAAGGACCGATTCTCAGGAAGTGTGACCCTCGAACGCACTGATCAACCTCAGGTATTGCTCGCGCATGCCATCAATTCCGAACGGAAAACGGTGTGGTATTTCTATACTATCCTCCAGCCCAGGCACCCCGTAACCACACTTGTCGAAGTCAGCGGAAAACCGCTAGTCAGCACCTACATCAACGTACCTGATACCCTGATCGTGGCTGCAACTTCCAGGCAAATCGTTTCATATTACAATGACAAGTTTCCGCCGGCACCCCTGCCTTTTTCGGAAAAGCTTGGTCCCGTATCAAAGGGAATGCGTGTAGACTCTTCGTACTCTGTACTACCTGCACAACCCTTCATCGCCGACCAAAACGGTTTGTACCTGATTCAGTCGGACACGATGAAAAATGAAGGATTTGTCTTTCGTGCTCAGGATGACTATCCGCGTTATAGCAGACTTCAAAACGTAGCTGAGCCATTCGTCTATATCTGTACGCGGCAGGAATACCAGAAGATCAGGGAAGCAATGGATGACAAGAAGGCATTTGATCGTGTAATCCTTAGTATAACGCGGGACCAGGAACGCGCCAAGAAACTTATCCGATCGTATTTCCGAAGAGTTGAAATGGCCAATGCGTTATTTACGTCGTACAAGGAAGGCTGGAAGACGGATCGCGGAATGATCTACATAATATTCGGACCACCGGATGAGGTGTTTCGTTTTAATGACCGCGAAGTCTGGAACTACAAAATCATCAAGCAGGGATTATCGTTTGATTTTGCACATTCTCCGTCGTTGTTCGACCCGGATAACTTTGTTCTTGTCCGAAGCAAGAAGTACACAGAAACGTGGTACCAAATGATTGATATGTGGAGGAACGCGAGGTTTTGATCCATCATTCTTGTCCACTCCTGCGATGAGCGTGCACCTTTATATCGTTCCTACTCCAATCGGCAATCTCGGCGACATCACACTACGTGCGCTTGACGTTTTGCGGTCAGTGTCTCTTGTCCTGGCCGAAGACACAAGAACGTCAGGGTTTCTGTTGCAGCATTACGAGATTAAGAAACCGCTCCAAAGCTTTCACAGCTTCAACGAACATCAATTGGTTGAGAAACTCGTCGAACGGATGAAGAGCGGCGAAACAATGGCATTGGTGAGCGATGCCGGAACTCCGGGAATATCTGATCCCGGTTTCCTGATCATTCGCGCGGCACTTCGCGAGGGACTTGTCGTACAATGCCTGCCTGGCCCAACGGCCTTCGTACCTGCATTGGTGCAGTCTGGTCTTCCGTGTAACCGATTCGTTTTCGAAGGCTTCCTTCCCCACAAAAAGGGCAGGCAAACGGCGTTGCAGCGATTGAAGTCAGAGCCACGAACAATGATCTTCTATGAATCACCCTATCGGATTATTAAAACGATACAGCAGTTCAAAGAGGTTTTTGGTGCAGATCGACTGATCTCGGTGTCGCGTGAACTTTCCAAAAAGTTTGAAGAAACCGTCAATGGTACGATTTCCTTTGTGGAGGAACACTTCAAGGGCAAAGACATAAAAGGCGAGTTTGTTATTGTTGTAGCTGGTACCGACTACCATCAGGACAATGAAATGAACGTTGAAGAGGAAGACCACTAATCGAACTTTTGGTTGCACGAATGATAAAGCAAGTCTTATCTTGAGACAATAATAAAGGGTATGGATCTGCAGCGAATTACAGAAAGCGTTATAGGGTTATGCGAAGAAACCGGTGCGTTCATCCGGAAGGAGGCGGAGCACTTCGATCTTTCGCGGGTCGAACAGAAAACGAAGTTCAACAATCTCGTTTCCTATGTCGACAAAGAGGCTGAGCAAAAACTCGTCGCGGGGCTTCGGAAAATAATTCCCGACGCAGCATTCATAACAGAAGAAGGCACGGTTGAACAGTCAGCAAAAGCCGAGTTGCACTGGATCATCGATCCGCTCGACGGCACAACCAATTACCTGCACGGCTTCCCGGTATACGCCATAAGCGTTGCGCTCACAAGAAACCTCAAACCGATCGTCGGAGTAATTTATCAGGTGGTAACGAATGAAGCATTTTGCGCGTGGGAGGGTGGTGCATCATACTGCAACGGGAAGCCTATCCATGTTTCAGATATTCCCGCGATCAGCGAAGCGCTGCTTGCAACAGGGTTTCCGTACCACAAGTCGGCTAAAGCAGACGCTTACCTGGATATCATCAAAGAGTTTCTCGACAATACACATGGTATTCGGAGGCTTGGCAGTGCGGCGATTGATCTCGCCTATGTGGCATGCGGCCGCCTCGAAGGATTTTTTGAATACAATCTCAATCCCTGGGACGTTGCCGCCGGAGTACTAATCGTTGAATGTGCCGGTGGAAAGGTCAGCGATTTCTCGGGCGATAATAACATCTTGTTCGGAAAAGAACTTTGCGCATCTAACAGCAAGATCCAGGCTGATATGCTCGCAATCATCCAAAAGCACTGGAACTAAGATCCAAGACATAAACACTCACGTATCATGAACTTCCCAACGTTAACTTCAAGTATTTTGCGAACAAAGGTTTTCATTCTCCTGTTCCTTCTTGCCGGACTTGTCAATGCGCAGACAAACCTCGATGCAAAGCTTCCCGTCGATCCCAACGTAAAGATTGGCAAACTCGAGAACGGCCTCACATACTATATCAGAAAGAACACGCGACCGGAAAACAAAGTCGAATTGCGATTGGTGGTTAACGCAGGATCTATTCTTGAAGATGATGACCAATTGGGTCTGGCTCACTTTACTGAACATATGGCCTTCAACGGCACAAAGAACTTTGAAAAGAATCAACTCGTATCATTTCTTCAAAGTATCGGAGTTGAATTTGGCGCTGATCTGAATGCATACACGGGATTCGACGAAACGGTTTACATTCTTCCTATCCCGGTCGAGAAAAAAGAAAACATTGAAAAAGGATTTCAGATCCTCGAAGACTGGGCAAGCGCCATAACGTTCGACGACACCGAAATTGACAAGGAACGTGGCGTTGTGCTTGAAGAATTGCGTCTTGGAAAAGGCGCTCAAGACAGAATGTTCAAAGTTGTTTATCCAAAACTTTTTGAAGGCTCGAAATATGCAGAGCGTCTGCCTATTGGAAAAGAGAACATTCTCCGCGAGTTCAAGTATGATGCTATCAAACGCTTTTATCGCGATTGGTATCGGCCCGACCTTATGGCCGTTGTCGTTGTTGGCAACATCGAACCGTCAGAGGCGGAGCAGTACATCAAAAAACACTTTGCCAAATTAAAAAACGCGGAACAACCACGGCCGCGACCCGCAACGGAGGTCTTTTCACGAAAGAAATCCGAAGGTATTGTTGTCACAGACGCTGAGGCGACAAACCATGTAGTTGAGATTCATTATTCATATCAAAAGGAAAAAAAGGAAGAGACACTTGGTGACTACCGGACATACCTCGTAAGGCGGCTCTTTACATCAATGTTAAGTCAGCGAATGCAGGAACTTACCCAACGCGCTGAACCTCCGTTCGTTTTTGGTGGCACGTTTATCGGCGGATATGCCCGGGGTTACGAAGAGTTTCAATCGATCGCTTACATCGCAAAAGGCGGAGTTCAACCCGCGATTACTGCGTTGATAACAGAGAATGAACGCGCGCGTAAGTTCGGTTTCACGGAGGGTGAACTCGACCGCACGAAAAAAATGATGATGAAATCGATCGAACGAAGTTACAATGAGCGCGAGAAGACAGAATCGGGGAATCTTGTCCAGGAATACATCAGGCATTTCCTGAGCAACGAACCAATTCCCGGCATAGAAAACGAATATCAATACTACCAGCAACTGGTGGGTGGAATTTCGCTCGACGAAGTCAACGCTTACGCTGCAGCTATTATTCCGGCAGATACCGCCAATAAACTGGTCGTACTTACCGGTCCGGAAAAAGCAGACTTTGCGTTACCTTCCAATGAGGAAATACTTGAGATGGCAAACAAAGCTGCACAGGTAGAGGTGGAACACTACGAGGAAAAAGCGGTTGCCGAATCGCTGATGGCCAAAAAACCGAAGCCGGGAAAAATAATTTCGGAAAAAGAAAACAAGGAACTGGGTATCACCACGATTCAACTCAATAACGGCGTGACCGTAATCCTGAAGCCGACAGATTTCAAAAACGATCAGGTGGTTATGAGCGCTACCCGTTTTGGCGGGCAGTATCTTTTCGATGCGAAGGATCGCTTTAATGCGGAATACGCAGCCAGCGTCGTATCGGTGATGGGTGTCGGCGAATTCGCTCCACTTGATTTACGAAAAGTACTTGCAGGGAAAAATGCAGGTGTGTCACCCAGGATCGGGACAATTTCCGAGGGTATGAATGGTTCATGCAGCGCGTCCGACGTTGAGAGCATGCTTCAGTTGGTTCATCTCTATTTCACCAACCCGAGGAAAGACCCTGAGTTATTTCAGTCATTCGTATCAAAACAACAGGCGCTGTATCAAAACATGATGTCTGATCCACAGTTTACATTTCAGGATTCAATTATCAGGCTTCTGTACAAAGATCATCCATGGGGGCCCAAGCTCCCCAGACCGGAAAACTTTGAAAAGATCGACATGAACCGTGCTCTCGCTATCTACCGTGAGCGATTCGGTAACGCATCCGGTTTTACTTTTGCGATAGTTGGCAAATTCGAAATCGCTGACATCAAACCGCTGATTCAAACGTATCTTGCGAGCCTTCCTGCTTCAGGCAAAACATCAAAATATCGTGACGCAGGTGTTCGCCCCGTTCAGGGCGTCGTCAAGAAAGAAGTACGTAAAGGCAAGGAACAAAAGAGTTTCATTCGTATGTTCTGGAATGGGAGCGCAAAGTTCTCGGAAGAGGAACAATTGAAACTGCAGGCGCTAACCGAGATCATGAACATCAAACTGATCGAAAGTCTTCGGGAAGAACTTGGCGGGATCTATGGTGGTGGTATGTACGGCAACCTTGGCAAACACCCCTACGAGAACTTCAGCGCAGGTATTTCACTGCCATGCGGACCAGAAAATGTTGAACAGCTGATCAAGGCTGCGCACCAGGAAATCGAAAAGATCAAGAATGAAGGTCCCACACAGGAGGACCTGGACAAAGTCAAGGAAACATGGCGGCAGCAGCACGAGGTAAACATGAAGGACAACTCGTTCTGGATGCGTCAACTCATACAAAGCGTTGAGTTGGGCACCGACGCGCGGCGGGTATTGTCATTTGAAGAACGTATCAAAAAACTGACGACATCCGATGTTCAGGACGCCGCCAGGAAATACCTCGACATGAAAAACTATGTCGAAGTAATCCTGAATCCGGAGCAGTAACTTTGTTATTATTCGTATCGTAATGACTCAACAGGGTCCGCAGTCGCCGTTCTGACTGATTTGTATCCTGCAGTAAGCAATGCTACCAGTACTGTGGAGAAGAACGCTGCGAAAAATATCCACAGACTAAGATTTATACGGTATGCGAAGTTGCTGAGCAGTTGTTCCATCGCAAAATATCCCAATGGGAATGCCAGCGCCGCGCCGAGCACAATCAGGCGAATATACTTCCATGTGAAAGACCAAAGTATTCCTTCAACCGAAGCTCCAAGAACTTTGCGCACGCCGATTTCTTTCGTCTTTTGATTCGTCATATAAGAGACGAGACCAAAAAGTCCAAGACATCCGATGATGATTGCGATTGACGTGAACACCGCCATGAGCCTGGAAAGCCTTTGCTGCGATTCATAGAAAATGCGGATACTTTCGTCCATAAAGGAGTAATCAAACAGGTGATCAGGATAATTTGTGTTCCATTGTTCCTGCAGCGCGTTTACAACATTCGTAATCTGTCCCTCCGTTGCCTTCAGTGCCAGCGTTCGGTAACCGCGTGCATTGTGAAATAAGACAAGGGGTCCGATCTCCCGCTCGAGACTGATGGTGTTAAAATTCTTTACAACGCCAACTACCGGCAAACTACGCCTGTTTATCGTTACAAGTTTGCCGACGATCGCCTGCGGATCCGTGTGCCCTGTTTGTCTTACAAAACTTTCATTGACGAGCACACCATTAATAGTGTCGCTTTCGATCAGGTTATCACCAGCGACCAATTCAATTCCAAAAAGGTCGAGGTAATTGGTGTCAATTGATTTGTACTGGGTGACGTATTCGGTTGGATCGTCCTGAATGCGGAAGCCCGTGTTATTTGTTTGTCCCGAAAACGGCGGCGCACTCGCGAGCGATGCCTGTTCAACTCCGGGAATTGTCGAAGCCTGATGAAGGATCACTTGTTTCGCATTATTTTCATTCGCGCCTGCGGGCAGCGGTGCAACCAGAACCGCCTCACGTTTGAATCCCATATCGGCGTTAATGAAGAAATTGGTTTGTTTGATCAGTACGATCGTTCCGACAATAAAGAATTGCGAAATAAAAAACTGAAATACGACGAGCCCGCTTCTTAACCAGTATCCGCCGGATGCTTTGTTCTCCACTCTGTTCTTAAGCGCAAGTACGGGTCGGAACGACGACACCACAACCGCGGGATACAAACCCGAAAGAACGGATACCAATACCGTTATGCCAACGAGGAAAATCGGAAGCAGCGGGTTGCCGGCTATATCGAGACTGAGCTCAAGTTCCATGAAGGGATTCACAAAGCCCAACGCAATTTGTGAAAGTCCGACCGATAAGAGAACCGCAGCCAATGTCAACAGGAACGTCTCACCGAGGAATTGCACGACGAGTTGCCTGCGCGAACTTCCCATTGTCTTCCTGATACCGACCTCGCGTGAGCGCTTGATGGCATCGGCAGTAGCAAGGTTGACAAAATTTATGCAAGCCGTCAAAACAAGAACGATGGCTATCGCACCAAGAATAGTAAGGACTGTCTTCGGCACAGTCTGGTATGTGAACGTTTCGAAGCGCGTGTCGAAATGCATGTCGCCAAGTGCGACGGTCATAAACTCGCCCTTGTCAAATTCGTAGTCGCGATACTTCTTTGTGAAGTCAGGCAAACGCTCGTTCACGGCAGCGATAGAAGCGTCTTCTTTCAGCAGGAAGTAACAATGCTCATCACTCCAGATGCTGGTCCAGACATTTTGCTCAGGTGCGGGCCGGATCGTCTCCCAGGACAACATGAGTTCAAAGGGGAAGTCCGTATTTGACGGAGACGATTCCATAATGCCTGCGATTGTGTAATCGACGTCGTCAAATACAACGGTCTCGCCGATCGCGTCAATCCTGCCGAAGTATTTTTGTGCAAGCTCGTCAGAGATGATAGCCTGCTTTGGTTCGCCGAGAACGGCGGAACTCCCAGAAAGGACCTTCCGGTCAAAAATCCTGAAAAACGAAGGCTCTGAAAAAACCACGCCGGCCTCCTCCTGAAATTTCTTGTCCTCGGAAGTTCCCTGAGGAACGCGCACAACCGCGTTGGCACGATACGAGGCAAAAACGATCTCTTCAGCTTCAGGAAAATCAAGTCTGAACGCCTCTGGCAACGGCTTGGGTATCCCTCCCTGAAATCTTAGTTCACCATTATTTATGCTTTTGTAAACAAGCCGGTAAATCCTGTCTTTTTTAGTGTGGAAGTTATCAAAGCTGGCGAGGTGCTGGATAATCAGAAGCAGTATGATACTGCATGTGATCCCGAGAGTGAGGCCAGCCATGTTCAGAACAGTGCCGGTTTTTTGCCGCATCAAATTTCGGAATGCGGTCGTGAGATAATTTTTCAGCATAAGGTCAATGAATGCCGGGTTAATTCCCAATACGGTGCCAGATTCACAAATGGCCACTTTCCGGGCATTTACACGAAAAAATCACAGAAGAGATGTACAATTTCAAAACTTTAACGTTCGGTTTCGAACGTTATTCGTTCATGGGTCGTTGTATTGGCAAAGTTTCCTACCTTTATTGCGATGATTCAGGAAATTGTAGTTCTCGTGGTCTTTGCCGCCGCCGTTGTGTACGTCGGCCGGCTGGTTTATCAGAGTTTCCGGATGAAGACGGGATGTGCAAGTGGCTGCGGCAAGTGCGGAATTGATTTTGACAAGATTAATCGCCACCTCGAAAAAAAATCCCCGATCAAGCCCACACCTTAGTTCCCTCGGTACAGTTTTTACAAATCTCGATTTCCTTTCTTGCAGTTAGTAAAGAATTCCTGAAGGATCGGTACGCTTCGCTTTTCCAGATTTCTTCAAACGAAGTTTCGGTTATGTTTCCCAGCACGAAATGTGCATCCTTGTCGAAGCAACACGGAACCACCTTGCCATCCCACGTGATCACGCAACTGTGCCACATCTTCCAGCAGTGATTAAGAAGTGCATTTTTTATCCGCCATGTTCCATCATGGTTTCTCTTGTAACGCGAATAACGTTCGTTCTCGGGAATGAATGGTGAACCGTTTTCGAAATCGTAGACTTGCGCCGTCTTCAGTGCAACCTCATTGACACCAATTTCTTTTGCCAGCCTGTGCACCTCGGGTATCTGATGTTCATTTTGTTTCACAACAAGATACTGGAAGACTACATGTGGTGTCGCTGAACGCATTTGCTTCTTCAATCGCACGATCGTTGCAGCTCCGTCGAGGACTTTTTCAAGAGAACCGCCAATGCGATAGGATTCATATGTCTCCTGGCTGGTTCCGTCAATAGAGATAATCAGCTTGTCCAACCCTGAGGCTATTGTTTCGCGTGCGCGTTCCTCATTCAGGTAATGTCCGTTTGTAGACGTAGCGGTATATATTCGCTTTCGCGAGGCATACTCGGCCATTTCCAAAAAACGCGGATTGAGATACGGCTCGCCCTGAAAGTAGAACGTCAGATACGTGAGCGTTGATTCGAGCTGATCTATTGTATCCCTGAATACTGCATCATTCAACATGCCAGTCGGGCGCGTAAAGGAACGCAGTCCGCTCGGACACTCCGGACACCGAAGATTGCACGACGTTGTGGGTTCGATTGCCAACGCTATCGGCATGCCGCTGATTTGGGGTGTTTTCGACAGACGTGAACGGTAAAAACTGGCGAGCACAGCCGCGGCGTTCGACACTTTGCGGGTTGAAAGCTTTGTCAGAAAGTTGCGCCGATCATGCCACGAAGACCCCATGGCCGCAAGATACACTATAATCGTTAATCGGAAATTGTCGCTATATTTCAGGATTCATCCCGGTGTATGAAAAAGCTACTACTCGTATTCACACTCATTTCACAACTCCTGTCAGCCCAACAATTTCCGTTGTCGGAGGAAGCTGAAATTTCAGTGATTACCATCGGTCCTTATCAGGGAGAGTTGTACTCCGCCTTTGGACACAGTTCATTCAGGGTGTTCGATCCAAAAGCCAGGTTTGATGCCGCATACAACTATGGCGTATTCAATTTCAATCAGCCGAACTTCTATCTCAACTTCACAAGAGGCTACCTTTATTATCAGCTCGGTGTTTATGATTACCCAAGTTTCGAAGCGCACTACATCGAACATGATCGGTACGTGCACGAACAGGTACTGGATTTAACACCGGAACAAAAACAAAAGCTGTTCGACTACCTTCAATGGAATGCACTGCCGGAAAACAGATTCTATCGCTACGACTACTTCTACAATAACTGCGCAACTAAAATGCGTGATGTAGTGAAGCATGTACTACAAGACTCCGTGCGATTCGACGGCAGCCACATCGAAACACAGTACACAATCCGTGAGTTGACCGACCTTTATTTGAAAGAACAGCCGTGGGGCGATCTTGGTATCGACATTTGTCTGGGACTGCCAATGGACAAAGTCGCCACGCCTGACGAATACATGTTTCTTCCTGACTACGTTGAAGCCGGATTTGAACACGCCTATATTAAAAAGAACGGTGCTGAATTTCCGATAATAAAGACAAAGAATATCATTTTTGATTCACGTGAACAAGTCGCCAAACAACAACGCTACGGACCACTGATTGCGTTCTCAATTGTTGCCGTCTTGATTGCGACGATCACATTCCTGGATTTTCGAAAGAAACGTTTGTCGAACTGGCTTGATGGAATTCTGTTCGGCGTAACGGGTGCAATCGGAATCCTCTTGTTCGTGCTTTGGTTTTTTACGGATCACAACGCCGCAGCACGAAACATGAATTTGCTCTGGGCATTTCCGCTGCACCTAGTCGCGGCAATCGCACTTGTAAAAGGTCCACGGTGGCTGCGAACCTATTTTTTGGGAACAGCGATACTCTGCGTGCTTTTACTTCTCTCCTGGACCATACTTCCCCAGCAATTGCATACCGCACTGATTCCGCTCGTCCTGGCAGAAGGCATCCGTGGTTTTGCACAATACAGAATCCGGCAGACGGTGCGGTCTTAGATGTGAATCGGTCTGTTCTCTGTTGCTGCGAGACAAGCTTCCTTAACGGCCTCCATATACGTCGGGTGTGCATGCGACATCCGTGAAACGTCTTCGGCAGACGCTCTGAACTCCATCGCAGTTACACCAGCCGCAATCATATCGGCTGCACGAGCTCCGATAATGTGTATACCAAGAATCTCATCCGTTTGTTTATCGGCAAGAACCTTGACAAGCCCGTCTGTGTCCATACTGGCACGTGCGCGACCAAGCGCTTTGTAGGGGAATGAACCTGTCTTGTAAGCACGTCCCTGTTCTTTCAATTGTTCTTCGGTATAGCCTGCGCTGGCAACTTCCGGCCAGGTGTAAACGACTCCGGGAATCAGGAGGTAATTGATATGCGGTTTCTGACCGGCAAGCTGTTCGGCGACCATCACACCTTCCTCTTCTGCCTTGTGAGCCAGCATTGCTCCGCGCACGACGTCACCAATCGCATACACGTTGTCAACTTTGGTCTTCAGGTGATCATCAACGGGAATTTGTCCTTTGACGGTTTCGATTCCAATTTTATCCAGACCAAGTCCTTCTGTATAAGGACGACGCCCGATACTTACGAGGCAATAATCTCCGGAAAGCGCAACAGCTGCCCCACCGTTCTTCGGTTCCGCAATCACAGCTACTTCCTTACCCTTGTTTTCAACGCTTGTGACTTTGTGACCGAGATAAACATCCATTCCAAGCTTTTTCACAGCCTTCAGTAATTCCTTGCCCATGGTACCATCCATCGTAGGAATCAGGCTGTCGAGGAATTCAACAACACTCACTTTCGCACCCAGGCGCGCATACACCGAGCCAAGTTCCATGCCTATAACTCCACCTCCGATCACGATCAGATGTTTCGGAACTTCTTTAAGCTCCAAAGCTTCAGTGCTGCTGATTATTCGCTTCTTGTCGAACGCCGCGAAAGGAAGCGGTGTCGGCTTCGAACCGGTTGCGATAATCACATAGTCCGCCTTAAGCGTCGTGGCCTTACCATCTGCGGCGGTTACTGAAATTGTATTCTTGTCGACGAACGAACCAACACCCGTGTGTACATCAATCTTGTTTTTTTTCATCAGGTAGGCGATGCCATCAACGTTGGATTTGACAACACCTGCCTTGCGTGCAATCATTTGTTTCAGATTGACTTTGGGCGCGGGTATTTCGATACCATGCTCTTTGAAATGTTCTTTCGCCTGAATGAAATGCTCTGATGAATCGAGCAATGCCTTCGAAGGAATACATCCGACATTCAGACATGTGCCGCCCAGCGTGTTGTACTTTTCAATGATAGCCGTCTTAAATCCAAGTTGTGCGCACCGGATAGCAGCGACGTAGCCACCGGGTCCGGATCCAATTACGATTACGTTGTATTGCATGCTGAATGTTGAGTGTTTAGAGACTAATGTTTCGTGCAATCATTCTGATTTTGATCAGACACCCAGGATAAGTCTGCCGGGATCTTCCAGCATTTCCTTCACACGCACCAGGAAGCTCACCGACTCTCTTCCATCGACGATACGATGATCATAAGAAAGCGCAACATACATCACAGGACGGATAACAATCTCACCTTTCTTCACCACCGCGCGTTCTACTATGTTGTGCATGCCAAGAATCGCTGACTGCGGGGGATTGATAATCGGAGTCGAAAGCATTGAGCCGAAGACACCACCATTCGTAATCGAGAATGTTCCTCCGGTCATTTCCTCGATCGACAGCTTGCCGTCGCGGCCGCGTGTGGCCAAACGAACAACTTCACTTTCAATCTGCGCAAAGCTCAATTGATCGGCATTGCGAATCACAGGAACCACGAGACCTCTGGGCGTTGAAACCGCTATGGATATGTCGCAGTAATCATGGTAGATTACTTCATCCTTATCGATCGAAGCGTTTACAGCAGGAAACTCTTTTAGCGCAGCACAAACCGCTTTCGTAAAGAAGGACATGAATCCCAGCCCTACACCATACTTTTCCTTGAATTGGTCCTTATAACGGCCGCGAAGTTCCATAACGGGTTTCATGTCAACCTCGTTGAACGTAGTCAGCATTGCTGTTTCGTTCTTGACCGACACAAGACGTTTTGCGATCGTTCTGCGCAGCGATGTCATTTTTTCGCGGCGCTCTGTGCGTTCGCCGGGTACGGAAGGAACCGCCGCCTGTGTTTTGGAAGCCTCCGGTTTTGAGACCTGAGCCTTCTGTGCATCTTCCTTGGTAATGCGTCCACCCACACCAGAGCCTTGTACCTGCCCCGCTTTGATTCCTTTTTCGTCAAGTATCTTGGCAGCGGCAGGTGAAGGATGACCTGCTGCATAACTCGTGTCACTCTTCTGAGGGGTTTCATTGGTTGCAGGTGTTTGTGCACCTGAACTTTGAGCCGACACGCCCTCCATTACTTCAATTTTGCAAATCAAACCTCCGATCGGTAACGTGTCTTTTTCTTTCGCCACGATCCGGAGTATGCCGGTAGCTTCGGCGGGTAGCTCAAACGTTGCCTTGTCGGATTCAACTTCTGCAATCACTTCATCCAGACGAACAAGATCGCCGTCTTTCTTAAGCCATGTCGAAATCGTAACTTCAGTGATAGATTCTCCTACGGCCGGAACCTTCATCTCCTTAACTTCTCCGGTTGCTTTCGGCGCATCACCTTTGGACTGTTGTTGAGGTTTTGAAGCAGAAGAAGTCGATGCTGCAGCGGCCTTGCCGTCCTCAATGATTTCACAGATGACATCACCGATCGGAACAGTGTCGCCTTGTTTTCGCAGTATCTTCAGCGTACCAGCCTGTTGCGCGGTCAGTTCGAATGTTGCTTTATCCGATTCCAGTTCCGCGATCACTTCGTCCAACTGCACGACGTCGCCATCCTTTTTTAGCCAGTTCGCAATCGTAACTTCTGAAATCGATTCACCCACAGTGGGGACTTTGACTTGAAATGCCATTAAGTTTGCAGTTTAATGTTTATACGGCCGTTAATTTTTCTTTAGATTTCAAATGCCTTTTGAACAATCTTGTCCTGTTCAACCTTGTGAACTTTTGAGTATCCTGTCGCAGGCGAAGCACTTGCCTTGCGCGAAACATAGCCGATCTCGTGCTTGGGCATCATGCGCTGAATATAAGACAGGCATCCCATGTTTGCCGGCTCTTCCTGAGCCCATACCAGTCGCGCATCCTTGTAGCGTTTCAGCACCGCTTTCAGTTGCTTCTCAGGGAATGGCGCCAGTTGTTCCAAACGGATAACGGCAGTGTCCTTGGTTTTCCGTTTTTGCTGCGCTTCGATCAGATCATAATAGATCTTACCGGTACACATGATCACGCGGTTCACCTCTTTCGCATTTACGCGCGTGTCATCAAGTACTTCCATAAATCCGCCGTCGGTAAATTCCTGAAGCGGTGAGATCACACCCGGGTGACGCAACAACGACTTTGGCGAAAACACAATACATGGCTTCCTGAAATGCCACATCACCTGACGGCGCAGCAAATGGAAGAAGTTCGCAGGCGTTGTAGGGTTGGCAACAATCATGTTATACTCCGCATACAACTGAAGGAATCGTTCCGGTCGTGCGCTTGAGTGTTCAGGACCCTGGCCCTCATATCCGTGAGGCAACAACATCACAAGTCCGTTCATCCGCTGCCATTTTGATTCGGCACTTGAAAGGAACTGGTCAATAATAACCTGTGCGCCGTTGACGAAGTCGCCGAACTGTGCTTCCCAGATTACCAGAGCACGTGGCGACGACATGGCGTAACCATACTCATATCCAAGTACACCAAACTCCGACAACAGGGAGTTGTAAATATGAAACTTCGCCTGGTTCTTATCCATCCGGTCGAGTCCGCAATACGGTTCGTTCGTATTGGCATCGAAGAAATAGGCATGGCGATGTGAGAACGTTCCGCGTTTTACGTCTTGTCCCGACATCCGAACGGGAGTCTTTTCAAGCAACAGCGATCCGTACGCCAGCAATTCCGCTTCCGCCCAGCCAAGTAATTTTTCTTCAAAAAATGCGGTGGTACGATCCTTAAGCAACTTCTCAATTTGCTTGAGTGGCTTGAATCCTTCAGGAATAGTCGTAAGGGCTTTCGCTACCTTGTCAATTACTTCCTGCCTGATTGATGTGGCTGGACTTGCATCGAAATCTTCCGGCTTCGCAAAGTGCATCTGCTCCCATTCCTCCTCAATCTTCTGGGGCTTATACGGCAGGGGCTTTTGCTTGACCTCATTGAGGCGATCCTGAAGCTGACTCCGGAAGTTTTTGTCAAGCTCTCCTGCGAGAGCAGCGTCAATCTTTCCGCCATCCACGAGCCTTTTCACATAGACCTCCCGTGGATTGGGATGTTTCGCGATAAGATTGTAAAGCTTCGGCTGTGTGAATTTTGGTTCATCGCTTTCGTTGTGCCCGTGACGACGATAACACAGGAGATCGATAAATATGTCTTTCTTATAACGGACCCGATATTCGACGGCAAGGTTCGCGGCAAAACACACGGCTTCTGCATCATCACCGTTCACGTGAAGCACCGGTGCATCAACAATCTTCGCGATATCCGTACAATAAATACTTGTTCGCGCGTCGTCATAGTCAGTTGTAAATCCGACCTGGTTGTTGATCACAAAGTGGATTGTTCCTCCGGTGGTGTAACCAGGAAGACCCGACATCTGGACAACTTCATAAACGATACCCTGACCTGCGACCGCAGCATCGCCGTGGATGAGTACTGCCATGCCTTTTGAAACTTCACCTTTATACTCGTCGTCGATCTGACCACGGGTGTAACCCAGCACAAGCGGATCCACGGCTTCCAGGTGCGAGGGGTTGGGAGTGAGCTTAACGTATATCTTCTTACCGGAAGGTGTGCTTATGTGACTGGAATATCCCAGGTGATACTTCACGTCACCGTCTCCCATCGTCTGTTCGGGATTAACGTTGCCTTCAAATTCAGTGAAGATCTGTTCGTATGTCTTTCCAAGAATGTTAGTCAGTACGTTGAGGCGACCGCGGTGAGCCATCCCGATTACGACTTCCTTCACATCAAGCTCTGCTGCTTTGTTGATGATTGTCTGTAATGCCGGAATTGTGTTTTCACCACCTTCAAGCGAAAACCGCTTCTGACCAATAAATTTCGTATGAAGGAAATTTTCAAAAACAACCGCCTCGTTCAGTTTGGAGAGGATTCTCTTCTTCTCGTCCTGGCTCGGATTATACGCGTAGTACTCCATTTCGATTTTCTCATAGAGCCATGCACGAATTTCATCATTCCGAATGAAGTTGTGCTCGAAACCAATAGGACCGAGATAAACAGCCTGAAGCTTTTCGATGATTTTGCGCAGGGTAGACCGCGGCATTCCGATTTCTGATGCAACGTCGAATTCTGTGTCGAGGTCGGCATCGGTTAACCCGACGCTCTTGTGATCCAGGTTGACGTTGTGATTCCGACGTTCGCGAACGGGGTTCGTCTTCGACTTCAGATGGCCGAAAGACCGGTAGTGGAAGATCAGGTTCCGAACCTGTGTTTCCTTTATTGAATGTGATTCTTCGCCAGCGGATACGGTATGCCCGTTTTCGCCATAGCGCTGTTGAGAGAATTCAAACCCTTCAAAGAACTTTTGCCATGAGGGGTCCACGGAGGTTGGATCAGATTTGTAATTTTGATACATCTGGTCGAGGTACCCCACGTCTGCATTGGAGATATATGAATACTTATCCATGATTTTTTGCAAAGGAAACAAATGTAGAGATACCCTCTCACTTAAAAAAATTGCGTACTCGTATAAGCGAATATTTAGTCGAACCAGCTGTTTTTAAGATTTTTAGAGGATTCCATTTCCAGAAATAGAAATTAACTTATCTTTGCGGTCCTTAAAAAACAGGACGAGTTCCAGAATTTTAAAAACTGACAAACAATGGTTAAAATCAGACTGGCCCGCCGGGGCCGCAAAAAACTGGCGATGTACGATGTAGTCGTAGCCGATGCCAGAGCACCACGTGATGGTCGCTTTATCGAAAAGCTGGGTACCTACAACCCGCTTACAAACCCCGCCATGATCAACATTAACGACGACAGGGCTTTCCACTGGGTCATGCAGGGCGCACAACCTACCGACACCGTTAAGGCAATGCTTTCGTACAGAGGTATTCTGCTGCGCAAACACTTGCAGATTGGTGTTCTGAAGGGTGCAATCACTCAGGAGCAGGCTGACAGCAAACTTGCTGAATGGCTGAAGAACAAGGAAGCTGCAATTCAGGCAAAACGCGACAAACTTACTCAATCAAAAGAAGCAACCGCGAAAGAAAGAAAAGCAGCCGAAACGAAAGTGCGTGAAGCCCGCGCCGAAGCTATCCGTCAGAAGGCAAAAGTCGCTGAGGAAGCTGCTGCCGCAACAGAGGCCGCTCCCGCAGAAGGTGAGGCTCCTGCAGAAGCCGAGCAATCAGGTGAGGCACAAGCATAATTTGACGTAATTGAAATAAATGCCAACGCCTCGCCGGTGTTGGCATTTTTTATTTTTAGACCTCCACGATGAATAAGCGGGATTGTTTTAACGCAGGATTTATTCTCAGACCGCACGGCCTGAAAGGCGAAGTAACGGTCTCGCTTGAGCCGGATTTCGCAGAAATCATTGATGCAGTTGACGCAGTCTTCCTTGAAACCAATGGCGGTCTGGTCCCTTATTTTATTCAGTCTTTCTCGGCCAGGGGCAATAAAGCCTATTTCAAATTTGAAGATGTTGATTCAATCGAAGCTGCCCAGGCCATTTCGAAAAAACCCTTTTTTCTTCCTCGCAACATTCGCCCTAATGCGGCTTCAGGTGAGTTTTATGATGATGAGGTTCCCGGTTACAGCGTAATCGAAAAGGAACTCGGAACACTTGGTGTCGTGCAGGAAGTTATACAGGCCGGCCCCAATAAACTTATAATGCTTCTTCACGGCGAAAAGGAAGTTCTGATCCCGGTGGAAGGACCCTTCATAACAAAGGTGAACCGCGCCAGAAAGCAGATTGAGGTAACGCTTCCCGAAGGTTTTTTGGATATTTGACTATGCACATCGACATCATTACCACGCTTCCGCGGTTGATTGAGAGTCCATTCTCCGATTCAATTCTGAAGCGCGCGCAGGCAAAGGGGATCGTTACCATCAATGTCATTGATCTGCGTGAGTATGCGACAAACAAGCACCGGACAACCGATGACTACGCGTTCGGTGGCGGCGCCGGCATGGTAATGATGATTGAACCCATTGACAATTGCCTGCAGGATCTGAAGTCGCGTCGAAGCTACGACGACATTATTTATATGAGTCCTGACGGCGAACGTTTTACACAGAAGATCGCCAATCAACTCAGCCTTAAGGGTAATCTGATCTTGCTTTGTGGCCATTACAAAGGAGTCGACGAACGCGTCCGGGAACATCTTATCACGCGGGAAATCAGTATCGGTGATTATGTGCTCTCAGGAGGTGAGCTCGCCGCGGCCGTCGTCGTCGATGCGGTAGTGCGCCTTATTCCGGGAGTACTTTCGGACGAGACAAGCGCACTGACTGATTCCTTTCAGGATAACCTGATCGCACCGCCGGTTTATACCCGGCCAGCTGAGTACAATGGTTGGAAGGTCCCGGAAGTGCTGATGTCGGGTCACGAAGCAAAAATTGCGGCCTGGAGACAGGAAAAGGCGCTTGAACGAACCCGTCTTCGGAGGCCAGAACTGCTTTCCGGCCCGGAAACGGAAGGAGCCGAATAAACATTTTGCGCCGCTGTTTCACAATCGACTTTTATTCCATACATTTGCACTCCATTTTCAAAACCATCGAGTCATGGCCGATCTAATTAAAGTTGTAGAGCAGGAATTTGCGAAAGTGCGCGAATCAATCCCCAGCTTCAAGCCGGGTGACACTATAAATGTTCACGTAAAGATCAAAGAAGGTAACAAGGAGCGTATTCAGCAGTTCCAGGGTACCGTAATCCAACGTCGCGGCACCGGCAGCGGTGAAACTTTTACGGTAAGGAAGATTTCCAATGGCGTGGGTGTTGAACGTATTTTCCCGATTGTTTCCCCCAGCATTGACAAAATCGACGTATTGAAGTCAGGTAAAGTACGGAGAGCAAAACTGTATTACCTGAAAGGCCGTCAGGGCAAGGCTGCCCGTATCCGGGAGAAAGTATAAGATTACACTTAGTCTATCCAATAGAAAGGCCATCTGCATTGCGCGGATGGCTTTTTTGTTGACAAGTATTTTCGTCACACCACGCGGGCAGAATAATCTTTGCCAGACCTGAGAAAAAACAGAAAAATGTGCGCGGGCGAAAAAGCGCGAAAGCGCTTCGGAATAGGGATTTGCGTTTGAGGTCACATAGTCCTTAATTCGATTGAAAAGGGTCAAAAACCGCGAAATCAGCGTCAATTAGCATACTATCAAATAATTAATAACTTTGTGCCCGCCTTTAAATTAACAAACCAGATATGGCAAAGAATATTTCAGAGATCCTCGGAAAAGATGCAGATTTTCTTCTCCAGCACAAGAGCAAAACTATTTCTAAAGACAGCCTTCACCTTCCTGGTCCGCAATATGTCGATGACATTTACGCTCAGAGCAACCGCAATCCGCAGGTGCTGAGAAGTCTGCAACAACTGTTCAGCACAGGCCGCCTCGTCAACACCGGCTTTCTTTCCATTCTGCCGATCGATCAGGGTATCGAACACAGCGCCGGAGCATCCTTCGCGAAAAATCCGATTTACTTTGATCCTGAAAACATCGTAAAACTTGCCGTTGAAGGCGGTTGTAACGGTGTGGCTACTACCTTCGGCGTCTTGGGAATGATGTCGCGGAAATATGCACACCGCATTCCTTTCATCGTCAAGATCAATCACAACGAACTGCTCACATATCCGAACAAGCACGATCAAATCATGTTCGGCTCTGTGCGCGACGCATGGAACCTCGGTGCAGTAGCCGTGGGTGCAACAATCTACTTTGGCTCTGACAACTCGTCACGTCAAATCATCGAAGTGGCACAGGCATTTGAAGAAGCACACCAACTTGGTATGGGTACCATTCTCTGGTGCTACATACGTAACAACGCGTTCAAAACAGGAGGCGTTGACTATCACGTTTCAGCCGACCTTACGGGTCAGGCCAACCACCTTGGCGTGACTATCCAGGCCGATATCATCAAGCAGAAGCTTGCCGAAAACACCGGCGGTTACAAGGCCCTCAATACCGGTGGAAGCAGCTACGGAAAACTCGACGAAAAAATATACACTGAACTCAGTTCGGAACACCCTATTGACCTGTGCCGCTACCAGGTGGCTAACTGTTACATGGGCCGCGCCGGATTGATTTCTTCAGGTGGCGAATCCAAAGGCGCAAGCGATCTTGCGGACGCGGTACGCACTGCCGTTATCAACAAACGCGCTGGTGGTATGGGACTTATTTCCGGACGGAAAGCGTTCCAGCGTCCGATGAAAGAGGGTGTCCAGATCCTGAACGCGATTCAGGATGTTTACCTCGACAAGGGTATTGACGTAGCCTGATTTTTATTACATTCATGCCGGTGTTGCCCGACAGCACCGGCTTATTTTTTTTCCAACGAAATGATGCAGATTATGCCCTGGTTCAAAAGAAGTGACAAAGGCATCCTCACACCGACGGAGGCGAAACGTGAGGTTCCTGACGGACTTTGGTTCAAGTCACCGGCGGGGAAAATCGTTCACACGCGCGAACTCAAGAACAACGCCTATGTTGTCCCTGAGGAGGACTATCACGTACGCATCGGTTCCACCGAATATTTTGAGGTACTGTTCGACAACAACAAGTTCACCGAGCTCGATACAAAAATGGAGTCAGCCGATCCGCTGAAGTTTCATGACACGAAGGCATATCCGAAACGTATCAAGGAGTCGCAGGAGAAAACTGAGCTGAAAGATGCAGTGCGGACGGCATACGGAAAAATGAACGGACTCGATATCACTATCGCGTGCATGGATTTTACTTTCATCGGCGGATCTATGGGTTCAGTGGTCGGTGAAAAGATCGCACGCGCGATGGACCACAGCATCAAACACAAGAAGCCTTTCCTGATGATCTCGCGATCCGGTGGTGCACGAATGATGGAAGCGGGACTTTCACTGATGCAGATGGCAAAGACATCGGCGAAGATAGCGCTGATGGATAAAGCTAAAGTACCCTACATCTCGCTGCTTACTGATCCTACAACGGGAGGGGTAACCGCATCCTACGCAATGCTTGGCGATTTCAACATCGCCGAACCGGGAAGTCTGATCGGATTCGCCGGACCACGCGTTATTCGCGAAACAATTGGCAAAGATCTGCCCAAAGGTTTCCAAAGTGCAGAGTTCGTACTCGACCATGGATTCCTTGACTTCATCGTTGATCGCAGAAACCTCAAGAGCAGACTCACCACGTTATTGAGAATGCTCGAAAACTGATTGGGTTCCTGATCAAATTCGCGTTTTATTTTCTGTTGTCCGAAAGATTTGAACTCCATTCTTTGAAAAAAAGCCTGTACGATCTCACAAAGGACGACTGGAATACACTGTTTCCGGTAAAGCTCGTTGAACATGATCCAACCTGGTCACAGGTATATGAACAGGAAAGAGGCCGTATCCTGAATGCACTGGGTACCGACGTTGTCCATCGGATCGAGCACTTTGGAAGTACATCAATCCCGGGTATAAAGGCCAAACCGTACATCGACATTCTCCTCGAAATTCCCGATGCGTTGTTGTTCAGTGAAGACGTGATCACCAGGCTTGAAACACTGGGGTACGTTTACTTTAAAGTTCCTGAACGCGACGGCATCGCTGCGTATATGTCATTCGGAAAAGGATACAATCTTGAAGGAAGAGAGGAGCAAATCTTTCATATTCACATGTGCCCGGGAGAAAACGTGATGTGGGAGCAAGTTCATTTCCGCGATTACCTGCGTTCGAACCGGGAGCGTGCACAAGGTTATGAGGCATTAAAAGTCGACCTCGAATCAAAGTTCAGGAACGACAGAGGCGCATACGTTCTGGGGAAGACAGCCTTCATAAACGAGACGCTTCAACTAGCCAAAGCACAGTAGGACCAGGGAACAGCATGACTCTAAGGCTCTGGAACTGCCGCTACCAGACGCAATCCGGAAAAACTTTTGAACAAGTTATGCACGAAGTTGTGCACTGTATTCCTTCACCGTGTCGATGAAGCAGCGCACCTTATCGGGTTTCGTATCCGGGTAAAGGCCGTGTCCAAGGTTGGCGATATGGCGATCCGGCCCAAAAGTTTCGAGCATCCTACGGGTTTCGCGTTTCACATCGTCGAACGATCCATATAGCGCACAGGGATCGAGATTGCCTTGTAATACCTTGGCAGGAATCATCTCGCGTGATTCGGCGATGTCCATATTCCAGTCGAGACCGACGACATTACACGAAATGCTATTTAGTTGCCGGCGGGCAAAGAAAGCTCCCTTTGCAAACACAGTTACGGGTGCTTCCGGTAAGGCGTCGCACAGTTGTGCGATATAGGGTAAGGCGAAGGCAGCGTACTGTTCTGGTGAGAGAATCCCTGCCCATGAATCAAAGATCTGAATCAGGTCGGCACCGGCCTTTACCTGGGCCTTAAGATAGTTGGCCGTACTGGTCGTAATCATTCCGAGAAGCTTGTGTGCGAATTCAGGGTTTGTATATAGCACCTTCTTTGCTTCGCTGAACGTCTTGCTGCCCTTCCCTTCGATCATGTAGCTGAAGATTGTCCAGGGGGCGCCGGCAAATCCAATGAGAGGCACACGACCATTGAGTTCCTTTTTGGTAAGCTTGATTGCATCGATGACGTATTGGAGATCACCGGCTTCTGCGACACGGATGCGGTTCAGGTCGGATTCAGTGGAAACAGGTTGAGGGAACACCGGGCCGCGTTTTTCCTCCATTTCGTAGTTACAGCCCATTGCTTCAGGGATGACGAGAATGTCGGAAAAAATGATCGCGGCGTCAACATCGAGGATATCGACCGGCTGAATGGTGACATCAGCAGCCATTTCAGGAGTCTTGACAAGCGTTTTGAAATCGCCTGCCTTTTCGCGAACCTTCCGATATTCTGGTAAGATTCTGCCGGCCTGGCGCATGAGCCATACCGGTGTACGTTCTGTTTTTTCGCCTTTGGCAGCTCTGAGAATAAGGTCGTTTTTCAACATGCTCGTCCGGGTAAAACACGTGGAACAAAAAAAGCGAGCCGTGTTGACTCGCTTTCGCTTGAGTAATGTCTTTCCTAGGCTTCAGCTACGGGCTGAACGCTCACGAAGGATTTGTCTGCTTTGCCTTTTTTGAACACAACAACGCCGTTGGTCAGAGCAAAGAGCGTGTGGTCCTTACCCATTCCCACGTTTTCACCGGGATGGTGTTTTGTTCCGCGCTGGCGTACGATGATATTGCCGGCAATTACCTTTTGTCCGCCGAACACTTTAATGCCCAATCGTTTGCTTTCCGATTCGCGGCCGTTCTTTACTTTACCTTCACCCTTTTTATGTGCCATGGTTCACTAAATTTCAGTTTCTGTAATCAATTCAAGTTCAGCCGATGCTTTCGATCTGTACTTTGGTGTATTGCTGGCGATGGCCGTTTTTCACCGCGTAGCCTTTTCTGCGCTTCTTTTTGAAGACGATAACCTTGTTGCCTTTTACGTGTTCAAGGATCTTCCCAGAGACCTTGACCCCGCTCACAGTAGGGGCGCCAATTTGAACAGATCCGCCGTCATCCACGAGGAGAACTTTGTCGAAGCTTACGGCTGCTCCGGCTTCACCCTCCATCTTCGGGGCGTAAATGTATTGGTCTTTAGCCACTTTGAACTGCTTTCCTGCAATATCTACGATCGCGTACATAGCTTTATAAAAATTGGACTGCAAAGGTAAAAAAAGAAATCGGAACTAGAGTCAGCCGGATCGTAAATTCCTGGAATTTGTTGGCCCGCCGCTTGAATCCACACCGGAAAAAAAGTTTAATTTTTTTTGGCTCCGCGAATCCCTCAAATTTCACTAAAAAACCGGCGTTCTAAGGTATTATTTCACAGAGACTTATCTATCCACATTCTATCCACACGTTATCCACAAACGTTATTTTTGGCTCAAAAACGGCGTTTTGATTTTTAGAGCGGTTCTGTTTCATTTGTACACTTGACACAGGAAGCCGGTATCCATCGGCCTCTTCAAGAACCAAAAAATTTATTGAAAACGTTTCGGGTATTGGCCGACGCTGGTACCCCTCAAATATTTTTCGTGTACTTATAAACGCTTAACTCATGAGCCAACTGGAAGAACCCATTTTGAAGGAGAACAAGGACAGGTTTGTGCTTTTTCCCATCCAGCACCACGACATTTGGAAGTTTTATAAACAGGCCGAAGCCAGCTTCTGGACAGCCGAGGAAATAGATCTTAGCCAGGACCTCACCGACTGGGCCAATCTCAATGACGGTGAACGCCATTTTATCACACACGTCCTTGCCTTCTTCGCGGCCAGCGACGGTATCGTAAATGAAAACCTCGCGGAACATTTCGTATCAGAAGTTCAGTACACCGAAGCGAAATTCTTCTACGGATTCCAGATTGCCATTGAGAACATTCACTCAGAAACCTATTCCCTCCTGATCGACACTTACGTCAAGGATCCGAAAGAGAAAGACAAACTCTTCCACGCGATTGATACCATGGACTGCGTGAAGAAGAAAGCTGACTGGGCTTTGCGCTGGATCAGCCAGGGCAACTTCCAGGAAAGGCTCATCGCATTTGCCGCCGTTGAAGGGATTTTTTTCTCAGGATCATTCTGTTCAATCTTCTGGCTCAAGAAACGCGGGCTAATGCCCGGGCTTACGTTCTCGAATGAACTGATTTCCCGTGACGAAGGTTTGCACTGCGACTTTGCATGTCATATCTACAACCAACATGTTGTCAGTAAGCTTCCTGAAGAGACTGTTATCAACATTATCCGCGATGCCGTTGAAATCGAAAAGGAATTTGTAACGGACGCACTACCTGTAAACCTGATTGGTATGAACGCCGCGCAAATGCGTCAGTATATCGAGTTCGTCGCTGACCGTCTGCTCAACGAACTTGTCGGTAAGAAAGTTTACAATGCGACCAACCCGTTCGACTTCATGGATATGATTTCGTTAAGAGGTAAGACAAACTTCTTTGAGAAGCGCGTTGCCGAATACCAGAAAGCAGGCGTAATGAATTCTGCCGAAAAGAAAGAAAACGCACCGAAGTTTTCTCTTAACGAAGATTTTTGATTAGATTAAAAAACTTTTTAAACGTATTCTCCAAAAATAACAACCCCTTTTACCCACGATGCTTGTACTAAAACGCGACGGGCGCAGAGAATCTGTCAAGTTCGACAAAATCACCGCACGAATTGAGAAACTCTGCTACGGATTAGATCCGAAGTTCGTCAACCCTGTCGAGGTAGCCATGAAGGTGATCAATGGCCTGTACGATGGTGTTTCAACCCAGGAGCTGGATAATCTCGCTGCCGAAATAGCGGCATCGATGACGACCAAACACCCTGACTTTGCGAAGCTCGCTGCGCGCATTGCCGTATCGAACCTGCATAAGGTTACAAGTAAATCGTTCTCGAATACCATGAAACGGTTGTATACCTATGTGGATCCGAAAACGGGTGAAAATGCACCGCTGATTTCCAAAGAAAGCTGGAAAATCATCAAGGAACATGCTGCAGCTCTTGATGAAGCAATCCTGTACGATCGCGACTTCAGCTACGACTATTTTGGCTTCAAAACGCTGGAGCGTTCGTACCTCATGAAAATCGATGGAAAGATCGTTGAACGTCCCCAGCACATGCTCATGCGCGTTGCCGTTGGTATCCATGGAGAAGATATCCCGGCTGCAGTCGAGACATACAATCTGCTTTCCGAAAAGTGGTTTACCCACGCGACACCGACACTCTTCAACGCAGGTACACCGAAGCCTCAGCTTTCGTCGTGCTTCCTGCTCACTATGAAGGACGACAGCATCGACGGCATTTACGATACGCTGAAACAATGCGCCAAGATTTCGCAGTCAGCAGGCGGAATCGGGCTTAGCATCCATAACGTAAGGGCTAAAGGCTCATACATCAAGGGCACAGGAGGCACTTCCAATGGTATCGTACCTATGCTCCGTAATTTTGATATGACAGCGCGTTATGTCGATCAGGGCGGTGGCAAGCGTAAAGGGAGCTTTGCCATTTACCTGGAACCGTGGCATGCAGATATCTTTGACTTCCTCGACCTGAAGAAAAACCACGGCAAGGAAGAGTTGCGCGCGCGCGACCTGTTTTACGCGATGTGGATCTCCGACCTGTTCATGAAACGGGTAGAGAACAACGAGATGTGGTCACTCTTCTGCCCGAATGAAGCGCCAGGCCTTGCTGAAGTATGGGGTGAAGAATTTGAAAGACTTTACGAAAAATACGAGAAGGAAGGTAAGTTCCGTCGTCAGGTAAAAGCACAGGATCTTTGGTTCGAAATCCTCGAATCACAGATCGAGACGGGAACACCCTACATCCTTTACAAAGACGCCGCTAACCGCAAGTCAAACCAAAAGAATCTCGGTACAATCAAGAGCAGTAACCTGTGTACTGAAATCATTGAGTACACGGCACCGGACGAAGTTGCAGTCTGTAACCTCGCTTCGCTTGCACTGCCCAAGTTTGTCACAGAAGACGGTACGTTCGATCACCAAAAGCTCTATGAAATCACGAAGGTTGTCACACGCAACCTCAACAAGGTGATCGATGTAAACTTTTACCCGGTAGCGGAAGCGAAAAACAGCAACCTTCGTCACCGTCCGATTGGTCTTGGTGTTCAGGGTCTCGCTGATACATTCATTATGCTTCGCATGCCTTTCGACTCCGAAGAAGCGCGCAGGCTGAACGAAGACATTTTCGAAACCATTTACTTCGGCGCGATGGAAGCATCCATGGAGCTCGCTAAAGTTCTTGGCCCTTATGAAACCTTTAAGGGATCACCGGTTTCAAAAGGTATCTTCCAGTTTGACATGTGGGGCGTTAGCCCGAAGAGCAACCGCTGGAACTGGGAAAAACTCAAGCAGGAGGTTAAGAAAAACGGCGTGCGTAACTCACTCCTTCTCGCTCCGATGCCAACGGCTTCGACATCTCAGATCCTGGGTAACAACGAATGCTTCGAACCTTATACTTCGAACATCTATACCCGCCGTACATTGTCGGGCGAATTCATTATCGCTAACAAGCACCTGATGAGAGACCTGATGGCACTTGGCCTGTGGAGCGAAACGATGCGTCAGAAACTGATCGCTGCAAACGGTTCGGTGCAAAATATTCCTGAGATACCTCAGAACATTAAAGACATCTACAAAACCGTCTGGGAAATCTCACAAAAGGCAATTATCGATATGTCGGCCGACCGCGGAGCATACATCTGCCAGTCACAGAGCCTGAATATTCACCTGACCAATCCGAATTTTGGCAAGCTCACTTCTATGCACTTCTACGCATGGAAGAAGGGACTCAAGACCGGTATGTACTACCTCCGCACCAATGCGGCTGCCGACGCGATCAAGTTCACGCTTGACAAGAACGCCATCAAGGAACCTGCAAGAGCACAGGAAGGTGCGCCTGCAGAAGTTGGCGACCCGGCAACGGTGGTTACGGTCACAGATGGCCAGCAACAGATTAAGTATGAACAACGGGCTGTTTCAGACTACGACCAAAAAATGTCTGATATGGCGTGTTCGCTGGATAATCCCGACGCTTGCGAGGCGTGCGGAAGCTAAGCCTGTTCTGATTCTGATTTTAAAGAAGCCCGTCGTTACGATGGGCTTCCTTTTTTAAAGCTTTTTGAATTTGAAGACCGAAAATTTAATTCACTTATGAATATTGTCTTCTTCAGTACCCAGGCTTACGACAGGCGTTCGTTCGACGAACACAACAAACGATACGCATTCAATATCAAGTTTCTTGACGTTCAGCTCAACGAGCAAACTGCAACACTCGCAAATGGTGCCGATGCGGTCTGCGCTTTCGTGAATGATCGGGTCAACGGCTCCATTATACGCCAGCTCACCGGCGCGGGTGTGAAGATACTCGCGCTTCGGTGCGCCGGTTTCAACAATGTTGACCTCACCGCCGCATTGGAACATAATCTGAAAGTCGTTCGCGTTCCGGCATATTCCCCTCATTCCGTCGCCGAACATGCCGTCGCGATGATCATGGCGCTAAACCGAAAAACACACAAGGCGTACAATCGCATTCGCGAACAAAACTTTTCGCTCAACGGATTACTGGGCTTCGACCTTTATCAAAAGACTGTCGGTGTGATTGGTACAGGTAACATCGGACAGGTCTTTTGCAAGATCATGAATGGTTTTGGATGCGAGGTAATTGCATTCGACATCAAACCGGATGAGAGCCTGGTGTCGACGGGAATTCGTTATGTTGCTCTGGATGAAATTCTCACGAAATCTGATATCATTTCCCTTCACTGCCCGTTGAACGATCATACGCGTTATATCATTAACAGCGATGCAATTGCGTCCATGAAGCACAACGTAATGCTCATCAACACTAGCCGCGGCGGTTTGATTGATACGAAGGCAGTTGTAAACGGACTGAAATCGGGAAAGATCGGTTCGTTGGGTATCGACGTGTATGAGCAGGAAGAAAATCTTTTCTTTCGCGACCTGTCGGACACGATAATTGAAGATGATGTGATATCCCGCTTGTCCAGTTTTCCTAACGTACTTATAACCGCTCACCAGGGCTTCTTCACCCATGAAGCTCTCGCACAAATCGCGGAAACAACCCTGTCGAATCTAAAGGCATTCCAGAATAATGAAGCGCTCATCAATGAAGTGAAGCTGAGCTAACGTTTGACCGCAACGTTTTAGAACTGAAAATATATGAAGGGCTGAACCTCCGCGGATCGCGTCTGTATGACGAGGACGATCACGGCCACAATGCAGACAGCTTTCATCGGCAGTGACATACGTATGATCCTCGTACGCACTTTATCTGTGATATTCTCGGGTATGAAATGGAGAACAAATCCAATGATCATAAGAAGGACAACCCATTTATAGCCCGAGATAAACTGAAACAGAACGTCCAGGTGGAAATTCAAAACGATCTGTCGCAGCATCACATTCACATTTTCGATATCCGCAGCGCGAAAATAAATCCAGCAGAAGCAAACAAAGTGAAACGTCAGAAACAGACCGGCGATTCTGCTTACACGTCCCGTAAATCGCGGCCCTATTGTTTCCGACCAACGCTTATGTACGACAAGCGCAATACCATGAAGTCCGCCCCAAATCACGAAACGCCACGCTGCACCGTGCCAGAGTCCGCCCAGCAGCATGGTGATCATCAGGTTTATATATGTGCGCAACTTACCCTTTCGATTTCCGCCAAGAGAAATATAGAGGTAGTCGCGCAACCAGGTAGAAAGTGAGATATGCCAGCGTCGCCAGAACTCTGTGATATTGACAGACTGATATGGAGAATTGAAGTTCGGTGCAAAGTGGAAACCGAGTAACAACGCGATCCCTATCGCCATATCGGAATACCCGGAGAAATCGCAATAGATCTGCAACGCATAGCCATACACTGCAAACAGGTTTTCCAGGCCCGTGTACAAAGCTGGTGCATCAAAAATGCGATCGACAAAATTTATGCTGATGTAATCTGAGATCACTGCCTTTTTGAATAAACCGGTCGCGATGAGGAATACACCGTTGCCGAGCATCTCCTCCGTTATATCAACGCGTCTTCTGATCTGTGGCAAAAAGTCCGCGGCCCTGACGATTGGACCGGCCACAAGCTGAGGAAAGAACGACAAGTAAAAAGCATAGTCGAGGATGCTCTTCACCGGCTTAAGGTACCCGCGATAAACATCAATCGTATAACTAAGTGATTGGAATGTGAAGAATGAAATACCCACGGGAAGAAAAATATCCATGGGTTGGTACTCGCCACCTGTTAAGCCGGTTATCGTACCGAATAGAAAGTTCGTGTACTTGAAGTATCCGAGTACACCCAGGTTTGCAGTCAGGCTTGCCGCCAGCAACAACTTTTTTCGGAATCGATCCCCGGTTGAGTAGATCGCCTGCGCAAGGAAGAAATCTATGACGGTTGCATTGATGAGCAGAAAAAAGAAAACTCCGCTGGACTTATAGTAGAAGTACAGGGAAAACAGCGTCACGAAAATCAGCCTCGGCCGTTCGTCGTCCCGCAATGCGGTATAAATCACGAGAAAAGCGGTGAACAGGAGCAAAAACAAACCACTGCTGAATATCAGCGGCTCCTCCGGATTATATGCAAAAAATTCGCTCATCGACTAAGGATTACGGCTCGCCACGTATGCCCGGTAACTTTTCATCAGCGCCTCATAAAACATTTCACCCTGGAGCGAATAGCCGTCACGTGTGAAGTGAACACCATCCGGTCGAAGGAGCCCTTTCTCCTTCCAGAGAAATGCGGAGTCTTTGCCTCCGTTAGCGCGATACATATCCCAGAATGCTAATCCGTTTTCCACGGCAATGGAGAGAATGTCGCTTCGGACCTTTTCAATTCCCGGGTTATGTCGTGTCCGTTTCAGGAATGCGTCCGGTGGTGTGATCAGCATGATGCATGCATTCGGATTGTTTGCCTTGAGTGATTCAACGAGCTTCCGGACTTCGTACGCAAAGCTCTTGCTGATGCCGGGATAGTCCATCGATTCATTAGTACCCAGAGAGATGATGAAAAGGTCGGGATTCAGCCATGTTGTTTGTTTCGTGAACAATTCGGCCTTATTATAGTGCTCATACTTCGCACCGTTTACGCCTATCGCGTGATAAAGAATTCCGCTTTGTTCATTCTCAAAGTTCAATCCAAACAGCGTGACATGATTTTGCGCATCATCGTCGCGAATTCCTTCAAGGATGATATGATTTAAAGGCGCTGGCAACTTTATCCTTTCAGGCTGCCATTCTTTGTCGTCGGAGCCGGTGACACGTGCAAGCTCCAGCCTGGTGGAGTCCATGATCGACAGTCGAAAACTCTTTCGATCATTGTCGGCAAATACGGAGACCGTATTAAACGCGTAATCCATGTCGGTGTCGGTCATACGAATTGAAAAACCAGTACCTGCCTCATTAGTATGAACGGTAATTCCACCGACGCCAATGGGTAACGGCTTAAGCGGATGTACGATGCGTTTTGAATCCCAGGGTCCGAAAGAAGTACTTCGGAAATTCGCCGGCTCATTTGTTCCGGCAACACGATACGGGACAATCAGTCCGCGACCGGCGTTTCCAAAAATGTGTTGCAGATTTCGACGCACCACAGCCGTGAGGTAATCCGCCTGAATGTGAGAATCGCCAATGTGAACAATATTAACCTTTGACCTTTCTCCTTTTTCCAGGGCATAGAGTTTTTCGAAAAGGGGTTCGAGACTGAAGTAGTTTGAGATAACATTTTCATCCGGCGAGACAAACGCCGCCGACGTGCTCGCCTGCGTATAGGCAAACAGTGGCAGATGCAGGAGCGTTACTGCCAGGATCAGGATCCGCCGGAATTCAGGGTAACGCCTGTTGTTCATACTTTTCGAGTTCAAACAGGATGCTGCCCACAAGTTCTCCCGCCAGTTTTTTGCCACCCTTAAAAGTCAAATGTGTGTAGTCCTTTGCAGCAAGAGCCGGGGTCGCGCGCACAAACTTGACCATACTGTTTTCACCACCCATAGCTTCGTAAAGGTCCCAGAAAACTATTCCGGCCTTTTTCGCTATATGCCGCTGTGTGTCACGCAGCGTTGGAATAGCTTTTACTGTGCGATACCTTCCGTTGACATTGGAACTGCGATCACTCACGCTGAGCAGCACAATACTGGCATTCGGAAAAGCTTCCTTGAGTTGATTGATGACCGTCACCATGCGATCAGCATACCAGGTATAGCGGGACGAATCAAAGTTGATCGCGTTCAATCCATACTGGAGGATAATAAGCTTGTAGTCCCGGTATCGGTTGAAGGCTTTAAACATCTCCGGCGAAATGGAGTACAGCCCAATGCCGGAATTGCCACGCATACCAAAATTGTCCACATAAATGCCAGGCTCCCCTTCGAAGCTGACACCGTATACTTCGAGGCTGTCAACACCCTCGAACTCCAGTTCAATTCGCCTCGCCTGAAACTTCTCCTTCTTCCACTCACGGAGTCGACGTGACTTCTTCAGTTCTGCTACGCGATACAACGTGTCGTCGAGAGTATAATGAAGAAATGAGTTGCCGTGGCTTCTGTAATACACCCGTATTGATTCAAATTCGCGGAGATAACGCTGACGTGATGATGTAAACTCAACCCAGTTATCGGATTGGGCAATAAAACTATATCCCGACGGACCCATTTCAAAAGTCGCAGCCGAATCGGGTTTGTTAATGATCGAGTACGTTTTCCAGTTTCCAAACTGCTGTTTTACAGTGTTTCGGAATCCGACAACGTGCGATGTAATCGGAACATACCCCACGCCACGCCCGCCGAACAAAGTCTGCAACGTATCCCTTACGCTACCGCAGAAAATGTCACCTTCAATGAAGGAATCACCATAAAAAGCGATGCGTACCGATGACTTGTTTTTTTTGGCTTTCAGCGTGCTCAGGGCTTTTAGAAAATTATGGATTCCTGTTTTGTCCGGGGTAAAGTCCTCCATGCACGTTAGTCCATCGGCACAGGCATAGGATATGGCAGTGCTTTCGGGCTCTTCAACAACGTCGGCCGGGAGTGTATCTGTGGCAACCGTGCTGGTGGAATCTTCATCCAAAGCAAGCATCGGTGAATCCTCATCATCCAGAAAAAAAAGGGGATCAACGGTTCGGAAGGCAAGGTTACCAATGCGAAAGGCAGGAACGAACGACAGCATGCCAAGCATCAGCGCGACGATGAGTGCGAGCAATAACGGTTTCTGATAAGGAGCTGTTTTCATTCCAACCCCAAAGATAGAAAAATGCCTGCCTCTCCGAGGAAACTTCTTCTGTCAGTACAATTGTACTTCGATATGAGTTTATTATTGGTGGTCGGTTGACTTTATCGTCATTGAACGCCGGCGATAATCTCATCTACCACGGTAGGATCGAGAAGTGTTGTAACGTCGCCGAGGTTAGATGTATCACCTTCGGCAACCTTCCGGAGAATTCGTCGCATGATCTTTCCCGACCTCGTTTTTGGGAGACCGCTTACAAACTGGATCTTATCGGGTTTTGCAATCGGGCCGATGATCTTTGATACCGTATCACGAATATCAGCACGCAGTTTCTCCTGGTCTTTCGGCGAATCGTAGCAGATTACAAATGCATAGATTCCCTGACCCTTGATGTCGTGAGGATAACCAACGACAGCAGTCTCGCACACGTCCAGATGTTCGTCAATCGCACTTTCAATTTCCGCTGTTCCCAGGTTGTGACCGGAAACGATAATGATATCGTCAACGCGTCCGGTGATGCGATAGTACCCATCCTGATCGCGACGACAACCGTCACCAGTGAAGTACTTGCCGGGGTAACTTGAGAAATATGTTTCTCTGAATCGCTGGTGGTCGCCATAAATGGTTCGTGCCATTGCCGGCCAGGGAAACTTGATGGCAAGCCGGCCCTCAATTCCATTTCCCTGGATCTCAAGTCCGCCTTCGTTCATAACGGCAGGTTGAATACCGGGTAAGGGTAACGTTGCAAACGCAGGCTTCAATGGCGTAACACCGGCGATAGGCGAAATCATAAATCCACCGGTTTCGGTTTGCCACCACGTATCAACGATTGGACAGTGTCCTTTCCCGATGTGCTTGTCATACCAATGCCATGCTTCCTCGTTGATCGGTTCTCCTACGGTTCCGAGCGTCTTAAGTGAAGAGAGATCAGCCTTTTCTACAAATGAAAGCGGTGCTTTTTCCAGTGCACGGATTGCTGTCGGCGCCGTGTAAAAAATATTCACCTTGTGACGATCGACAACCTGCCAGAACCGACCCCAGTCCGGCCAGGAAGGAACACCTTCGAACATCACGGTTGTGGCTCCGGCCGAGAGCGGTCCGTACAGAATATAGGAGTGACCTGTAATCCAACCGATGTCGGCGGTACACCAGTAGACATCACCCTCCTCGTATCGAAAGCAAGTTCGGAATGTGTAGTTGGTGTACACCATGTACCCGGCGCAGGTGTGGACCATACCTTTCGGCTTACCGGTTGATCCCGATGTGTAAAGAATGAAAAGCATATCCTCTGCTTCCATTTCCTCAGCGCTGCATTGTGCTGTGACCTTTCTGATTTCGTCATGCCACCACACATCGCGATCAGCGACCATGTTGATGTTTGTCCCGACGTGTTTATAGACAATTGTGGTTTCAACCTGTTCGCACTTTGTAAGTGCTTCGTCAATGATTCCTTTCAGATTGATCACTTTCTCGCCCCGATAGCCGCCATCGGACGTGACTACAATTTTGCATCCTGCGTCGGTGATGCGATCCACAAGCGACTTGGCAGAAAATCCTGCAAAGACAACAGAATGCACAGCACCGATGCGGGCGCAGGCGAGCATGGTGTATGCCAGTTGCGGAATCATCGGAAGGTAAACACATACGCGATCTCCCTTCCGGACTCCGTTTGCCTTGAGCATGTTCGCCGTGCGCGATACCTCTTCGAAAAGTTGTTTATAGGTTATCCGGACTGGTTCATGGGCCGGATTATTCGGTTCCCAGATGATGGCAACCTGATCCCCTCTTTTTTCGAGGTGCCGGTCGAGGCAGTTTTCGGTTATGTTCAATTTTGCCCCATTGAACCATTTCGCTTCCGGTTTGTGAAAATCCCACTCCAAAACCGTGTCCCATTCCTTCCGCCACACAAAATCACTTGCTATTTCTGCCCAGAACTCCTCCGGATCCTCGACGCTTTTCGCATAGGTTTTCTGGTAGTCTTCGAAAGAATTGATCTTATGCATGACGGTTTGGTTTTTTTGACGGGGGATAAAAATTGGATTCTTTTTTCATAAAAACAAGCCAATTTTGAGTTGTGCCCGGACACACAGAAAAAGAAAACGAGGTTTTCACCCTGTTTTTACACAGTCGCAAAAATTTTGGTGCGCACCAGTGGTAATTGTTTGAGACTTTGTCTGTCGAAATCGCGTTAAACAATAAGACTGAAATGGGCACCAAAATTTTACCCTAACGCGTGTTGCGGCGTGCCTGTATGAAAGCACGCGAGTACAGAGAATTCAGTTATCGGGCACGCACCTCAGAGCGCCAACAGACGTCGAAATGAGAAGAAGGATTTTTATTCGCACGAAAAAGTACCGGATTTCTTGGGAACCAGTTAATTTGAACCTCCTTGCGTAGCTGGCATGGCTGCTCCCTTTGATCATATTACACTTGTTCAGGATTCCGTCTTCAGCCGGAGTGCAATCGGACAATTGCAGCGTAAACACGTTTGGAATTATATCGAACAAATTATTCCCGAACTCGAGGGGCTTGAGATGCTTGAACTTAACGTTGGCAGAGGCGAGGATGCGCTTATGTTCAGTGACCGGGGTTTCAACCTCGTGGCAACTGACGTATCTGCCGAGACATATAAACTCACCGAACTAAAGGCAGAGCGTTATTCGATGCGAAGCAAGATCACCCAACAGTATCTTGATCTCGACACCATGGACGAAGTCCTCTTCGACAGAAAATTCGACCTCATCTTTTCAAACTTCGGTGGTTTGAATTGCATCAATCCGGAAGGACTTTCAAAAATGTTCGCAAAAATTCCTTCTCTGCTGAAACCGGGAGGAAGGTTCATCGCCGTGGTCATGCCCAGATTTTGCCTATGGGAGTCGTTGTATTACAGTGTGAAGTTCCGGTTTAAAAAAGCTTTCCGCAGGTGGACTTCGCGTGAAGTTGTTTCCGACGATTACGGCATTATGCTTCGCACATGGTATTACAAACCATCACAGGTGAAGAAACTGGCGCGAGCACATTTTAAGATCGTCAAGATAAAACCCGTCGGGCTTACTCTTCCGCCGGTATGCCTCGACAGTTTCTTCTTCCGAAAGAAAAAATTGTTAATCGGCCTGTACAGACTTGAAAAGAGGCTCAACGGAAGTGGATTTGGCGCAGGGATGGCGGATCACTTCCTCATTGATCTGAAACGTCGCTAACGTTCACCGTTTACCCCAATGCGTACTCTGCTGCGACTGCAACCAACGCACCAAATACTGCGACGGCGAGTTTGCGTGCGTTAAAATGATGTTCAGGACTGCTCTCAAACACAATTGTCGTCGAAATGTGAAGGAAGTTGCCGCACACCAGTGCATACAGAAAAATCATAAATTCCCGGGAGATGATCTCGGCAGATGCAAGGTAGCTGTTTATCAGTAAGCCAATAGGCGCCGCGATCGAGAATACTACGAGGTGCGGCAGCGCACGTCGCCGGGATCCAAGTTGAAACGCGAGGACCGTCACCAGTGCGAAGGCAGCCGGAGCCCGATGAAGTGCAATCCCGATCAGGATCGCGTCCATATCATAACCTATTGTGTGGGATCCATGCTCTGCCAACATCGCCCCTTCGAGAAATGCGTGAATACATAGTGCGGCAAGCAGGACGAGCGCCGAAACACTTCGCTGCGTTGTACTCTGAATATGATGGTGATCGTGTCCGCCATGCGCATGAATATGACCGTGCTCGACGCCGGAGGTGAAATACTCCAGGAACTGCTGAAGAAAAAATCCTCCGAGCACACACAATCCGATCCACGGTCCCCCTATCGGCTGAGAATAGAGTTCCGGTAATAGGTGTATTACAGTAATTGAAAAAAGATATGCACCCGCGAAAACGAGAAGTAATTTATAGTTGGTGTTCTTTCCTTTTGGAACGAGATAAACCAATAGACCCGCCAGAAGCGGAGTAAAGAAAAGCACCAGCAGTTTCAGTGTCATAGACTTTGGTCGTCTTGCTCAAGTGTCAATACCTTTTCAATTCCTGGTGTGGCGTACGTTTGAATGTTGCCGTCTGTATCTGAGAACATCAGGAATGCGTCGATCTCATTTTGTGCCTTCAGCAGTTCAATTGCTTTCTCATGCCCCATTGCCATCAACGCGGTTCCCCAGCAATCAGCAATCGTTGCGTCGGGAGCAAATACCGATGCGCTGAGAATAGCTTTTCGCGACGGATATCCTGTACGCGGATCAATCGTGTGAGAATAGCGCACACCATCAATGATGTGATAGTTGAAGTAATTTCCCGAGGTCGTAAATGACCGGTCCGATATGGACACGTATGCCTTAAAGCGTTGGTCCTCCGGTGTGGACGAAGGATCAAGTATGCCAAGTTTCCAGGACTCCCCAGTCTTCATATTTCTGCCAACAGCCATGCCCTCACCACCCACTTCCACCAACATGTTTCTGACACCCTTCTCACGAAGGAATGCTGTGATAACGTCGGCACCATATCCCTGACCGATGCCGCCAAAATCCAGTTGCATGCGAGGATCGGTTTTGGTAACACTGTCGCCAGTAAGTGTGATTCTGTCAAACCCAACCAACGACCGGAGTGAATCAATGACTGTCGAATCGGGATCAATGCGTTTTCCCGGACCGAAGCCCCATGCGTTCACCAACGGATTCACGGTCGGATCGAACGCCCCGTCACTTGCTTCGTAAACGCGTTTCGCCGTGTGCAATGGAGGAAGAAAGTATGGCCGGCGAACAGGTATCCCCTTCGCGCTTCGGTTAAACACTGACACTTCCGAAGCGGAATCGTAATTGTTGATCGATCGATTGACTTCCAACAACAACGAGTCAACCTCATTCTGGAAATTTCGATCCTTGTCGTCAAAATATGTGATGTGATACGTCGTACCCATCGTCCTTCCCTCAATTCTTAGCGGCTCCCGGACGGCGTTTTCTTTCCGATAAAAATAAACAGCGAGTATCGCCGCCATCAGGACAGCGCTGTAGAATATGTTCTTTTTGCGGTCATCCATTGCTCAAATCCTGCGAAAGATAGAAAATTGAACGCGAACGACGTATTGCGCAGCGTCCGGTAATTCTCTTATGGAATAAATTGTTCATTTTTGCTATTCATCGACAGTTGAAACAACGGTCACGACAATCATGCGAGAAGACTATTTGAGTGGTGAGTCCGAAGGACTGAACGCAGCCGAAAAGGAATTCGAGAAAGCGCTCAGGCCCCTTTCGTTCGAAGACTTTACAGGGCAGCAAAAGGTCGTCGATAACATCAAGGTGTTTGTTCTTGCCGCGAAACAACGTGGCGAACCACTCGATCACGTTCTCCTGCATGGACCACCGGGGCTCGGCAAGACTACGCTCTCGCATATTATTGCCAACGAGCTCCACTCGAACATCAAGATCACCTCCGGACCTGTTCTTGACAAACCAAGTGACCTGGCAGGATTACTGACAAATCTTGAGGCGCACGATGTTTTGTTTATAGACGAGATTCACCGGCTTAACCCTGTGGTGGAGGAATACCTGTATTCAGCGATGGAAGATTTCCGGATTGATATCATGCTGGACTCCGGACCAAATGCCAGATCAGTTCAGATTGGACTCAATCCGTTCACGTTGATCGGCGCCACCACGCGCGCTGGTTTACTAACGTCTCCCCTGAGAGCCCGTTTCGGAATAAATGCGCGCCTTGAATATTATGACGCCAATCTGCTGACGTCAATCGTGAAACGTTCCGCGCGTATCCTCAACACGCCGGTCGATGAGGATGCAGCATTTGAAATTGCCCGGCGCAGTCGCGGCACCCCCCGGATTTCAAATAATCTCCTGCGCCGCACGCGCGATTTTGCGCAGATCAAGGGCGATGGGACCATCACGAAAGACATTGCGCAATTCGCCTTGAAGGCACTCGACGTGGATGAAAACGGTCTTGACGAGATGGATAACCGCATACTGTTGACAATCATCGAGAAGTTTAAAGGCGGTCCTGTCGGGATCACTACGATTGCAACCGCAGTAGGCGAAGAGGCCGAGACCATTGAAGAAGTCTATGAGCCGTTTCTGATTCAGGAGGGATACATCAAACGCACGTCGCGCGGTCGCGAAACAACGGAGCGGGCATTTCGTCACCTGAAAATCCCGATTCCTTCCACGAAGCAAAAAGGATTGTTCGATCGGTAACGATTCATGTTAAATCGCGACCAATCTGGAAAAATGTTTAACCCTATGATACGCAAGATCACCCTACCTCTGCTCGCACTGTTGTGCCTGTCTGTTTTCTGCTACGCGCAGAAGAAGAAAACCCCCAAGGCCACAGAGACACCCAAAGAAGTACCGCTCATAGACCGTGAGCTGTTTTTTGATAATCCTGAGATTTCGGGCGGTCAACTGTCACCGGATGGCTCGATGATCAGCTTTCAGAAAGTGTACAAGGGAAAAATGAACGTGTGGGTCAAGAAATTTGACGAACCATTCGATAAAGCAAAACCCGTTACCGCCGACACGCTCAAACCCATACCCGGCTATTTCTGGAGCCAGGACAGCAAGTACATCCTGTTTGTGCAGGACGAAGGTGGTAACGAGAACTTTAACGTCTTCGCCGTTGACCCAATGGCATCACCAGCGGCATCAGGGGCTCCGCATGCACGCAACCTTACGCCTTTGGATAGTGTTCGTGCAATCATATACAGCGTATCGCGAAGGAATCCTGACATCCTTCGAATCGGTCTTAACAGTCGCGACAAGGCCTGGCATGATTTGTACGAGCTGAGCATTTCCACAGGAAAGCTTACCCTCCTAAAAGAAAACCACGACCGGTTAACAGCCTTTTATTTTGACTGGGATGAAAACCTCCGTCTGGCAACACGCACTGCCGACGATGGCTCTCAGGAAATCCTTTATGCAACTAAAGATGGATTTACGAAAATCTACGATTGCTCCGTGCTTGAAACGTGTAATCCTGCAGGCGCATTTGATAAAGACAACCGTAACTTCTATCTGCTCTCGAACAAGGGCGATGAAAATTTTACCAAACTGTATTTGTTCGATCCTGAAAGCAAAAGCGTTAATCTGGTCGAAGGTGATCCACTCGGGAAAGTCGACTTTGGCGGACTTTTTATCTCAAACAAGAACAGAAACATTGTCCTTACCAGCTATACCGATGCGAAGACCAGATACTATTTCAAGGACAAGACTTTTGAAGATGCATATAAGTTCATCAAATCAAAGTTCCCTGAAAAGGAAGTGAGCTTCTTTTCGCTTACGCGGGATGAGGACAAGATGCTTGTAAATATTTACAGTGACGATGACCCTGGGTCGACCTATTTCTTCGATATCAAAAAGAAGTCGCTGATAAAACAATACACGCCACGACCGAAGCTGCAGCAAATGCAGTTGGCGAAGATGCAACCTATTAGTTACAAGTCGTCCGATGGACTTGAAATTCCAGCCTACCTTATACTTCCTCCTGGCAAGGAGCCAAAAAATCTTCCTGCGATCGTTTTTCCGCATGGCGGACCATGGGCACGCGACTATTGGGGATTCAGCGGCTACGCACAATTTCTGGCAAACCGTGGTTATGCGGTTCTCCTTCCCAACTTCCGCGGATCAACGGGCTACGGAAAGCAATTTCTTAACGCGGGCAACGGAGAATGGGGTCAGAAAATGCAGGACGACATCACCTGGGGTGTGAAGCACCTTGTTCAACAAGGAATTGTTGATCCCGCCAGGGTAGGAATAATGGGCGGCTCATACGGCGGCTACGCGACGTTGGCTGGACTTGCCTTCACTCCCGATGTCTATGCTGCGGGTGTAGATATTGTAGGGCCAAGTAATCTCATTACACTACTCAACTCGATACCTCCCTATTGGGAAGCAGCACGTAAAGTTTTCAACACACGTATGGGTGACCCATCAACACCGGAAGGAAAGGCGTTGCTCGAAAAACAGTCTCCGCTTTTCTCTGCGAAGAACATAAAAGCGCCGTTGCTGGTGGTACAGGGTGCAAATGACCCACGTGTGAAGAAGGCTGAATCTGAGCAAATCGTAGTTGCATTGCGCGAACTTGGCGTAGGCGTGAAATATATCAACGCACCTGACGAAGGGCACGGTTTCCGGGATGCTGTGAATAATATGGCAATGCTTGCCTACGCGGAGAAATTTTTGTCGACTCACCTTGGAGGCCGGTACCAGGAATCGATGAAGCCTGAAGTCTCGGAGCGTCTTCAAAAAATTATGGTCGACATTAATACCGTCGCGTTGCCAGACGCTAATACATCTGCACCGGAGAAACTGGCACCTGTGTCAGATCTTGCTAACGGTGAATATTTATACGGTGTCACACTGCTCGCCGGAGAACAGAAGATGAATATGGAGCTGACACGGAAAGTTTCTGAAGATGGAGGCAACTGGGTGATCACTGAAACATCAAAAACACCGATGGGCGAAATCATGGATCAAAATGTGATTAGCAAGGGAAACCTTCAGCCCGTACGGAGAAAGATCGTGCAGGGTCCGGCAAATATTGAAGTGGAGTATTCACCCGATGAAGTGAAAGGACTTCTTACGATGGGTACACAGAAGAGACCGATCAGCGTGAAGCTTGATCATCCTATCACCAGTGATGGCGCAGGTCTTGATCTTCTTATCGCACGATTGCCCCTCAAGGAAAACTATCAGACAACGATAGCGGTATTTGATGTTATGAGTGGAAAGATAAAGAAGATGAATGTAAAAGTTGTCGGGCGCGAACAAGTGAAGGTTCCTGCCGGAGCATTCGATGCTATTAAAGTGACGGTAACTGAAATTGAAGGGCCGTCAGCGAGTACGCTGTGGATATCGCCCGCAGATAAGAATACCGTAAAGATGGAAGCGAATGTTCCTCAGATGGGCAATGGTAAACTCGTCATGGAGCTTACGCGATAACAGGAAGAGCTTAACGAAGGAAGCGACGTCATTCCTTCATAATATTCATAACGAAAAAGAGGCTGTCAGAACAGCCTCTTTTTTTTAGAATCGCTCAAGTCTCGAGAAGAAGAAGTCGCTTTCGATAGCTGCATTGCTATCGCTATCGGAGCCGTGTATCGCATTGGCCTCGATGGATTTTGCAAAGAGATTTCTAATCGTGCCAGGCGCAGCTTTTTGCGGGTCTGTGGCCCCAATCAGCGTCCGGAAATCTTCGACAGCATTGTCTTTCTCAAGGATCATCGGTACGATGGGCCCCGAAGACATGTACGTGCAGAGGTCATTGTAAAATGGACGTGCCTTGTGAATTTCGTAAAACTGGCCTGCTCGTTCCGATGACAATTGCGTCTTTTTAATTGCAATAATCCGGAACCCGGCCTCTTCAATCATCTTGATGATCGCACCGGTGTTGCCTGCGCCGACAGCATCAGGCTTGATCATGGTAAAAGTTCTGTTTCCTGCCATAACTGGTTTATAATTAATGACGCTGCGTCAAATACGGCCGCAAAAATAACAGATTATGCTATTGCCACTACTGAAATGTCGAGATTTTAGAACTTGCTGGCTATCAAGTATTAAACAGGCAGGTGATGGTTTATCCTTCATTTTTCACCATTTTTGCACCTTGTTTTTAACCAGACATGAATAATCTTGAGAATTTTAAAGATTATCTCGGTTCGTCAAGGAAAATCGTCCTGATTCCCCATTTCAAGCCGGATGCCGATGCCCTCGGGTCGGCTTTAGGGCTATCCCTGTATCTGCGAAAGAAAGGCCACGAAGTCACCGTGCTTTCCCCGAGTGACTACCCGGACTTTCTGAATTGGATGCCTGGACACAATGATGTGGTCGTTTATCAAAAAGACAGGGGCAACAAAGCGTCGCAACTGATCAGTCGGGCTGATGCGATTTTTTGTATTGATTTTTCAAGCCTGAACCGTCTTGAAGGCCTGGGCGAATTCGTCAAGGCATCAAGCGCGAAAAAGGTCTTGATCGACCATCACTTGCAGCCCGAATCCTTTGCTGACTTCGAACAATGGGATGATACCGCGGCATCAACCGCGGAACTTGTATATGAATTAATCTGCGAACTGGGCGATGAGACATTGATCGATGCGGAAATTGCGAACTGCCTGTATGCCGGAATTATGACGGATACAGGAGGTTTTCGCCATTCGAACACAAACCACCGGCAATTTCGGGTAGCCGGTGCGTTGGTTGCCCGGGGTGCTGATCCTTTTGTAGTTTCGAAACTCATTTACGATACCAATTCTATTGAGCGCCTCAGGTTGATCGGTTATGTGTTGAGCAATAAACTTCAGGTTTTACCCGAGTACAGGACCGCTTACATGGTGCTGACGGCAGACGAACTTCGTAGATTCAGTTCACAGACAGGTGATACCGAGGGCCTTGTTAATTACGGACTTTCCATAAAAGGCGTGAAGCTTTCGGTCATGATTTCCGATCGCCGCGAAAACATCAAGCTGTCATTTCGTTCGTTAGGCAGGTTTTCAGTGAACGACATGGCAAGGGCCCATTTCAACGGTGGCGGGCATAGAAACGCCGCAGGTGGTCAGACCAACCTGACACTGGATGAAACGCTTAAGAAATTCCTGGATTTGCTTCCCGAATACAAGGACGCTCTACTCGAGGAAGAAGAAATTTTCCAGTGATTACAACCTTTACACAAATACAATAGTCTAAATATGAACATTAGAAGAGTCGCGCAGGTTTTGATAGTATTCACGATCGCGCTTGGGGCCTGCCAAAATAACAAGGTTCTGGAAACACCGAACGGAATGAAATATGAGGTAATAAGCGGGGGTGACGGTGATCGTCCAACGAAAGGCGAAATCGTCGTCTTCGATATGGTTACCCAGGACTCGAAGGATTCCGTTTGGAGCAGTACATATAAGCGTGGATTGCCGGCCTTTGTGCAAATCCAGGACAGCGCGCAACTGGAGACCGAAGACGGTATCCTTCAGATGTTCCGACTATTGTCAAAGGGCGACAGCGTCAAGGTGACAATGTCTATACGGAAATTCTTCCAGGAATTTGCAAACTCCCCGCTTCCCCCGATGGTAGACAGCTCTTTGCAAATCTCTCATCTTTTCAAGATCCACGATTTTATTACGGAGGATGAGTTTCCCGCCTATCAATCGCAACTTCTTGAGAAAATGACTTCAGCTCAGAAGTCTACCGACGAAAAAGCAATCACTGCGTTCCTGACAAAGGAAAAGATAACTGCGCAGCGTGACACAACAGGGATTCACTATGTGATTCACAAGAGCGAAGGAAAAGAAAAGCCCACACCTGAAAACTGTGTTGAGGTAAATTACGAAGGAAAACTTCTTGAGACTGGTCAGACATTTGACAAAAATAACGGCATCTCGTTCCCTTTGAATCAGGTGATTCGCGGCTGGCAGGTCGGCATTCCCCTGTTGGGTATCGGCGACTCGGCAACACTGTATATACCTTCCGACATGGCCTACGGAACGCGTGGCATTCCCGGTGCGATCCCGCCGAATTCCATTCTGGTCTTCAATGTGAAGCTTACGGGAATCGGAAAGGAATTCGATCCGGCAACACGTAGTTGTAAATAGAAAAATGATTATATGAATATGAATAGACTTCTTTTGATTTTAGTGGTGTTCCTGGCTGCATCCTGCAGCACGGACAGCGAAGACCCTAACCAGGACCTGGCACGTGACATGGAGATCATCGATGCGTATCTTACGTCTATCGGTGTTCCGGAGTCCCAGATACTTCGCGATGACATTAGCGGGGTTCGATTTGTTTTCTATGAGTATGGTCAGGGAATGGCACCTACAAACGGCCAGACGGTAGTATACGATATCGTTGGTGCTGTTGTGTCCGGCAGTTCAACCGGATTGCCGTTTATCAATAATATTGAATCAAAGAAGATCGAGACTGTTACTCCGGAAGGGCTTAATTACGGTTTGCGGTCGATGCTTGCGGGTACCGTTGCTTCCATTTACGTTCCGGCGCGGTGGGCCTATGGCACCGCCGGCAATACAACGTTAGGGGTACCTGCTGATGCGGTTATTCGTTATGACGTAGAACTGGAGCAGGTTCAGCGTACCGCTGCTCAGCAGACTCAGTTCGACACCGATGCGCTGGCCATTCAAACGTACCTGAATGCACAGGAGATTGAAGCAACTGGTCATGAAAGCGGCTTTTGGTACACCGTTGATACAGAGGGCACGGGTGCATCACCAACTCCTTACGATGCGGTGACCTTCGACTATAAACTAAAAACGCTGACTAACCCGAATACTATTCTCGAAAGCGGCAACCTGCCTGATACATTCGTTTGGGGTCTCGTACAGGGCCTTCGTATCGGAATGCAACTCATGCAGGTAGGCGACACGTACACATTTTACCTGCCTTCGGGACTTTGCTACGGCCCGAATGGAACTGGATCCATACCGGCGAACGCAAACCTTATCTTTGAGATTTCTTTGAAGTCGATCAAACAATAGACCTCCAGAACAGACGATACCAACAAAGTCCGGACAACCCTCCGGACTTTGTTTTTTTTGGCAACTGCCTGTCCGCATCATTCACGGATCTTTCGTTTCTTGTCAGCATGAAAATCTGTTTCGCGACAAATAATAAAAAGAAACTCGAGGAGGTAAGGGCACTCCTTTCCTCCCGGTTCACGTTACTGAGCCTTGCTGACATTGGATGCCATGAAGAGTTGCAGGAAACGCAAGACACCTTTGAAGGGAATGCCTTGCAGAAAGCGCAATATGTGTACGAGAAGTTCGGCTTTCCCTGTTTTGCTGACGATTCCGGTTTAGAGGTGCCGTCACTTGGAGGTGAACCCGGAGTGTACTCGGCAAGGTATGCAGGCCCTGCCCGCAGTGATGAGGATAACATTCAGTTATTACTCAGGAAGCTGGAAAAGGAGGAAGATCGTCGTGCCTGGTTTCGGACCGTAATCGCATTAGTCGGTTTTGGACCGGAGCCGGTACTTTTCGAAGGCCGCGTGGACGGAACTATTCCGCCCGAAAAACGCGGAGATCAGGGTTTTGGATATGACCCTGTTTTTCTACCTGATGGTTTTGGGCAAACTTTTGCAGAAATGAACCTTTCACAAAAGAATACGATTAGTCACAGGGGCATCGCTGTTCGAAAACTGGTCGCGCACCTGAAAGGCCTTCAATAGCCGGAAAACCCCCGGGTTTTTTTATAATTTTCGGGCGGAAACAGGGCGATCTATGCGAAAACCATTTACCATCGGGATCACCGGCGGCAGCGGTTCGGGAAAAACATTCTTCATCCGGAAGGTGGAGTCTTTTTTTGCACCAGACGAAATCACACTTCTCTCACAGGACCATTATTATCATCCGCGGGAGAGTCAGGTGACTGACCACAATGGTGTCAGGAATTTCGATTTACCGGAAGCAATTGACAACGAACATTTCCTGGAGGACATTCGCCGGCTGAAACGCGGCGAAACAGTCACAAAACAGGAATACACATTTAACAATCCGGCGGCAAGCCCTGCAACACTTGCATTCAAGCCAGCGCCTATCCTTATCGTTGAAGGGTTGTTTATTTTTTCATTTCCGGAAATCGAGAAGGAACTTGATCTGAAGATTTTCATTGAGGCGAAGGATTACGTGAAACTCTCCCGTAGAATTATCAGGGACAACGAGGAAAGGGGATATGACCTCGCTGATGTTCTCTACCGTTACCAGCATCACGTTATGCCGGTTTACGAAAGTTTGATTGAGCCGCTGAAGCATCACGCGGACCTGGTGATCCCCAATAACAAGAGCTTTGACCGTGCGCTTGAGGTCCTCGTTGATTCCATGAAGGCACGGCTAAAATAAAAGAGGAAGTCGAACTGACTTCCTCTTTCTTTCACGTTTTGTGATAGGATTAAGCTGTTACCGGCTTCTTCGCACGATCAACCACCTTGTTGTCCCTGGCTTTATCGTCCTTTTCAAAATCCAGCACCACAGGGGCAGCAATGAATACCGACGAATAAGTACCGATCACGAATCCCACCAACAGTGCAAAGGAGAATCCTCTCAATACTTCACCACCGAACATCAAAAGCGCCACGACAACCAGAATCGTCGTACCGGATGTGATGAGCGTACGATTCAATGTGCTGTTAATGGCTTCATTGAAGATTCTTTTTCTATCGTGTGATGTTCCGAGACCAAGATACTCCCTGACGCGGTCATAGATAATCACCGTATCGTTGATTGAGTAACCAATCACCGTTAGGATTGCAGCTACAAACACCTGATCAACCTCAAATGCAATGCCCATTGCCCGGGCAATAGCAAATGCAGCAAACACGAATATTGCATCGTGCGTAAGGGCGACGATAGCCCCTGCGCTGAATTGCCACTTACGGAATCGCAACAGGATATAAAGGAAGATAATCGCAAGTGAAAAGAGTGCTGCTTCCACTGCCGAAGTCTTGATATCGTCAGCGATTGTTGCCCCCACTTTCGATGAGCTTGAGATTGTAAAGCTTGATTCGTCGACTTTCGAGTCATCCGAAACATATTTCAAGCCGCTGAATTTCTCGATGCCGCTTACGAGTGCAGCCTTTACGTTCTCATCTGCCTCCCCGGTGTCGTCGTTGATAAGATAGGAGGTCGTAACCTTCATTACGTTGTTTCCACCATAGTTCTTCACTTCTGTTCCAACATTCTCAAAGCTCTCAGCGAGCGCAACTTTCATATCGGTCGCAACCACCGGCTTGCTGAAGCTTACCACGTAGGAACGTCCGCCCTTGAAGTCAACGCCGAAGTTAAGACCTCCCTGAATAACGATCAGTAAAATACCAATTGCAATGACAACCGAGGAAAAGATGTAGGCCATTTTGCGTTTGCCCAGGAAGTCAATATGATATTGAGACAAGTCGTATCCTGAGATGAACGTTGTGAATGTAATATTTGCATCGTCTCCTTTCCGCGCCACCAACCAGTCAATTACCACGCGTGAGATATACACTGCAGTAAAGAAAGTCGTAACGATACCAACCATCAACGTAATTGCAAAGCCTTTGATAGGGCCTTGTCCCAACAGGAACAACATCAATGCGGTAAGGAACGTAGTGATGTTGGAGTCGAAGATCGCCCAGAACGATTTCTTGTAACCAAGCGCGATCGCCTCGCGCAGGCGTTTTCCGTGACGACGCTCTTCGCGGATACGTTCGAAAATAATTACGTTCGCATCAACAGCCATACCCATGGTAAGTACGATACCCGCAATTCCGGGAAGTGTTAACGCGGCGTCAAGCTGCGCGAGGATTCCCAGGATAAAGAAGATGTTGAATACAAGTGAGAGGTTCGCGACACCACCTGATTTGCCGTAGTACGCAACCATAAACACAATCACGAGAGCCAATCCACACACGATAGATACAATACCCTGATTCTGGGCGGTCTTACCAAGCGTGGGGCCAATCATTACTTCTTCAACGATATTGGTAGGCGCCGGCAGCGAACCTGCCTTCAAAACGTTCGCGAGGTCGGTAGCTTCTTCAGTTGTGAAGTTTCCGGAGATGATTGAGTTTCCGGTGGGAATTTCCTGATTTACAGAAGGGGCAGAATATACTGTATTGTCCAGAACAATAGCGATCCGACCCTTGGGCGTCCTTCCGGATACTTCTGCCGTCCATGACTTCCAGATTCGCGTGCCATTCGCATTCATATTCATGCTTACGGCAGGATTTCCTCTTTCATCAATGTCCTTCCGCGCATCTGTGATCGCTTCACCTGTAAGTTTCGCCTTGCCGTTGCGGGGCACCTCCAGGAAGTAAAGATCAAGGCCTTCAAATCCTGAACGTGTTTCGGGTTTGTTCGCCCAGTATATGCCCACGTTCCTTGGCAGCATTCCCCTTATTTCCGGCCTGCGGAAAATGGCGTTGATCTTTGCAGTATCCTCTACGTTGTACCTGAACGGTATTTGAGGATTGCTGAGCGCAAAAAGAGGAGAGATGTTGTTGTTTTGCAACGAATCAAGTCCTCTGGCTGCCTGGGTCGAGTCGCTTTCAACATTGGTGCTATCTCCAAGCAGGTCGGAGAGATTTCCTGTCTTAGCCTGTGATTTGGTCGCAGACGCAGCGCGCTGTTGCTCCTCAACCAATTTCTGGTTAATACTCAATAATGCCGAATTCAACGAAGTCGGCTCAAGAACATCCCAGAACTCAAGTCGTGCAACACCTTGCAACAGCTTGCGGACACGCTGCGGGTTGTCAGCACCCGGAATTTCAATTTGAATTCTGCCGCCGGGGATTCTTTGAATGTTCGGTTGTGATGTTCCGAACTGATCGAGGCGGTTACGAAGGATCGTGAACGAACGATCAACGGCGCTTTCAATTTCTGCAGCGATGACCGACTTAACGGCCTGATCAGAATCGTTTGTTGCGATCTTTCCCTTGGTGCTTGGGCTCGCAAAAACGGATGCGAGGCTCTTGTCGGGGTTTGCTGCCTTGAACGCCTCAAAGAACAGATCCGCGAAATCGCTCTGACTGTTGCGTTGTGCGAGACGCGCATTGCGCAGCGCCCTCTGGAATGTTGAGTCCTGACTGTTTCCGCTCAAAACTTTGATAATCTCTACAGGAGAAACTTCAAGTGTAACGTGCATACCACCCTGGAGATCGAGACCAAGACCAAGCTCGTTGTCTTTTACTTCCTTGTATGTATAGTCTGTACCGAATAGACTGTATACCGGCGTGTTCCAGACCGAATCCAGATAACGTTGTTTTTTATTCAGATCAACAACGCCATCTGCTGCGGTGGCATATTCGATAGCATCCTGGTTGATGCTTCGTGCTTTAAATGTGAAGGACAGGTAGTAGAGGCAGAGTGCCGTGATCACTACCGTCAACACGATAACTAATCCCTTGTTTTGCATAAATAAAGTTGAAATAATGTTTTGATTGCCTGATTGAAGAATGGCCAGTGGGCCCGGGTACCGATTTGATCAGGGCGCGTTGGGTGATATGATGGCTCCGAGCAAGGCAGAGAAGAACTGCTTCAACGGAACGGCTACCGGATGCTCAAACGATGAGGCATCACGTGTTGTAAAATCAAGTTCAAAAAGGCAGGATGCCTGATGAATGAAGTGAATCACTACCGGAGCCGGCAGACTCGAAACAGAAACCGTGACGTGTCGTCCCGGGATCTCATTGTGATCTGTTTGATCCGGTGTCTCATCTCCGATTTCGGTTTGAACAATATCGGAAGGTGTAATTGTTACTGAGAATGACTGAGAGAAAATAACGGACAGCGCGACAATCAGTCCCGCAACGAGCGTCAGATATTTTCCTGTGCTATTTCTCATACTTTAAGGGACAGCAAAAATAGTTAATGAATCTGATTTTTTGTAATTGCCTGAAGCGAAGGAGGGGAATTATTTATGGCAATTTTTGGAGCCCGGGACGAAGGGCCAATACACAAAAAAAGCCCACGATTTCTCGCGGGCTTTCTAATTAAAGGTAGGCAACGTCCCGATAGCTATCGGGACAGTACCATCAGCGCTGACAGCGCTTGAACGGCATAAAAAAAGCCCACGATTTCTCGTGG
>JAEYWY010000008.1 GCA_023428695.1 Bacteroidota bacterium
GCCCTTCCGCCCGAACCCCTTGTCAAAAGGGCTCCAAAACTACCACCTCAAACCATCTCCTCAAATTTTTATGCAACTATTTTTTCCACATTCTGTCGACTCAATTCTACTCACTCATTTATTCCGTAGTGGAAGCCATTCGCACTATTTTATCACAAATCGGAACTGGAAAAGCGAGCGAAAGAGAAGGAAGAACGAAAAGTGTCGACCAAAATCTTTTGATCGCAGGGGAAGAACCTGCTATGTAGTCGTAAAGTTCCGGCCAGACTGCCGATTATTTTCTTTTATACAACGGAACCGTACTGCACGGCTCGCCAAACATCAGGCTGCTCACAAAAGGCTTGAGTCGGACTGCAATTTCAAGAAAGACAGCATGCGGCACCTCAGTTTTGCTGCATCCTTTAACGACAACTTTCTGATCCCGAAACGAAGACCAGTCAACGTGTTCAAGATTCGAACGAAAGAGCTCTGTTTCAAGAGCTTCCAGTGATCCAAAAACAACCTTTGCCGCGACTGATTCAAGGGCAACTCCGATGAGCATGTAGGCCCACGCAGGAATTATCGCATCAACTGAGCAATAAACTGCAACAAATTTTCCATTGTATTGCTGCCAGTCGTGTGTTTTGATGAACTGTCTGAAATCTTTTTCCCTGAGGATCGATTCCTGGAACAGCTGGTCCTTGATATCAAGCAAAACACGCTCGCCGGGTAAATAATATGAATCCAGATCGAAAGTGATCAACGAACTTGATGCGACCCGGTTAACTATTTCATTCTGCTGTTCCATCGTTGAATCAAAACAATAAATGGGGTCTTACTTGTTCAGAACGCTCGAAATTTTTGTCGACTTCTTCGCGATGAACTCCTTCAGATAAAGCGGCTCAAACAGAGTCAGGTCTTCTACTTCGCCTCGCCCTAATTTTTCGGCACCAAGTTCTCCGAGTTCAGACGCCGACGGATAGACTCCTTCAACAAACACAGCATTGCTATGTGTGATCGTCTTCCTGCATTTGCCGGCTCCGGGACCAAAGAACGTAACGCGAGATTCATTCAGGACATCGCTGAAGCCCGACTCATTAATTTCCAACGGCGCAATGGAAGATATTCGTTTTCCCTGGCTGTCGTACAGGGCACAATAAACTTCCATCCTGCGAGCGTCGAGCATGGGACACAGTTTCCCATCTGCCAAACCGGTTCTTGCTATGCGGTAAGCCATCAAATCCAGTGCTGATATCGCGATGAGTGGAAGTCCCAGCGAAAAGCACAAACCCTTCGCCATCGATGTGCCTATACGCAAACCCGTATACGAACCCGGGCCGCCGGAAATCGCGATGGCTGCAAGCATGTCCGGCGTCAGGTCTGCCAGATTCAGGAGCCCGTCGACCATCAAAGCGAGCTTCGACGCGTGCGCCTGGTTCTCATGAAATTCAGACAGCGCAACGAGTCTGCCGTCATCGTGAATTGCGGCAGAACACACAGATGTGGAAGTTTCAAGGCTTAAGATCGTGGCCATTCGTAACAGCTAGTGTTCTCAGGTAGGCAGCACGGTCCTGCAGAATTTTTACCGCCTCAGCAATCGCGGGATCGTGCCGGATTGACACCTTTACCTGGCCATCGTAAAGTGCGTAGTGAAAAGCAATTTGTTCTTCAACCAGTTGTTTAATCTCCTTCCGGAATCGCACAAAGTCGTCCTGTTTTCCAGATTCAATTTTGTTCTTGAGCACATTTAGGCTTGCCTCCAGATCGGAATAGTATTTTTCCTGCTTTGCTGCTTCGATCATTTGACGAGTCGAACGTTCGAGCGGAGTTGAATACGTAAACTTATTTTCCTTCAGGTAATTCACAAACGATTCATATTCCTTGTCGGTGAGTTCAAATTGTTTCAGGTCAGGAACGGTTGGATTTGCTGCGACGTATCGGGTGGCAAAATCGAATACGAAGCCCGAAGTCACAAGGCTACTTGTAATCGTTCCCTGGTAAGGATCTTCGACTTCAAAATCAGGATCGAGTCCACCGCCGTCATAAACCTTCCTTCCGTTTCGTGTTGTAAAAGCGGTCTTCAGAGAATCAGCAACACGCAGGACTGTACCATCATCACGGCGGTGCGTGTAATCAAGTGCCTGAATGCAGCGTCCACTTGGAATGTAGTATTTCGCGGTGGTGACTTTCAGCTGCGAATTGTACGCAAGCGGTCTGGTAGTTTGCACCAGTCCCTTACCAAATGTTTTCTTTCCGACAAGTACGGCCCGATCATAATCCTGTAAGGCTCCCGCGACGATTTCAGACGCAGATGCACTTCCTTCGCTAACGAGGACGGCAAGCGGAATCTGCGTATCAACAGGGTTGTTCAGTGTATGATAGCGTTTATTCCACTCGGCAACTTTACCTTTTGTAGAAACGACTTCCTCTCCCTTTGGTACGAAAAGACTGACGATGTTGATCGCCTCGTGTAGCAAGCCTCCCGGATTATCGCGCAAATCAAGAATAAGTCTTGTGGCTCCGTTATCCTTTAGCTTTGTGATTGCTTCGGCTATTTCGCGCGACGCCCCCGGAGTAAAATCGTCCAGCTTAAGGTAGCCTGTTTTGTCATCGACCATTCCGGCGTACGTCAGGTTCGTGACACTGATTTTTTCGCGTTTTATTCTGAATGTAAGTTCTTCTTTTTGTCCGAACCTTTTTACCCTGATCTCAACCTCGGTCTTAGGTTGGCCTTTAAGCAGGCTGCTGATCTGTGATGTGGTCTTTCCTTTAGTACTCTGCCCGTCTACAGAAACGATTTCGTCGCCAATACGAAGTCCGGAACGAAACGCAGGGAAATTGCGATAAGGATGAGTGATAACAGGTCTCTTGTTGACGATTCCGATAAGAGCTCCTATACCGCCGTATTGCCCGGTAGTTGTGATGCGGAAGGATTCGAGTTCGTCTTCCGGGATATAGTCTGTATACGGATCGAGCGATTCAAGCATCGCATCGATGCTTTTGCGCACGAGTTTCTGCGGTTCAACCTCGTCTACATAATAGGTATTAACTTCCTTGAACAGGGTTGCGTAGATATCCAGACTCTTCGCAATGTCAAAGTACTTTTCAGCAGGAGTGAACGCAACAGTACAAAAGACAATAGCTCCAATAACGACGGGCCATCTAAAACGTCTCCACATAAGTCTGACAGGTTTGGGGGTTGAACCTCCGTTGAATGAATCGGAAAAAAACTTGTTGCTGTTAGTAAAGATAATCACAATCGTTCAAGATCATGACGTTTTTTTTTCGCATAAACGCGAAATCCGCTTCAGAACATGTACCATTTTCTCAAAAATTTCCTGAGTTGGAAGTATTTCCTTGTGCGAATATACCAACCCGATGCGGAGCGACGTGACGGGAGTTAGCAGTGCCTTGTTTAGTCGATATGCTTCGCGAATCCGCCGCTTGACGGCGTTCCGCGAAACCGCTGTTTTGAAATTCCGCTTGGAGACGGAAATCAGGACCTGATTTGTTGTGGGAAATTCCGGGCTGGAAAGGAAAAGAACCTTGAACGGAAACAAATAAAAAGAGGAACCCTTTTGAAAGAGTTCCTGGATGTCTTTTTCCCTGCTGAGCCGTTCTGCTTTTGAAAATGTGAATTCCCCCATGAGACGTAAATTATCAATCTCTCCGGAGGACGGCCCGCCTGGTGAGATTATTTATGCTTCAGCGTCTTTTCGTCTGAAACAGTCAGTTTCTTTCTGCCTTTCTTCCTTCTCGCAGCCAGTACCCTCCGACCATTGGCGGAAGCCATGCGCTCACGAAAACCATGCTTGTTCTTTCTTTTTCTGCGGGAAGGTTGATATGTACGTTTCATTTTCTGTGCCTTTTAGCCTAAAAAATTAGGGCTGCAAAGATGAATATGATTTATCGAAATAGCAAGAGTCTTCGTCTTTTTGTGGCAAATCAGCCCAAAAAAGCCGTTTTAGCCGACCAGATCGCTCAGCACGTGTGACACCTGGTCGGGTGTAAGCCTGGGTCCGAACTGTGAAACAACGCGCGAAGACGCCAGCGAAGCGAGCTTGCCCGCCTCAGCGAAACTGTGGTTATGGGTTATCCCGTAAAGGAACGCTCCTGCAAACATATCGCCTGCACCGTTTGTGTCGACTGCCCGTACCTTGTAAGGCTCAATATTGATAAAGGTATCGCCATCATAGATCATCGCGCCATTTGCGCCAAGGGTGATCACAAAACGGCGGGCAACCTCTTTCAGCTTTGCTCGGGCGTCGGTCAGCGAATCAGTTCCCGTAAAAATCCTTGCTTCCTCCTCATTGCAAAACAGCAGGTCCACGCTGGCCCCAACGATCTCGTTCATTTGCGTAGAGAAGTACTTCACCATGCTGGGATCGGAAAACGTGAGGGCCACGTCTATTTTCTTGCGCTCGGCGAGACGTTTTGTTTCCTTCATTGCCTCCAGCCCCCTCGGGCTGGCCACCAGGTATCCTTCCAGGTAAACGTACGCCGAATCTTCGATCGCCTCCGCATCCAGATACTCGGGAGCCATGAAAGAACTCACGCCCAGAAACGTATTCATCGTGCGGTGAGCGTCTGGCGTGGTCATAACCAGGCACCGCCCTGTATGACCTTCCGGACACTTTTCGTATTTGACATTGGTTTGAACTCCGTTACGGGCGAGATCGTCCAGGAAGAATTTCCCCAATTCATCCTGAGCAACAACAAAAGAGTAGTATGCACTTCCGCCAAACTGATTCAGAGCGACCACCGTGTTCCCGGCCGAACCGCCTCCGGACATCCGGCTCTTGCGCATGTCGATGACCTTCATCAACTGCAGCTGACGTTTTTCATCGACGAGGGTCATTACACCCTTTTCGATATTGTTTATTTCAAAAAAGTCGTGGTCAACTTCTGTTACGATATCGACGATAGCATTGCCGATCCCATAGACGTTGTATTTCTTCATGCGTCAAATTTGGGTGCAATGATAAGGAAATCTTTGCAGTACGTAGTATCAGCTACAAAATTCGGCGCGCTACTTCCGCTGGATGTTCAGCGTCATCCGGTACTTCTTTGCACGGTCGGGATAATCAGTAATGAATCCGTCAACGCCCATGCCTTTGAAGACAAGCATTTCGCTTTCTTCATTAACAGTCCACGGGATTACGCGGATCTTGAGTTTGTGAAGGTAGGCTACCTTTTCGCGATTCAATAACTTATAATATGGACTATAGACTTGCGGCTTGAATCCAAGATCAGCAAGATTTGCATCAATTGACTTCAGGTTTTCCACCAGCGCAGCTAAACGGACCTGCGGATACTTCTTGTGCCAGAATTGGAGGACCCGAAAATCGAACGACTGTATAACCACACGTTCGAGAGGCAGATATTGGTCGATGAGTTTAAACACCAGATCGGAAAACTCATCCACGGGGGGATGATACTTCCCATCGCCAGAGGGCGAACTCTTGATCTCAATATTATAGTCTACCTCATAGAGCGCATAGCTTTTTATGTGATTTTCAATTGCAATAATGACGTCACGCAACAGCGGTTTAGCGGTTTGGACTTTCGTCTGTTCCGGGAATTTTTCGTTACCCCACGAACCGCAGTCAAAGGTTGCGATCTCATCATACGTCATGTCATACAGGTTAAGCTTTTTTTGCTGATTCTTTTCAATTGCATTACCGGCACTATCCCTGCATATTTCGGCAGACATCCATGGTTCGTGCGAGACCACGACCTTTTTGTCTTTTGATATAACAACATCCAGCTCAACCGTTGTAACCCCGAGATCAAGCGCTTTAAGAAAAGCCGGAATTGTATTTTCAGGCATAATCCCGCGCGCACCGCGATGCCCCTGGATGTCGAACCGGGGAATGTATTGAGCACTTAATCCGGATCCCGTCAATAACATTAGAATCAGCAGCCACGATTTCATTCCACGAAGATAAAAAGGTGAACAATATTTGCCATTTACTCAGCAAGTATTGTTCCTTTCTTTCGATCAGCGCATAATTCGGAACACGCCTCCGCGCGGCGCTCCGCCACCCATCGGATTCAATTGCTTGTTCAGGGAGTAAATAAAGCTCAACATAACGTACCGCCCGAGGTTGTTCGTACGTTCACGTTCGAAATAATTCAGTGTGGCAGACTGGGAGTATCCGATGTTGCGGTCAAGCACATTTACAACGCTCAATCTAAGCTCGCCGCTCTTCGCCTTCAGAAGGAATCCCGAAAGGCTAAGGTTAAGCAACGGCACAGACTGTTTATAATCGTCAGTCGCATTCCTGTAAATCAGATACTCAAATGTACCGTTCAGCGAAAAACGTTTCAGAAACCTGAGATTTGCCTCCGATGTAAACGTATTGTTGAAGAATAACTGGTCGGCCTCCTCTGCTGATGCAAATACAGACGACTGCCTGTTGATATCGGCTCCCACAGCAAAATCAATCTTTTCCTTAAACTCGAAATCGTATCGAATTCTTCCCCCGATGGTGTTCTGCGCCACATGATTTTCAGAATCATTCACCACCACCGGTCCACTTTGGTGGTTCGCTCTTGCAGTCAGGCTTACCCGGCTTTTGAGAGGACGTATTGGAAAGCCTAATGATACGTTTGCCATAAATGATTTGTTGTTATCCACATTCACGGGCCGGGAGACCCTTACACCATCAGGCGTAAATGACTGCGATACGATAATTGCGTTGTCGGTGAGACTGGCCTGGATGAAACCGAAGACACTTACAAACGAGACCGGATTGAAAGCAGTGGCGTTCAAACGCAAACTTTGTACGTATGCGGGTTGCAGATTGGGGTTACCGACATACAGGTTGAAAGGATCGCTGTTGTCAATGGTTGGTTGCAGTTGTTGAATCGATGGTTCGCTTACACTCGTTTCGTAGTCCAGACTAAAGCGTTTAGTGTTCGAAAAGTCATAATTGAAATAGAGGACGGGCAAGACGTTCAGAAACGATTTTGAAACCCTTGCATTTTGGAGAATTAGTTTTCCCGCGAGGCTCGTTTGTTGAATGCTGGCACCAGTGGTTATTGAATATTTGCTTCGATTCACACGGAAATTGATTCCCCCTTTGTGATACCGGTAGGCGCTCCGGTAGTTGTTGCTCAGTGCTGTATTAAGTTCTGATTCGCCGGCATCAACGTCATAGACAAATCTTTCAAAATTGTTATCGTTCTCGCGAAAACTGTAGTTGCCTTCGAGATATCGACGATTCCCCAGCGGTTCTGTGTATGAAAGCGAAAGACCATATGAAGTGTTCCTCACGTCTTGAGTGTTAGCCTGGACGAGTTCGGTCGTTTCATCTCCGGCCGTGAGCGTTGCATTCTGTGTGCCCGACCGCTGTGTATCTCCGGAATTGAAAAGTGCTGTTGCCGCCAGAGTCCTTCCCTTTCGGGCGAACCTGTGCCGCCAGAGCAAAGTTGTGTTCAACGCAGCGTTGTCTCCGTCACTGGTAGTAAACCGTGTTCCCGAGTTCACGACATCGCCATTGTCATCAGCAAGTGAACTCGTGCCAGCTTCATCCATACTTGTCGTGTTGAAGGTGAACCCTGCGGTAAATCGTATCGAGTTCATCGAATCTATCTTGTGATCAAGCGTGGTATTTAACTTGTGGTTGTGATTCAGCGACAATCGCGCCGAAGACTGCGTCGTGGTGTTCTCCTTATTGCCGGGCAGATAGTTGATTCGCTCGAGGTCGGTAGTTAAATTTCCCTGCACCTGATTATAGAAATAACTTGCATTCAGCTCGGTCCCCATTTTCAAATCACGGTTTACGTTAGCACCGGCAGCATAGCTCGTCAGGAGGCCGTTGTTTCTGTTTCCAAACGAAAGGGGAACACCACCTTGATTATCAGAGCTGATTTGTATGCGTATCGCTCCGCCGCGACCCGACATCATCTGACGTGCTCCACCTGTGAAGTTCATGTATTCCTCCATGCCGAATCCCTGCTGGTTTACGTTGTTTGCCAGTCCAAGGAAAGAAAGTTGATTTCCTTTGCGAAACCTGTTGATGCTCGCCTTTGCTTCAAAGCGCTCTTCCGAGCCCGCGCCAGCCATAACCGAACCGAAAGCGCCTTTTCGTTTTTCTTCTTTGAGTTCCAGATTGATGGTCTTCTCGCGTTGCCCATCCTCAATACCCGTGAAAGTTGCCTGATCCGACTTCTTGTCATAAACCTGCACTTTCGAAATTGCGTCGGCGGGCAGGTTGCGCGTTGCAAGGCGCGGATCACTTCCAAAGAATGACTTTCCGTCGACAGTGACTCTTCTTACCTGTTCACCCTGCGCGCGAATTGTTCCGTCGTTGTCGACCTCCACTCCGGGAAGTTTTTTAAGCAAGTCTTCAACAACGGCGTTCTCTTTTGTCTTGAATGATCCGGCATCAAATTCAATAGTGTCTTTTTTGATCACAACCGGCGCCCGTTCCGCAGTTACCGTGACTTCATTTAATTCATTCACGCGTGTTTCCATGGTCAGTTTGCCGAGGTCGAGGAGAGACCCGCTGTTTTCCAGGTTTAGTTTTCTGACCAGGGTGCGAAATCCGACGTAAGACACTTTCAGTAAATAGGCGGTACGTTGCACATTCTTCAACTCGAAAGCGCCGGTGGCGTCAGACGGCGCAAAGTTTACAAGTGAAGAATCTTTCGCGGATAATAGTAATACCGTTGCGGAGGGAAGGGCATTTCCCGCTGAATCCAACAGGACACCCCGCACTGTAACCTTCTGGCCCACGGCCGAGATCACAAAAAAAGAAAGGACAAAGACAAAGAGAATTCTCATCTGCAATGGTTCAATTATGTCTGATAATCATACCACCCTGAGCGCCCATTTTCTTCAATAGTTCCTCGCGTATTTTGTCAAATTCTTCATCGGTAACGCGCTGGCCAGACGCCGGAGCCTTCAACGCGTTCTTTTTCAACGGTGAGAGATCAATATTCTTAGCCGTGATTGTCCTCTCGCCGCCGTTTATGTCAACGAGCAAGACCGTTCCCGGAAGGGAATTATAAATTTCCGGTCCCAGAAAAGGTTGCAACTGCTCTGTGTACCATACTTTGACTTGCTGTTTGCGTTTCTCGTTGTACCAGGATGCTTCCTTACACGAATAACCAAGAATGGTCTGTGTCCCCGGGCCAAGTTGCCAGGGAAGTATCCGTATACTGTCTTCTATCAAATACCGTTTGCCAAAAAGTTCCTGGGCGCGGATTCGCTGTGACGTCATCTGATTTCCGTAGAATTCAATTTGCGGTCTTCTTATTTTCATCCGAATGCTGCCATCGTTGCTTTCAAAGTCCTCGTTCTCGTCTTCCTCAATGGTTTTGTAAAGAAATTCACCGTCGCGGAACACGAGTTTGTCCTGATAGTTCTCGAATTCAGGGAGCATCTCTTTCATTTCAGGACGATCTGCCGGTATTGTCCGGTGAAGGTTGACCTTCACTTCGTACGTGATGGTTCCTTCCTTCGCGGCACTTACGAGGGCTTTCACGGCAACGACGCAGACCATGATGCCAAAAAACATTATCGCGGTTTTCATATATTTTTTTTGTTATAAAAGTACGGCCAGTCGCCGGTGACGAGAGTTAACGTGCCTGAATGGAATGTTAAATAAGGTTAAAAGTGAATCGCTCTTGGCCGAAGTGCGTATTTTTGAGATGTGAAGATAAACCGGAACGCGTTAACTGTGGGGCTGATGATCAGCAGCATCCTTTTGCTGATCCTGCTGGAAGGATTGTGGCTATACCGGTCGTATGAAAAGGAATGGTTTGACCTTCGCCGTGACGCCAACTTCCATCTTCGCGCGACGCTGAATGAACTTCGTGACTCGGTGTTGTTTCAGAATGTTCAACCCTTTGCGGGAGATACTGCTCTATTGACAAAACGTCCAGCTATGCCTCCGGACACAATTTTCCGTCATTCCATCACCCGGGTGGAAAGCACCGTTCACACCATTGGCGATGATCACTCGGCACAATCGAACGTAAGGGTGTTCATAACGACTCCTTCAGACAGTCTTCAGTCAGGAATCGTCAAACCTCTGATGGAAAGGCTGTCGCAAATGAATCTACCGGAAGGACAGGACAAAACGTTTATCCTTCGCGTAACGCAGGATACTGTGTCGCGGGCGTTTCTTGCGGACCGCTACGGGAAATTGCTGGCGCGTCATGAGATCAGGTTGCCGCTTACCATCAACGTGATTACAGGTCCGGAAGAAAGGGAGGCAGGACCCTTGCGCGCCCGTTGGACCACTCTCCTTCAAAGAAGGCAAATGCCGAATGCCAGGAATATCCTGACTGACACCATAACAACTGACCTCGCCTTATACAATCCGTTGCAACAATACTCTGCTTCACTGACAGGAACCCGAATGTTCCTTCTGCGTGCCATCGCACCGGAAATTTTCTTTGTACTGTTGTTGACTGTGCTCACGTGCGGCGCCTTCCTGCTGGTATACAGGAATCTGAGAAACCAGCAACGCCTGGTCCATGCGAAAAATGAGTTCATCAGTAACATCACGCACGAGCTTAAGACGCCAGTCGCTACGGTAAGCGTAGCCCTGGAAGCCTTGCGGAATTTCAATGCCATGGAAAAACGCGAGTTGGCAGCAGAGTATCTCGAAATTGCCCTTAAGGAACTGGGCAGGTTGTCTAAGATCACTGACAACATTCTGAGTATCTCCGTACTCGAAAACAATTCGGAGTCAATAGCAAAGGAGAAAATCGACCTCAGGGAAATTGCCGAAAAGGTAGCCGCCAGTCTAAAGGTTCAGGCGGAAAGCAGGCATGGCGTCATAACAATCACATGCAACGGTGATGATTTCACGTTGAATGGTTCAACTGATCACCTGACAAATGCGATAACGAATCTCGTCGACAATGCAATCAAATACAGCCCGGAAAGCCCCGCCATCAGTATCCGGATCACCGGCACTCCGGAGACGGTGGCGATCTCCGTGTCGGATCAGGGTATCGGCATTGATGCTGAGTTCCACGAAAAGGTTTTCGAAAAATTCTTTCGCGTACCCCGGGGCGACATTCACGCTGTTAAGGGACATGGATTAGGACTTAATTATGTCAAATATGTCGCGGCTCTGCATCAGGGGAAAGTAACTGTACGCAGTGAACCCGAAAAGGGCAGCGAGTTTAGAATGACGTTTCCACGAATACAACGTTAGGTATGTCAGTCAGGGTCTTGTACGTTGAAGACGAACCTTCATTAGGTCGAATTGTAAAGGAGAGCCTGGAGAGCAGAAATTTTATTGTGCACATGGTCGAAGACGGCGGCGACGCGATTCCGGCATTCAAAACATTTTCTCCTGACATCTGTGTACTGGACATCATGCTTCCCGGTGTCGATGGCTACACCATTGCCCGCGAAGTCAGGACTCTAGCGCCGGATACACCGGTAATTTTCGTCACGGCAAAAGTGCAGACACAAGATTTGATCAAAGGCTTTGAATCAGGAGGGAACGACTACATACGGAAGCCGTTCAGTATGGAAGAACTCATCGTGAGGATCAACAATCTTTTGCGCCTGACGCAAACACCGCGTAACACCGCCCGGGACGAAATCAAAATCGGTCGTTATGAATTTGTTCCGGATCGTTACGAAATTAGAATTGATGGAAACTCCAGGAAGCTTTCCCACCGCGAAGCAACGTTACTTCAAATGCTTGTTGAAAACCGGAACGCAACAGTTCAGCGAAAAGATATTCTGCTGAAAATCTGGGGCGACGACTCATTTTTCAACTCACGAAACCTGGATGTGTACATTACCCGCCTTCGCGATCTCTTCAAACAAGACAAGAACATTCAGATCATCACAATAAAAGGTGTCGGCTATCACTTCACCGACGGATGAAAATGAATGAGGCTGCCTGGTCGGGCAGCCTCATGATTCATTGCTATTCTGTGGTTAGCGTGAAAGTGTGAATGCTGTTTTCAGAGGTCCCACCATTACGTGAAAACGACCATCTTCCAGTATTGAATTTCCTGACTTGTCCGGAAAAGCAAGATCACGCCCGGGTGTAATTTCGAAAGTGACGGTTTTTGATTCGCCCGGTTCCAGCGTGATCTTTTCGTAATACTTCAACTCGCGGACTGGTCGCGATATGCTTGCTGTTTCATCATGAATAAACCAGAGAACGGCTTCCTTGCCGGTACGGCTACCGGTATTTTTTACCGTGACCGATGCCTTTACACTAGCGGAACCGTTGGTAATTGTTGTGTCCGAAAGTTGTAGTCCGCTGTACTCGAACGTAGTGTAACTAAGTCCGTGGCCGAATTGCTCAAGTGCAATCGGGTTTTCAATTTCGTGAGCAAGCTGTATTTCACTGATCTTGTGATTGTGAGGAAGCAGGCGATTGACGGCATACGGATATGTGAAACTCAACTTCGCACTTGGGTTGACTTTCCCGCTGACGATCTCTGCAATGGCTTGTGCTCCTTCGAAACCTGGCAGTCCCGCAAACAGCACTGCCTTGCAACCCGGATAAATTTCAGTAATGAGGCGTGGTCTTCCCGCGATGATCACAAGTACAACAGGTTTTCCTGTTGCCTGGGCAGCACGGACTAATTCAACCTGGTCTTTCGGGAGATTAAGGTCGACAATGCTTCCGAACCCTTCGCTGTAAGGCATCTCACCAACTGCTACGACAATTGCATCTGCCCTGGATGCTTTGCTTTTGAGATCAATGGCACTCTCCGCAAGTGTAACATTTGAAAACTCTTTCTGAAGTGCAGTGTACACCGTCAACATATCCTTCGGATAGATTTCCTCCTCTGCGGGTATCCAGCGCAGTGTCCAGCCTCCGGCGAGCGGACGCTTTAGATTAGCTGTCGGTCCGACGACGACAATGTTTCCTGTTTTAGCCGGCTCAAGAGGCAACACACTTTCATTCTTCATCAGAACGATTGACTCGCGCGCCGCTTCGAGAGCTTTCGCACGATTCTCGGCGGAACCAATACGGTCGAATCTGTCATTTCGCGGTAGCGGATTTTCAAAAAGTCCAAGCTCAAGCTTCAGACGAAGAATTCGGCTGACTGAAAGATCAATCCTCTCCTCTGAAATCCTGCCCTCACTTACAAGTTCACGCAGAAGATCACAAAACGTCGTCGTGTATGGTGTCATGGCAACGTCAACGCCGGCGCTAATCGCTTTGTATGTCGCCTCTTTCTCATTCTCGGCAACGTGGTGGTTACGGTAAAGGCGGATGATGTCTTCCCAGTCGGTCACGGCCACACCCTTGAACTTCAGTTGTTGCCGCAGCACTTTAGTCAACGCCCAGTATGAAGCATGCACAGGTTCGCCATTGATTTCACCGCTGTTGATCATGACAGTTTTGATACCAGCATCAATTACTGCCTTGAACGATGGCAGGTGAAACTCATATAACGTCTGGTCGGAGAGATCAACAGGTCCACGATCCCATCCATATTTCGGATCGGAATACGCAAAGAAGTGTTTAGCCGTTGCTGCTATACGATAGGGGGCGATGTTTTCATTCCCCTGAATGGTACGAACGAAAATTGATCCCATGGTCGACGACACGTAAGGAGACTCGCCGAGTGTTTCGTAGAAACGTCCCCACAGCGGAGTTCGTGCAAGGTCCAGGACGGGGGCGAACAACCATTGGTGACCGATGTCGGCTGTTTCCATAGCCGTCACGTTGGCCATGTCTTTCGGGAACTGATTGTTATAGGTAGCTGCTGTGTTGATTGCATGAGGAAAGATCGTTCCACCTTCCAGATAGTTCGGCCCGTGCATGTGATCCACCCCATATATAATGGGAATCTTCAGGCGCGAAACCTGAAGGTTGTACTCCTGGATTTCTTTGTAAAAGCGATACCACGTTTCGGCGGGGACTGCAATACCGTTGAGAAATGAACCGACATGATATTTCCGGAGCATTGCTCCAAGTTTTGCTGTATCCAGAGCGATTTCGATTTTCAGATCGGCACCTGCACCCCAGTCTGCACTCGTCACGATTTGCGAGTTATTAATCTGGGTCATTTGCCCGATCTTTTCTTCGAGTGTCATTTCCCGAATAAGATCGTCGATTCTTTTCTCCAACTCCGCATTGGACGTCCGCTCAATCTTTCTAAGGTCCGAAACAGAAATGGATGATTCTTTTGAATTGTCCTGGCGGGGGCTACACGCCGAAAGGCACAGGGTAGCGACAATTGCGTACCCTGCAAATAACAGGTTTCTCATAACTTAAGGTCAGGTTTGGCATGTCGAAAATACTGATCAATCGATCGCATTTTCAGCGACCCGGGAAAAATTGAAGTAAATGAAGCCGCAAACGTTTTCGTAATGGAATTACCGCATATCTTGAATCCAAATCCAACAACTGAATAGAATCTGCCATGTCACGGGTTGATGAATTGATACACGACCTCGGGTTGGAAAGGCATCCGGAGGGGGGATATTTTCGCGAAACCTATCGTTCTACGGACCTGCTCAATGCAAATGCCCTGAACAACAGATTTTCCGACAACCGGAATGTATGCACAGCAATTTATTATTTGTTGAGTCGTGGCGAACAGTCGCTGTTGCATCGCCTTCGTTCTGATGAGTTGTGGTTTTTTCACGAAGGGCAATGCCTTGACATTATCGTCCTGGACAAAGATGGCTGCAAAACTTTTCGGCTGGGTCGCGACATCGGAAAGGGTGAGCAACTCCAGCATACTATTCCTGCCGGATCATGGTTCGGCGCATTGATTCCACCCGAAAGCGATTATGTGCTATGTAGTTGTACCGTTGCTCCGGGATTTGATTTTAACGACTTTGAAATGGGTGATCGCATGACATTATTGAAAGAGTTTCCTCTGTGCAGGCATGAAATTCTCACCCTTACAAATCCGTGATGAGATATGTTTTGATATTGATGTGCCTGGTTGCGGGTCTGACAGCATCACATGGGCAGAAGCTCATAACAGGGATGGTTGCCGATTCTGCGTCGTTCACTCCGCTGCCCTATGTGAACATCATGGTCAAAGGAAAGAACAAAGGAACGATATCGGATACACATGGTAGTTTCAAGCTGGTCGCAAGCGAGGATGATACGCTCGTGTTTTCATTTGTTGGATACAACACAGCGGAGATACCGTTGTATGACTGGGAAGAAGGGATCGTCTTGCTGGCGGAACACTCCACGATACTTAAAACAGTGATTATTGAAGAACGACGCATGGATCCTTATGGGAATATGTTCGACCAGGAAAATGAACTGCTCGAAGAGCGCAACAAGAAGCTGCCGTTCTATTATTCACGGTCCAAAAAACAGAAGATACGTCTTGGCAGGTTGGAAGCGGAGAATCAGCGAGTCAGGACTTACGTCGAGGTGATCATCCAAAATGAAGATAACAAGAAACGTCTGATGGAAACGTATAAGCTGACAGAGCAGGAATACTACGACATTCTTGGGGCGTTCAATGCGCGCCATTATACGGTGATGTATTATCTGACCGCCGGCGAATTGATTTCATTGGTTAATAACTTCTTTGCCGCTGAGGTTTCACGAAGGAAATAGACTTCATTCGAGATTCTGGTTGCCACGAATAAACTTCAGATTGTAGCGCAGACCGTTAATGCGCCAACCTACGTTGGTGAGTACGCATACGATATCATAAGTGCCGAAAAATTCGCGGGTCGAACCCAGCTTTGCCGACTGTTTGAAATGGATCGCAATAGCGTAGCACGTAACCTGGGCTTGTCCTTCATCGGTGAACTTAACGATGAAATTGCCTGATTGGTGATAAACACTATCCAGCCCGTCGAACCCCTGCTCCCAGTTTTCGGCTATTGTTGTTGCTGCGATTTTTGCAGGCGGTTGGCCACCGACGGATGACATGTCAAATACAACCATAGGTGTGAAGACGTCTGCGGTCAAACGTTTCCAATTCCGTTCATCTGTGCAGATAAACAACCGGTTGACGAGTTCGACGATTTCTTCGCGTTTTGTCTTTTCGACCATGTCCGTTCTAATAGGTTTATGGGAAAGGTTTATTAAAGACGAAATGATCCTGAGTGAACCGTTCGCGGGGCGCGTGTTCGCGTTGTCGCAACTTATCAGGAAGATTTGACGCGTCACCGGGATATCCGACGGCGATAAATACTCCCGGTTCGTAGTCATCCGGAATGTTAAGATTCCGGATCGTCATTTCAACATTAAAGCCCGCCATCTGCCTGACTTGCAATCCCAACTCAACTGCTTGCAGCGACAAAAACGCATTGGCTCCCCCGAGATCGTACAGAGCGTGAGCATTCGGTCCTTCATACCGTGTGAAATTCCGACGCGCGAGACTGAAGATGAGCAATGGAGCGTCCTTTGCCCAAAGTTTATTTCCCTCGTCCAGCGGTTCGAAAAGTTTCTCCCAGAGCCCGGACTGATCACGGGTGGCGTACACGTAAACCCAGGGTTGTTCATTCGTACTTGACGGTGCCCAGCGGGTGGCCTCGAACAGGGATCGGATTTTATCTGCCTCCACCGCGCGATCCGAGAACGCCCTGATGCTTCGTCGCTTTTGAATGAGCTCGGTGATGGGGTGTTCTATCGCCGTCGACTTTCGCATATTCTGGTAGTTGTTATCCTTCAAAACTCATCGGTACTTCCATGACGAGCAATTCCGAATCTTCCAATGCTTCGATGGTAATTTTGTCGGTATCCCAAACCCCTAAACCATCCCTCCGGTTCAACTGGTGTTCATTCACGGTTACATTTCCGTCGATCAGAAAAACGTAGAACCCGTTGTCAGTTTGGTTAAGTATCTGATCCGTTTTAAAACCTTTTTTCAAATTGCCCAGGTAAAACCAGGCATCCTGGTTTATCCAGACACTTTCACCGCCTTTTTCCGGAGAGACTATCAATTGCAGTTTGTTAACCCGGTCCTCGGGCCGGAACGTCTTCTGGTCATAATTTGGTTTGATGTTTCTAAGTTTCGGAAAAACCCAGATCTGAAGAAAGTTGACCTTCCTGTCGGGATTTTTGTTGTATTCAGAATGAAAAATTCCGGTGCCGGCGCTCATGATCTGAACATCGTGTTGTTTGATTACGCCAACGTTTCCCATGCTGTCCTGGTGTTCGAGATCGCCAAACAACGGTATGGATATGATCTCCATGTTGTCGTGAGGATGACGTCCGAAGCCACGTCCCCCTTCGACGATATCGTCATTCAGCACGCGCAACGCTCCGAAATTCACGCGCATCGGATCGTAGTAATGTCCGAAACTAAACGTGTGGTGCGTATCCAGCCATCCATGATTTGCGTGGCCGCGGGTGGCGGCCTTGTGTAATACTGTTTTCATAACCATTTCTTTCTCCTATTAACGCAAACCAATAAAATAAAGTTTATACAATTATTGTATATACAAGAATTAACCTCGTAGCTTATCCAGGATACGGTTCAGTTCTGTGGCCTCGGCTCTGGAGATGTTTTTCAGGGTCGACAGCCAGGCTTCCGATTCCTGGTCGATTTTTTTCAGGACCGCGATACCTTTTTCAGTGATCGAGATATCGACCTGACGCCTATTACTACCACAGATTTCGCGTTTCAAAAGACCTTTTTGCCGAAGTTTTTCGACCAGTCGGGTTGCATTGCTGCTCTTGTCAATCATACGCGAACTGATGTCGGCAAGCATAAGTGGTTTTGGAGCGCTTCCGCGGAGGATTCGAAGAACGTTGAACTGTTCTGGTGTGATCCCGTGTGGTTTCAGCCGCCCTGCGTTAACGTTGTGCAGCCAACTTCCGGTGAAAAGAATATTCACCATGGCTTTCTCAAACTCATTGTTGAAACGTTCCTGCCTGATGTCCTCTTCCAACCCCATAAGTCAAATGTTGTATATAAGATTAACCGTAATGGCTGATATTCAGTTCTTTGATTTCCTGGATGCAGCAACCTTCTTTCGGCCCGCCTCCGACATCGCGAAGCTGCGCGTCATTTTTTTGATCGCTTCGGCTTTCCTGAATCTTAGTGCTGACCAGTCTTCGTCGATCGCGACCATCCGGACCCCTTCAAAGCCAAGATCACCAAGTTTTTGCCAGCCAGTATCGCGGTTGAACTCGCATTTATAGCGTTTGGATGAGCCCTTCGGGTAGGCAAACCAGAGAATTCCGTCCGGGGCCAGCTTCCGTGCAATGGTCTCCGCCAGCTTGTCAACCTCATTTTGTTTGGTAACAAACGCAATCACAAAGGTTAACCCTTTTGCATTATCAAGAGTTGTTTTAACTTCGGCCAAATCCTCCATTTTCTTCATTTCCGGCGTGAACGAATCAGGGGAGTTAATTATATAAAGAGTGCCCTGATCTTTATAGTTCAGCTTTTTGAATATCGCGTTCATTAGCGTGATGTTGAGAAAGAAAATTAACACCATTTTTTGAGTCTTTAATAATGTTCACCAACAACTAAACAGAAGGTTATAATCAGTATGGAAAAAAAGCTTCGGAGCCAGAACTGGTTCGGGAAAAAAGGAAAGGATGGATTTATTTATCGCGCCTGGATGAAGAACCAGGGAATCCCCAATCACGAATTTGATGGCAGACCTGTAATTGGTATTTGTAATACCTGGTCGGAACTCACGCCCTGTAATGCGCACTTCCGCGAACTGGCCGAGTCCGTCAAGCGTGGAATTTCGGAGGCAGGAGGATTCCCGGTTGAATTTCCCGTGATGTCGCTTGGGGAGACGCTAATCAAACCGACTGCGATGTTGTACCGAAACCTGGCCAGTATGGACGTCGAAGAATCTATCCGGGCAAACCCCGTCGACGGAGTGGTTCTCATGTGCGGATGTGATAAGACAACCCCGTCTCTCGTGATGGGTGCCTGCAGCGTCGATATTCCTACAATCGTGGTTTCCGGCGGTCCCATGTTGACCGGCCGATTCCGAGGTGGCGAAATCGGAACGAGTGACGTATGGCGGTTCAGTGATGCCGTGAGAATGGGAACGATGTCGGATCAGGAGCTTACCCTGGCAGAAGCCTGCATGTGCCGGAGTCGTGGCCATTGCGCGGTAATGGGAACTGCTTCCACGATGGCGTCAATGATTGAATCACTCGGGCTTGCATTGCCTCACAACGCGGCGATACCCGCCGCCGATGCACGGCGCAAAGTGCTCGCACAACTCTCGGGATACCGTATTGTGGAAATGGTTAAGAGCGACCTGCGCCTGTCTCACATTCTCACGAGAAAAGCATTTGAAAATGCCATCATAACAAACTCAGCCATCGGAGGATCGACCAACTTTATCATCCACCTTCTGGCGATTGCCGGACGAATAGGAGTACCGTTAACGCTGGAAGACTTTGACCACCTTTCGAGCCGTATTCCGCTGATCGCAAACCTGCAGCCTTCAGGTCGTTACTTCATGGAGGATTTGTACTACGCCGGTGGTCTGCCCGCCGTAATGAAAGAACTCGATTCATTATTACATAACGACGCCATTACCGTGACAGGTAAACCGATCCGGGAAAACTACCTCACCGAAGAATGCTATAACCGTGACGTGATCGCTACTGTAGAAAAACCATTCAAACCATTTTCGGGAGTAGCCATTCTGAAAGGCAATCTTTGCGAAAGCGGAGCGGTGATCAAACCGTCAGCTGCGTCAGAAAATCTGATGAAGCACACAGGAAGGGCTGTCGTATTCGAAGACATTGAGGATTATAAGGCGAGGATTGACGACCCGAATCTTGATGTTGACGAAACCTGCGTACTCGTGCTTAAGAACGTCGGTCCGCGCGGTTATCCCGGCATGCCTGAAGTTGGAAACATGGGCATACCACGCAAGCTGCTTGAAAAGGGTATAACCGACATGATCAGAATTTCCGACGGGCGTATGAGTGGTACCGGCTTCGGAACAGTCATACTTCATGCGTCACCTGAAGCAGCCCTGGGAGGCAACTTCGCGGTAGTACAGGATGGTGATATGATCACACTGGACGTACCTTTGCGGACGATAACGCTAAACGTTGACGACGCCATACTTGCGGAACGCAAACGGAAATGGACACCACGACACAAGACATATGATCGCGGCTACGTAGCACTGTACCAACGGCACGTTGAGCAGGCGCACCTCGGAGCTGACATGGATTTCCTCCGTGGAGGATCCGGCAGCGAAGTGACGCGTGATTCGCATTAGCGGATAGCCAGAAAAAGATTATCCCATGACATGAAGAAGACATTTGGAGACAAAGTTGCAATCGTCACGGGAGCCGGACAGGGAATCGGATTTTCCATCTGCAAGCTACTTGCTGAAAGAGGAGCGAAAATCGTTCTTAATGATATTGAGCAATCGCTCGCAGAGGAGGCCGCGCGAAGAATTCAAGGCGCGGGCGGAATGTGCGTACCGGTGGCTGGCGATGCCGGTGATGTCGACTTCATCGATCATCTCACGACGCAAGCCGTTCGTGCTTTTGGATCACTTGATATTGCCATCGCGAACGCCGGTATTACGCTCTTCGGTCCCTTTCTGGATTACACCGAAACAGATTTCCAAAATGTCATGCGCGTGAATTTACAAGGAAGCTTCTTTCTCGCGCAACACGCTGCACGGATCATGAAGGAACAAAAGAAAGGCGGCAGCATCCTGTTCATGTCATCTGTAACGGGACACCAGGCTCACAAAGACCTGGCGGCCTATGGCATGAGTAAGGCTGCGCTCGAAATGCTGGCAAAGACACTGGTGATTGAACTATCGCCATTTGGGATTACGGTGAATGCAGTGGCACCGGGGGCAACGCTGAACGAACGCACAATGAATGATCCTGATTATAAAAGTATATGGTCGAGGATAACGCCGATTGGAAGGCCTGCTGAAACCACTGACGTCGCGAACGCTGTTGTGTTCCTGGTTTCTCCGGAAGCGCGTCATATTACGGGCCAGACCCTGATCGTCGACGGAGGTTGGTGCAGCGTGAGTCCGTCACCTTATGAGGACACAGCGAAAGGCGAATCGCCTAAATCATCAGAACATTAAACCGCATATCAAGCGGATCGAGAACATCAACCAGCGTCCTGACAAATTCAGGATGCTGTTGTTGAAAATTGAGAAAGTTGTCAGTACGTTCCTGGAGTTTTCCATTAGGAAACAAAGCATCCTTAACAAATTCGATTTGCTTGAGTTTGTCGGCGTGAAGTCGCTTTTCCGCGCGCAGCATTTTCCGCTCAATTTTCTCGAGACTGTTTAACGCACGTTTCCCTTCCGCACCGATAAATGGTGCAAGTGTTTTGTCAACGGACTCGGCACGCGTTCTCAGACTAGTGAAAATGTCATTAATGTTTGTTCGCTCTGAGCCAACGGTCAGGTCGCGCGGCGAATGCGAAAGTACCCAGTGATTGAACAGGTAGTTCTTTTCTTCGAAAATATCTTTAAACTGAAGACCGGTCTTCTCCAGTTTTCGCAGGACTTCGTGATCAATAACCAGTGCAAAATTACGGGGAAGCAGAATCGGGAATGGAACACCACACTGATCGAATATCTCCTTAAGCTGAAGCCAGTAAACAACTTCTGCCGGGCCGCCGACATATGCGATATTAGGCAGGACAAGCTCCTGGTACAACGGTCGCAAAATGACATTAGGACTGAGTTTTTCCGGCTGATTTTCGATCAAGTTTTCAAGTTCTGCGCGGGAAAACCTCAGGTCCGTATCAAGCACCTTGAATTGTTCGCCATTTTTTACAATCCGTGAGCGAACGTGATCATCCAGGTAAAAGAAATTTATGTCGCGACAATAAACCTGTGTCTTGTAACCCAGGTCTTCGAGAGCTTTGGAAGTTTTGTCAACGCAACGTTTATGAGCGTTGTTGAAAATGTCTTCGCGCATTACATTGCTCAGTGCTGTCTTTAGTTCGCCATCATCGGGATCAACGACGACAAGCCCTTCTTCACCGAACAGGGCATCGACATAATACCGGGTGGCGTTCGCCAGCGTCTCGGACCCTGTGTACGCCTTTCTGAAAATTGTCGTTTCGCCGGGAATCTCGTCGAGCAGCGTAGCCAGACCGTTGGGAGAAAACCTGCCTACCGCGCCCTTCTGACGCGTCTTCCACTCGTATTTTTTTCCGTAAAGCCGAAATGATTTTATTTCATCGTAATCGTGGTCCTCAGAAGCCATCCAGTACACGGGAACGAAATTGTATTCCGGATATGTCTCCTTTAATTTTTTCGCCGTGTTGATTACCGTTACAATCTTGTAGATGAAATACAGCGGCCCTGTGAAGATGTTCAACTGGTGCCCTGTTGTAATCGTGAACGTATTGGCATCGGCAAGCGCCGCAATGTTTGACTTTACTTTGTCTGATGTTTCAAGCGACGCATACTGCTTCGTCAGGCATTTGCTCAGCAACTGGCGTGTCGTGGCAGGGAATGATGCTTTCTTGTCGCGGATTTGTCCCTCGAACTGATCAAGCCGGGGAAACCGATGATAAAATGGCCGGAGTGCCTCCTTCTCTTCAACGTAGTCTATAAAGAATTGATCAAAAGCATGCGTGTCCCTGAGAAGAATTTTTTCAAGCTGCATAGAAGCAACACCGGTTTGAAGTTGTCATTCGAAACGTAAGTCGAATAACGGAAAAATAATCGACAAAGTTATTGAACCTACTTTACAGATGGATAAGCGGCGAAAGGGCTGTTAACAAAACGTTAACAACTAGTCCTTTACCACCCTGCCCGAAAGATCGAACTCAGTCGCCGATTCAATAATCACGTTTTCAAAATCACCCAATCTGATGTAGTTATCGGGGCTCGCGATCAACACTTCATTATCGACCTCAGGTGAGTCATATTGCGTTCTGCCGATAAACTGTCCGCCTTCCTTACGGTCAACGAGGACCTTCAGTTTGTGTCCGACTTTCTGTTGATTCAACTCAAGCGATATTCCCTGCTGAAGTTCCATCACACGCTCCATGCGTTCCTGCTTAACCTCTTCGGGAACATTATCCTCCATGCTATATGCGTGTGTATTTTCTTCGTGACTGTAGGTAAAGACGCCAAGCCGTTCAAATCTGGATCGCTCAACAAAACCCAGCAATTCTTCAAAGTTTGCTTCCGTCTCTCCCGGATGGCCGACAATCATCGTTGTGCGGATAGCAATACCCGGTACTTTGTCACGGATTGTGTCCAGCAGTTGTTCGGTTTTTTCTCGCGTAGTACCACGTCGCATCAATTGCAGCATTTCGGTTGACCCGTGCTGTAGTGGAAGGTCAAGGTACTTACAGATATTGGGTCGTTCAGCCATTACATCGAGCACGTCGAGCGGGAATCCGGCCGGAAACGCATAATGCAACCTGATCCATTCAATTCCTTCAACGTCGGAAAGATGCCTGAGTAGTTCAGCAAGATTTCTTTTTCGATAAATATCGAGTCCGTAATAAGTGGAGTCCTGAGCAATGAGCAGCAATTCTTTTGTTCCGCCACGCGCAAGGTTCTTCGCCTCTTTCACGAGTTCCTCGATCGGGCGCGAGACATGTTTGCCACGCATCAGCGGAATCGCGCAGAAAGAACAGGGACGGTCACAGCCTTCCGAGATTTTGAGGTATGCGTAATGCCCCGGATTTGTAAGGATACGTTCACCAACGAGTTCCTGCTTGTAGTCAGCCCGAAAGGTTTTCAGGATTCGCGACAAGTCCCGGGTGCCGAACCACGCATCAACTTCAGGAATCTCTTTTTCGAGGTCGTCTTTGTAGCGTTGCGAAAGGCATCCGGTGACGTATACTTTGTCAACAACACCGTCGTTCTTTGCATCGACGTATCTGAGGATCGTATCTACGGATTCCTGTTTCGCGTTGTCGATGAATCCGCAGGTGTTGATGATCACCACGTTCGAATCGTCTGCAGAGTTCTCGTGTACCGTCTCAATTCCATTGCCCCTCAGTTGTGTCAACAAAACTTCAGAATCCACCTGGTTTTTTGAACAACCCAGTGTTACGATGTTGACCTTTGTCTTCCTGTGTCCCTTTGTTTTCAATGCTGGCGTTTCGATTTAGGTGGCAAAAATACTAAAAATAAACCGGCATGGAATTTGGCCTTGCAGCGCTTGATTTATCTTTACAGCCGCAATTGCAAACTGTGAAAAGAACAACTTGGTTCATTTTTTTGCTGCTTTTCGGCGTTTCGTGCCTGGACGAGCCTGAATGTTATCTGCTGAACAACAATGTGACGGGGATATATTTCCGGGTAATGGGTTCAAACAGGATCGACTCACTGGCTGTCCGGAGATTCATGATCAATAATCGGCTCGAACCCGGCGAATTAACCTGGGATATTCCGCGTGATTGCGTAAAGACCTTTATTCAGGCCCCGTTAGACTATTTCAACACCCAGACAACGTATTCATTTATCACGAGTCACCATGGGGTACCGGGCGCGGAGAAACAACTTTTACTTGGGTACAAGGTACAGGCGCAATTTGTCTCGGAGGAGTGTGGGCCGCGGTACATCCTGTCAGAACTGCATGTCCAGGAAACGGGTTTTGACTCGGTCCGTGTGGTGAACGCTGATCCCAGCAGGGACGGCAACGCACGAAATATCGAAATTTTCAGGTGCCCTTTCCCCGATACCGTGGGTATAACGCTGCACCAGCTTACGCTGCCCGCGACACCGGGTGCTCAGCGAAGCCGTCCGGCAGGTGCAGATTTTGATGCCATACTTGTGGATGGATTATCGGCCTTTTACGAAAATCAGCGCGCATCGACGCTCCACCTCCCTGTTAACGTCAACGCAGAAAGCACCAGTTATGAATTTGATTTCGCAGGCGACGACCCGCTCTTAAACGGAACACTTTCCGTTGATTATACCAGGACGACAGAAACGCGGTATCGGCAATGCGGGCCCCAGACTTTTATCACTGATCTCGCTATTGCAAATACAACGGGGCTGGATTCCGTAAGCATCGCAAGAGACGAAAATGGATTTCCGTTTATATCACTTACTGATCCGGTTCAAACCAACATCAATATTTACCGCTGCCCTCCGACTAATTTGATGCAGCTTGGATTCAGAAGAGTCGTCGCAGGCGGCACGCCACAAACGGCGACTGCGCAAATTGAAAGCATCACGACAGACTATAATAGCGAAGTCTACTACGAAGGTGTATCAACCAGTTTTGTACAACTTCCACTTAACGTCGATGCCAACAGCACAGTCTTTACGATCCGTTTCACCGACGGAACGGAAGAAAACCTGACGGTCAACTACATCGTCGGGCCTCCAAGTCGCGCTCTGTTCCGCAATGCATGTTCCAATATAAAAGCGATTACTTCCTTGACAGCAGGTGGAACTACCGGCGCAACGACAGTAACTAACGCATCAGTATTTTATCCTCCGGTAAGTAATGTTACGCTCCAGATTGAATAGGCTGATCATACTGATCTTGGTATGGCTACCAGTAGAACTGGTTGCTCAGGAGGATACGCTTTCCCTTCGCGAGCGATACATGCCGACAGGAATTCGTTTCGGAACGGACGCAATCGCATTGGCGAAAACAATTTACGTTGACTCTTACACAGGGTGGGAGGTGAATGCCGATGTTGATTTCTATCGCTACTTTCTTGCATTGGAGTATGGATCATCGGGGCGCCACTATATAGGAGATTCTGTCGATTATATGAACGACGGCAGATACTGGCGTGTCGGTGTTGATGTGAACTTTCTGTTGAAGGACGTAGAACGACATATGTTTTTTCTCGGGATTCGCTATGGGCGAAGTCGTTTCAGCGAAACGTTTCGCGTGATTGATGTTGATCCCGTGTGGGGAATGAATAACCGCTACGACAACCCCTACCTCAACAACGATATGCCTGCAAGTTGGCTGGAGCTAACGACGGGGTTGAAAGTTCACATGTTCGCGGGATTCTGGATGGGCTACACAGCCAGATTTAAGTTCGGACTCTCAACAGGCGATGCTTTCGAAATGAAGCCGCACGACATTCCCGGCTATGGGATGACGCATAAAGAAACCACCTGGGGATTCAACTACCAACTGATGTATCGGATTCCCATCCGGAAGTATCCACCGTTGCCACCTCCAAAGAAAAAGAAGTAGTCTATTTTTTGAAAAGGGAGTCCACAAACTCCATCCGGTTGAAGATTTGCAAGTCGTCAGCTTTTTCGCCAACGCCGATATACTTCACAGGAATCTTGAATTCATCGCTGATGCCGATGACTACTCCACCTTTCGCAGTGCCATCCAGTTTGGTTATCGCCAGTGATGTAACTTCAGTCGCCTTGGTAAATTCACGCGCCTGAATCACGGCATTCTGACCGGTGCTTCCGTCCAGAACGAGAAGGACTTCGTGAGGTGCATCGTCAATAACCTTTTGCATCACGCGTTTGATCTTTGACAACTCCGCCATGAGATTGACTTTCGTATGCAATCTCCCCGCGGTATCAATTATGACAACATCAACCTGTTGTTCGACACCTTCCCGAACGGCATCGAAGGCGACTGCGGAGGGGTCTGTATTCATGCCTTTCGCGACTACCGGTACGTCTACGCGCTGACCCCAGAGTTTCAGCTGGTCAACCGCAGCTGCGCGGAAAGTGTCGGCAGCACCGAGCAATACTTTCTTGCCCCGTTTTTTGAATTGAGAAGCAAGCTTACCAATGGTCGTCGTTTTCCCGACACCATTGACACCCACTACCATAATAACATATGGCTTTTTGTCGGCGGGTGTTTCGAAATCTTCGAATTCGGTGGCATTCGTCTCAGACAATAGAGCGGCAACTTCTTCCTTCAGTATCCTGTCGAGTTCCGAAGTACTCATATACTTGTCGCGCGCTACGCGTTCCTGGATTCGCTCAACAATCTTCAGGGTTGTCTCGACGCCAACATCCGAACTAACGAGCACTTCCTCGAGATTATCAAGTACCTCCTCGTCAACCGTTGACTTGCCAACGAGCACTTTCCCCAGTTTGGAGAAGAAGTTTTCCTTTGACTTTTCGAGGCCCTTGTCGAGGGATTCCTTTTTTTCCTTTGAAAACCAACCGAACATAATGATCTGGTTTAATTGGGTTTTAGTCAGAAACCTGATGACGGTTCGCGATAATTTCCTGCCAGTTACGGCAAGATGCAAAAAATAAAAAGGTCTCGAATACCGAGACCTTCTTTTTGAATGCTTTTGTGTTTCCGGCCTATTTTTTTGCCAGTGTTTCTTTCACCAAATCAGCAGGAACAATTTCTTCCTTGAATGTATAGGCGCCGGTCTTTTCGGACTTCACCGCGCGGATGACTTTTGCAAAGCTCTTTCCGTCGGTCTTCTTCAGCGTAGCAACTACTTTCTTTGCCATGGTTATTTAATTTCTTTGTGGACGGTTACCTTCTTAAGAATCGGATTGTACTTCTTGAGTTCCAGTCGTTCCGTTGTGTTCTTGCGATTCTTGGTGGTGATATATCGGCTCATGCCAGGCATGCCGGATGCCTTGTGCTCGGTGCACTCCATGATCACCTGAATCCTGTTACCTTTCTTTGCCATTTACGTAATCTTTGCGGTTAGCTTATAATACCAGGTTTCCGTTAGCTCTGGCTTCTTTCAAAACTGCAGTAATACCATTCTTGTTGATGGTCTTAATTGCTTTCGTGGACACTTTCAGTGTAATCCACTTGTCTTCTTCAGGAATATAAAAGCGTTTTTTCTGAAGATTCGGGTAAAACCGTCTCTTCGTTTTGTTATTCGCGTGGGAAACGTTATTTCCTACCTGAGGCCTTTTTCCTGTAATTTGACAAACTCGTGCCATATCTTCTGCTTTAAAAATTACCCCTCCTGAAAAGGGATTGCAAATATCGGAAAATCAGGGTCAAATATCCAAAAGCAACCTGAAATTAATGGCTGATTTGTTTACTGGAACACGCTGTCGATCAGTTCCAGCGGGTCAATTCCATCGAAATCAGGGATTACAAGGTGCGCCGCCTGCAATTCGTCCTTGCTGTGGGTCGTAGAAATGGCCACCACTTTGCAGCCAGCGGCCAGGCCGGATTCAATTCCGGACAAGGAATCCTCGAGAACGATGCATTGGGACGGGGGCAACCCTACAGCAGCAGCCGTTTTCAGGTAAATATCCGGGTCCGGTTTCCCTCTTTCGACATGGCTTTCATCCAGAATAATCGAGAAAAATGACCTGATTCCGGTCTTGTCGAGCGTAAAATCGACGTTTTCGCGGGGCGCTGAAGTCGCAATCGCCCTTAGGATCCCATAGCGTTCCAGGTGTTGCAGAAATGGCAGTAGGCCCGCCAGTGGTTGGATTGAATCCGCATAAATTTCGCGGAATAGCGCTTCCTTTTCGGCTGCGTAGATAGCCACCTGTTCGGAAGAAATACGACCAAAAACTGCGGGGATCCAGTCCTTATTAGTGCGGCCATAAATTCTTTCCCGAAGTTGTTCCTCGCTCAGGTCGAAACCATGCTGCTGACAAAACTGTCGCAACGAAATCTTGTGGAACGGGTTGCTGTCGACAATAACGCCGTCCATATCAAAAAGGAATGCTACTTCGCCTGCCATAGTCGCCAATTTTTTCGCCCGCAAAGATGGAAACTTTACCGGACTGCGAGTCTTCTTGCAATAGTTTTATTGCCAAACGAGGCTCGAAGAATGTAGAGTCCTGCAGAAAAATCCCGCGTGTCGATTTGATGCGTACCCGCCGGAAAAGCCTTGAGTTCGCCAATGCGCTGCCCGGTTACAGCAAACACTTCAATGTCGGCAGGTCGATCCAATTCAAGTGTAAGGCTTTGCACGTTTCGTTTTACCGGATTTGGGTAAACATTCACAACGGGTGCGTCAGCGGCATTGCCGTAGGCTTTTAACAAACGAAGTCCGCCAGTGGTTGTACCCGCAATTATATCGGGGCGTGCCGTTCCAAACAATTTCCCGACTGCAGGCCAGATCCGACCACCGAGACCGGGGGCATAGAACTCATCTATACGTTCATTTAATACAATGTCAGTTAACGCATTTGATGCTGAAGAACTGTTTCGATAATCACCGATGATGCGGAGAACGCCTGTGTGGTCACTTAAGATAAGGTCAACTTTGCCATCCGCGTTAAGGTCGGAAGTAAATACGACGGGATTAATGCTTAATGGATCAGCACCTATGTTGAGATACTCAGGTTCAGCGAGTACGAACGACATGTCCCCCGTATTGCGCCAGTACTCAAGCGCGCCCGTATTGCGGCCTCTTAAGATGTCAGGATTTCCATCGCCGTCTACATCAGTGAGGTGGAGGTTTTCCGGAGCAAAGAATGAAAACGACACTTCCTGAACAGAAGCCTGCCCAAAGCTGACACCGGTTGCTGACTCATTCAAAATGTAGTATAGCCGTGTCGTGGTTCCAAACGTAGCCGTGAACACGAGGTCATGTTTCTGATCGCGGTTTACATCAACAAGCTGGATTTTGAGATTTGAGTATCCCGATGCGGACAAATTAAGGTAATCGGATGTAAACAAGGTGAATTCCGGAGATGATGTCGTTCCGGTGTTTTCATACACGAATATGCTTGACGGACTTTGATTCGTTCCAATGAAAATATCGAGGTCGCCATCGCCATCGAAATCTATCAAAGCAGGGGTTGCATTGTCACCGACGTCTATCATTTCGCCCTGTAGGAAGTCTGCGCGTTCAAATTCAAAATCAGGCGCTTCATCCGTGCCGACATTCTTATAAAACCAGCTTGATTGACGGAAATCAATCGCCGGGTTGGTCCGCGAAAACACATTGGGTGAGACGATCAGATCGCGAATGCCGTCACCATCGAGGTCTTCATAATAGGCGGTCGGGAACATCGGAAATTGCGCGGGCTGAGATGGAAACGGCTGCGAAGACAAAAACACGGGTTCGTCGAAAGTCCCGTCGTTTGGCAAATAATTCAGGATGTCGCATTCGGCTTCGCTCAATAACATATCAAGGCTGCCGTCACCATTCGCGTCGATTGCCAGCAAAGACTTGCCACCCTGATGTTTAGTGCGACCACCTGAGCGACCACCTGAAGAGCAGTCATTCATTTCAAACGCGAAGACACCGCAGTCGCACTCGGCAAATCCACCCCATGCTTTTGTTATCAATTCAAACTCGAGTTCGCCCGGATCACCGTGGCGTTCAACGGCGTAATTACGATGGTACTCCACGCGACCCGTGCCACTGAAGTCCATTGCAAAAATGTCAAGGTCGCCATCGCCATCGGCATCCGTGATTGACGGAAGGTCGTCGAACTGAAGTTTCAGGTTGATCATTCCGGAAAGTCCCTTCGTCAGCAGGACTTCACTCTGAACGGCGCCGGAACCGAATAGCACGGGCTCCCATGCGAGTCCGTCGTCACCGGAAATATTTTTGAAGACGCGTATTCCAAAAAGGTTTCCGGTAAACAAGTCTTTCCTTCCATCGCCGTCAAAATCGCGAAGTAGTATCCAGTCTGCGACCTCATCGGGGAACATCACCTCGAATTCGGGTACATGTTGATATTCCCCATTGTTCCTGAGAAAAGTAAAGATTTTGAGCGCCGTTCGATCGTAAATGACAAGGTCTTCGACTCCGTCGGAATCGACATCCATGACGTTGTATTGTGCGGAGTTGAGACCTCCGGACCAGGGTAATTTCAAGATTTGAGTTCCGTTGGTCACGGGGACCGCGCTTTCCAGCCGATATTGAAATTGTGCGTGTCCAATCACAGCATACACAAGCAGACACGACGTCGCGAAGATTTTCATGAAAAACTTTCTAATGCAATAACGCACTTACCAAACTACTGTTATCTTTCCTCCCAACATTATTCGTGCAACAATACAGGGATTCCGGTTATGAAGATAGAGGAACTCTATGACATATTTGTTCAGGCAAGCGGTGTTTCTACCGATACGCGTCAGATCAATTCCGGTTCAATTTTCTTCGCGTTGAAGGGGGACCGCTTCAACGCCAATGCATTCGCCGAAGACGCAATAAATAAGGGCGCCCGTTTCGCGGTTATTGATGACCCCGGTTATAAGAAAGATGATCGATTCATCGTCGTTGCCGATACATTGGTGACGCTGCAAGATCTCGCGCGCTTACATCGTTCGAAACTTAACATCCCGGTCATCGGTCTTACCGGCTCGAATGGGAAAACTACAAGCAAGGAATTACTTTCCGTAGTGCTTGCAACCAAATACAAGACATACGCTACCAAAGGCAACCTCAACAATCACATCGGTGTGCCTCTGACCTTGCTCGCGATTGACAGCAGCTACGAAATCGCAGTTGTTGAAATGGGAGCCAATCACCTTGGAGAAATCGCATTGCTTTGTTCGATAGCGCAACCCACACATGGGTTTATCACGAACATTGGAAAAGCACACATCGGAACCTTTGGTGGTTTCGACAACATCATTCGCGGCAAATCGGAACTCTTCCAATACCTCCTTGAGACCGGGGGTACCGCATTCATCAATTCATTGAATCCAATTTTGCAAAACATGTCAAAACGTTTTGCAAGTCCATTGCACTACCCGTCAACCGGGGACTATTATCACTGCGAGCTTATCACCGCTGATCCATACGTACGTTTCCGCGCGGAGAACGGCGCAGAGGTACAGACACATCTCATCGGTCGCTACAATTTCGAGAACATAGCCGCGGCGTTGTGTATCGGAAAACATTTCAACGTGGATCCCGGGAAAGCAAACCGCGCTGTTGCTTCGTATCAACCCGGGAACATGCGTTCACAAATCGTAAACAAGAATACCAATACGATCATACTCGATGCGTATAATGCGAACCCGAGCAGTATGAAGGTCGCGGTCGAAAATCTCGCATCCATGAATGCGGAAAGAAAGGTATTGATCCTTGGTGATATGTATGAACTTGAAGAGGAAACCGAAAAAGAGCATCGTGACCTGGGTCAGTTGATACAACAACTCGGATTTAACGAAGTGTACCTGTGCGGAAGACATATGAAAGTGGCACAGCTCGAAATTCCAAGTGCCAGACATTTTGAATCAAAAGAGGACCTCGCAAAGGTGCTGGCAGAAAACCCATTCAGGAATGCAACGATTCTCATAAAGGCTTCGAGGGGAATCGGTCTGGAGACCATAGTCGATTACATCTGACAAAAAACTTTTTACGTATGAAAACACTCCTCACATTATCGGTAGTGCTGTGTTGTTTCAATGCTTTCAGTCAGGATTGGTACACAGTACCGGAAAAAACAGAAACGCGATGGATCAGCTTTGAAAATCCCGATGGCAAAAAAGGGAGCGGGGGTAAAGAGAATAAGGGAGCGAAAGGTCATCCTGCCGACCAGATTGCGCCCGGCGAATCGAAGGTGCTCATGAATGTGACGGGCGCCGGAATCATTCAACGCATGTGGCTCACGATTGACGATCGTTCTCCGGTCATGCTGAGGTCACTCAAATTTGAAATGTTTTGGGATGGAAATAAAAAACCAGCAGTATCGGTGCCGTTGGGAGATTTCTTTGGACTTGCTCTTGGGCGAAGACTTCCATTTGAAACAGCGTTGTTCTCGGATCCTGAAGGCAGGTCATTCAACTTTACTATACCAATGCCTTATCGCACGGGAGCACGAGTAACGGTTACGAATGAAGGTTCGAAGCCCATTACAATTTTTTATGATATCGCGTACACAGTCGTCGAGTCGTTGCCTGCCGACGCCTTGTACTTTCATGCATTCTGGCATCGCATACCGGAAACGCAACTGGCCAAAGACTTCGAAATTCTGCCCGCCATAAAAGGCAGGGGACGATTCCTGGGAACGAACATGGGTATCATCACAAATCCACTTTACGAAAAGAGCTGGTGGGGTGAGGGTGAAGTGAAAATTTACCTCGACGGTGACAACAACCTGCCAACGCTTAATGGTACGGGCACCGAAGACTACATCGGAACCGCGTGGGGTCAGGGCACATTCAATCACCGCTTCCAGGGGTGTCTTGTCGCCGATGAGGCAACCCGTCAATGGGCGTTCTATCGGTATCACATTCCAGATGCAGTCTACTTCCATCGCGACTGCAAAGTAACGATACAAATTATGGGCGGTGATATGCGCGACAAGGTTCGCGACTACGTTAAGAAGGGCGCCAAACTGACGCCGGTAACAGTTTCAGGAAAGTCCTTTGTGCGTCTCTTTGAACTCGAGCGTCCACCAGACCTTGCGGATTCGAACTTTCCTGACGGTTGGACCAACTTTTATCGTCAGGATGACGTTTGTTCTACTGCGTACTTTTACCTTGATTCACCAACGTCAAGCCTACCCGCTCTTCAATCGATGACGGAAAGAGTGGCAGGGCTGCCCGAAAAATACTAGAAATGGATTTCGCAACTGCGTTCAAATTCCTTCAAAAGCTATCCAGGAACAACAACCGCGAATGGTTCGAAAAGAATAAAGAGCAATGGCTGCAAATAAAGGCTTCGTTCGAAGGATTCATCAGCGAAGTCTATGGCAAGCTGTGTGAACTTGACCCCGCAGTCGGCGGACAGGATCCTAAGAAGCTTGTTTTCAGGATATATCGGGATGTGCGCTTCAGCAAAGACAAACAACCATACAAAACGTTCCTCAGTGCCGGCATCTCACCGCAAGGGAAAGGCGTCGGAGTGCCCGGATACTACATTCAATTTGAACCCGGAAACAGAAGCTTTCTATGCACAGGGCTTTATGCGCCTTCACCGGAAGCGCTCGCGAAGGTTCGACAGGAAATTGATTACAGCGGATCGGAACTCAAAAAAATACTTTCTGATCGCAACTTCAAGAAATACTATGAGGGCTTTTGGGAAGGAGATCCGCTGAAGACCGCACCGAAGGGATATCCGAAAGATCATGAATACATCGAATGGCTGAAGCTCAGACATTTTGTAGTCATGCATCCGTTAAGCGATGAGGACGTTACAGCCAGGAATTTCAAGACGAAACTGCTGAAAACCCTTGCAGCGGGCAAGTCGTTTCGCGACTTTCTAACGCATGCGCTGGAGTAAAATCTACCAGTCAAAGTATTCGTCTTCCTGAACCTCTAACACTTTCTCTTTCTCCTTTTCCCGACTCTTGAATCCGTTCTTGATCTCCTGGATCTCCTGCTTCAGGTCGTTGGCGATTTTGTTTTTAACCGCCTCCGTATCGAAACTTACCTTATATTCATCAGTGGTGCCGTGAATTTTAAGGAAGAGCATTGTTTTACCTGTGTCGTCGCCGCCAACAGCACTGCCTGCCTGACTGTCGGTGAACTTTTTCCTGCCGCGCAATGGAGTGGCAAGGTGATAGTCAATTTGTTGATCGAAGGTATGAGTTCCACTGATCTGAATGTCGGTGACATTACTTCCAACGGTCATACTTGGGATGAACACCGTCTTTTTTTCAATGCGGATATCGTTTGCCAGATCCGCGAACCGAAGTCGGCTGAGCCCTTCGTCATCGAGGAAGCGGTTTAGTTTTTTCATCGGCTCAAAATCATTCAGCTCGCCATTTCTGATCACTGTGTTGATGTTGGCAAGTAGTGTTTCAGGGAACAGTTTCAGGTTCTGATTCAAAGTCAGTTCGAGATTCACATCCGCGGTGACATGCCCTTTGAGATGTTTGTCAAGGATAAAATCCTGGTTAAAATTTTCAAACACATAAAAAGCACTGTCGAGATGGATGTCCTTGAGGTGAGCGGTCACCATAACGTCAATTGCTTTCGGATTATTCGAATCGACTATTCCGGACATTGTTAGCGCGCCGCCCATCGTTTGCAGAGAAAGCTTTCGTGACACGGCAACCTTGTTCTTAACAAGCAGGTCTCCTGCGATGTCGTGCCCGACAAACCGGCGATAGACAAGTTGCCTGATGTCGCAATTGAAATTCAGGAATACGTTCCTGGATATCTCAAACTCATAGTCCGCGGTACTGCTATCCTCTCCGTTGGACGCATATCCGATTCGAAGGAGTTCATTAACATCAAGGTAGCCGCTCTTCAAATCGGATTCGATTCCCACGGGCTGGTTTTCGAACAGCAGGTACGTGATAATGTTTTTGAAAAAGCCATTCAGCAGGAAATCGCTGTTCCCGAATTTCGCCGAGACATTGCTTAATGCAAGGTCGTTATTGCTGAATTGCAGTGTTCCACTGAGACCGGTCAAGGGAACGCGGTCCTTTCCATATCGAAGGCTGATACCTTTAAGATCGATTGTTCCGCGCGTAGCGACTCGCTGCGCCGTGGTCTTACTCTTGAGAAGTTGTACGCGCCCACGAAAGGAAATATCCGCATGAAGGCTGCCGGATACATCGGTTACATTCGGAAACGGGAAGAAGCCATGCAGCGCTGACGCGTCCACGTTTCCGGCAAACACACAGTGTACCATCGGATTTTCCAGATCCGCCAGGCTGAAATCGGCACGAAATGGTTCACCATTCAGACGGCCCGTGATATTACTGAGACGCAATTCCGCCTTTCGTTCATCAGCAAGGTCTTTACTCTGAAAGGATCCGTTGAGACTGGCCGATTCAATTCGCGAGCGATATTCAGGGTGGAAAATCGTGGCGTCATTAAATCCAAATGCAACATCAATGGCAGGTAATTCCTTTTGTGAAATCTTTCCGGACAGATTACCCTTGAAGAATACATCGCCCTTGCTTCTGTACTTTGCCAATGGCGAGGCCACCCCGGCTGGTAACAGCGACAAAAGGGTTTGGATGTCAGTGTCTTTTCCCTCAACAGTAAGATCGACTATGTTATCCGTTTTCCACGCGTAGTTTCCTGATACTGAGAAAGCGGATTGGTTCAGCTGCAACAGTGATGGATTGATTTGTAGGCTTTTTTGATTGTCGTCATAAACCAGATCACTCTCGACCTGGAAAGTTTTTTCTGGTGCAAATACTTTCCCGCCAACCTCGATGGCGTTTGATCCAACCACGCCATCGGCTTTGATATAGTATAGGTCGTTTTCTGTCCTGATCGATGCATCCAGCGATGGACTGGTCAGTGTATAGTGTTGTTTCGCCTGGAGGTTATAGTAACTGAAAGTCGTGTTTTCAAGTCTTACATCGCGCAGTTCCAGGGTCAGGGCCTTTGCCGGTCCGTTTCCCTGACTGGGTTTGAGTATGTCGTAGTTGGTTTGACCGTTTCCATCAACCTTGAGGTTGGTTTCGCTATCTGAAACCGATAGGCCTTTGATCGTATATATGCCGCGATATACTTCGATAGGATTCAGACGGAATGATACTTTCCTGGCGGTGATCAGCGGGTACTCGCCCGGGTGGCTGTCTTCGACGTAGACATCGGACAATATGATCGAAATGGAGGGGAAACTCGAAAATATGCTGGCGTCAATTTCACCTACTTTTACGGGGGTGTTGATGTACTTATTGGCTTCAGCAATGAACTGCCGTATAATCCGGTCTTTAAACAGAAAGACGGAAAGCACCAGCGAGACAAACACAACGCCGGCAGAGACTGCCAGGTAAAAAAGTATTTTCTTGTATTTCAAGGCGAAAAAATGGTCACACAAAAATAGGACGAATCCGTCTGATTGTCAGAACGAAGAGAGCGGAAACTTAATATCCGGCCCGTCGATGTTTTCGGCAGACAGCCCGTGGAATTGGATCAAATTGCCGGCCAGGTCAGAAAAGGATTCGCTAGCTGGCAATCGAACTTTTTTTTGCACAAACAAAAATCTCTTCTACCTTTGCAATCCCATTTGAGAAGGCCCATTGGGCGCTGATTTGGGCGAATTGGACGAATTCGAAGGGATTTCTCGGGAGTTTAGCTCAGCTGGTTCAGAGCATCTGCCTTACAAGCAGAGGGTCGGGGGTTCGAATCCCTCAACTCCCACATTCACAAAAAGGCCCGCAAGGGCCTTTACCGTTTTATGTCAGCTACGTTCTACTTCCTCTACTCCGATTCTATCGACACATACTACGTTGGCCACTGCACTGAACCAATGGAAGAACGACTTCGAAAGCACAACTCTAACCACAAAGGATTTCCCGGTAGAACCAGCGACTGGAGAGTCACCTACTTCGAACGCTATCTCACCAAAGAGCAAGCTTACGCCCGGGAACGGGAAGTGAAAAAAATGCAAAAGTCGTAAGCGAATTGAAAGGTTCACCGCACTGCGTCCAAAGGGGAACTCAGCAGTATTTTCTTGAAATGGTTAAACATCAATATGGCAATACTGCCGCTGGCATCTTTTTTTACACTCCATTGATGGAACCATAGGTCTACCCGTCTAATAGCGTGCTCCTCAATCGGGCAGGCTTTGTATCTTTAAGTTGTTCAGGAGAAAAAAGTTGTGAATGGCAGAGCAAGATTCTAAGAGACTGATAATCATATCCAATCGACTCCCCTTTCAGTTGCTTGAAAAGGGAAGTAAAATATACCTCAAACAAAGCGATGGCGGATTAGTCACAGCCCTGAAAAGCTATTTCGAAAGCAACTCAGAGCAGGAGGCCGAATTTGATCAAAAGATCTGGCTGGGTTCGGCCGATTTTCCGGAAAGACGTTGGGAAAAGTATAACCCCTTGGGCGAGGAAAACTTCCGTGTTGAACCAATCTTTATCGATCAAAAGGTTTACAACAAGTATTACAACGGGTTCTGCAATGCAACGCTATGGCCACTGTTTCACTACTTTCCTTCATTCGTTGTCTACGACAAGGAATTTTTTGAAATGTATGAGACGGCAAACCGGCAATTCGCCGACAGGTTGCTGGAGATATATCAGCCGGGCGATACGATCTGGGTACACGACTACCAGCTCTTTCTGCTACCGCAGATGATTCGCGACAAAATCCCGAATGCTACAATAGGTTTCTTCCTTCACATACCATTTCCCTCTTTCGAAATATTTCGGCTTTTGCACGGCCCGTGGAAGGAGAAGATCATCAAAGGATTGCTCGGCGCCGATCTGATCGGATTCCATACGTCAGAATATGTACAACACTTCCTGAAGGCTGTGCGTATGGTCATAGGGTTGGATCACCATTATCGTGTTATTGGATACGAGGGACGCCTTATCAAGGCGGAACTCTTCCCGCTTGGTATTGACTACGATCTCTTTCATAAAACAGCAACGCTACCTGAGGTAATCGACAACAAGAACACCGCCGTCAGCAATTTCAAAAACAAAAAAATAATCTTTTCAGTTGACCGACTCGACTACACCAAAGGGGTAACACACCGCCTCGATGGCTTCGAACAATTTCTCGCCGACCATCCTGCCTGGCGGGAGAAGGTTGTGTTCATACTGGTAGTCGTACCATCCCGCCAGATCATTTCAAAGTATAACGAACGACGCAAACTTATTGAGGAGCAGGTGGGAAGGATCAATGGAAAGTATTCCACACTATCATGGCAACCCATCATCTACCGGTACAGTCACCTGCCGTTCAGGGAAATGTGTTCATTGTATCTGGCGGCTGATGTTGGTCTCATTACTCCGCTCCGCGATGGTATGAACCTCGTCGCGAAAGAATATGTGGCATGCTGTGCCGAAAAGCGGGGTGTCTTAATACTAAGTGAACTCGCAGGCGCCGCTTCAGAAATGGGAGAAGCCATACTTGTCAATCCGCTGGATAAATATGAAGTTGCGTCGGCGATCGAACAGGCGCTCACCATGCCGGAAGACGAACAGGAAACGAAGCTTCAGCTCATGCAGAAACGACTCAGGAGTTACGATGTATTGAGTTGGGTGCATGACTTCTTCCAACAACTTGGTGAAATCCGGATGCAGCAGGAGCAGGACAATCAGAAGTTCCTCACCAACGAAACCAGGCACGAAATCATTCAGCAGTATATCAATGCAGAAAACAGGTTGCTGCTTCTTGATTACGACGGCACCCTGGTAGGATTTGCAAAGCATCCTCGAGAGGCCGTACCTGGAAGCTCACTGCTGAATCTGGTCACACACTTAAGTGCCGATCCCAAAACGAACCTTTCAATCATCAGCGGCAGGGATGCAGCCACGCTTGACGAATGGTTCGGGCACCTGCCTATCAACCTGGTAGCTGAACACGGTGCGGCAATCCGCAGAAAGGAGGACACGTGGGAACTCAGACGCGAGTTCGATCAGCAGTGGAAACCATTGATCCGGCCCACTATGGAAATGTTTTGCAAGCGATGCCCCGGATCATTTGTCGAAGAAAAAAATCATACGCTGGCATGGCACTATCGCAACGTTGAACCGGATGCAGGCTTTACCCGCTCGCGTGAATTGCTCGATAACCTTTACCATCTGATCCGCAACGCGCAGCTTCAGGTTATTGATGGAAACAAAGTCATTGAAGTTCGTGTAGCCGGAATTGATAAAGGTGCTGCTGCTCTCAAGTTGCTTGAAGAAGCCCAATACGATTTCGTCATGGCTGTCGGCGATGACAAAACGGATGAGGATATGTTCCGGGCTCTGAATGATCGCGGAGTCACGATCAAAGTCGGGCGGGGCCAGAGTGTTGCAAACTTCTCGGTGAAGTCACAACAGGAAGTGATTCGTTTCCTCGAGCAACTCGTAACCGAAAGTCATCAGGCACTTGCCAGCAAGGAATAGTCCGTTCATTCTCGTAATTTAGCGACCAAACTCTCGCAATGACAAAGCAAGAATTGCGGTCAGGCTATCTGGCGAAGCGTAAACAACTCACCAAGGATGAGGTCCAGGAACTTAGCGCGAGACTTTCACATCACTTCCTGGCGTATTTCGACTTTGCTAAATTGAATGTCCTCCATACGTTTCTGCCTATCCCTTCAAACAACGAACCGGATACACGCATTATCATCTCCGAAGTGAGCGCCACTTGTCCAAACGTGCTCATTTGTGTCCCGAAAGTAAAACAAGGCGCTGCTGAGCTCGAACATTTTGCACTCGCACCAGGTACGACGATGCAGGAGAACAAATGGGGGATTGCCGAACCTGTTGATGGAGTTCGTGTTGATGTAAGTAAGATCGATATGGTGCTGGTGCCTTTGCTTGCGTTTGACCGTTCCGGAAATCGCGTTGGCTACGGCAAAGGCTATTATGACCATTTCCTCTCACAATGCAGACCCGATGCATTTCGTGTCGGCTTGTCATTGTTTGAAGCTGTCCCCGCCATTTCCGACATCAATTCAGACGACGTCCCACTTCATTATTGCATTACGCCTTCAGGGGTTCAGGGATTTGAACGTCATCACTGAATTATTCGTCATTAATCCCAATATTCACGATCCTCGACGAAGCTGCTTTTTTTTCACCGCCAGCACGCAACAGGCGCAAGGGGCCCAAAGAAATGGAGATTCAATCATCGTCCCGCAACGACCGGCGGATACATTGGTCCTAAGCGATTTGCCGTAAAAGGCTGCAAAAGGGCCAATCGCGACATTTACATCTATATGGATCCTAAGGAACCGCTCGTCCAGCCAATTTCGAACGGATTCTAAATTTTCCTTCTTTCAACTTTAAACTTTCATTCACTTTCAAACCAACGGCTCCTGCTGGCTGAGGCAATGGAATGAGCCGAGCCCCCAGATGATATCAACTGAGTCGAGTCCAACTACTTTCCTGTCGGGAAAACACTGTTGAATAATAGTAAGCGCACGATCATCATTTTTATCGCGAAAGACCGGAACGATGACATATTTGTTCGCGATATAGAAATTCGCGTACGAGGCCGGAAGGCGTTGATCCTCATAAATAACCGGTGAAGGCATTGGCAGTTCCACAACGTTAATCTGTTTCCCCGATTCAAGCCTAAGCCGGTTGAGAAGTTTAAGATTTTCCTGGAGCAATTCGTAATTTTCGTCGGAACGATTCTCTTCTATAACAGTTACAACGGTGTCGGCATTCACAAATCGCGTGATATCATCAATGTGACCATCGGTGTCATCTCCAACAATACCATCACCAAGCCACAAAACATTGCTAACGCCGTAATAATCGCAAAGGTATTTTTCCAGTTGCCCCTGATTCAGATGGGGGTTTCGATTTTCATTCAGAAGGCACGACGTCGTGGTAAGCACAGTACCCTTACCGTTGAAATCAACAGAACCTCCTTCCATTACAATTCCCGGATACACCACAGGAATGCCGTAATACGCAGCAACGCGTGTTGGTATTTCATCGTCGAGATCGAAAGGCGGATACTTTCCGCCCCATGCATTGTATCCCCAGTCAACGATGATCTTCTTGTATTCCGCATCGCGATTCACAAGAAATGCGGGCCCGTGATCACGACACCATGCATCATTCGTTGGATGAAGAAGCAAGTCAACCTGACCAGGATCAACGCCTGCCCTTTCAAGGTGACCAAGTGCTTTTGACTTCATCGCTTCGTCAACGACATTGATTTTCACCCGTTGTCCTTCAGCGACAAGTCTTATGAAATCGGCATAAACAGGGTAGATGCTTTCGATCTTACCAGGCCACGACGCTTCCTTGTGTGGCCAACTCAGCCACATTGCTGATTGCCGAGCAAACTCCGCCGGAAAGTAATATCCAAGCTCGCGCGGAGTCTTGTCACCGGCGAACGCTTTATAATCCGGAATGCCGGATGGAGACGATGCTGTCATTTAGTTACGCTAGTCCTGGTCGATATAACGCTTCGTGATCTGATCGTACGAATCAATTCGCCGATCCCTGAGGAATGGCCAGTGCGTACGATAGCGATCCGTCTTGCTGAGGTCGATCTCCTCCACGTGAACTTCCTCACGATCATGAGTCGCCTGATAGAGAACGGAACCAAAGGGATTAGCGATAAACGATCCGCCCCAGAATTTCATGGCACCCTGTTGTTCAGGACCTACCCGGTTTACACTTACCACGTGCACGCCATTTGCAACGGCATGGCTACGCTGAATCGTCTGCCACGCATTGAATTGCTCGACGTTCGTCGCCTCGTCCTGGGAAGTTGCCCAACCAATCGCCGTAGGATAAAAAAGAATTTCGGCACCCATCAACGACGTTATCCGCGCGCCTTCAGGATACCATTGATCCCAGCAGATCAAAACGCCAATGGTCGCGAACTTCGTCTTGAAAACCTTGTATCCCAAATCACCCGGAGTGAAGTAGAATTTCTCATAGTACGCCGGGTCGTCAGGAATATGCATCTTGCGATACTTGCCCAGGTACGTTCCATCGGCATCGAGTACTGCAGTGGTATTGTGATATAAACCTTCCGCCCGTTTCTCGAAAAGCGACGCGACGATTGCAACACCAAGCTCTTTTGCAAGTTCTCCAAGTGTATTTGTCGAAGGGCCCGGAATTGGTTCGGCCAGTTTGAAATTGTCATAGTCTTCTACATCGCAGAAATAAAGCGAGCGAAACAACTCCTGCAGGCAAACAATCTGCGCCCCCTGCGATGCTGCCTGCCGGATGCCTGCGATTGCCTTCTGCAGGTTTTCATCCGGGTTGGCGGAACAGCTCATCTGAACAGTCCCGATCTTAACCGTTTTCTTCGACACTTGTATTTGTTTTTTTCTGTGGCCAAAAATAGTGATTCTATTGGTTTTCCCACGTAACAGGTGAAAGGCCGAATCCGTTCACTGGCGTCAAAAAAAGACCCCGCTTGGAGGCGGGGTCCCCGAAAAGCTTTGGCAAAGCTATCAGGCACTTTGTTCAATGTGGACAAATGATTCGTCTTTCGATTCCAGATTCGATGATCCCATGAGCCAGGTATCGACTGCTTTCGCCGCTTCACGACCTTCTGAAATCGCCCACACTACCAGAGATTGGCCTCGCCGAACGTCTCCGGCAGCGAAAATTCCTTCTTGCGAAGTCATGTAATTATCAGACTTGATGTTTCCGCGTTCATCGAGTTCGATTTTCAGTTCATCAACGAGGCCGCCCTTTTCTGCGCCGACAAAGCCAATGGCGAGAAGAGCAAGTTCACACGGAATGATCCGTTCGGTGCCGGCAATTTCTTCGAAGCCCATTTTACCCTGTGCATTGACACCCCACTTGATGTCGACAATCTTCAATCCTGTCAGGCGTCCATTGTTGTCGCCGAGGAATTCCTTGGTCAGGATTGCCCACTGCCGGTCTACACCTTCTTCATGCGACGACGATGTCATGAGCACCATCGGCCACAAAGGCCAGGGATTTGTCATATCGTTTCGTTTTTGAGGTGGCTTCGCCAGGAGTTCAATTTGAGTCACTGACTTCGCACCATGGCGGTTAGACGTACCGACACAGTCAGAACCTGTATCACCACCGCCAATGACCAGGACGTTTTTCTTAGTCGCAAGAATTTCTCCGCTGAAAATCCGGTCACCGGCAACACGTTTGTTCTGCTGGGACAAGAATTCCATCGCGAAATGTACGCCTTTCAGCTGTCGCCCTGGAATCGGGAGATCACGAGGCGCAGATGCTCCTGCGCAGACAACAACCGCATCAAACTCTGATCTTAGATGTGCTGCGCTGATGTTAACTCCAACGTGCGCATTGGTTCTGAAAATAATGCCCTCCTGTTCGAGTACTCGCAGGCGGCGATCTATAACACTTTTCTCAAGCTTGAAGTCGGGAATGCCATAACGCAACAATCCACCAATCCTGTCGCTGCGTTCAAATACGGTAACCCAATGACCAGCCTTATTAAGTTGAGCAGCAGCAGCGAGTCCTGCGGGCCCTGATCCGACAACCGCGACCCGTTTTCCAGTCCGTGTTTTTGGCGGGTTCGGTTTGATATAGCCTTTTTCAAACGCCTGTTCCGCGATTGTCTTCTCGATGTATTCAATCGTAACCGGCTTGTTATTAATACTGAGTACGCAACTCGCTTCACATGGCGCCGGGCAAATCCTGCCGGTGAATTCCGGAAAGTTATTGGTGCTGCTCAGGATACGAATCGCTTCTTCCCACTTGCCGTTGTAAACAGCATCATTGAAATCCGGGATGACATTGCCGAGTGGACATCCGTTGTGGCAGAAAGGCACGCCACAGTCCATACAACGCGCGGCCTGCTGTTTTACTTTTTCTTTTTCGAGAGGAAAGTAGATTTCCTTATAGTCATTAATTCGCTCCTTCGGATCCCGCGACTTTGCCATTTCGCGGTTAAATTTCATGAACCCGTCTATTTGTCCCATTCTGATCTGCTGGTTGTTGTCTGATTGTAATTCCTATTTGATTTTGGCTTTGGGAGCATCCATCACCGAGGCGGTTGGCTTTGTGCTCTTCTTTTGCTTGAGGAGCACTGCCTTGTAATCCTGCGGCATCACCTTCACAAAATGTTCGGACGCCTCTTCCCAGTTTTCCAGAATCCATTCTGCGGGATCGCTCCCCGTGTATTTGAAATGTTTCTGGATCATTGCACGTACCTCTTCTTTGTCTTCCGCTTCCATGGTTTCAAGTTCCACCATCTCGCGATTGCAGAGTTTTTCGAGGCTATGCTCAGGATCGAATACATAGGCAATTCCGCCACTCATTCCTGCTGCGAAGTTCTTGCCGGTCTTACCAAGGACAACCACGCGACCACCAGTCATATACTCGCAGGCGTGATCTCCCACTCCTTCGACAACAGCTTTTACACCAGAGTTGCGCACACAGAAACGCTCGCCAGCCTGACCGCGAATGAACGCTTCCCCTGAAGTCGCACCATAGAATGCTACGTTTCCAATGATGATATTATCCTCCGGTTTCAACGTGGCTTCCTTGTCAGGATAGATTATGAGCTTTCCGCCTGACAATCCTTTTCCAAAGTAGTCATTCGCCTCACCTTCAAGTTCGAACGTCACGCCGGGAGCAACGAACGCTGCGAAGCTTTGACCTGCCGAACCTTTGAACTGGAAATGAATCGTGTCTTCCGGTAGTCCGGGACCTTTGTACTTTTTAGATATCTCATTGGAGAGCAACGAGCCGACTGACCTGTCCGTATTCTTGATGAGAAACTTTTCAGACACCGGCTCGCATTCATCGAGTGCCGGGCGTGCTGCTTCAACAAGTTTCCAATCCAGTACTTTTTCAAGTTCGAAATCCTGTTCAATCTGTTTGTACAATCCAACGTACTCGCTACCTGGCTCCCAATGCAGAATTGGCGAAAGGTCGAGTTTCTTGATTTTCCAATTATCGACGTCTTTTCGAACGCGAAGCAGATCGCTTCTTCCGATCATCTCGTTAACGGTGCGGAATCCGAGCTCCGCCATGTTTTCACGCAAATCTCTTGCGAGGAAGCGGAAGAAATTCACGACGTGATCCGGATCGCCGGTAAACAACTTGCGAAGTTCCTTATCCTGGGTTGCAATTCCGACCGGGCATGTGTTAAGATGGCACTTGCGCATCATGATACAGCCTTCTACCACCAGGGCTGCCGTTGCAACACCCCACTCTTCCGCACCGAGCATTGCTGCAATTGCGATGTCGCGCCCCGTCCTGATCTGACCGTCAGTTTGAAGTGTAACGCGACTGCGGAGGTTATTTTTCACAAGTGTCTGATGCGCTTCTGCAAGGCCAAGTTCCCACGGTAATCCTGCGTGACGGACGGAAGACAGTGGCGACGCCCCGGTTCCTCCATCAGCTCCGGAAATAAGAATTGCATCGGCCTTAGCTTTTGCGACTCCGGCAGCAACGGTACCGACACCTGCCTGCGAAACAAGCTTAACGTTTATGCGCGCCTGCCGATTTGCATTCTTCAAATCGTAAATCAACTGTGCGAGGTCCTCAATAGAATAAATATCGTGGTGAGGTGGCGGCGAAATCAGACCCACGCCGGGCGTTGAATGACGCACGCGGCCGATCCATTCGTCAACTTTGTGACCCGGTAACTGACCTCCTTCACCCGGCTTCGCTCCCTGAGCCATTTTAATCTGAATCTCATCGGCATTTGCCAGATAATAACTTGTTACACCAAATCTTCCTGACGCTACCTGCTTGATAGCGGACCGTTCCCAGTCTCCGTTTTCCCTACGTTCAAAACGAATCTCATCTTCTCCACCTTCGCCGCTATTGCTTTTTCCCCCGATACGGTTCATGGCAATCGCCAGCGTCGTGTGCGCTTCATGTGAAATTGACCCAAATGACATCGCACCCGTCGCGAACCGCTTTAGAATCTCTTCCTCGGGCTCGACTTCACTCAGTGGAATCGGATTGCGTTTCTTGTATTCGAACAACCCGCGGATTGAAAGTTGATCTTTCGTCTGATCGTTGATCTTTTGCGTGTACTTCTTGTACAGCTCGTAGTTGTCAGTTTTTGTCGAGTGTTGAAGCAGGTGAATAACTTCCGGACTGAAAAGGTGTTTTTCACCACGTCTTTTCCATTGATATATACCTCCTGCCTGAAGTTCTTTCGCTTCAGTATGGAAGGCGAGTTTATGCCTTATGATTACTTCGTGCGCGATGTCGTCAAAGGAAAGCCCTTCGATGCGGCTTATCGTTCCACGGAAACAACGTTCAATCACATCGCTTCCAAGACCGATGGCTTCAAATATTTGCGCCGACTGGTAGGATTGCAACGTGCTGATTCCCATCTTCGACATCACCTTCAGCAAACCACTTCCGATTGCTTTCTGATAATTCGTGTAAGCTTCATCATCAGTCAGGGTTTTGTAGAACATGCCCTGCTTATTCATGAAGTGAATTGTCTCAAGCGCCATATATGGATTCACAGCGCTGGCGCCATAACCGATAATTGTAGCGAAGTGGTGCACTTCCCAGACATCGCCGGCTTCAAGAACGAGCCCTGCACTTGTACGGATTCTTTTTTCTACAAGGAAGTGATGGATTGTTCCGACTGAAATCAGGGACGGAATCGGTGCATAGTCCTCGCTGATTTTGCGATCGGAGAGGATCAATATCTTCTTACCTGCCCTTACTGCTTTTTCTGCTTCTGCACAAATGCGCTTCAGACTTTCTTCGAGCCTTCCGGGTTGACCGTCCGCCTTGAAGACGCATTGTATTACAGCGTACTCAAATCCCTGGTCCTGGAGATGTTTCAGTTTCTCAAGATCAGAGTTCAACAGAACAGGTTGCGAAATGTGAATCTGGCGGGTGTGTTCCGGTGTTTCATCGAGCACATTCAGGCTCTGTCCGACGCGTGTAAACAACGACATGACCAGGCGCTCACGGATCGGGTCGATTGGCGGGTTACTTACCTGTGCAAAGTGTTGTTTGAAATAATTCGAGATGTGTCTGCTTTCCTTCGATAATACGGCAAGCGGAGTATCGTCACCCATGGAACCAACTGCCTCATAACCTTTTTCTGCCATGGGCAGAATAAGTGTCTTTATATCTTCCGCTGTGTACCCATATGCGTTTTGTCGCTGGACAAGTGTCTTTTCGTCAAAGTTGTTCTCAAACCATTCCGGCTCCGGCTCAAGACGCAGCTTCAGTCGATTTTGAATGATCCAGTTGTAGTAAGCCTTTCCTTCGTACACGGCACGCTTGACTTTTTCGTCGTCAAGCACTTTGCCTTGTTCAAGGTCAACCATAAGCATCTTACCTGGCGTAATTCTTCCCTTCTCAAGAACATCTTTCGGATCAACTGGAAGCGCCCCGGCTTCGGAAGCGGCGACCACACGACCTGAACGCGTGATACAATAACGCAATGGACGCAGACCGTTTCTGTCGAGCGTAGCACCGATGCGTTGCCCGTCCGTAAAAACGAGAGCTGCGGGACCATCCCAGGGCTCCATCATCGAAGCATGATACTTATAAAATGCTTTCCTGTGCGGATCCATCAGCTTGTTATCCTGCCAGGCTTCCGGCACCAGCATCATAAGTACATGCGGCAGTGGTCGTCCGGAAAGAACAAGCATTTCGACAAGCGCGTCGAGGTTTGCCGAATCTGACGATTGCGGATTTGTTATGGGTAGAAGCATCTTGAGTTCTTCGTCCGTGAAGAGCGTCGACTTGAATAATGCCTCTTTTGATTTCATCTTGTTCACGTTACCGCGAATGGTATTGATTTCACCATTGTGCGCGATGTAACGGAATGGCTGGGCGAGTTTCCAGTTCGGAAATGTGTTGGTAGAAAACCTGGAGTGAACGAGTGCGAGTGCAGTCTTTATCCTGGGATCCTGAAGATCAAAGAAGTATTTTCTGAGTTGTTCCGTTCTTAACTGACCTTTATAGACTATGGTGCGCGACGAAAAACTTGCGATGTAAAATTCCTTGGTCGCGCCTTTGTCCTTGCCGGCTATTACATGTTGTGTGTAATTGCGGAGGATAAACAGTTTGCGCTCGAGAGCTTCACCGGTGATCGAGTCGTCTTTGTGAACGACGAATACCTGTTCAATTTGTGGTTCAACTTCAGCCGCGCCGGGTCCGGGAACGGAATGATCTACGGGTACACCACGAAAGCCAATTAAATCGAAACCGAGGTCCTTGATATTACGACGCAGTACCTCACGGCAGGCGTTCATAAGCTTTTTGTCACGAGGGAAGAAAACCATTCCCACTCCGTACTTTCCGAATGCCGGAAGTTCAAATCCAAGTCTGGCGCTTTCTTCTGTCAGAAAATCGTGCGGAATCTGGAACAACACGCCCGCACCGTCGCCGGTTTTCGGGGAGCTTCCCTTACCCCCACGATGTTCCATGTTCTCGAGCATGGAAAGCGCGTCCCGGAGCGTTTGATTCGTTTTTGTACCGTTCACCGTCGCCACGAATCCAATCCCGCAGGAATCGTGTTCCAGCTCCGGTGTGTACAAACCCCTTCTGGTTTCGTCTTTCATTCTAAAAATAAATTACTGGTTGTAGTTCTTTGTAAATACACGTTCTGGGCGAAACGAGTTTTTGAAATTACGGAATAAACAGAACTTAATTTTGAGGGGGCCGGGGAGGGACAGAATTTTTGGAATCTTTTCAGAAATGGTAAAATATCGTTAGAAATGTCAAAAACGAATACGATTGCACCGTGGGCGATTTTGAAATTTTGAATTTTTTCCGAAAACGATTGAAAAAATCGTAAGAAAAGTAGATCGAGTTAATCTTTTTGTCAGGCTGCACTTCAACGGTGTCGATGTATCATTTCAGAGCGCGAACCATCTCCTTTTTACCCGGAGGTCCCGGAAGAGTTTCAACGTTCAAACCAAGTGAGCGAAGGTCTCGTTTGAGCTGACCCGTCGCGCAGTAAGTTACAAAGACGCCCGGCGAACGAAGTCCGCCACATACTTTTTCGAGCAACGAAAGATGCCACATCTCCGGCTGTCGTGAGGGCGCAAACGCATCATAAAAGATCACATCATACGCCGACTTTGCAGGCGTGAATGTCTCCACCCTTGTATGGCATTTCATAAGCGAGAAATTATCAGAGATTGCATGACGATCTCCCCACGAACATGATTGAACCTTTACAAATTCATCTGCCGCATCCAGTTGATCGGCATAATTCAGTTGAGACCAGATTTCTTCCGGCAAGGGAAATGCTTCAACGGTGGTAAAATTCACAAGACGGGAATGCTGTCGTGAAAAGAGCAGAGCAAGGATCGCATTCAGGCCCGTACCAAAACCAATTTCCAGAACGTTAATGGCGTCTCCAGTAACAGAAAGGCTATACTCAAGTCCGGCGCCAATAAAAACATGTTTCGATTCCTGTATCGCACCATGTACAGAGTGATACGTTTCGTTACGTGATCGGTCGAACAGCGAATGCGACCCATCTCCCGTAACAATGATCTCCGGAATACCCATCGTCTAGTCGTGGTAAATCAACGCAACTGCATACGCGTTCACACCTTCATTACGCCCGACGAATCCGAGTTTCTCAGAAGTTGTTGCTTTGATCGAAATATCATCGACGGAAATTTTCATAAGCGGCGCGAGCACTTCTTTCATTTTGTCGATGTGGGGATTCACCTTTGGGTGTTCGAGACAAACAGTACAATCGACATTGTTGACCTTCCAGCCTTTGCTCAGCAGCATCGAGGTAACCTCCCCGAGAAAGAATGCACTTTCTTTGCCTTTCCACCGGTCATCGGAGTTTGAAAAATGAAAGCCGATGTCTCTGAGATTTGCAGCACCAAGCAAGGCATCGCAGATCGCGTGAATGAGAACGTCGGCATCCGAGTGACCGACGGCACCGTGGGTTGCCGGAAGCTTCACACCTCCCAACCAGAATTCCCGACCTTCTTCGAGCTGGTGCACATCATAACCCATTCCGATTCTTATCTTACTCATATCCACTAGGCTGTTGCTTTATAGTACAACGCGCTTGAATTTTCCTCGCGCAGGATTTCACTGGCAACACGACTCAAATCCTGTGCGCTTACGTTTTCGATCATTTCGATTTCCTGATTTACAAGTCCGGTGTCACCTGACAATTTCGCGAAGGCAAGATTCATGGCGCGGTTCATCACTTCGACTTCGCCAAACTCAATTGTTGACTCGGCCTGATTTTTCACCTTTCGAAGTTCTTCCTCTGAAACTCCACGCTCAAGCACTTCGTCCAATACGCCGCCGACCATTCGATCCGCATCTTCGATTGTAATTCCCGGTTTAATCCGGCCACTGACAACGAGTAAACCCGGATCGATTGAGCCCATTGCAAATGAAGAAATCGTTGTGAAGATTTCCTTTTCCTTCACGAGTTTCTGATACAGACGACTTGACTGGCCGCGACTCAATACATCGCTTAACAGATCCCCGGCATAGTAGTCGGAATGGAATCTTCCAGGCATGTGCCACGCCTTGTAGAACGCATTTGCCGGAACCTTCGCCTCGACTTCGAGAATTCGCTTTTCGGTTTGGCGACCTTCAACAGGAAGCATCCTTTGACCACGTTCCCCCGGAGGGATCGGTCCGAACCATTTGTCGCAAAGGGCGCGCACCTTTTCAACGGTAACGTTACCCGCAACAACCAGTATGGCATTGTTGGGGACGTAATGACGGAAGAAGAATTGTTTCACGTCATCCATCGTTGCGTTTTCGATGTGGCTGATTTCCTTGCCAATCGTTGCCCATTGATATGGATGTGTCTTGTAGGCGAGTGGTCTTAGTTTAAGCCACACGTCACCGTAAGGTTGATTCAGATAGCGCTGTTTGAATTCTTCAATAACCACTTTCCGCTGGACCTCAAGCACCTTCGGATCGAATGAAAGGCTAAGCATACGATCGCTTTCGAGCCAGAAACCTGTTTCCAGGTTCGTCGCCGGCAATGTGAGGTAGTAGTTTGTTATGTCGGTATTTGTAAACGCATTGTTTTCGCCACCGACCAGTTGCAAGGGTTCGTCATAGTTTGGTATGTTGATCGACCCGCCGAACATCAGGTGTTCAAAAAGGTGAGCGAAACCAGTCTTTTCAGGATCTTCATCCCGGGAACCTACGTCGTATAGGATGTTCATCACAGCAATCTGAACCGTGTGGTCCTCATGAACTATTACACGCAGTCCGTTAGCCAGCGAAAACTCTTCGAATCGGATCATAGCCTGCAAAAATAACAGATGGGGGTTAAAATAATAATCCGATTAGGAAACTATACACCGGTGATCTGATGCTCACCGGGTACAGGCAAAAGAATTTCGAATGTAGTCCCCTCAGCAAGCCGCGACCTGGCAGTAACGGTGCCACCCAGTTTGGCAACAGATTCTTTTAGTATATAGAGTCCCAGTCCTGAACCTTGAGTCTCATCCGTTGCCCGGTAGAACATCTCGAAAATCCGGCCCACGTGAACTTCAGAAATACCTTTGCCATTGTCTTCGACCATCAGCCGGTAGACGTCGTTTTGCTGATGAACCGAAATCCTGATGAAAGGTTTACGTTCGTCGTCGATCCAATGAAACTTGATGGCATTACTGATAAGGTTATTGAGAATAATTTTCACGCGCATCGTATCCGAAATCATTTCGTTTTTTAGTCCATCATCGATAATGAACCTGATGAGTCCGAAGTTGGGGCTGAACTCATGATCTAACAGGAGACCTTCAACAAATTCGCGAAAACGAAATCTCTCATACCTTACCGGCATCCTGGTGTTTCGCGAGTAGGTAACTACCTCCTGAATGAACATCTCGAGTTTATTCACGCTACGCTCCATCATGTCGAGGTATTGCACATGGTCTGGCCCCGGGTCATCCATCTTTGCCACACGAATAAGTCCAAGAATAGATTTCAGCGGTGCGCTCAAATCGTGCGATGCACTATATACAAACCTGTCCAGCTCTGCATTGCGCACCACTAATTCGTCGTTCGCTTTCTGAAGCTCGTGGGTCCGCTCGTTGATAACATGTTCAAGGTATCTTCGCCTGCGACTGAGAATGACCGAGCTGATCGCGTATGACGCCCATGCAACTAAAAGAATCGCCGTGAAAACACTCAGCACAAATTCGGTTCTCTTCCAATACGGCGGTGCGATGCTGATCACAATCGCAGAAGGATTACTCCAGCTGTAGCCGGTATTTTTCTTGGCGCGAACCAGAACAACATGCGGACCTTCCTGAAGTCCTGACAAACTTAACTGCTGATTTTCTATCGCGCGCCAGGTCGTATCACCACGAAATTTCCATTGCAGATTTATCTTGTTTTCCGGAAAGGAAATCGGTGAGAAACGCATTGTGATGAACGCACCGTGGTCCGCGAAAAGTCCGTTGACAAATCGCGCAGGTACTCCATTCACGTGGGCTTCAACGCAATAAGGCGTCGGCGTTACCTTGTTTCGAAGCAATGATCCCTTTGCATAGGCAAGTCCGTACGATGTGCCAACCCAAACCTTTTTATCATCATCGACAAAGATGCCATGATCGGTGATTGTGTTCGAAGGCAGACCTGTGTTCTCATCATACAACCAGTACTCACCTGTAGTTACATTGTAGCGAAACAGTCCATAGGAATTTGCAAACAGAACGTTTTCATGATTCAGAATTTCAACTGAGCTCACAGGGTACTGCTCGAATGCTTCCCCAAAAGAGACCCTTGTGATAGCATGCTGATCCCGGCGAAGCAATCCTTCACTGCTTGCAAGCCACGCCACCTCATTTTGATCAATTGCCATGTCCACAACATTAAGGTCACCACGAACGGGAAAAGGCAACGGATGGCTGATGTTCACAAAGCGCTGTTCGTTGCGTTTTTTAAGAAAGAGGTATGAATCATTTCCACTTCCCACTGCATATATCCCGGTCTTGCCTTCGCGGATGATATTGATTTCATTCTTACCGAGACCTTCAATCTGAAACTCAGCAATTGTATCCGATTCTGTTATCGCACGAATTCTGTCAGTTCCGGCCTGACTGATCCAGAGGATATTGTCACTATCAAGAAACACATCGTGAATGAAATTCCCGTCTGACGAAAAGTCCCATTCTTTATTCAGCTTACCGTCTTCAAACCGAAACACTTTCCAACTGGACGCCGCCCACAAAACACCATCGCTGAATTGAAGCGCCTGAAAATAGTTGTCCTTGTCATTGTGCAATTCGGTGCGTTTCCATTCGTCGTCGGGAAGCGGGTCCAATTGGATAAGAGCTTCCTTGCTGCAGTAATAGATGGTCCCGGTTCCTGGATCCTGCGCGATGCCTTCAACAAAATGCATTTGTGATGCGACGTCATTCATGATAAAAAGGTTCTTCTGGACTAACACGAGGCCCTTATCACTTGAAACCCAGATGTCACCTTCATTGCTGTAGAACGTGTTGTTGATTCCATTGAAGTTGTGATACATGCTCGTCCACTGCAGATCGGGAGTAAATTTGATTGTGTAAAGATCTTCTTCGAATGTACTTGCAAGGACTGACGAATCCGGCAGCATGGTGAGGTGCGAGACATGCCGAACAGGAAAAATATTGCGTGGTTGTTTGATTCCTGAAGGTGTCACCTGTGCTGAGAAAAGTCCATCTCGTGCGCCAAGCAGCAAGTTGTCCTGGTAATAAAGAACGCTGCTGATATCCGATGGAAATTTCAAATGATCGATAGGGAGAAACTTCTCCTGCACCGAGGAATACCTGAAAACGGAACCGTTGTACGAAATGACATACAGCGTTTTGAATTGATCTTCAAAAAAAGAAAATGATCTTGTATAGACGGAAGACCTGTTTTCCTCGCCAAAGTCAAACCGCTTTATATTCCGCCCGTCATATCGAATGACCGAATGCAGCTCACCGAGCCAAATAAATCCGTTTGCGTCCTGATAAATAGATTTTGGAAACCAGATTGCGGAATCGCTGAAGAAACGTTCGCCCTTCAGCACCTGCCGGAAGATCACGGTATCGATTCTGTTGCTTATTTCGATGACGTCGAGGTCGCCAAATGCGAGAAGTTTACCGTCACGTGTATGAAGAAATCCCTTGACATACTGGCTGCGAAAGGCATGCTTGTACGTACTGAACTTGAGCCCATCGTATTTTACAAGACCATCATCAGTAGCAATCCAGATGTACCCGAGCGAATCCTGGGTCGCCGCCTTAATAACGTCGCTGGGTAACCCCTGCTCTACCCGATACTGATGAAAGCGAAACTCCTGCGCCGTAACCGAAAGCGAGATTACAAAGAACACAGCACAGGTCAGGAGGCGTCGCATGATTTGTCAAAGTCCTGCAAGCATACAAATTTTTACGAGCTTCCGTCGCACTCCCGGACCGGAAATCTGCCGCACATTGGAAAAGTCTGATAACTTTACGACCGTTAATCGTATGAACTTCGACGCCCGAAACTTTACTCCGGAAAAGTTACTGAAACTTTATGAGGCAATCCTGAGACCGCGACTGATTGAAGAGAAAATGCTGATTCTGCTGCGGCAGAACAAAATCAGCAAGTGGTTTAGTGGTATCGGGCAGGAAGCAATTGCCGTAGGTGTCGCCGAAGCGCTTGATCCCGACGAGTACATTCTTCCAATGCACCGCAACCTTGGTGTTTTTACAAGCCGGAACATGCCTCTTGAAAAGCTATTCGCACAATGGCAGGGTACTATGGCCGGCTATACCAAAGGCCGGGACAGGTCATTTCACTTCGGATCAAATCAGCATCATATCGTCGGAATGATTTCACACCTCGGTCCGCAAAATGGCGTCGCAACAGGAATTGCACTCGAATCGGTGCTCAGGTCCAAAGGCAAGGTCACGGCAGTCTTTAACGGGGATGGCGGCACGAGTGAAGGCGATTTCCACGAAGCAATAAATCTCGCCAGTGTCTGGGACCTTCCTGTGATTTTCATAATCGAGAATAATGGCTACGGTTTGTCAACGCCGTCGCGCGAGCAATTCCGCTGTGCGCATTTTGTTGACAAGGCTCCTGGTTACGGCATTGAAGGAAGACAAGTCGATGGCAACAACATACTTGCAGTGCACGAGGCCGTGTCAGAAATCGCTGCCTCCATGCGAAAGAATCCGCGACCAATCCTGCTGGAATGCCTCACATTCAGAATGCGCGGCCACGAGGAAGCATCCGGAACGAAATATGTTCCGAAAGAACTGCTTGAAGAGTGGGCGAAAAAGGATCCGGTAGAGAATTTCGAACGCTTCCTTCTTGACCAGAAAATCATTGACAAAAGTAAAGTTGAGGAACTAAGGAAACGCATTAAGTCCGAAATCAACAGCGGGCTTAAGATCGCTTTCGCGGAAGAACATCCTGTGGCCGATACCGAACTTGAACTACGGGACGTCTATGCGCCGTCTGGTGCAATCCCGGTTGTTCCGGATTTCAACACGTCAACTGAGAAACGTTTTGTGGATGCAATCTCAGACGGGCTCCGCCAATCGATGGAAAAATATCCGGAGCTTATCCTGATGGGGCAGGACATCGCCGAATACGGCGGCGTTTTCAAAATCACCGAAGGGTTTGTCAGTCAATTCGGCAAACAACGCGTACGAAACACTCCAATTTGCGAAGCTGCCGTCGTCGGCGCCGGACTTGGACTCTCTATCGTTGGAATGAAAAGCGTCGTCGAAATGCAGTTTGCAGACTTTGTGTCGGAGGCAATGACTCAGGTCGTAAATAATCTTGCAAAAGTTCACTGGCGTTGGGGCCAGAACGCCGATGTTGTGATCCGCATGCCTACAGGGGCAGGCACGGCGGCCGGACCGTTTCATTCGCAGAGCAACGAGGCGTGGTTCTTTCATACTCCGGGGCTCAAGATCGTCTACCCTTCAAATCCGCACGATGCCAAAGGTCTTTTGTGCGCAGCAATCGAAGACCCTAATCCGGTGATGTACTTTGAGCATAAGTTGTTATATCGATCTGTCCGGGGGCAGGTACCTGATAGTTACTACACGGTAGAAATCGGCAAAGCCCAACTGGTTCAGGAAGGGAATGAAATAACAATCATTACCTATGGCATCGGCGTCCACTGGGCCATGGAGGTCGCCGGAGAAATGAATCTGGATGCCGACATAATTGACCTGCGCACGCTACTACCGTGGGACAAGGAAACCGTGGAAGCTTCAGCAAAAAAAACAAATCGTGTACTTGTTCTGCATGAAGACACGTTAACAGGTGGAATAGGCGCGGAGATCGCAGCGTGGATATCAGAAACTTGTTTCGCATTCCTCGATGCACCGGTATTCAGGGTAGCCAGCCTTGATACGCCCGTACCATTCGCCCCGTCATTGGAGCAGAATTTCCTGCCCAGAGGACGGCTGAAGGGCAAAATTGAGGAGTTGCTCAAATTTTAGTTACCTTAGCAGGTTACAAGCTCATTTTTTGAACACGCGCGGTCATCATAGAAAGGCTACTTTTTTCGCACTGACCAGACTCCTGTGTCTCCTTATTCTTGTTTGCCTGGCGCACGCCGGTCTTGCCCAGAATACAAAGGGAGATCGCCCCTCTGGCCAACGTGAATCTCGATTTAAGACCGGTCCTCGAAAGGAAAAGAAAGGTCCACGCCTCTTTCAGAAAAAGCGGGTTGGAGGTGATCGTGCAGCGCCGTCCAGACGCCCACCCGCAAGAGCCCGTGGTGGAGATCGCGCGGGAAAGCCAATCCGGCCAGTCTACAGCGTCAAACCGCCCCGCAACGACCAAAAAGCGTGGAAGGGCGACATCGCAGGCAGAAAGATTCGCGGGCGCAATTACTCCAGTGAAAACAGAAACATCTACCCTCAGAGTGGGCCACTAGTTCACAATAATTCGCGCAAACCACGCGATTCACAGAGAGTTAAACCTGACCGGGTTGCATTGGCCCGCGTTAGAAAGTATCAGCGCTCGCCGGAACAGCGGGAAACTCCCGGCGCGCGGGCAAGAGTTGTCCCCAGAAGTGCGTCCCGCCCTTTCATCAGGCACAAGAGCATTAATGTCTACGCGAACTTTAAGCGTCCAAAGAAAAAAGGCGAACGTGCCCAGACCACTGACATCGCAGGGCGAAAGATTCGCGGGCGGAATTTTGAAACGCCCCGCCCAGGCGTGATCGCCGCTCCCAAGCCTTATCGTGGCAGGGGAAAAATCGGACAAGACCGGGCCTACAAGGGGTCCATGGGCGGATACCGCAGCGCGACGCGAGCTGGCAAAGCCTGGACCGGTGATATAGCCGGAAGAAAGATTCGTCATAGGAATAAGTCGAGCAAAAGGCACGTGGAAGGTATTCCATTCGGAGCAGGCAGACCGCGAGCAGTACCAAAGCAGGCACGCGCAGGCCGACCCCTCCCAGGCCTGAAACCCGGAGTGCGAATCCCAGGATTTCCAGGGCGCATAAAGGTTGGCGGAGGAATGCGAAATCAGGGTGAAACTTATACAGGTGCGATCAAAAGAGGCAGGCCGCTCAAGGGTGGAGGAAGCATTAGTGGCCGGCTCTGGAACAACGGAGGCCGGGCTCTTGCGCCAAGGGTGCCCCGTAATAATCAAATCGGCGGCCTTGTAGTGAAGCGAAAGCAAAATGCGATGTTTGGCGACCAGGGCGCCAGCTATGCAGGCGCTATAAAAGCCAGAAGGCCGGTGAAAGGTGGCGGAAGTGTGAGTGGTAAACTCTGGAACAATCAGGGACGACCAATACCTGGCAGAGTTCCTTCCAGGGGTGCAAACATCAATGGTATTCCGGTAAGAGTCAGGCCGGGTCACGACTTCCATGATCAGGGTGAACGATACACAGGTGCGATACGGGCGAAACGACCAGTCAAGGGAGGGGGTAGCGTTAGCGGTAAGTTGTGGAATAACAACGAGACGCCAATTCCTGTACGACAACCACGAAGTGGTGAGAAGGCAGCTACCTTTTCAGGCAATGTCAAAGTAAAACCCAAGGGACCATCTGCGGAAGCCAGGAAGGCCGCCGCATTTCATGGGAACCATAAGAATTCAGATCTGGTACCCATATTCCAAAATCAGGGTGAAGAATTTACCGGGTATATACGGCGGTCCCGGTTTAGAAAGGACTACATCCAGAACAAACTTGCTAATGAAAACTCGATAAAGAAGAAAAGGCCCGAGAAAGAGACTTATCTGGTTGAAGGACTTCATGTGAAAGTCAAGCGAAGGGAATATGTCCGTAACAAAGACCTTCCGGATGAAGCGATGCTCAAACTTCGCACGACAGAAACAGATCGTGCAGTGGCACGACTTCAGGTGAAGGTCAAACAATATAAGTATGTGCGCAATCCAAGCAGTGCTGATGAAGCGTTGAAGGTTCGCGAACCTGGAAAAGCGTTCGCCAGAGCAAACAATTATCAGGGAAATATCCGGATGCAGAAGTTCCAGCTGTTTGAGAAGAACCGCGACTTATATCCCGACTCCCGATTTATTAAAACGAACAAGAATAACGTCAAAGAAGAACGCGATGCCGTAACGAACTTTCGCCTATGGTGGGCGCGTTTATTCAAAAAGCAGGAAGGACAACCTGGTCATCTGAAGGAAAGGGGCAAGAAGCCAAGGTACGACAAGGGCGAGCAGGGCATGTGGTATGAATGAGAGGAGATACTTATGAAATGGAACAGCTTACGGTCACTGGAGCAGATCGACCAACTAAAGACGGAATCCAAACAGGCACCGGTCCTGATATTTAAACACAGTTCTCGATGCAATATCAGCAGAACAACCCTCGACAGATTGGAACGCAACTGGCAAGAGGAGGAGTTGCCTGATGTCAGGTTATACTTTCTGGACCTGCTGACATACCGGAACATCAGCGATACCATCGCGGAGGAGTTTCAGGTCGACCATGAGTCGCCACAAGTTGTGATTATCCGCCATGGAAAGGCGACATACGATGAATCGCACTTTGGCATCGATTATGGCCGGATTCGTGATGTCATCAAAAGTTAAAAACCACTTCCTGTTTTATTGATTCAGAGAGGCTCAATGCAACGGGACAAGTGAGTGCTGCGCGTTTGAGTTTTTCCTTTTGCTCGTTGGTGGCATCTAAATTATGATGAGTAAAAGTAATGTGCACCTCAGCGATCCTGCGCGGGTTAGTTGCCATTACCTTTACCACTTCCGACGTCATGCCGGCAAGGTTTATCTTTTCTCTTTCGGCCAGTATGCCCATTAAGGTCATCATACAGCTGTTCAGGGAGGCACAGGTGAGGTCGGTAGGACTAAAGGCTTCGCCTTTGCCGTTGTTATCGGGAGGAGCGTCGGTGATTACCTTGTTCCCCGAACGCAGGTGAGTCACTTCAGTTCGCAATTGGCCAAGATAGACGCCGGTCATGGTAACCATATTGAATAAGAATAGTTTAAAATATTTGTGTTACAGGTCAGAAAACATAAATTTATCGTAACATTATCAGCAATGCGTCGGACAATCACGTTTTTGGGCGTTTTTTTTGTGGGTTTTGCGGGAACGATTGACGGACTTGCCCAAACTCAGGATAGCTATGAGTATCAGTCCGAATTTACCTGGGGGATAAACAAGAATACTGCCGGCGGGCTCATCGGCGGGATTGTCTTCAAAAAAGCGAGAAAGATCAATAACCGGGTTTTCGAAACCTATGGTCTTGAATTGATGAACGTGAAGCACCCGCAGGAGCGGCGCAGACCTTCCAGCACAGGAAACTCCTTCATCTTCGGAAAAATGAACTACCTCTATGCGGTTCGCCTCCAGTATGGACGCGACTTGCTGCTTTTTAAGAAAGCGCCGCAGCAGGGTGTGGAAATCAAAGGTGTCTTTGCGGCCGGGCCGTCACTCGGAGTACTGGCACCTTATTATGTCGAATACCGGCCGAATGAAGGGGTTAATTATACAGTGCGGGGGCAGTATCACAACGAAATCGCGTTTGCCAATATTTCAGGAACCGGGAGGCTGTTTGAAGGAATTGGCAATTCGAAGATCATACCGGGCGCCAATCTGAAAGCCGCCATCAACTTTGAATTAGGCACCGTAAAGAGCCAGGTTACGGGTTTTGAAGCCGGCTTCCTGGTTGATGCTTACTCAAAAACGGTTGAATTAATGTCTGCAACAAGGAATTATTCCGTTTTTCCCACCGTTTACCTAACGTTATTCTACGGTTCGCGAAAGTAACGCAAAAATTTTTCGCCGGAATTGTGACCTTTTTTTACCTTTGGCATTCTAACTGAAGTAAATACTAGACCTATGCAACCAAAGAAGTCAGAACGTGCAGATTTAACGAAGAAAACCTTCCTATTCTTTAATATAGGATTGATCGTGAGTTTGTTGCTAGCCATCGTCGCCTTCAGATACAAAGTTGAGGATGACACATCGGGCAAGAATTTCGGAAGCAACGTGATCGTTGACGAAGTCGTTGAGGTTCCTCCGACAGATCAGCTTCCCCCTCCTCCTCCGCCAAAAATTGAGCAGCCCCAGATAATCGAGGTCCCCGACGATAAGAAAATTGAAGAGGAAATCGAAATCAACATGGACGCCGAAACGGATATCACCGAAACCAAAGTTGAAATCCCGATGGCTCCTGTAGTTGTTGAAGAGAAAGAAGATCCGAACACAATCTTTACTGTCGTTGAAGAAACTGCCGCTCCGATCGGAGGTATGGGCGCTTTCTACGAATACGTTGGTAAGAAGATCAAATACCCGGCTCAGGCAAAACGTATGGGTATCGAAGGTAAAGTGTTCGTAGAGTTCGTGATTGAAAGAGATGGTAGCATCACCGACGTCAAAGCAATCAAAGGTATTGGCGCGGGTTGTGATGAAGAAGCCGTTCGAATCCTCCAGTCAGCTCCGAAATGGAAGCCTGGTAAGCAAAGAGGAAAGCCAGTTCGCCAGAAAATGGTACTGCCGATCAGCTTCAGGCTTTCTTCTTAACAGTAAGCAAAGATACAATCGATCATAATTGAAGGCTGACCTCCGGGTCGGCCTTCTTCATTTTATCAACAGACCCAGCGCCAATCCACCAATAATGATTACAGTGGATGGTACGCGCGTAAAAACCATTAAGAGGAATGTACTAATCGTCACCGCGAAATTCAGGAACGTATTTTCAAGGGGCTGAAAAAGGATGATTGCAGATGTGACAACGAGTCCGGCACTCGCGGCCGTGATTCCTTCAAGAGAGGCGCGCACATGCCGGTATTTTTTGAGCCCTTCCCAGATCCGAATCACAAAGAAGATTAGAAAGGTACCTGGAAGAAAAATCCCGAGCGCCGACATTATCGCGCCAAGTAACTCCCCCCCGATTCCATAGTCCCGCGACGACAACGCGCCGATGTAAGAACTAAAAGCAAAAACGGGACCGGGTAACGCCTGGGCTACTGCATATCCGGACAGAAATTCGTCGTGAGAGATTGGATGGTGATACGGTTTCGGTGCGTACTGTCTTTTCAGCTGCGACTTGAGTTGCTTAACTTTTTTGGCCTGCTCACCCGAATCTGAGGTAGCCTGCTCATCGACGAACTCGGTATAAAGCAGGGGCACAAGTACCTGCCCTCCTCCAAAAACAAGGCTTCCGTTTCGATAAAAGTTTTCGAAAAGTTTTACCGGCAGCGCTTTGGTGACGCCACCGAGTACGGCGGCGAAAATGAGAACACCGGCCCAGAGCGAGAAGTTGGACCACTCCACTTTCAACTTGCGGTCTTCTTCCTTTGGTTGTGAGCGATACTTCAGCGAGGTAACCAGGCCAGCTCCTATGATTATCGCGGGAAATACAAACGGCGTTTGAAAGAAATACGAAACAACAGCTGCTATCGCCATCAGACCAATACCTGTCTTTGTTCTCACAGTTCTCTGACTGATAACCCACGCGCCATAACTTACGAATCCCACAGCCATCGGTTGAATGAAGCGTGTAAAGTCCGTTGACCAGTTCTTTTCCTGGATGTTGGACATGATGATCGCCGCAGTAGTCATTAGAATTACGGAGGGCAAAATCCATATCAGCAAAGTCAGGTAAGCCAGGTTCGGTCCACCGATCTTGAACCCGATCGCAATGAGCATCTGTGTTGAAGCCGGCCCCGGTAGGATTTGACACAACGAATTCAATTCCATCAGGTCTTCCTCTGAAAGATACTTCCGCTTCTGAACGAGGATTTTTTGAAAATGCGCAAGATGTGCCTGTGGTCCGCCGAAAGTAGTCAGCGCAAGAATGAGAACATCCCGTAAAAAGATAAAGTATCGAACTCGTTGAAACACTGGTGTGCGGTTAGAATGAGTTCATGTTTTGTTCGGCTATTTCTTAAGTCCGATCTCCCGCAACCGCTGATCGAGAAACTCTCCTGCAGTTATGTCTTCCCATTGTTTTGGATGACTTGCATCCACACATTGCGGAAGTGCTGCAAGACTCATCTCGGAACGCGGATGCATGAAAAAGGGTATTGAATATCTGGGTTTGTTCATCGTTTCACGCGGCGGATTCACAACTCTGTGAATAGTCGACTTTAGTGTTCCATTCGTGAGTCGTTCCAGCATGTCGCCAACGTTCACGACAAGCTGGTCAGGCAGTGCCGTAATAGGAATCCATTTGTTGTCGCGGCGCAATACCTGCAGACCGTCTGCGCTTGCACCCATCAGCAGGGTTATCAAATTTATGTCGCCGTGCTCCGCCGCTCTGACAGCATCTCCTGGAACACTGTCAGGATCTTCTATCGGAAAATAGTGTATAGGTCGCAGGATACTGTTGCCGCGAAATATCTTGTCATTAAAATAGTCTTCCGGAAGTCCGAGGTAAAGTGCAATTGCCGAAAGCATGTGTGCGCCTGTCTTTTCCAACGCCCTGTAGACGGCAAGGCTGCTTTTTTTGAAAGAAGGGACTTCGTCGGGCCAGATGTTTGCCGGGTAGGCTTCCTCATTTAACTCCGCCTCCGTCAACTCCTGACCAACGTGATAAAACTCCTTCAGGTCGCCGGTGTTTCTTCCTTTCGCATGTTCCTTTCCTTTGCCTGTGTAGCCACGTTGACCAGCAATATCGGTACGTTCATACTTCTTCTTGACTTCGTCAGGGAGTGCAAAGAATTGTTTTATGTCCTTGTAAATTTCCTCCTGCATCAGATCTGTCAGGTAGTGATTCTTGATTGCCACGAATCCGATATTGTTATACGCCTGTCCAAGCGTCTCAACAAACTTCACTTTTTTGTTATAGTCGTCACCGTAAAAGTCGGCTAAATCAAGCGAAGGAATTTCATCGTAAAGCACATCCGCCATAGCTGGTCCAGTTTTTCCGAAAGCTATGCATTTTTAAGTAATTTTACGGCGCATGCCGCTCCAGCGCCATAATTGCTGAAGAGTAACGGACCAAAACATGGCCCGATTTTTTAGCCTGTTTTAGAACTTTAACCCTATTATCATGAAAACATCCCGACGCAATTTCATTGAAGCAACTGCCAAAGCAACCATCTTTGGATCGGTCATTTCTTCACTTGCAGGTACGAACCAGGCATTTGGGAAGTCCTCCGGGTCAGCACTCGAATTCACACAAGTTAAGCTGCCTTATGGCTTTGACGCTCTTGAACCATATATCGACGCGAAAACGATGGAAATCCACTACACGAAGCACCATTCAGGCTACGTGAAGAACATCAATGAAGCCATTTCGGCTGAAAAGCTCGATTTCAAAGACGAAAAGCAGCTTTTCCAGAAAGCGATGGGCTTATCTGACAAAGTGCGAAACAATGCCGGTGGTGCGTGGAACCACAACTTCTTCTGGCAGGTAATGAAGCCTAACGGTGGAAGCCCCACAGGAAAAGTTGCAGACGCATTGAACGGAGCATTTGGCTCACTTGACAAGTTCAAGGAAAAGTTTACCCAGGCGGCACTCGGACAATTTGGTTCGGGATGGGCGTGGCTTGTTTCGCAGAATGGAAAGCTCGAGATCGGATCCACTCCAAATCAGGACAATCCACTTATGGGCGGAGCGAAAATTAAGGGGACTCCGCTTCTTGGTTTGGATGTATGGGAACATGCCTACTACCTGAAATATCAGAACAAGCGCGCCGAGTATATTGAGAATTGGTGGAATGTTGTCAACTGGGATGAAGTAGCGAAGCGTCTCGGTTAAAAACGCAGTCATCGCAGCAATTCGCGCAACACAGGTAGCGATTTGATCTCGCCCCCGAAGCCGGAATGCTCCTGATAAAATCGAACGAGCAGGTCGAGGATTTCACGTCTCTGCTCGTTCGAGATCGTAATCGAATCACCATAGTCAGCAACCAGTAACGCGCTCAGTTTTTCTTCTATCAACGGATCGGTTATCCGTAGGCCCAATATGTCCTCCTTTACCTGGGGACCAAATCCCAGGAAGCCGCTCAGCCTGATCAGGAAAATCAAATGAAAATTGTGAACGGGCTCGTCCATTGTGTCGAGCGTAATAAGTGAAGTGACAAGAAAATCGCACAGCTCCTTCGCGTGACTTTCCTCACGAACTGTCCTGTTCAATACTTCCGCGAGAAACATCATCACTGTTGACTTTGTCACGTCCATGTGCACTGTCGCATAGGGATGAAGACAGCGCACTTCCTTAATGCGGTTTATGTTGGCATTTTCGCGGTGATAGACGACGAGATCAAGTAGTGTCAACGGCTGAAAAAGCGCCATCTTCCCCGACGCCTTTTTCGTTCGGACGCCGTTCACGAGATAGCTTTGAAGCCCAAACTGGTCGGTGAAGATACTTGCGATTATGGAAGTCTCACCATACCGCGTGAATCTGAACACAATTCCTTTTGCCTTGTAAAGCACCGGTTTTAGTTTACGACCGCGATTTTTCCGACGACGCTTTCACTCCCGTCTTCACGCACTGCAAAAACGAGGTACATACCTGTCTTGACGCGGCTTCCGGAGTGGTCACGAACATTCCATGACGCCATTCCCCCATTAGCCTGAGTTTGACAAATCAATCTGCCTGATACATCGGTAATCTTTACAATGGCATCTGAAGCGAGACCGGAGATTCCGACAAGACCGGAAAAGCCTGACGTTACCGGATTAGGAAATATCTTCACGGTCCCGAAAGATTCGTCAGCTCCAGTAGCGTCGCTTCGGAAAGAGACCACTCCGCGCGTCGTTGCAAAGAAGACTTCGCCTGAAGTATGATCAATTTCGATAGCAACGATCTGATCAGAAAGCAAAGGGCTGTTTTCCATAGTGAAGTGACCCAACGCGACTTCTCCTGAAGGGTTAAAGAGCCATACACCCCGTTGCGTCCCTATCCATTTTCGGTTACCACCATCCACTGCAATAGCAGTCACACGGTCATCACGAAGGAGGAAGCGATTTTCAAACAATGGTTTAATGGCATCGCTCCCCGCGTCGAAGAAATATGCAACGCCAGCATCTGTACCGACCCATACATACCCATCGCGATCCAATGCCAATGAATATACGCCAATATGAGGCAACTCACCCTGTTGATCCTGAGTCGTAAGATAACGCGATTCGTGGCTTACGCGACTATGAACCAATAATCCGCCGCCACGGGCCGGATCAAGAATAGCCCAGACATTTTGCTGATCATCAGTGATAAGTTGCGTCGGGTAGCGCGTTGCTGAAAACGAAGACGGAAACGCCTGCCAGGACGTCCCGTCAAACAAGTGCAGCGGAAGGGTAGCATCATAATTCGCGGCGTATAGGCCTTCCGGTGTACTCACCACGCTGGTGACGTAAACACCGTTGTTCCCGGGATCGCTGTTCAGTAACGAGCTGTTCGTGTCGTCGTAAATGGTGGCACCAATCATCACACCATTACCAAAAGATGTGATGACGCGCTGACCATCTTTTGCGAACGTAATATCCGTAAGATCGGTAAACGGGATTTGCTCACCAGACCACTCGCCGTTTGCGAAACTATCTAACACGCCGGGCATACCCAAGGGTTGGCTACCCCCGTTTCGCCCTCCTGACGTGGCGTATATCCGATTGTCAAACGCAGCGAGATTGTTGATTGAATCCGTAGATGGGCCATTGGGTATGATTGACGAAATGTTGCCTGGCGAAACCGCTGTCAACCCCGTTTTTTTTGTCGCGACCCAGACTGTGCTCCCATCGCTAACTGCATCGTTGGCGAGAACCGGTGACCCGTTGACAAGTGGCGACGCTTCGAGACCGTTATAGGTATAAACATCCTCTGCAGTGGTGACCAGCAGTGACCCCGCAACTGCATCGAGGGCGACTACCATTTGATCCGGAAAGAATGCTTCCTTTTCCCACGAGTCATTACGGTATGCATATACGCCATCTGCGCCACCGGCAAAGACGATGCCTTCGACACTTGCGATAGCGCTCATCGGCGCAGGCAGTGAGGCGTCCTCGTATCTGATCCAATTACTAAAGTCGAGCAAATTCGTTGACATATCTCCCGACATTACACCTTCCGCGGTAGCCACGAAAACGTCATTGTCAAGGAATGTGCAGTCGCGAATACTCAGGGTACCGCCTGAAGGGCCGAGGTCTCTCCATGTTTCTCTGATTTGCATTCGTGCAATATCGAAGACGAGCACACCGTAGTCCGTCGAGAAATACGCCTGGTCTTCCCTCATCGTAATTGCGTTTATTCTTTTTGAGCCGGTGATTACCGTATTCCTCGCCGGATCAAAAAAAGAGACCCGGTTATCCCTGATGACATCAAAGGTGCCGTCATCATATGCAATCAGCAGTGTGTTTTGGTTTTCGCTTGCCGAAATGGCAGTGATCCCGGTTCTGCTTAGGGCATTTCCCTTGTGAAGCGTCGCGTAGCTGTTATCCGATTTATCGACGACAACGATTCCGTTGGAAGCCGCGCCATATACAAAATCGTCCGTAGCAACAACGTCGACGATTCCGTTAAACGATATGTGTAGTCGCCATTGTCCAAGTGGGATATCATGCTGGGCATATAATGATACCGTTGGAATCAGCAGGCTAAGCAGTAATCGTAGACCGTTTCTCATTCAGTCTGCTTTGATTTCATTCCTTCCACGAAGGCCTTTCTGCTTCTGGCCTCGTATTCATTTTTTTCTCCCAGCATGACCTGCTTCTGTTCGGGTGACAACCTGAAGGAGAATGACGCAAGCTCTCCGGTCCGGGCGCAAATGGCGTGGACTTTGGTAACAAATTCAGCGACGGCAAGGAGATAGGGCATCGGGCCAAAAGGCTTACCCTCGAAATCCATGTCCAGCCCTGCAACGATGACTCGTTTTCCATGATTGGCCAGAGTGTTACATACTTCAACGATCGAGTCATCAAAAAACTGTGCTTCATCAATTCCTACCACATCACAGTCCCCGGAAAGCAGCACGATATCATTCGGAAAGTCAACTGCTGTAGAACGGATAGCGTTTTCGTTATGCGAAACGATATTTTGATCATGATACCGCTTGTCAACTCTGGGTTTGAATATCTCGACCTTTTGATTTGCAATGATGGCGCGATTAAGACGGCGAATCAATTCTTCAGTCTTGCCCGAGAACATACAACCTGAAATCACTTCAATCCAGCCCATTCGGCCGGCGTCCCGTTTCCTTCCAAAATGCGGTTCTACAAACATTTGGCTAAGATAATTAAGATATGAGAACTGAACGTGGGGATTGCCCCTGGTTTCAAAGGTAATTCAGGTGCGGGAGTTTGTTTTCGTCAGGGACGAGGACCTCGACATCGCCCGTTATACAGGCCTGACATGCGAGGCGTTCGTTGTCTCCCAGAAGTCCTTTTTCGCGGTAGCGGCACTCTGCCGCCGAGAGGGGACCAAAGTTACCTAATCCGTTCAGTACAACAGCCTTACACGTTGTACACCTTCCTTTACCTCCGCACGCATGCATCCAGTCCGTGCCGGAAGCGTGAATATGCAGCAGCAATGGCCGGGTGCTGTCCTTCACGTCAATGGCACGATCCAGGTTGCGGATGTAAACCCGGGAAGTCATGTGTTTTTGTCATTGTCTATACGGATATTCCGCTGGCACATTGTCGATTATCGATTAACTTTATAGCAAATATGTAAAAATATTCTTCCGCCAATGGATGAAAAAATAAGCCTTGAAGCAATTGGTCAATACGGGGATCGTTACTCAGAAAAAGTTCTTCAATCATTCTTTGCCACCCGTGACAGAATTACCGGCCCGGAAATTCTGAAGCTGACCAATGTGCAGCAGGTCAATCTTTTCGTTATCCACGAACTTTTCAAAGCGTGGAAGGCAGACCAGAAAAAAATCAGGTCCCCGTACTTTGATTATGACGACCCCGCAGTCAGTGAAGCTCTTGATCAGCTGATGAAGTTATTATCGCAAAATATATCTATCGATTCAACTCATTTTGAGCCGCTGCTCAAGAAAGCAGTGCGACAGTCGTTGATGGTGATTTTCGATCCTTATGATTATTTCTCCATGTTGATAACAGGAACGGAAAACCGCCTTGAGGTGTCAGCGTTCCGGGAAGAGATCCGTTATCTCAGGGTGAATAAACCACCGCTTGAAAGGATGCTTCAGAAGCTTGAAGAAAAATCATTAAGCACTGTATCGGGTAACGAAGCGTTTGGCATTCTGGATCAAATTCTCGAAGAGGTACATTTCAATCCCGACGATGTCGACCAATACATCGAACTGTTTTCATCTGTTCATCCGCTTGATCCCAATACATTTTTCATCACCAAACAGGAGGATCAATTTGAAGCACCTGTAACCGCTGTGCCAAAACCAGAATTCCGCGAAGAGGTTGTTGTTCCGAAGACGGCGCCGGAGCCAGTGAAACAACCGTTGTACGAGGAAAAACAAAATACGAGCTCGCCAACACTGAATGAACAGCACACACGGGAACCACGACCAACACTGGCCGATAATTTCAAACGTATTTCGAAGATAAAGGAGAGCCTGACCATCAATCAGAAGTTCATGTTTACCAAAGTCCTTTTCCATGGCGACTTTGAACTGTTTAGCCGTGCCGTGGACAGGCTCGACCAGTTTGACTCTCTGAATGCTGCCTTGCGATATCTCGAGGACGAACATGCTTCGACCTGGGATCGCGAAAGTGAAGAGTTTCACGAATTCATGGAACTTGTCGAAAAGCGTTTCGCGTAGCCGGTTCGTTATGAGCGGTGCAGCACATTCATTCTGTGCGCATCAAGCTTCAGCAGAATAAACAGCAAAACAGTAAAACCCCAAAGTGAAGACCCACCATAGCTGAAGAAAGGCAAAGGAATTCCGATTACGGGGAACAATCCGATTGTCATCGCGATATTGGTCGCGAAGTGAAAGAAAAAGATGCAGGCAACGGAGTATCCATAAACTCTTGAGAAGCGACTCTTCTGACGTTCAGCAATGTAGACGACTCTAAGCAGCAGCCCGAGAAACAAGCCAATCATCAGGAGACTTCCGATCCATCCGTGTTCTTCGCCGATTGTGCAGAAAATAAAGTCCGTGAACTGTTCCGGAACGAACTTCAGTTTCGTTTGGGTTCCCTCAAGAAATCCCTTCCCGGCAAAGCCACCACTTCCAATCGCCACCTTCGACTGATACACGTGATACCCTGCGCCCATTCGGTCGCTGTCGGGATTCAGGAGAACCATTACACGTTTCTGGTGGTGTTCCTCAAGCAGGTTGTCAAAAATAAACTCGACACTGACAATAGTGACGACGAGGACCACGGCGCCGGAGCAAATGATCAGAAGTCGTTTCAGTTTCTTGCGTCTGTTAAACCATAGCAGTATCGCCGTAATTACAGCGATGGTCGAAAACAATATCCAGTTGTTTTCAACCAGCAATGTCAGAATGAAAATTATCGCGACGCCGAGACCAACCAGTAAAAGGAAGGGTGACATACCTTCCCGGTAGAACACCAGTACGAAGATAGTAAACACCATTGCGGTGCCGTAGTCCTTTTGAAGGAGAATAAGCAGGATCGGAAACACAACCAACGCGAAGGCCATGGCTTGATTCCTAAGGTTGTCCATCTTGAACCCAACTGATCCGATTATCTTTGAGACGGCGAGAGCGGTTGCAAACTTTGCAAACTCGGAAGGCTGAACACCGAAGGAACCGAATCCCAGCCATGCACGATTACCCCCCACTTCCTTACCTATGAACGGAACCAACAACAGCAGGAACATTATTGCGCCGTAAATGAAATAGGAAAACGTCTCGTAGAAACGCACATCAATAATGAGTATCGCCAGGATCAGCGCGAGTGACCCGCCAATGAACATCAATTGTCTCCCGGAGTTGATTTGGATGTTGAAGATTGACTGGGTTTCGTCATACGTGGCGGAGTAGATATTCAGCCAGCCCCAAATGACCATCGTTGCATATAGCGTGACCGTTAGCCAGTCAATTTTGTGCGTAATGATTTCCTGCTGTCTCATCAGAGAAAGTCTCCTTTCAACACGTATTGTTCGATATGCGGGCGTTTTGTGCCTCCGTAGAGATATTTTTCAATCATCAGACTTGCGATTGACGCAGCGGCGCGCGCACCCTGTCCGCCGTATTCAACATAGACTGCAACCGCGATTTTCGGATTGTCTTTCGGAGCAAATGCTATGAACACCGAATGATCGGGACGTGGTTCATTCTGCACAGATCCTGTTTTACCACAGACCACTACGTCCTTCAATGAAGCACGATACTGACCCGTTCCCGACCTTACAACTTCTTCCATTGCATCCGCGGCTATCTCGAAGTATTCCGGGCTGATTGTCGTAGTGTGTTTCTGACGATACTGTGGTAACGGGAGTCCGGAATCACCAATCGATTTTACGAGGTGTGGTGTATAGTAGTATCCCCGGTTGGCAACACAGGCAGCAAAGTTTGCCATCTGCAGCGGCACTACAAGATTCTCGCCTTCCCCGATGGCAATGGAATAAATGTTTGAGAATTTCCAGGGCCGGCCACCATAGGCGCGATCATAATACGCGGGGCTCGGCACCAGTCCACCCTTTTCGCTGGGCAGGTCTATGCCAAGGGGACTTCCGAATCCAAAACTCGTAATGTGTTCATTCCATTCTTCCAGGCCGATTCGTGTGTCATCGAAAGGATTGTTTGCTTTCCCTTTGTTCAGCATACGTCGAAGGACACCATGAAAGTATGGATTGCACGAGTTGGTGATGGCTCCGCGAAGATCTTCATTGGTGTGCGGTCCATGACATCCAATTATGGAACGATCACACCTGATCCTCGTCTCAGGACTAATCACACCTTCCTGCAACGCTACCATAGCCTGGGCGATTTTAAAAATCGAACCCGGGCGATACTGAGCCATCAGCGGACGATTGAAGAGAGGTTTGTTCGTATCGTTGCTGATCAAAGCATAGTTCTGACTGTAGTTTCTTCCGGTAAGCAAAAGCGGATCGTAACTAGGACCGCTTATCATTGCCAGGACTTCTCCTGTCGCAGGTTCAAGGGCGATGATACTTCCGGCCTTTCCCTTCATCAGAAACTCCCCATACTCCTGCAGGTCCAGATCAAGTGTTGTAATGAGATCCTGTCCCGGATAGGAAAGCGTATCATATTTACCGTCAGAATACTTGCCTTTGATAACACCGTCTTTGTTACGCAGCAGATACTTTACACCACGTTTCCCGCGGAGGTATTCTTCGTAGAATGCTTCAATGCCGCTTTGACCGATGTAGTCGCGCTGACGGTAGAATTTACTTTTGTCCCGCTTCAGTTGTTCTTTTGAAATCTCGCTCACATAACCCAGCGCATTTGCACCGGCCGAACTCGCGTAAGCGCGCGTCGTCCTCGCTTCGATGTAGAATCCCGGAAACTCATCGATATAATCCTGCATTCGCGCAAGGTCGATAGTCGAAAGCTGCTTGATGAACGGCGAAGGCTGGAGCTCCGATGCCTTTCTGTTTCGGATCTCCGTTCGCAGGGCCCTGAACATCTCATCGAGTTGCTCACGCGTAATATTAAATACTTCGCAAAAGCGCGCGGTGTCCAGACGTTTGACTTCTTTGAGTGTGATCATCAGATCAAACTCCGGATTATTGTAAACAATGAGTTTCTTGTTTCGGTCGTAGATCGTTCCACGGACAGGGTACTGCGGTACCTTGAGGATCGCATTGAACTGGGCGAGGTCTTCGTAGCTGTCATCCAGAACCTGGATAAAAAATAGCTTGATCAGGAAGATCATTCCGATCAAAACAAATACTACCTGTATGATTTCTCTTCTGCCTTCGTTCATGGTGAACGGATGGTTAGGATACGATTATCAAAAAATAGCCGGGTCGGACAGACTCGTTTTAAAGTTCATCAACGTCGTCGTCCCGGAAACAGCAATTGGGCGACTAAAATTACAACCGTTGTAAACAATGTGCTTGTCACCACTTTCCACAGCGTGAACCAGAACATACCGAAGCCCCCTGCTTCGAGGAAAAACAATAATGCGTGGTGCAGAAAAATCAATGGCATGGAGTAGACCAGAAACCATTGTATTCCATTCATGGCGAGCGTTGGAACCGAGCTACTGTCGTATCCTCCCTGGGGGGTCAGTGAGTTAAGCCAGTAGTTCCGCAGATACATAACCATGACGGACGCGAACGCATGCAGGCCAATGCTTTCATAGAACAAATCCACCGCGAACCCCATCAGGAAACCGATGCCCATCAGGACCATGGGGTTGGCCTCAACCGGCAGGATCAACAAATATAGTATATAAAGGAAACAGAATGCTGTGTGAAAGAGGACTACGTTCTGCAGAATCATCACCTGATAAAGCAGGTAGACAAAGAAGAGTATGATATGTTGAACACCCAGTCTCATTTCGAATTCATCTCTTCAAAGTCTTCAACAATATCCTTTTCTTCCTTGAACTCACTTCTTACGACGCTGACGTACGACAACTTACGGAAATCCTGAGAAAGCGCGACCGTGATGTCATACGTGAGTGCCTCGGGGCTCAGGACAACCTCTGAGACCGTGCCTATTATAATGCCTTCCGGGAAGATGGCATTGAATCCTGTGGTGACAACGGTGTCCCCCACGTTTAACTTGACGTGTCGAGGTATGTAATTAAGCTTCGTGAACTGAGGATCACGGCCGTCCCACTGGACTGATCCGAAGTAGTTTGAGTTCTTCAACATCGCCGATATCATGTAGTCGATGTGAAGAATAGAGGTCACAACGGAGAAGTTACTCGACACATTTTTCACCTTACCGATGGCACCGAGCGGACTTATCACTGCCATTCCGGGTTCAACACCGTCTGATTCGCCCTTATTTATGGTGATGTAATTCTTTACGCGGTCGAGTTGGTTGTTGACGACTTTGGCGCTGACAAATGTATATCGCGAGGAGAAAGTGCTGTCGTATCCGGTGACGTGATAGTTTTTTTCCATGATGTGACGCTGCTGCTCGACAAGCCGCCGTAGTTCAGCGTTCTCCTCCGCGAGGGTGCGGTTCACGTCACTCAGCACGACATAATCACGAATGCTTTGGGAAAAATTATTGATCGACGCTACGACGGTGTTGGAGGAATTAAAAAACTTCGCTCCCTGGTAGTGGTTGTTTTCAACGATCAGCCAGAAGCAGAAGACTTCCAGTACAACAAAAGTAAAAAAAGCCCTGAACTGATATACGAATAAAAACAGCCTCTCCATTTACATCCTAAGTCATCAACACAGCTCGAAACTGGGGAAGATTCTTTAACGTCTGGCCTGTCCCACGAACAACGGCCCTAAGCGGATCATCCGCCACGTGAATCGGCAATTTAGTCTTTAATGCGAGCCGCTTGTCAAGACCGCGCAAGAGCGCACCACCACCGGTAAGGTAGATACCACGTTCATAAATATCTGCCGATAATTCCGGAGGAGAAGTTTCAAGTGCTTTCAGCACAGCTTCTTCGAGCTTCGATACAGACTTGTCGAGCGCAAATGCGACTTCGCTATATGAGATCTTGATCGTCTTCGGAATACCTGTCATGAGGTCGCGGCCGCGGATTTCATAATCTTCGGGTCCGTCATCCAACTCCGTCAACGCGGAGCCTACTTCGATCTTGACTTTTTCAGCGGAACGTTCTCCGATAAGAAGGTTGTGCTGGCGGCGCATGTAATCAAGAATATCCCTGTTAAATGTATCACCAGCAACTCTGATGGATTGATCGCAGACTATTCCGGAAAGGGCGATCACCGCGATATCGGTGGTTCCACCTCCGATATCAACAATCATATTGCCAATAGGCTGATCGATGTCTATACCCGTCCCGATGGCCGCTGCAATGGGTTCATATACCATGTAGACCTCCTTCGCTCCGGCGTGCTCGGCTGAATCGCGTACGGCACGTTTCTCTACCTCTGTGATTCCTGAAGGAATACAGATCACCATCCGATAGGAAGGTGGAAACAGACGCTTACCGGTATCAATCATTTTTATCAGACCGCGAATCATCATTTCCGCTGCCTGGAAATCAGCGATTACCCCTTCCTTCAAAGGGCGGATAGTCTTGATGTACTCGTGAGTTTTTTCGTGCATTTGCATCGCTTCTCTTCCAATTGCCAGCACCTTGTTATGCTGCTTGTCGATAGCGATGATTGAAGGTTCATCAACAACGATCTTGTCTTTGTAAATGATTAGCGTGTTAGCGGTCCCCAGGTCAATTGCAATGTCACTGGTGAAGAAGTCAAAAAATGCCATGTGGTCTTATACCGATAAGGGTTTTGTAAAAGCTATAGTCGGGAGTCTACTCCGGCAAAATTGCATTTAATTTACCAAAATAATGAAAAATGTAAGTTTTTTAGCACCCGGAAAGTTTATAGCTAGTCGGCTGATCAAGGTAGTGCAGGTAACATTTTGCGTGCTTCAGAAACATTACGACTGGCGAAGTGCGGCGTAACCTCTGCGATATTACCTTCGGCGATCAACCCATCATTTCGTCGCTAACACCTGATGCGAGTTGCCTTCCGTATCAGTGCTTGAAGTGTCGCACACCTGTGAATACCATTGCCATTTCGTGTTTGTCACAAAAGGCAATCGAATCCTGATCCTTGACAGATCCACCCGGTTGGATAACGGCGCGAATGCCATGGTTACTTGCTATCTCCACACAGTCAGGGAATGGAAAGAACGCGTCCGACGCCATCACTGCGCCTTGTAAGGTAAACCCAAAAGCTGCTGCTTTTTCGATCGCCTGTTTGAGTGCGTCCACGCGTGAGGTTTGACCAACTCCACTCGCGATCAGCTGACCTTCGACCGCCAGGACAATTGTGTTGGATTTGGTGTGTTTGCAAATCTTGCTCGCGAAAAGCAGGGACCGCACTTCACTTTCCGTCGGAGCCCGTTTGGTCACTACCTTGAGGTCGTCGCGGGTATCTGTTTTAAGGTCCAGATCCTGCTCTATGATGCCGTTCAGGATTGATTTCAATTGAGTGGTCTCTTTGAGCGACTGCTTTTGCCGAAGGATCATGCGGTTCTTCTTGCTCCTGAGGAGAGCCAGCGCATCCGCGGAAAACTCAGGTGCAATCAGTATCTCAAAGAAAAGTTTGTTCAACTCCTCTGCCGCTGCAAGGTCAATCGTCTTATTGGTTGCCAGTACGCCGCCAAATGCCGAAATGGTGTCGGCCTGGAAAGCTTTCAGGTACGCTTCTTTTACGTTGGCTCCGATTGCTACACCGCAGGCATTTGTATGCTTGATGATAACAAAAGCGGTTTCGTCCTCAAATTCAGCAACAAGCCGGATAGCAGCGTCAACGTCAACAAGGTTGTTATACGAAAGCTCCTTGCCGTTCAACTGCTCGAACAGTCCGTCAAGGTCTCCATAGTATGTTCCTTTTTGATGCGGGTTTTCGCCGTAGCGCAAGACACGACCTTCCTGGTGGCTGACTTTCAGCGACGGGATTTGAAAGTCGTTGTTGAAGTACTTGAAAATGGCTGCGTCATAGTGAGACGTTACATCGAAGGCCATCGCAGCAAAATGCTTCCGGTCCGCAATGTCGGTGCTGCCTTTACCCTGCCCGAGCAGTGAAAGCAAATCCGCGTACTGCTTGCGCGACGCCACGATCAGGACGTCTTTGAAATTTTTTGCGGCCGCCCTGATCAGAGAGATGCCACCGATATCGATCTTTTCGATGATTTCTTCGTCAGTCCCGCCTCTTGCAACCGTTTCCTCGAATGGGTAGAGGTCGACTATGACCAGATCGATAGCGTCGATCTTGAATTCCTTCGCCTGGCTCAGGTCACCGTCATCATCACGCCGAAAGAGAATTCCTCCAAAGACAGCTGGGTGCAGGGTCTTTACGCGGCCTCCAAAAATCGACGGGTATCCTGTGAGTTTTTCGACCGGTGTTACCGGATATCCCAGCTTTTCGATGAACTCCTGTGTGCCACCTGTCGACACAAACTCAACACCTTGTTTGCCCAGCTCATGAATTATCGGATCGAGATTGTCTTTATAAAATACGGAAACGAGGGCTCTGGAAATTTTTCGCTGGGACATGGTTTGGTTAGATAATTAAGGATGCAAAACTAGAAATTTTCGGAAAGTAGACTCAGAAGAAAACATTGTCGTGTCCGGACAAACGGTATGCGTTCAGTCTTCTTCATACTCAAACTCAACTGTGAAATCGTCCGCGTCCTGGTGAGCAGGAAAGCGGTGACGAAACGCATGTAGTGAATTCGCATTCAGTTCCACGGTGTGAATCGCTTCCGTTCCCTCAATGGTGAAAATGGGTTCTCCCTTGGGACTAACCACTGCAGAGCGACCATTGTGCTCTACGCCGGTTCCGTCAATTCCGATGCGGTTCACGCCCACAACGTAGCTCAGATTCTCGATCGCGCGTGCCCGAAGCAATGTATCCCAGGCGTCAATCCTCGCTGTTGGCCAATTGGCGACATAAATAGCGACATCATACGTCAGGGAATCCGTCTCCCTGTCCCAGCGGTTGCGGGTCCACACCGGGAATCTCAGGTCGTAGCAGACAAGTGGACAAATCTTCCAGCCTTTCCAGGTTGCGACCAAAAGGCTTTCGCCGGGAGAGTAGGTCCTATGTTCGTTGGCCATTCTGAAGAGATGGCGCTTGTCGTAGGTCTTATGATTTCCTCCGGGTTCCATCCAGAGGAGTCTGTTGAAGTATTTATCGTGTACGCGGACGATGTAGCTGCCAAGTATCAGCGCACCCGTCTGATCAGCCATTTGCCGCATCCACTTGAATGTCTTCATATTCATGTGTTCGGCCAGCCTGGATGCAGCCATGCTGAATCCCGTAGTAAACATTTCAGGAAGGACGATTACGTCGGTCGATCTGCCGATTTGCCATATTTTTTCCTCAAACATCGACAGGTTTGCATCGACATCCTCCCAGTGAATATCTGACTGAATCAGCGTTATTTTAAGGTCCTGCATATCTCGATTCCGGTTCCGCCCCGCAAAGAAAAGAAAAGCAGGGGAAAAGTGAACGTGTTTTTTCCCTCTTTGCCCGTTTTTGAGCAGATGTTACCGTTACGAGAGTAGAAAGCAGATTAGCGGGCCTGGGAAGATGGCCAGCGTATCCGGAAGCATGAGCCGCCCAGGTGGCTTTCGGCATAAATGACGTTTCCACCGCCTTGCTCGGCGATCTTCTTTACGATTGAAAGTCCAATGCCATGCGAGACTGTGTCTTTCCGGTTTTCGCCCCGAACGAACATCTGGAAAATTGAACGTCGCTTGTCGGGATCGACAACGGTCCCGTTATCGGCGAATTGAATCACAACATCGTCGCCGTCGCGTGACCACGTAATCTCCAAAACGCCTGCGTCTTTGTGGTTGTACTTGACAGCGTTCGTGATCAGGTTCACAAAAACCTGGATCCATTGCACGCGGTTTCCGACGATTACAGGAAGTTGGTTTGGAACGTTGATCGAAAATACGTCGGGAATAGAAATGCTCCTTCTTACCTCATCGAGAATCTCATTCAGATCCAGCGACTCCTGCCTGATATTGTGTTCTGCCCGCGACTGCTCCAGAATTCCTCCAATGAGTTTTTCCGTGAGCGAAACGCTCTCTCTCAAATGCCCGACAAGCACCGATAGGTCTTCGTTTTTTTCTTCTGGTAGTTCTTTAACGATCAGGTCGACCAGTCCGTGAATACGGTTAACCGGAGCTTTCAGGTCATGACTTACCACGCACGCAAATTTTTCAAGCTCCTCCTTGCTGCGACGCAGGTTGCCGATTTTTTGTTCGAGGTATGGCATTTCGGAGAACTCACGGATAGCAGCGATAGTGTAAGCATTCCCTCCGACGGTGTAAGGCGAAAGTGCTATGTCTACCTGGATTTCTGACTGATCTTTGCACAGCGCAAATAATTGCAGCCCCGCAGCCATTTTCCTCCGGACTCTGCGTCGGAAGAAATCCGCAACATACTGGCGATGAATGTTCCGTGATTTGTGGGGTACCAACACTTCAACGGGTTTGGAAATCAATTCCTGAGATGAATACCCGAGGAGTCCAGACAACTCCTGATTATAGAATACAATTTTTCCATCGCTGTCCACAACGACCAACGCATCAGGTAGCAAATCAAATACTTCCTTCAGTGTATCAAATGGATGCAGCGATTCCCTCATTCTTACCACTTGTAATCCCTCCAGTTGATTTAAACGAGATTGGCGTTGCAGAAGTGCTGACTTACAGGCAGCAGGTAAGATATTTAGTGCAATTGCTGAAAACGACTACTTTACATTTGTCCACCATTGCTGATAGCGAACCAAAGTGTCTGTGAAATTGACTTTTTGACCGATCATTGGTGTAATTAGATTGATATCGTGTTGTTGTGCCAATGCAGATACGCGTAATAACGGTTCGTCCCAGGGATGATTTCCAAGGGCAAACTTCGATGAGTGCACTGCAAAAAGCCGGTCGGCTTGAAGGTCTTTCGCAGCTTGAATAACTTCCTCCGGCATCAGATGTATGTATTTCCAGCTTTTGTCATATTGACCATTTTCAAGTATCGCGAGATCAATCTTTCCGAACCTTTCGCGTATTGCCGCGAAATGACTATCGTATCCGCTATCGCCACCGATATATATCCGCCGCGAAGGAGTTTCCAGTACGAACGACATCCATAGGCTCTGATTTCGTCTGAAGCCACGGCCTGAAAAATGACGCGCAGGTGTCGTATGAATCGTGAAGCTGCTGTCAAGAGAAACGGTTTCGTACCAGTCTTTCTCAATAATCCGTTCAGTACTAAAGCCCCAACGTTCGAGGTGTGCGCCGACGCCAAGGCCGCAGATTACAACGCCCACTTTTTCTTTCAGCCGGGTCACTGTTTCATAGTCGAGATGGTCCCAATGATCATGTGTGATAATCAGGTAGTCAATGCCCGGCAAATCGTCGGCAGAATACACATCTGTTCCCGGGAAGCTGGGTGTGGTGAATGCGAGTGGTGATGCCGCTCCGCTAAAGACGGGGTCAACAAGAAATCGTTTACCGTCAAGTTGCATAAAGTATGATGAGTGCCCAAACCAAACCAGGATATCTTCACCAGGATTGAGGCTATGCAAATCCGTTTTCAGCGCGGGAATGCTGTCGACAGGTTTGTTGCGCAACTTCTTGCTGAAAAGAAATTTCTTCATCACGCCAAAATAGGTCTCGCCTTCTGTCAGGTCTGGCGTGTTGGAGAGATTCTCAAATCGTCCGTTCCTGAAATGTGGGGACTGCCTGATCTTTTCGAACCGCGCTCCGGATGCCAGGGCACCGAATTCCGGGCGTTGCACAAACCACCAGACCATGACCGTGACTACGATGGTAATTACAAAAATGATCATCATGGTTTTTTTCAGAAAGGGTTTGATTCGATGCACGAAAAAGGAGACGGAAGCGATCCGGTTTTATTGCAAGGACTCGGGTGTAAGCGCCCGCAGAATTTCGCCGGCACGGGCAAGCGTCTCCTCACGCTTCGCGAAACAGAGTCTCAGTAGTTTGTTGTCAGTTTTGTCCCTGTAAAAAACCGATACCGGGATGGTTGCGACCTTGTGTCTGACGGTTATTACTCGAGCCAGCTCCATATCAGAAAGCGACGAAAACTTACGGTACGAAACGAGTTGGAAGTAGGAGCCGGATGTCTGAAACGGTTCAAAAGGGGAGCCGGCCAATTGACCGAGGAAGAAATCCCGCTTTCGCTGATAGAAGTCGCCGATATTTTCATCGTGATGCGGATCTTCCAGGTATGTTGCTAACCCATGCTGAACCGCCGTATTCACACTAAACACGATGAACTGGTGCGTCTTTCGAACCTCTGTCATTAACGCCGAAGGACCGGCGATATATCCAACCTTCCACCCCGTTGCATGAAATGTTTTCCCGAATGAAAAGCACGCCAGACTTCTCGAAGCCAATCCCGGAAATTTGAGCACGCTCTGGTGCTTCCTGCCATCGTATACAAGGCGATCGTACACTTCGTCACTTAACACAATAAGCCCATGGCGAATAGCCAGGTCCTGTAGTTCACGCATATCATCTTCTTCAAGTACAGTACCCAGGGGGTTGTGAGGTGTATTGACGATGATCATACGGGTACGCGGATTTATATGCGTCCGAACCGCATCCCAATCGGGTTTGAAATGAGGATACTGCAAATTGATATGGACCGGGACGCCGCCAACCATACGAATTGACGGACTGTAGGAATCGTATGACGGATCGAAGATTATTACTTCATCGCCTGGGCCAACGAAAGCTGCCACTGCGCTGAAGATTGCCTGCGTTGCGCCTGCCGTCACCGTTATTTCCGTTTCAGGATCCAAATGAACATCATATGTTCGTTCCAGGGAAGTCGCGATGGCCTGTCGAAGCACTGGCAGCCCAGCCATTGGTGCGTACTGATTGTGTCCGCGTCTCATGGCATCTTCGACCGCCGATATCAGTTCGGGATCAATGTCGAAGTCCGGGAAACCCTGTGATAGGTTTATCGCATTATGTTCCGACGCCAGCCTTGACATTACTGTGAATATGGTCGTGCCAACATCAGGCAGGCGTGAATTGATATCCATATCGTTCCTTAATCTGAGAGTTTGGAAAAGCGCACGTTTGAAGATGGAAAGTCCATACTCATGCCGAAACTCCAAAGTAGTCCACCGGCAACCGAAATCAAAGCGATGACGTCAAGGTTTCCCAATGACAACAAAACGGACGCAGAAGAATCTATCCATGTAGTCGCGATACCACCAAGCACAAAAACAATAGCAAGCCATTGATAGAAACGCAGTCCACCATAATACTTTGTCTGCACTTCGCCCCGGTACGCCTCTTCGACGAAGCGTTGAATACCTGTGAGGAGGAAATAAAATCCCGTGATCAGCGACGCCGAAGCTCCTCCGTACCAAAGGCGCCAAAGAACGAGGAAGAGCGCTATATTTGAGAGTATCGAATAGAGTTGTGTATTGTGAATCCGTTCACCTTTGAATGCACCGCTTCGGCATACACGTGAGTGTGGATTCGTATAAAGGATTCCATCTCCTGAAACAGGTTTCCCGTGACAGCATCCCTGCACAAGACAACGCAATCGTCCAACTGCCTGCGCCAAAGGAGACGCCAGGGCAAATCCGCCGAAGAGAGAAAAGACGTTTTCCCCTGTGATTGAGACTGCTGCAAAGAGGCCGGCTATTCCCCCACAGATTGCTCCAAAGTATCCAAAAGGACGAAGTAGTCTCGGAGATCCCTCAATCAGCTGTCCCCACAAAATTCCGCCGACGAATGTGGTACACGTGACCAGAAGCAGCGTCAGAGGCTTAACCCCAAATAAGCCCGCAAGAAAGATACCCGCCACTCCAGCCGCAAACGAATAGGGAGCGTGACTGATGATCCGGAGACAGCCAATCCGGACCGACTTCCACGAATTGGCTATGCGCTCACATTGTGCATTGAGCCAATGCCACAGATTGTGTCGCGTTATGGTTATCGAAAACACAACCATTCCACCTGACACATCAAGCACGGAATGCGCACCGACACCTACACATGCCACTATCATTAATGTGGTAAGAAGTGCAAAAAGCCATTTGAGATTAGGGGAACTTCTTATCCACGAGATACAAGAAAGAAGCGCCCAAATCACATGAAAGGAAGGGAATGCTCCAGCCGGACTGTCCCAATTCCTTTCCAGGACAATCAGTTCCCCAAAGAATGTCGAAGGTTCGAAAGTTCGCGGTTGTGCGTGTAATGGTAGCGTTACAAACGCGAAGATTCCTGTTGCCGTTGCGAACCAGGCATTCAGGACAAACTGCCTCAGCCCCGACATACTTCGGATTACGAATGGTGTCAGTACGGCAAAAACGTAAGTCAGGAAATAAGGGACTTCCATCCATTCAATTACTGGAAGTATGGTTTCGCCGGGAAGGAACGTATTGATGGATCCGGGCAATACGCCGACAAAAATGATCATCTCATACAGCAGAAACCAGGGCACAAATGCGAGAAGAAAACCACGTATTCGCCACATCACCGGGACTCGTGAATCAACAGCAACAGGCAGGTCCAGGAATGTATTGTGCGACTGCTTACCGAAACGCTCGTGAAGGTCATGCTGTTCAAATCCCCACACTAACGCCACACATAACAACGCAACAACGGGGGTGATTACATAGAGACCTGCCGGCGACTGAGTGATGATTGATAGCCCTGCAACGCCGAGGCAAAAGCCGACATAAATCGGGTGGCGAAAAATACTGTAGGCTCCACGGGTTACATAGCGAACCGGAGGAAACGCATTCATCGGGAGTCCGCCACCGAGGCTGAAGAGATTCCACATCCCTATCAGGACGAGAATAAGACCGATAATGAACAAGAAGTATCCCGCCACATTCCATGGCACGACCGGAAGCGGCACAGTCAGATTGACGGACCAATACCAAAGGAGCACTGGCAAAAGCAGACAGAATAGACTACCGTAAAGTATTTGCCCTATTCGCTTGCGAATTATTTCCATATTACGACTTCATGGATTGCGTGGCCGGTGGCAACCAACGAATTGCCGGCCATTAATTTACCATTTGAAAGCCATTTGTTCTCCTCGAGCTTCAGAATTGATGATGGGAAGAGCCTCGAGATAGCCGGAAAATTCTTAAACACGGTTGACCCAACGTTTCCTTCCCGTAGTGTCGCGATGGGAGTCAACAGAAGTGAGAGATCTCCGAAAACCAGTTCAGTTCTCATGATCCCGGGATTTTCCATTTCCTTGCCATTGAGAAAGACAAGGTCCTTCGGATGTTGTCCAATCCATCTAATCCAGATTACTGAAAATTCATTCGAAAGAAATCGTCCCCAATGGAGTTCTTTGATGGGAAGTTTCCATGGCATGAAGGTGAGCGTTATTTTCTCCGCATATCCGAAACCAGAAACCGTGTGACCGCCTACCGATACCGTTGTACGTCCCTTCGGAATCAGGCATTGCCAATCGATGACGCGATCGTCTTCCTCCAGCAGGATGCGGTTCACCGGCGGGTCAACACGTTCCCACGTGCCCGAAGCAAGTCGGGTTTGCCAGTCTATACCGGTATCCGAGATTTCAGGAATGGAGTGGCCGCGGAATGAATTTCGTTTCACCGTGGTGCGGCCACTGAAGAAGCTGTAACCGGTGTATGGAATTTGAATATCCCGGTAACGAAGAACCGCGGCGTAGCCAATAAAAGCAGCCGGCGAAGAATCACTAACGTCGAGGTACCATTTCTCCAGCCGGAACGGTGTCATCGCTCATCGTCCGGGGGCAACGATCCGGTATTCGGTAGCCACCTTACCTTTTGAAATATCGGCGAGCTTGCCCTTGAGCAAACGTTTCTTAAGCGGTGTCAGATAATCGACAAACATCTTTCCTTCAATGTGATCGTATTCGTGCTGGATGATGCGGGCTTTCATGCCATCGAATACCTCTTCATGCAATTCCCAGTTTTCGTCGTAATAACGAATTTTCAACTGAGGCATACGCGACACTTTTTCGCGGATGTTCGGAATACTGAGACATCCTTCTTCGAAGTCCCAGGGCTCACCGAGTTCTTCAAGCATGACGGGATTAACGAATGCTTTCCGGAAGTCAACCAAGTCTGGCTCGTCTTCCATGACCGTACCATCCACGACAAAAAGACGAATGCTTTTTCCGATTTGCGGCGCAGCAAGCCCGATTCCGCTCGCGGCCTCCATCGTTTCAAACATGTCGTCGATCAGCTGTTTAAGGTCCGTACCTTTTTCAATGTCTTTTGCACGTTGCCGGAGGACCGGGTCGCCATACATCACAATTGGATAGATCATGCGCAAAATTAATAATATTTCGTCTGCTTACGCGGCCGTTGAATTTGTGAACCTCAAAAAATCAGGAGCGGGGAATTCCGAAGTCGAGGTAAGATTGGAGGATAATCGTCGCGCTGATTTTGTCGACATTGCCCTTAATCCGCCTGTCTTTTTTCTTCATGCCGCCTTCGATCATCGCACGTTGGGCCATCCGGCTCGTGAAACGCTCGTCTGCAGGAACGATACGCTTTCCGGGAATAGCGCGCTCCAGTTCGGAGATAAATTTTCTTACGTCAGCCGCCGTTTCTGAATCTTCGCCCTTCATTGTCTTGGGCATTCCCACCACGAATTCATCCACGCCTTCACGTTTGTTATAATCCATCAAGAAGGCAATTAGTTCGGTGGTCGCCACCGTTTGGAGGGGCGTGGCGATAATCCGTAGCGGGTCTGTCACCGCAAGGCCCGTTCGCTTCAATCCATAATCAATTGCAAGTATTCTTCCCATAGGGGGTTAACGCACGAACGAGTTGCTGATAACGTCGCGTGTGAAAACAAAGATACGATTCCAAAAGGATGATTGTAATCAGAAACACCGAACTGCCCAATTTGCCTTCCATTCCATATCGACCGGGAGGCGCATGATTCCTTCTTTGTTTGAGAATTCCTGATCATGATTTGCCGGGTCGGCGATGCCCGCCCATGGCTCCAGACAAACAAAATCAGCACCCGGCGCCGCCCAGATACCGAAATAAGGAAATCCTTCGAACGAGAATTCGAGCCCGTGATTGTGAGCGTTACTCAGGATCGAAATGCGTTGTGATTTCAGGTCTTTGAACACAAGGGCGTCCTTGTCGAATAACGACTTGAACAATGGAAGCTTGTTTTCATCCGCCAGTATCAAATCACCGGCAGTGTCAATCGTTCCTTCCGGAGTGATGTTCCATCGCATCACTTTCTCGCGCTCGCTGAAAAGCAAATAATGATCATCGTATTTTGTGCCTGCCACCAAAGGAACATTGAATGCAGGATGTGCCCCCAATGAGAAAAGCAATACGTCATCCGAAGGGTTTGTTACTGAATAATTCACGAGGAGGCTGTCACCTTTCAACGTATAGGCTATTCGCAACGTAAACGCGAAAGGATATTTCCGGCGGGTTTCGTCCGAATCGCTCAATTTGAAAGTGGCGTGATCGGCGCCGAGGACTTCGAGTTCAAAGTCCATTTCTCTCGCGAAACCATGACGCGGCATCGAGTACGCCTTGTTGTTATAGTAATACGTATTGCCTTTCAGCTGGCCGACTATTGGAAAAAGTACTGGCGACGACTTTCCCCAGAATGCCGGGTCAGCCTGCCAGATGTATTCGGGCTGCAGTCCCTTGTGTCGGAGCGACGCGAGTTCCGCACCGCGATGCCGCATCTCTGCAGATAACACTCCGTTTGTGATGGTACTCTTCATCAAGCGGAGTTACGGGCCGCGTTGATAATTCCGAACATACAACGTATCACAAGCTTCCTGTAGTGTGATTCAAAGGCTTTGTCCTTTTGATCGAGGTTACGTAATTGATACAATGCAAACTGCTGAATCGTTATCAACGGAAGGACAATGCGTTCTCTGAGTTTCACAGAGTCACGGTTGACAGGGTTGTTCTCCATTAATTCGGAATAGCCCGTGACCTCTAGTATCATTCTCACCGACAGGTTGAATTCGGCGTGCATGACTTTCCAGAATTCGCCAAATTCCTTGTCTTTTGCGAGATACGCCGTTGCCGGGAAGTAGCTTTTTGTAAGCGACATCATACTGTTGCTGAGCAGGGTCCGGAAAAACAAAGAAGTCCGGAACAGTCTCTGGAGATCTTTCATCCGACCCTGATTCTTCAGTTCCTTCAATGCGGATCCAACGCCGTAGAACCCGGGAATGTTTTGTTTCATCTGCGCCCACGATCCAACAAACGGAATTGCCCGCAAATCTTCAAACTTGAGACTACCCGAATTACGTTTTACGGGGCGTGAACCAATATTTGTATCGCCAAAGAATGCGAGTGGCGTTATCTTCTCAAGGTAGTGAACGAACTTCGGATGTTTTTTCAGCGCGACATATGCTTTAAACCCTTCGTCGGCAAGTGCATCCATGAGTTCTTTTGCCTCGTCGCTGAAATGATTTCGCGTTCTGAAAACGGCGTTCTCAATTCCTGCTGAAAGCAACTGCTCAAGGTTGAACGAACACGAGAGTGGTTTACCAAAATTCGAACTGATGGTCTGACCCTGAATGGTCAATTGCACCTGCTTATCCTCGATGGTGTCTCCCAATGAAGAGTAGAAGTCGTGTGTATTTCCACCACCTCGCGCCGGAGGTCCGCCGCGTCCATCGAAGAAGATTGCAGTGAATCCGTGTTGGCGCGTAATGCGTGTGAGGTTTTCCTTGGCCTTGAAGATCGACCAGTTTGCGCGCAGGTATCCGCCGTCTTTGGTGCCGTCGGAAAATCCGAGCATGATCGTTTGATTTCCTCCACGCCGGCGCAAGTGCGCCTGGTATTCGGGAATGCTGTAGACTGCATTCATCACCTTTTCAGCGGCTTGCAGATCGTCGATGGTTTCGAAGAGTGGAACGATATCGAGAGGAAGATCATTGTCCTTGGAGAGAATCAATTTCGCCAGCTGATATACACGAATTATATCGAGTGCTGATTGGCAGTTGCTGATCACATAGCGATGACAGCCTTCCGGGCCATTCTGTGCCTGAATCTGTCCGATGACATGGATGCTTTCAATAAGCTCAGCTACGAAGGGATCATCAAACTTCAATGCAGATGGCTTGAAGTCCAGATTAAGAATTGTTTCGGTCTTTTTCTGCTCCGACCACGAATCAAAATCTTTGAGCTTCTTGTCTTTCGTCTGGAGCTTTGCAAGAATGGCATTCCATACATCAGCGTGTTTCCGGCTGTCCTGCCGGATGTCCATGCTCGCGAAATAAAAACCGAAGATCTTCACTTTGAGGATGAAACTGTCGAGCAGATACAGGAACAACCCCTTATGCTGATTGATAAGCACGCCTCGGGCTTCCAGCAAATCCATGAGCAACTCATCCGGGTGGTTGTATATCTCACCGTAACCGCCGTACGCAATTGGATAGATTTTTCGTTCTGCACGCGTGATGATGTGATCGACGCCCTTGAAAGTCAGACGTCGTTTGAGCCAGCGGATATCGCGGTGGTAACATTTCAACAACGTCTCCTGCAACCGCTGCGCCACACGCATTGTAATCTCATGCGTAACATATGGGTTGCCGTCGCGATCTCCACCCGGCCAGAAACCGATCTTGAACAGGTCGTAGTTCGTCCAGTCCTCGAGCTTCATGTTGAGACCGCTCATCAGCTTTGTAATGATCTCCGGGATGACGTTGTAAAACACATTCTCCAGGAACCAGCACAAGCTTACCGCCTCATCGTAAGGTGAAGGCTTTTCCTTGTTGATGAAGGGCGTTTTTCCAAGTTGCCGTAAAAGCAGGTTGATATTTTCGAGTTTGTTTTCGCGAATCATCATTTCGAGGTCGTTGATGATCGCGAGTACGTTGCCAGGGTAGAATTGCGTGGGATGTGCGGTTAAGACAACACGTACACTAAAGTCTTCGAGTTTCTTTTTCAGTTCTTCTTCCGCGTCTTCGGCCTTTGCTCTCACGAGCAGGGCGCTGACCGACCCAGCGCCGTTGAGATCGTTAATCTGATCAAATGCAGCGTCTTCAATTGAATCAAACAAAACAACCTGGCGTTCCGCATATTGGATAATGCCAAACAAAAGATCGAATTGTTCTTCCGAGGTTGCCTTCGGTGTATAATCGGCAAAGAATTTCTTAATGATGGTTTTGGGATCCTTTCCAGCTTCAAAACCCTGTTCACAGGCCTGTTGCAACAGCGGCAGCAGCGTACCGGTGCGATAGATGCCTGTGTACGGAAGATTGAGAAAGAGACTGTTGTACATATGGTACCGTGTCGAAACAGTCTCGTTGAAAAGTCGCGGCATAGTCGATGGTTAAAAACCATCAAAGTTATCAAAACCTGCCCGGAGGTCGAAAGTGCCGGAGGGATTTAGCAATATTATTTTCGGAAACGTTTTCGGGAGGCTTCTTCTCAGAATTGGGTGGCAATCACGTGCGATTATTGAAATTATGTCAGGATGTGAACACCCATGCCCACATCCCGACGGTGTATTATTCCGTTACGTGACCCTTGATCGAGAGCCTGACAGCTCCATCAGGAATGTTTGCATTCACGGTAACGGTCTTGTTGAACGCTCCGGGATTTGCTGCGTTGTAGGTGGCGCTAACAAATCCTTCTGCGCCCGGTGCAATCGGGTCCTTTGAATAGTCAGCAACCGTGCAACCGCAGGATGCCTGAACTGAACTGATCACAAGCGGGGCGTCTCCGTTGTTCGTGAACGTGAACTTGTGCGTTACCGGCACGTTTCTTTTGATCGTACCAAAGTCGTGAACAAGTGACTCGAACTTAAGCGAGGCGTCAAATGCCTTTCGGAACGAGTAACCCGGGACTGCACATAGCTGGGACAAGACGACTACCAGCGTTACCAGCACGCCGGCGTAGATTGACATTCTTTTCATGACGGTTTACATTTTTAGGTTTTTACATGCGATTAATGATTCAAATGTCGGGTAAACCAATCTGGGAGGGTGTTAATGAAAACTCAATTCTTGTTAATGGAATGTTAAAGTATTCTGCTTCAAATTCTATAAAAGTTATCTTTACACTGTGAAAAACGCTACCATCCGGCGTATCGTCCTCCTTGCAGTGCTCAGCATTGCAGGTATTACTATTACCCAACTCTATTGGGTAAAACGAGCTTTTGATCTCAAGGAAGACGAATTCGAGCGGACAGTATTCACTGCGCTGTACAATGTTGCCCAACAGATATACGAGATCAATCAAACGCCATCGCCCGCTGCGAATCCTGTGAAACAGGTTTCGACCAACTACTTCGTTGTAATGGCCAACAACGAGATGGACCCGGGTCTTATTGAATACCTTCTTCGAAATGAATTTGAGAAAAGGAACCTGATTGTCGACTTCGAATACGGTGTGTACGACTGCAGCAGCGCTGCGATGCTTTATGGCGACTACGTTCCACTGCGCACTGCGAAGGACAAGATTACCAGCAAGAATTTTCCACAATGGGCGAGTCAGGGCTACCATTTTGGTGTGCAGTTTCCAAACCGTGAAGCTCACCTCCTCAACCAGATGGGTATCTGGTCATTCTCTTCAATCGTGTTACTGCTCGTAATTGTGTTTTTTGCGTACACGCTTTTTGTTATTCTCAAACAGAAACGGCTATCGGAAATCCAGAAGGATTTCATCAACAATATGACACATGAGTTCAAGACTCCGATAGCGACCATTGCTGTTTCGGCTGAAGTCTTGAAGGATCCGGACATTATACAGCAGCCTGAGCGCTTGAGAAACTATACTGCGATTATTGAAAAGGAGAACACGCGACTGAAGCATCATGTCGACCGGGTGTTGCAGATGGCACAACTTGATAAGGAAGGGCACGGTTACAAGAAGGAGCAGATTGATGTACATCAGCTGCTTGACGATGCCATCGCAAATCTGGCGATCGCCCTGGAGGAAAAAACGGGCTCGGTTCGAGTTGAAAAAGATGCCAGCAAGACCATTGTTTCGGGTGACAAGCTTCATTTGACGAATGTGTTTGGGAATCTGTTGGACAATGCGATCAAATATTGTCGCGGCTGCGCAGAAATTACGCTGCGAACACTAAACCACACGAATGGAATCACCGTTGAAGTCACAGACAACGGAATCGGAATCAACGCCGAAGACCAGCGACGTATTTTTCAGAAGTTTTACCGCGTGCCCACGGGAAACGTGCACGATGTGAAAGGTTTCGGGTTGGGGCTAAGTTACGTCAAGACCGTGGTTGAGGGCCACGGGGGAAGTATTTCGGTACAAAGCGAACCAGGAAAAGGCAGTACCTTCCGGATTCAACTTCCCTTTAAATAATTGCAAACCAAATTATTCTCTATGGCGAAAAATATTCTGCTCGTAGAAGATGATCCGAGTCTGGGCTTTGTAATCAAAGACAACCTGGGAATCAAGGGTTACAACGTCACGCTGTGCAAGGACGGTGAAGAAGGAGAGCAGACGTTCCGAAAAGGAGAATTCGACCTTTGCATTTTCGATGTAATGTTGCCCCGCAAAGACGGGTTCTCCCTCGCACGCAGCGTTCGCGAACGCAATAAAAATGTGCCGATAATCTTTCTCACTGCAAAGGCGATGACGGAGGACAAACTCGAAGGCTTCCGCACAGGCGCCGATGACTACGTGACAAAGCCATTCAGTCTTGAAGAGTTATACTTTCGCATCGAGGTCTTTCTGCGAAGAAGTCACGATCAAAGCAATGAACCCGCCACATCATTTCAAATAGGGGAATATCAATTCGATCCATCACGCCTTACAATCCGTCGCAACGGACAGCAACGTTCCCTCACACAAAAAGAAGCTGAAGTACTGCGTTATCTTTGTCAGAACCGCGAACGGGTGCTAAAGCGTGAAGAAATCCTCAACAAGATATGGGGCAATGACGACTACTTTATGGGGCGAAGCCTTGACGTTTTCATTTCAAAACTCCGCAAATACCTTAAGGACGATCCTGCGATTCAGATCGCCAATTATCATGGTGTTGGGTTCCGCCTTGAAGTAGTCACTTCGTCTGCGGAAAAGCTTTAGAGAAGTTTTTCGATAATGTCGTCAACCGTTATCCCTTCGGCCTCGGCCTTGAAGTTTCTCACGATACGATGACGTAGAACAGGTTTCGCGATTGCCTGCACATCTTCAATGTCGGGCGAATACTTTCCATTAAGCAAGGCATTGCATTTTGATCCTAGCACAAGAAACTGTGATGCTCTCGGGCCGGCTCCCCAGTCGAGGAATTCGTTAGCCAATGCATTGGCCGTACCGTTGGTGTGTGGCCTCGTCTTGTTTACAAGCGTCACGGCATACTCTATCACGTTGTCGGGAACGGGTACTCTTCTGACGAGGTGCTGAAAGTATGCGATTTGATCCCCGGTCAGCACTTTATTTATCGCCTTCGTTTCGTCGGTCGTTGTACTTTTTACCACCTCGACCTCTTCACGGAATGAAGGATACGTAAGCATGATATTGAACATGAAACGGTCCAACTGTGCTTCTGGCAGAGGATATGTTCCTTCCTGTTCAATGGGATTTTGTGTTGCAAGAACAAAGAAAGGACGCGGCAAAGGATACCGCTCCCCTGCGATAGTAACCGCATACTCCTGCATTGACTCAAGCAATGCAGCCTGTGTTTTTGGAGGAGTCCGGTTAATTTCGTCAGCAAGGATAATGTTCGCGAATACAGGGCCCTTAACAAACTTGAAGTTTCTTTCCTTGTCCATTGTTTCCGCTCCAACGATGTCGGAAGGCATCAGGTCGGGGGTGAACTGGATTCGCTTAAACTGGAGGTCAAGTGAAGTGGCGATGGTGTGAACCAGTAACGTTTTCGCCAGTCCGGGTACACCCACAAGAAGTGAATGACCCTGGCAAAATATTGCGGTCAGCACCTGACGAATTACGTCATCCTGCCCGATCACAACTTTCGATATCTCGAGTCGTAAATCCTTATATGCAGCCGCAAGTGCGTCGGCCGCCTCAACATCGGAAGCAAAATTGGTCATGGTCAATTGTCTAGGATTCCACAAAAATCGTAGCTCTCATCGATACTAATAAACACATCCTTTCTTGCATTCTGAAACCATTTCTGAAGAAGGCCGTCCTTTTTGTGATTTAAGGTCGCTCTTTGAATGCGCGTCCAGTCCTTTTCAAGGGAGGCCTGGTGTGGTGGCGTCCTGGATTTGTAATATAAAATTCGAACAGCGTCCTTGCCATCGTCCGTGCGGTACACGATAGGGCGGGAGACGTCTCCCACTTTCATCGTATCGACGGTAAAAAAGATCACGGGATCCAATTCATCAACGAGAAGGCGGGTATTGTTGTCGCGATCGGCGAAAAATCCGCCGTTGCCCTTGGTTTCCACGTCATCGGAATATTCTTTGGCAGCGCGTTCAAACTTGACCGAATCGTGAATAACGAGGCTGCGAAGGCTGTCGAGGTATTTCGTTGCCCGTTGCAGATCTTCTTCCGAAGGGCGAGGCGAAATCAGGATATGTCTTGAGTGATACTCATTTCCTCTGCGTTCCAGCAATTGCATGATGTGAATACCAAAGTCAGTTTCAAATGGCATGGAGATTTCACCGGTTTTAAGTTTGAAGGCCATCGCTTCGTATTCCGGCACCATGCGTCCGCGACCGACCCAACCCATATCGCCACCGTTGCCAACGACACTGGGATCATCGGAAAACTCGCGGGCAAGCTTGCTGAAATCTTCACCTGTAAGAATGCGGTTTCGGATTTCGATAAGTTTAGCTTTCGTAAGTTCCTTTTGCGCATTGTTTACTTCTGCCACTTTTACGATCTGCCCCACTTCAACGGATGCAGAAAAGTAATCGAGACTGTCTTTGGGAATACGGTTAAAAAAGCGCCTCACTTCTGAAGGCGTGACTTTCACATTGTCGGTGATATGTTCCTCCATACGACTGACCACCATCTGTTCGCGAATTTGTTCGCGAAGCTCAAGGCGGATCTGTTCCATCGTCTTGCCATAAATGGCTTCGAGTTCATCAACCGTTTTCCCCGACTGTGACAGAATGATATCCATACGTTGTTTTGTATTCGCATCCACCTCTGCATCGAGAACGACTACCGAGTCGATCTCGGCCTTTGCCATCATCAGTTTACCACGAACGAGCAATGCGAGATACTGGCACCGAATACGTTCGGAAGGCGTTCCTCCATTTGCCAGGTAATCCTGATATGCACGTTCGAGGTCCGACTTCAATACGATATAGTTATCGATTTTTGCAATGATTTCATCAACGACAAAGCCTTCCTCCTGCGCGGTGGCGAACATGGCCGGAAACATCAGCATCACCGACACAACAAAGGCCCTTATTTTCACGATGTACTTCATAATTACTTATAGATCTCAAATTTCTTGTCCTCCAATGCCTTGTCGAAGACTTCATCCTCCAACTGCCGCGCCAGGAACACTTTTCTTTTATTCAAAATGATGTTTCGGATCTCGTTCCGTACAAATTCCAGGGGAGAAACATTGTCCGTAATCCGGTAGTTATCCACTTTAAGAAAGTAAAGATAGTTATCATCAGATGCTTCATAATAGGGATTTGCCTTAAGGAACTGGATTTTATTTGGAATTTCTGACATCGGGCTGTTCCTGACGAGGTCATCAAAAACCATCCAGCTTGAGTCAGCAATCTGGTATGCAGCCGCAAAACTAAGGCAATACGACTTCAGTTCGCGTTCGTCCTTATCGCGGTTCGAAGTAATCATTTCCTTGATTTTATCCGTCTTTGGGGCAGTTTTCGGCACCTTGATAAAGGTCGCCTGTACGATGTTCTGCTTCAGGATGAAGTTGTCAATATTATCCTTGTAGTACGCTTCGATCTCCTGGTGACTTATGGTTGTATCGAGCTTCTGCTTTACGTAGAAGGTCTGGTACTCGTAGGCGATAATACTGTACCGATAGTCGAGGATTTTACGCTCGACTTCGGCCTCGTTTATGTCCATCTTGCGGGTCGCTTCCTGAATGAGAAGCTGTTTTCTTATCCAGCTGTTGATGTAGGCCTCGACGCGCTGTGCACTGTCAGCTTCAGGCGTACCGGACGGGGTTATGCCCCGGAGTTCGTCGTGATACAGATAGCTGCCTTCCACCCGCGCCACCGGTTTTCGATCCTGTTCACCCGGGCGGATACGGTGGCAGGACGTGATGAAAAATGTGGCGAGCGCACATAAGAATGCCAGTTTAGATCCCTTGTGGAGACTCAGCGTCAGCATATGATCCAGCGTCCTTCTCACTATTTTTTTTGCAAAGCGTTGATGACGTATTTTTTTCCTTTTTGATTGACTTTAACCGGATATTTCTTTTTCAACGCAGCCACCCATTCTTTCTCAAGGTGATTCTGATAATCAGAAATTAAATTGGGGCGGGCCTCTTCGAACGACTGTACACCGGCGGGCAATACCTGTTTTAACCATGCAAGATAATACAATCCGTTGGTTTCGATCTGATGGAAGCCGGTTTCCCAGGGGACGTTTCTCAACACCGCCTTGTCTTCGCGGGTGAAATAGCCAGATTCTGTCTTAATCTTGTTCGCCGTTACGTACTCATGAATACTTGCTGATGCATTATCCTGGAGCTTTTCACGAAGGGAAGAGATTACAGCAACATCAGATGCGGAATAGAGCGTGGCGTGAACTCTCTCCCCTGCCTTATACTTCTGCATGTTTTGCTCGTAATACCGGAGTTGCCCCACTGAGTCAGATGAAGCCTTGTTCCAGACTTCCTTTTCCATGATTTCAAAAAGCAAGATGCCTTCGTAGTATTCATTTACAAGAAATCTGAACTCAGGATTATCACGATAAATTTTTTCCTCCTGGATTCTCATCAAAGCATCTTCAACAAACGCATCATATTGTTGCTTTCGACCCATACGTCTTGCGTTCCTGGACGCATACGATTTGAAATCGTCGAGTGTGAAAGGTTTGCCACTAAGGGTAAAAAGCACCGGAGGTTTGTTGTTGCTTTTTTGTGTTGGAATCTTTTGGAAGAGGAGCGAATCAGGTACGTCAAGAAGTCTTGCAACTTGTTCCTGGTTTTCACTAAAACCAAGTTCGCTGCGAAGTCGCGCGTGCAATGCCTGTTTTGATATTTGAGTTCTTTCATCGCGACTCACACGAGTTTTCAACGAAGCGGCAAGATCTTCAAATTTGCCCAACGGTATTTTGCGTTCAAGCCGAATGATATGCCAGCCATATTGCGTACGAACCGGGTCGGAAATCTGACCTGGGTCTTCGAGTTCCAGCGCAGCACTTTCAAATTCCGGCACGTTGCTCATCATACCTGCGCGAAATGGTTTAAGCTTACCGCCATTCTGACGGGTACTAAGATCGTCGGAATGCTCACTGCACAATTCACTCCAGGGATGTCCGGCCTGAAGTTGATCATACAATGTGAATATTTTGTTTTTCGCTTCCTCGTCGCTAAGGCCTTCACCGGTTCGAATCATGATGTGTGCTACCTCAACCTCTGGACGCGCGGTGCGTCGGTCAGTCACTTTCAGGATATGATATCCAAAACGCGTTCTGAATGGCGGGCTTACTTCGCCTACTGATGTCAGGTACGCCATATTCTCGAATGGATAAACCATTTGCAGGGCGGAGAAATAACCAAGATCACCGCGATTGACACGCGCTGACTGATCTTCCGATGCTTCCGATGCAACTTTTTCAAAGGGCTCACCGGATGCGACCCTGTTCCGCAGCTCAACGATTCGGTTATACGCACGCATGGTGTCTGCGGGTGATGCGTCCGGTCCGACGAGAACAAGAATATGGGACGCACGAACTTCTTCTTTGAGTCGTTTGTAAGCCATTTTGGCCAGACTGTCGGCGAGCCCGTTTCCTGGCATGTAAGGTCTCCTCAGTTCGTCTTTGTATTGGTTGAATTCCCGCAGGAAGGTTGTGGTTGTATCCATTCCGCGTGCCCTTGCTTCTTCGACTTTGAGTTTGAAGTTCAGATAGAGGGTCAGGTATTCGTCGATCTTATCGAGTGTGTAGTCCTCATCGGGATTTTGATGATTCTTCCGATACAGGTAGATGAATTCATCGACATTGACGGGGCGATTGTTGATCCTGAATAACTCCTGGACTTTTCCGGAAGATGTCGAACGGGATTGGCTGAATACTAATACGGGCAAACTGCAAAAGAGCAGACAAAACAGGCGTAGGTTCATAATCAGGCGCGACGTGAGATCACAAAGTTTTGGTCAAACGGCAGACATTACGTCCGCTTCGGTTCTGATATTCGATTTTATCCATGATAGATTTAACCAGTCGAATTCCCAATCCGCCTTTCCGCTTCTCGTGAATGATGTTGTTAAGGGCCGGTTCACTGAATTGATTGATGTCGAAAACCGTACCGTCATCAATTAACTCGAAGACGAGCGGTTTATTGTTTTCCACAAGAATATGTAATTCAAAAATCTCGTCCGGATTGCAATGGTGGGCATGAATCATGAGGTTGGAGCACATTTCGTCCAACGCAAGTACAATTTCGCTGATGACAAGTTCGGCGATGCCATGATTCTTCAGAGAGCCCCGGATAAAATCCCGAACACCCTTCAGGTTTTCGATGCTGCACCCAACTTTGTACTTATAGTTCATTGACCATTTGCTTTGCTTCAACCTTGTCGTTTCCAATCTTCAAAAGTTCGTTCAACCCCAGAATTTCGAAGGTATTCGCCACCTTTTCATTCATACCAAAAAGGACCATCCGGATATTTCTGTCTTTGAATTCTTCGATGTAGGACATAAAGACACCCAGTCCTGCCGATGAAATATATTCAAGTGCCGAGCAGTCGACGAGAATCCTGGAATAGCCTTCACCCACACTTTTGGCGATGGCGAGATCCAATTCGATGGAAGAACTGGCGTCGATTTCCCCGATCAGCACGAGAACGTCCACTCCATCTTCCTGTAATCGCTTGATGTGGATCATAGGTTTTTAACGTTAATTTTATTTTTAATGTTCGTACTTATTTCTCCCGTTTTCTTACCTGAACTTCACGATCATGGTCGTATAGTCATCGTTTATGTTCTGGGTTCCCGTGAACTCGTAAAGCTCTCTTATTATGTTGTCCTGGATCTCTTTTGCCCCGCAATCCTTCACTTTCAGTATGATTTCGGCAAGCTTGTCATATCCGAATTCTTCACCGCGGCTGCCCTTTGCTTCGGTAATACCGTCAGTATACAGGACCATTATATCACCCGGCCGATAGCTGAATTCGTTTGTTTGAATGAAGTTGCTATAGCTCTTATTTCGAACCATTCCCAGGGCAATCCCCTTGTCTTTGAAAAACTCGGCCGTCCCCTTCGACGAATCGTAATACAACACCGGACAATGACCAGCCCTGGCATATCGGACAACCTTATCGACGTTGTCGATGCAGAAATACGTTGCTGAAATGAAAGAACCCCGTTCGAGACAGGAAACAAGCGCCTGATTTGAACGGGTCATAAATTCACTTGGCTCAATGTCGTTTTGGGCCAGACTGTGGAAAATTCCTTTCATCTGCGACATGTGAAACGCAGCGGTTGTACCCTTTCCTGATACGTCTGCTATGATCAGCGCAACAAGCCGGGAACTTATGCGATGCGTATCGTAGTAATCGCCACCCACTTCATCAGCCGACTCAGAGAACGCTTCCACTTCGAAGTCGTCATCCTGATCCAGAATCGCAGGAAGCAGGCTTTTCTGAACCGTTTTCGCAATTTTTAGTTCCTCCTTATAGCGTTCATTCTGAAGTGCCTCCTCCATCAACCGGAAGTTCTCGATCGAAATTCCTGCCTGGTTCGCAAACGTCGAGACAATCTTGGTCATCTCCTTGTTAAAGCCTTCTGGCAGTTCTCTCAACAATGCGAGGGTGCCAATGTTTTCGCCCTTTACAAAAATCGGAAAGGCGAGTATGGACCTGAACCGGCTTCCTTTCAGCAACGCAAGGTGCTTACTGAGGTTCTTGGTCTTGTCGGAGCCCTGGTCAAGCACTCCTTTGATGTTCAGATGTTTCAGGTGTTCGGTGATCTCGACAGCTTCTTTTTCGGAGGTTTTGTACGTAAAGAACTTGTGCCCGGGGGATTGGCCGTGAATCTCCAGCCAGGCAGCATCGGCGAAGACCGTACTCACCGACGCCTCCAGCAGGATGTTATAGACACTCTCTTCATTCTGCTCGGTCTGAATTGATTGGCTGATTCGCTGAAAGTTGACAACCTCCTCCAGCTTCTGCTCGAACACCGACGTGGTCGGCAGATTGAACAATATCACCAGGAACGAAAATACGCTGTAGATGGCAACGAAAATGATCAGCGACTGAATGAAAAGATGACCAGTCCAGTCGGTAAAGACTGGCGTTAACGCTCTCAATTCTTCAACGGATTTTGAGTTGATGAACAGGATGTACATCAAATAAAAAACGGTCAACAACAACAGCAGTAAGCTTGTCCATTTCTGTCGGAAGTTCAGATATGCGACCCATTTCATATTTGCTGACAGGACGACGCCAGTCAGTACAAGAATGCCCAGTACAACCCCGAAAAGCCAGTTGATATGTGGAAATCCAAATGTGTTATATAGCAGGGTAAGCAATAAACCAACTTCGAAAAACGTCCAAAGACGCAGCAGCCATTTGGACTTCTGATACAGAATTAGACGTTTCCAGGCCGTAAACGCCATGACCAGGAACCCGAGCATCAGCCCGAGGTTAATCAGGTAAATGAAGTCGAGGAAAACAGGATGGTTCGTAAGGCGTGTATCGCCCATGAGCGACTTGAATAACCAAACGCTCAGAGAAATCACGGTGGCGACGAGCCCGGTAGCGAATACGCGCCAAAGGAGGTCGATGAAATTCAGAATCTCATCGCGTTCTATTTTAAGCTTGTAGTAATAGAATACAGAAAGAATAAACAGGTTCAGCAGGAGATCCGGAATCCAGTGAGGCAATTCCTGTTTGACATTCCCGGTGGAGGCTGTGAATACGATAGAAATATCCGTGAATACAAGAGCCAACCAGGTCAACACCCCGACCGTAAAAAGCAGACGAATAATGGCCTTTGTCCTCACAAAGATTGATCAATGAATCAAAAAATAAGGCCAATCACGCGATTGGCCTACAATAATAGGAATATTGACACAAAATCGAATATGCCGTGTTACTTGCGGCTATAGTTCGGAGCCTCGCGTGTGATGGTCACATCATGGGGATGGCTTTCGACCACACCTGCGGAGGTGATCTTGACGAATCTCGCCTCTTTAAGCTTCTCGATATTCGGAGCTCCACAGTAGCCCATACCGGCTTTCAATCCACCCACCATCTGATACAACACTTCCGAAACAAGGCCCTTGTATGGAACTCTTCCGGATATTCCTTCCGGAACAAGTTTCTTAACGTCATCCTCAACATCCTGGAAGTAGCGATCCTTTGAGCCAGTTTCCATGGCTTCAAGAGATCCCATTCCACGATACGTTTTGAATTTCCGGCCTTCGTAGATGATTACCTGGCCGGGAGCTTCCTCGGTTCCGGCAAGCAGAGATCCGATCATAATGCAGTCTGCACCGGCGGCAATCGCCTTGACGAGATCCCCTGAAAACCGGATTCCCCCGTCTGCGATAATTTTCACATTTGAGCCCTTCAGTACCTTCGCAGCTTCATAGACTGCCGAAAGCTGTGGCAAACCCACACCGGCTACCACGCGGGTTGTACAGATACTTCCTGGTCCCACACCTACCTTGACCGTATCTGCACCTGCCTTTGCCAGGGCAAGAGCGGCTTCGCCTGTGGCTATGTTCCCGGCGACGAGATCAATTTCGGGGTATTTCGCTTTTACGTTCTTCGTGGCGTTGATCACGTTTATCTGATGTCCGTGCGCCGTGTCAATGCTGATAACGTCGACTCCCGCTGCCTTGAGTGCATCGATGCGCTCCAGGATATCAGGCGTAACGCCAATGGCCGCGCCTACGCGGAGTCGACCGTATTTGTCCTGGCATGCGTTGGGTTTATTCTTCTTCTTCTGAATGTCTTTGAAGGTGATGAGTCCTGTAAGCTTTCCGGACTTATCAACTATGGGCAGTTTTTCAATCTTGTACTTCTTCAGCGTACCTTCGGCCTGATCGAGCGTTATCCCGTCTGAAGCTGTGATAAGATTATCACGCGTCATGATGTTCTCCACCGGCACATCCATTTCTTTTTGAAAGCGGAGGTCGCGGTTGGTAATGATGCCTACCAGTTTCCGGTTGGAATCAACAACAGGGATTCCACCGATGCGGTATTCGCGCATGATCTTTTCGGCATCACGGACTGTTGAATGAACCTCAAGCGTAATCGGGTCGAGTATCATTCCGCTTTGCGATCGTTTCACTTTTCGCACCTGCTCGGCTTGTTGCTCGATTTTCATGTTTTTGTGAATGAATCCCAGCCCGCCTTCAAGCGCTATACTAATTGCCAGGTCAGCCTCGGTGACGGTATCCATGGCTGCCGATACAATTGGGATGTTCAGCTTGATGTTGGAGGTAAGATAACAGGAGGTGTCAGTTTCCCTTGGAACCACTTCAGAGTATGCCGGGACAAGCAGTACGTCGTCGTAAGTGAGAGCTTCAAAAAGGAATTTGGATGTATCGAGCGACATGGCAAATAATATTAGGATTCATTATTTGCCGGGCAAAGGTAAACTTTCCTCATCAATTAACCAATTTCATCGTGTTCCCTCAGAAAATTATTCTATTGCATTGGCGGACTGCACATTAGTACGACGCCAAAGCAGTGCGTATGCCAGATCTGAACAGTTTCACGACGAAGGTTGTGCGCTTTGCAACGGAATTCTAACTTTACGACCGCTTGTGTGTGCAAATCCAATCTTGCCTTCATGAAGAATTTTTTACTTCCTCTGCTGTGTCTGCTGCTTGCAGTACCCGTTGTTGGTCAGGTTCAAACCGGAAAGGCATCGTTTTATGCTGACAAGTTTGAAGGTTCCAAGACAGCAAGCGGAGAAAAATACAGAAAGAACAAAATGACAGCAGCGCACAAAACGCTGCCGTTTGGAACAAAAGTTAAGGTTACCAATCTCAGCAATAACGAATCAGTTGTTGTTGTGATCAATGATCGCGGTCCATTTGTTGAGGGGCGAATCATTGATCTGTCAAGAGCTGCAGCCGAGAAATTGCGTTTTGTGAACCAGGGTGTCGCAGAAGTGTCTATTGAAGTGGTCGATCCCGGTGACGGCAAGACCAAACCTTCTGAAATAAGAATTGATAATGTCGCTGTTGAGGATAAGGAGTTTTACGATTTCCGTGTCGAACGCAAACGGCCCGGCGGTTTTGGAGTTCAGATTGGAAATTATCAGGAACTCGTAAACCTGATGCGCCTTGCTGAAAATCTCAAGCAGTCTTACAAGAAAGAAGTGACGGTCCAGGTAAAAGTCCTGAACGGTGTTAAGTATTATGGACTAATCCTCGGAAACTTCAGCTCGCGTGTCAAGGCTGAACAGTTTCGTTCTGAGATCAAACAAAAATATCCGGATGCCTTTATCGTCGAGTTCAGCCGGATGTAAATCTTCATCGGGCAACCCGGGAAGGTAGTATTCATGGAATGGCTTGGTTACATCTTCTCCGTATTGATCGGGCTTATACTGGGCCTGATAGGAGGAGGCGGGTCTATTCTTTCAATCCCTATACTTGTCTACATCTTTCACGTTGACGCAGTAACCGCATCTGCCTACTCGCTTTTCATAGTCGGGATGACGAGTCTGACGGGAGCGATACCCAAATACAAAGACCACCTCGTCGACATGAGAACAGGACTTCTGTTCGGGATCCCGTCAATACTTACCATATTCAGCACCCGGAAATGGATTATTCCGGCGATTCCCGATGTCATTCTTCAAACGAATTTTTTTGTTCTTCCAAAGCGTGTACTGATTCTGGGAGTTTTCGCATTGCTGATGATCACGGCATCAACAACAATGATCCGAAATGTTTCACGCTTTACACCGGACGATCATCGTTACAATATCCTGCTACTGATCATTCAGGGTGTGTTGATTGGATTCCTTACAGGATTTGTCGGAGCCGGGGGTGGATTCCTGATCATACCGGCGTTGGTTTTGTTGACGGGCCTTCCATTCAAGACTGCAGTAGGCACATCGTTATTTATTATCGCGATCAACTCACTGCTTGGATTTCTCGGCGACGTTTTGAACTACGCAATAGAATGGCGCTTTCTGCTCACGATCACAGGTCTTGCAATTCTCGGCATTCTGATCGGACACCGTTTTTCGGGAAAGGTTTCCGCAACGCAGTTGCGACGTTCCTTCGGGTGGTTCGTATTGATTACGGGAATATATATCCTTGTCAGGGAAGTTGCGGCAATAGTCTAGCCGGTGATGGACGTGATGAGTTCTACAGCAGCGCGTTCTGCCGATATCAGTGCACCGTTTATTGTGCCGGCGTCGCCGGAGAAATCGGTTGCTTCGCCTGCAAAGAAAACCTTGTTTTGCAACGGTGTGGCTATCGCTTCCCTATCCGAATTTGTTCCGCCGGGCTTCAGGTACGACATGCTGCCTTTTATGAACGGCTCTTTGCCCCAATCCTGAACAGCAGCGATGAATTTGTCGGCTGTCGGATCGCGACGTGCATCCAGCGATGCGCTGTTGTCGAACATGATATCAAGATCCTGCAGAACAACCTCAATCGCGTCATAACCCAGCGGTGACAGTTCTTCAGCCTTCTCTCCCGACACCGTCATCTGTATTGTACGCGGCACGGCACTTCTTCCAACGGCAGCGTTAATATACTCAGGGACCTCCCCGCCATAAATGCTGCGGAAGTTATCGCCCCAAAAGTTGCGTCTGAAGTCAATTGCAAACCGGATAGCTGAGTCCATGCCGATTTTGCCCAACGCATTTTGTTTTGCTGCTGGCAGCGCGGGACTGAACGTCACGTCGCCGGCCTTGAGAATAGATACCGGTACCGTTACGATTACCTTATCGACTTCGGTTGTGAATGGTTGAGGTGAACCGCCTGTGATCACTTCACCAGTGAGCACTACTTTTTCGCCCGAGTAGTCGATATTCTTTATAACGGTATTGAGTTGCGTCTTTTCGGATCCGCGGATAAAGCCTTCTATGAGCACATCGCCCATCGCGGCATTTGCAAGAAGCAGGATATTATCATTTCGCTGTCGAAGGTTCGCATTTTCGGCAACGCCACCCATTCCGAGTCGTGTATTCGATGTGCCATGCAGGTTTGAAATGCGTCCGTTAAGCAGCGCGTATTGTGATGCTGCTACACCGGCTGCCTGAGCCGCCTGCAGGACGGTACCTGAAGATCCGGCGTTCGCGCCAATATTTTGAATGAAGCTGTGAGCTGCCTGGAAATCTCCATCTGCGAGGGCTGCTTCCAGGTCCACCAATGTATTGTTCACCCAGAAACGAACATCAGAATCGCTTATGGGTATCGTTGTAAACTTTTCCTTTTGAATCAGGCTCGCCCATATTGAATCGTCGCCGAAAATCCTGTCGGCGCCAAGCTCAACGGGAAAATCACTCGCCACCTTGCTGTGCGGGTTGAGCCATAGAGAATCCGTTGGTTTTTCAAACAGACGTAAGGTCTTAACGCGTCCTCCAATCCTGTCTGAGGCTTCAAACACGACTACATTCAGCCCTTTCGAAATGAGGTAGTCGGCTGCGTAAAGGCCAGCCGCTCCGGCACCGATAACCGCAATCTTGCCTTTGTAGCGCAATTCCGGACGTGCAGGTTCATCCTCGCAGGAAGATATCCAGGGGAGGACTGCTCCGGCCGAAAGGCCTGCTCCAATGTACTTAAGGGCGCTTCTACGTTTCACGGGTCAGGGATCGTGATAATAAATAGTCAAAGATCAAAAAGTGTAACCGGTCTCGCTAAGATAATCAGATCAATGGAATCCTGAGGCGGTTGAACGCTTCCCAGTCGGGCGGCCGGGCGTCACATTTTTGTATTTTTCGTTTGTTTTCGACGCTGTATTAATGATTTTCACCCGTATGAACGCCGTTCCTACTCCTCATGTCAAGCGCGTGGTTGTTATCGGCCCAGAATGCACCGGAAAGTCCGAACTTTCGGCGTTTCTCGCCTCCCGCTACAATACTACGTGGGTCCCCGAATATGCGCGCGGTTACCTCAACAATCTCGTGAGACCATACAATCGGGATGATCTTACCACAATCGCACATGGTCAGCTCCGCCTTGAGGATGAGTTTGTCCGGACTGCCAATGGCGTCCTGTTTTGCGACACAAACCTGTACGTGATCAAGGTATGGAGCACCTTCAAGTACGGTGATGTGAATCCGGAGATTCTTACGCTGCTCTCAAAACGCGACTATGATCTTTATCTGCTCACAAATATCGATATCCCATGGGAGGACGATCCGCAAAGGGAGCACCCGGACAAGCGCGAAGAACTGTACAACATCTATATTTCAGAGCTCAAGAATCAACCTGTTCCATTCGTTGAAATTCATGGTGAGCGGGAGGAGCGCAGGGAAACAGCTATCCATGCCGTTGAGGAAATACTTGTGAATGCTTAATCATAACGTAATGTTACTGTTTGGCAGGCCGGGAACTCACACGCTTCCGATTTCAAAACGATAACGATATTTTTCTGACCTCATGACATTCAGAGAGATTTCAATCAATACACCGGCACTGCTCTTTCCGGCAATTACGCTTTTGATGCTGGCGTATACCAATCGGTTTCTTGCACTTGCAACGCTGATCAGAAACCTGCATGCGAAATATCGCCAGATGCACGAGAACCGTGAAATAGTGAGAGACCAGATAAAAAACTTGCGGACACGTCTGAATCTTGTCCGACGAATGCAGGCTTACGGAATTGTCAGTTTCTTCTGTTGCGTGCTCTGTATGCTTACGATCTTCCTCGAATACAATACGCTCGCTTTCGGCATATTCGGGCTCAGCCTGGTATTTCTGCTGATTAGTCTTGTGCTTTCATTGCGCGAGATTCTCATCAGCACCAGAGCGCTTGAACTGGAACTTCACGACATGGAGACTGAATAACCCCGAGAAATCAGGTACCAATGTTGTAATTGCAACTGTCGTTTCAGGTAAAAACTTACGTGACTGATCTCACCGCATTCGTTTGACGATTTTGCTATTGGGTAATATTTAATTTCACCCCACTGAAATCGCAAACAAATTTATGCACATGACAACAATGCGGGTTTTCCTGATTCTCATGTTCGTGAGTTCTTTCACAATTCAACTGCAGGCTCAAACAGTCAATGCATCATGGAAACAAGATCTTGAACGAGCACTCTCCGAGTTTGTTAACTGCAAAAAGAATGGAAACAATGAATGCAGTTCATTGACCGGTGAATCACTCAAGAAAGTTTACAACATCAACGACTTCTATTCTTCGTCCAGGAAGCGATATATGGCGGCGTCTGAGATTTCATCATTCATAAAGGATAATCGAAACTGGACAGCCCTCGGTCCTTCCTTTGACCAATCGGTACTTGAAGCGGCACAGCAAAATGCGAATAACAAGAAAGCGGTCGTTGCAGTCTATCAGGACGAACAGGGACTTGGCCATGTTGTGCTCATCGTTCCAGGGGCACTGACTCCTTCCGGCTCATGGGGCCTTAAGGTTCCAAATGCGGCATCGTTTTTTGCAAATGACCCGCAGCGCTCTTTCGTTGACAAAGGATTATCCTTCGCGTTTACCAAGAGCATGATGAAAGACGTAATCCTCTACGTCAGAAAGTACTAGCTATCTACGGTGTCGGAACAACGGCTTGTCGAACGCGTACCCTACGGCTAGTCCGGGTGCGTGAATCGGTTCGCCCATAAACCTCTGAAAGTACGGCCTTGGGCCATACTCTTTGATTTTGATCAGCGGCGAGTATTGTACTCTGAAAAACAAACCACCATGTGGTCGTTGAAATCTGTAGCCGACCATTGGCACAAAGAATATTCCACGGCTTTGCATTTTGCTTCCTGAATTCGCGAATATTTCCGAATAGTGATATCCGGCGATATAAGAAAGGGCCGCGCCGATTTCCGCATGGTGATTGCCGGAGTGCTTGAACATGTGAATGCCAAGTGGAATGGTTCTGAAAACGTTGTTGGGATGGCGATAGTGCATTTGCCCATATCCAAGCCTGACATTCCCGCGCCATCGCCCAAAGTCGAAGAACGGGTTTTCAATATTCACCGAGTACACTCCGCCCGCTCCGCCAACTTCGAGATAGGCCACGGCGCCGCTGAACGCCTTTTCAGTTGACTGGGCAAAGACGGTCATACCAAGCATGACCATAACGATTGTTGTTGTTGTTTTCATATGGAATCGGGGTTAACGTGTTCTGTTGGGATGGTATTGAAAAGTCTTTCGTCGGGTCGCCAACTCACTCAACTCAAATCCGATGCGTACCTGGAACCTTCGTGCATAGACTGATGATTGTTCTTCTGCAGATATGTGATAGAGCGCCGTTACGGTCATGTAGCACGCAGGATGTACCAGGAATTTTCTACCTGCACCGACGAACGCGGCATCCAGCCATCGCGCATCAGAAGACTCCTGCGCTTTGGGTAGTCGTACCCGTTCCCATTCGGTGTATGCGAAGAAAGATCGCGGGAGTTCGTGGCGAACATAAGCGCGATACGAAAGGTGTTGCGATGAAACGGTCCGATCAAATCGCAGACTATCGCCCCAGGTATGCCGAATGTTTACACCAAAACCTGTCTGAAAACGCGTACTCAGCCGGTAGCCAATACGTGGTGCTATGTCGATCGACAAGGGTTGCGTGCTGACAACATTGAATGTGCCACCGATGACCAGGCGTTCAAGAATCGTCAACCCTTCGAGTGAAGTGCGCCTGACTCCTTCCGACGGGTTTCCGGCATTACCAAAGGCGCGGTAACGAGTCATTATCTTTGTGATTTTCTTCTGAACATCCGGCATCTTCACAGACTGCGCGAGTCGTATTGCGTGCATTTTCGCAATCGTGACGAGTGAATCGCGATCAGGAAGTTCGCGCGGAATCTCAGTCATGTCGATTGGGATCTGGTCTGTTACTTCCGCACTAACGGCGTTTACACTCACCGGTGAAATGGCGGTATCTGCATTCGCCGCATTTTGACCTGTCAGATCACGAGGAAGTTTGGATGCCACGTCCTTGTAAACATCATCTGGTCGCGGAAACAAACTGAACAAAGAGTCGGGAATGGTGCCACCGCGTGCGGCCTCCAATCGCAGGCTGGGAAGAGTGGCCAATGGATCACTGCTCAAATGAAGCGAATCAGGAATCTCAACATAGTCAAGTGGTCGCAAGCCGCTGACGGCGAAAGGCAACGGCATAACATCACGCGCATTTAGAAGCTCACGCATGATCAGCTTTTTTTCGCGACGCAGCTTCTGCCTGGTTTGCCTGACGCTGTCTCTCCGGTAATACCGGAAGTACTTCAGGAGTTTGGTTTTAGCATTGTTCAGCTTGTTCAGCTTTTCGCAGTGCTGTGGTGAAAGATTCACCTGCACGTTTTGCGACATCGAAAGCAGGGGCACGCTTATCAGCGCACTTAAAAGGATTTTGAATTTCATAATACACAACGGTTGGTTCAGGCTAGTCCATTGGGTTGTACTATCAGGTTTTGGTGGATACCAGATCAGTATATCAACTTGCGGCCTTCAAATGACAACTGTCCAAATTCGTGACCCATTGCCATACATATTTAAAATAATTAATTAATCCATTTGTTTGCACTATCGGGTTTGGGCGTGAAATGTTTGAAAAGATATGTCTCTTCATATCTTGAACTTGATTCGTCGTCATCCGATCGATGCGAAAAGGTGAAACTGGTGTCACTAAGTATTCTACCCGTCTCCAGCAACACATGATATCCTCCATATGAACCACTTGATGGATGAAGTCGTTCCACAAAGATCGTGTCACCGCGGATCTGGTAGACTCCCCAAGCAAGCTGGGTATCTTGGAATTTTCTGATTCCTTCCTGACTTGAGAAGAACACTTCGCGCTTGCTCCAATCATCCCTCATGAACGAACCTGGCGAAAGTACAATTCCATCTTTATAAAGAAACATTACCGTGACGGTGCCAATCAAATCCTCATGATAGTAGTACCCCTTCAGCCTCAACTGTGTCGATGTATTGGCCCGCCTTTCCAAGGTAATCCCGCTATCCACTGCTCTGCTCGTACAACTTGCCGCTAATAGCGCGAGAATGCCGGTTCTTACCAGATTTTTGGAAATGTTCAGCATCTAACTATCTTTTTCATACAAGTTACATTCAACAACTTCACTTGGGAACGAAGTCATGGCCATGCCGTTCCACTTCCAGTACTTAACCCAAAATACAACTCATCGTTACCTGGTAGCAATAGAAACCTGGCACTTGGATCATTTTTCAAAAGAAACTCGTGAGCGAAACGATTCTGAAGTCTATGTCGAAACAATTCATTGTTTATCCCAAGTCGCCATGGCCCTAATCCGACATACTTCAATCCGAGCCGATATTTGTCCGGATCGTATTCCTGTCCATCAAAGTAATGCTTGACATAGGTTCCATTTATTCCTCCAAGGGTATAATCATGACTGCGATGACCTATTGGACCAGGGTCACCTGTCGCGAGATTAAACCCATATTGAATCACGCCAAATGTGAATTTGCCGGCCGCGGTTCTAAATCGATCCCCTCCGTCTCCACCATATGCCGGGTGAAGTTTTAGCGGATCCAATAACGCCATTGTCGATTTATCCCACCAATCATTTTCATACTTCAAGTTAAAGAATGGGCCACCTAGGGTCATCAATCCTGTTGTTTGCGATAGTCCACCCCGAATATATTTCGTGCTTTGAAATGAAATCCCCAAGGGGTTGGTCGTTTCAGTTCCGACTCTGTGCTCCATTTCACCCTCAGAACTAAAATAGTCACGCGACACATATGATGTTCCAAAGGTTTTTCGATAGCTAAATGGAATTAGTTTGGGGATACCGATCGATACTTCGACGCCTATCTTCGATTCATGGGTAGTAAATGAACTATTGACTGTGAACGAAATCGGCGAAATATATTTCAAAACTTCATACGCTGCTTTCTCCAGTCCCTCCAGTTCACGACCCTGGGCAAGTGCATTCTCGCTGAATGCATACGGGCTGTTGTGTTTGTAATCCTCCGCCAGGGGATCAACCGATCCAAATCGCCCGATCGCGGGATCGTGCATGCGATATCTGTACTGATACCAGCCGAGACCAAGATCATTCTGATGCTCCTGCCCCTGAAACAATACACGGTTTCGAAGTACCGGCTCGTATCTCACCCCATTCTCCGTCGCGATACTTCTTAACCGGTCCGCGTGATATAAGTTGAATGTGAGTCCGAAAGGATAATAGTCGACCGATTGAAGAATACGTGGCGTACGCGTGCGCTTCTGATGAATGATATACAAATCGTCGAAGTAGACATCAAGAAGAGCACTTTCGTTGGATTCATTGATCACGTAAATGTATACATACCCATTTGCCTCAGGCGTGAATGAAATCGACAACTTTTCAAATTGCTTGTATGCGCGTTGCGACACTGCCTGCGCAGCCGCCTTTCGGAAAACATAGTTATTGTCAAAGAAGAGCAGCATGAGATAAGCCTTTGGCACAACGGATGACTCTGCAATATTACCACTGGTAACAGGAAGTGCAGTGCTCATGTTTTGGTAGAGTTTGGAATTTTCTGCACTTGTCACATTAAACGATGACGTAACGGCTGATACAAGTGTGGACGCGACAATCTTTGATGAAGTAGTGCGTGCACTGTTGTATCGTGCGAAAGCTTCCACATATACTGCTTCGCCTGTGCGAACACTGAAACTTTTTGAGGGGCCCACAGGAGTTACGCTGGTACCCACGGTGTAGCCGTTACAACGCGCCGAGTACGCGGGAGAGAACACCTCCGGACTGGAAACGGTAATGTTATTACCCTGTGTACGTGTCTCCGTAATTTTTGAGAAACCGTATGTTACCCGTTCCTGATTATCAAGCGCCGGTTCCATGGTCGCCTTGTAGACGGCGGTCTCCTCAACAACGCCGTAAACGGCGCGTACGTTGCCCTGATGATCGCGAAAGAAATATTCATAGTCGAACGACGAACCATTCGGTACAGCCCGGCCTTCAGATGTCTCAATAAACGAAAGTTCGCCGTTGTCGTATTGGAAGTCTCCCGAATAGATTGTTTTCCATACTCCGTTACCTCCAACAAGTATTTCCCGACTAAGCCGATTACCTTCAGCATCATATGAAAACCGGATTCGATCTGTTCGCACCGGATTCAAATCCGCACGCGTGATTTCGATTTCCTCCGGAAGGTTAAGTGCATTATATGTAATCTTCGTGATGGACTTATTCTGATCCGAAATCAGGTTCCCATGGGGATCATAACCAAACTCATTTACCGAAGTCGCAACGCCAGGCTTATCCGAAAATCCGGCCGGGTGAATACTCTGATCTTTTACGTTCTGCAACCGGTTTCCTTCATACCTGTATGTCAATTCATCAATTTTTGTTTTCGTGCCTTCGATCATGCCATATCGTATTATAGCAGCTGAGCTTCCGCCGCCAATGTTACCATTTCGATCATACGACGTGACCTGCTCATCAAACATCCCGGGGGCACCGGTCCATGCGTTTTTGATGCGGGATGCAAAGGTGCTTTTGTGAAAGCGGCCGAAGTTGTCATAGTCAAATGCGTAAATCCGGGCCTCGTTTTTCTTTGGCACTTCTGCCTTCCAGCTTATCGCCGAAATACGGCCATCAAAATATTTTTTTGCAGAATTCCCTGCGACCGTTGGTGCAGTCTCAAACATCGCTTCCATACCAAACAAGTCAGCAACCGGATCCGTACCGGAAGCTGCAGAAGTAACCTGGTTGACTCCGGTTAGCCATCCCTGAATATTATATGCATAGTCAATGGACTGAATGAAAGAAGATCCATCAACGGAATGAATATTCTTCTCAATCAGCTGACCAAGCTCATTATATCGCAACGATGTGAGCAACGTCTTTGGGTTATCGTTAATTTGATGCCATGTCTGAAGCAGACGATCCCGGTGATCATAGACAAGCTCTTCGTAAATCGTTGTCACGCCTGCAGGACCATTATGGACCCTCTTTCTCTTCTCAATCTTCCCGGTAAATGCATTCCTTGCCGAACTGATCGTTTCACGCTTACCGAAGCTGTTCTTTGAGATTGTCTGAACGGGTCGGTATTTGCGATCATAGTAAACAACCTTGTGCAACCACGTGTTGCTGTTGAGAACTCTCGTTTTCGAGCCGGTCTCATACCCCCGCACGACTGGATCAAATGATAAAGCGGTTGAGCCGGGATTAATCACTTCATTCTTTGCAACGATCCCAGGCTCGTCGAAAGGAAGATACGACAATTTATCCGCGTCCCAATTCGGATAGTTTATAAAATTATAGCAATCGTAATACTTTATTGTCAGAACGCGTGATTCGGTATGTGCGGGAAACGAATTGTTGGTATATCCAATAGCGTTTGCGGCCCGGGTTTCGAACCGGATCGTACCATTCGAAGCTCCCGTTTCCAGGCTCGTGCGCGTCCCTGTAACGGTTCCAGTGATTATAGGTCTGTTATGCACATCATACTTTGTAAACGTCCACTCCTTCGACGGGCGCTGCCGGCCATCCTGTGTGAGCACGAGCCTGTCCCACTGATCGTAGATCATGTGAATCCAGTCTGATCCTGGAACACGTTTCTCCGTGGTACGGCCTTTGTCATCATACCGGTATTGGAATACCCATTGGTCGAGGAACGTTTGCTTCTTTGAAGAAGCTGCATACTCGGCGAGTCGTGCAGATGCCTCGGGGGGGAAAACAAATCGCAAAAGTCCGTTTACGTCATAGATGAAATACGTTTCATGCCATTCGTTGCCAGCCCCTTTTTTTTCACAAATCACTCTGCCTTTGATATCCCGATAGGTCTTTTGCACAAGTCCACTTTCGAGTGTCGTCATAGAACGGGTAAGAGAATTTGCCGGGTAGAATCGGGTTGCCGAATACTCCGGAATTCCTGCCACGTATCGCAGAAGAAAGACTTCTTTTGCTGTATTCGCATCGAAAGTGTTTGTTTGAGGAATGCTTTGCGCATCGGTATGCCAGGCCCAGCCAGGTGCATAACTTTCATTCAGGCGATTCAATGGTGACTCCTCAAATGAATTCAAATGATACGGCTCTTTGTCAACCACCACACCGGGGGTTCCGGCATAGAACGTGAGTTGTTCCTTCTCCGCTTCAATTCGGTAAGCGCCGGTTCCATTAATCGTAAAAGGAAGAAACGCCTTCGGCTCGCGACCATGGTTATCGAACACATTGAAAGTCACAACGTCTCTTTTTCCCGGGGATGCCGATGCATCAACTGTCTGGATTTGCGTTCCAAGACCATCAATGTATTTATAGTTGAGTGCCCTTTCGTCCGGAGTCAACGTCTCTTTTATCCGCTCGTTGGAAATCGCTTTTCGGTATTGTTCTGTCCTTACGTAGTTCAGTCCACCGAACATCGCTCCTGCTTTTGACGGGTTTGTCTTTATGAAAAACGTTCCCGATGTACCCTTGACGCGCACCCCGGAACGGAGGATCGCATAATCATTAACATAATACGATCGAACGGGCGATGAGGCGAGTTCAATCGAACGCACGGTTTCATAGTCTTGCGCAGACAGCTCGCAGATGATACTGCCGAGTAACGAAACCAGCAGCATGCTTTTCATTCCAATTGATTTCATCGTGCGGTGTTTAAATGATAGTTAACTCAATAATGTTCGACGTCGCTGTGTTCCCGCATCCGTCTTTGACAATACAACGTACCTTATAGGCGCCGAGGACACGACTCGTGAACCCCGACGGGGGATTGCATGTTGCACCACAAGTACTATACTTCTGCCATGCGCCACTTGAAGTCTGCAGTTCCCATTGATATGTCAGACTGCCACATCCGCCTGAGACGGCGGCTTTGATCACCGTTTTGTTCACATCCATAGGAAGCGTGGTGCAACCGCCCGCGATTGGCTGAATGTGCACCGGCGGGATGTCGATCAGATAAGGCCCGTCAACACACAGGGAAACACCGAAAGCATTCCCGATCTCCAGTGTATACTCGGCCTGCGCTGCGCCATACAATGGGTGTGTCTTCCGAAGCTTGACTTTGTAGATACCCGGAGCTTTGTATTTGTGAGAAACTGAAGTCGCCGTCGTTTCAGTTTTTGCTCCATCGCCAAAGTCCCACTGGTGAACAACACTCCCATCATTGCCGGGCTCGAATGGTGTCGAGAACCCGACAGTCTTATTTACGAGCCTGTCCCCTGACACACTAATGGTGGCAGACAGGGATGAGGTGCGCGCCTCCTGTCTTAAATGGTATGCATAGCCGGATACAATGTTCGAATCATGATCGCGAACGTGCAGCAGACGGTTGAAAACATCGTAGTTGTATGTCGTATTTCGTCCATTCGCATCGGTGATGCTTATTGGTCCAACGAGCGGGATATGCTTATAGACATCCCGTTGCTCATACGTTCCCGGGTTACGTACGTGCTCGGCTACGAGTGAACCTCCATACGCCCATTGATACTTATTGACGGTCCCGTCTTTCGATGTTTGCGAGACTATGCGGCCAAACTCGGGATCATAAGTATCATAAGAATGCACCTTGATCATTGCTGGCTCCCAAATGAATTTTCCTTCTGTGTTTATTTTTGATGAGACAAACGGGGTTGCGCCGCTCGCACCGGGTCTTGCCCATACCGCACGCGGCAACACGCTTTCGGCCGGCGCAGAAACGCCAAACGTGACAACAGTGGCACCTGTCAATGTTTGAACAGTTCCTTCGGTGGTCCACTCCTGAATCTCTACCGGCGTCATGTGTTGACGCGTCCTTCGAAGCTCAAACAACGCCGCGGCCTCGGCGTTACCGTACGTAGCGAGACATGCCCGATAATTTTCCTGGCAACTGACCTTGCAAGCTCCGGGTCTGCTTGACGTAGCACAGTTCTTAGCACACAAGTCAAGTTTTGACGTGCAGTCATCTCTGGTGTAGTCGTAATCCCGGTGCGTCGCAAATTTTGTTTTTGTGATGAACTTGCGGTCAGATTGTGCTTTCGAGTACGAAGTTGTTTCGATCAGCTGGAGGTATTGTGGATCATACGTGAATTGTGATACGATCCGTGTTTCCTTGTTTCGATCATCACCATAGTTGACCTCCTCACTGCTTTCAAGAATTACCCAGTCAACAGGTACATCATAAATTGCCCACCGATAACGTTTTATCCCCTGCTGTTCATAGCCGGACCAAAACGTCGCCTTTATTTTAGAAGTCCAATTAAATGAGCCCCCCTTCAAGCCCTTCACAACGGGTGGTTTATACCCATACGGGTTGACCACGTAGTTATAAGTCGTTTCGCGAAGTGGATGCTCAATGGTGCTGCCCTTCTTAAATATCTGATGTTTCAGCAATAGACCGCGTGTATGATCCCGCTCTGTGTGTTGAGGAAATGGAAAGATATTTCTTATCGGATTACCATCTTTTCTTTTTTCCGCGGGGTTTGAAAATATCGTTGTGGATACGTCCTTGTAGGTAAGTTCGCCGGCCGCAGAATATAACAGGCGTTCAAATCCGTTGTTGTCATCTTTTGTGCCGTGATAAACAATCACTTCAGCGCTCCCATCAACCGCACCTTTTGTCAACGAATATGAATCGTTTTGCGCCGATGACGAACTAACCTTGTATTTCATCCAGTATTCAGAATCTCTTATTTTGAAATCCTGGTATGAAACAAAAATCGGACTCCCGCTTGGAAACGTCGACACGTATTCTATTTCGCGCTGGCGCACTACCTTCCCTGCGTGATCAATGTCTTCAATTAGCCTGAGCTTTAAATCATTCTTTGTTGCAAAGTGAAAGTGCGTCATGCCACCGGTGGGGTACCTAACCTGCTTCAATTGTCCCGTGAGCATTGCCTGGAAAGACGTAAGATCGCGATCAGGCGCAAAGCTGTTGGTCAACATTGCATTTTTGCCTGTGGCAAAGCCAAATCTAGTCTCGTGCGACCGTGAGCGATGAAACCCCTGTTGGTCATGCAGCGGTGTTGTGCGTCGACGCAGGAGTTGAAGGTCACTATAATCAAATTCATAAAGGATCAATGGCTTTACTGACGAGACATCCTCAATAGAGGTTAAGAATGTTCGTTTATAGTTATAGTCTTTCAAACCTTCGTACACATACTTAACCAGGGTTTTGTTGGGAATATCACCCTCCGTGTGTTTCTTCACATAGTTGGCGTAATACTCATTCGAATTCACTTTCAGCGATTTGAACTCACGCATCAACAACGCTTCGCTGAACCAGAAGTAGTCCTTGTCCTCATTTGCATCGACCACCTTATAGTTAAGTTTCACCGATTTGATCAATCGGTTTTCCATATTTCGCAAGGCGATCTCGTCGTACTTCATGGCATTGGGCAGATCAGCGCGGGCTGACGTTTTGAATGTTGCAGTGTTGCCTGTGGCCGAGGTGATGGACTCCAGTGCGATATTACTTTCGGTAATCAGTGTGTGATAGAAGCTCACCGCTCCGGGTGTGGGAGGATAATTAGTTATGTCCAGGATATCATTGGTTTCGAAGGAAATGTCTCCGGGAAACAAAACTCCGTCCTCCGGCTTTGATCCAGGATCAGTTTCACCAAACCTTCGGGTTGCAAACGTTCCGTTGAAAAAATGTTTCTCGTAATAATAGCCCGTGCATAGAATGTCCTTACACCACCGTACCTCTTTTATAAAACCTCCCGGCTCAAGCACGGGCGATATTCTTGTTGCGCGCGGTCTCGTCACATAGCGCACGTCAGCGAGCTTGCGATATTTGAATGTGGTTGCCTCTCCTGATGGCAACGTTATAGAGACCAGATTCCATTTGCTTGTATACTGAGGGATCTTCTTTTCCTCGAGGATAGCCGCAGGCACGAAAGCCTCATGCATTGTGCCGTTACATCCATAGTAGTAGTGGGTTGTTCCTGCCGGTGGTAGGTCCCAAATGGGGGCAGTATATGGCGGGCAATCCTGAAGGACTTTATAGTAGAATGTTGACGAAAGTACAAGTGTCTCTATCGTCCTTAATTCAATGGCATTGGGATCACCCCCGAAGGTGTACCGCGTTCCATTTTCAGTGACTACATCAATCTTATTAATTCTTTTCTGGCTCCCATCGTAAGTCTCCGTTGTATATGTGATGTTAACGTTGTCCCTCGGAATCGCATGGGCGACACCGTTCTTATCAAGGACAAACCGGATGGTTCTGCCAGGGATAACGATAGTGAAAATATCCGGCATGGCGTCTCGTTCATTTTTCTCCGACCATTGCGCCCAATCTGATCCATTAATGCCCGCGAAGTAATTTGTTTCACGTGCATATTTAAGGTAGCCGTTGTCTGTTCGTTCATCGGCAAGACCTTTTAATTCACGCTGGACAAATCCGCCCGCGGCAAGAATCCATTTAATTCCAACGGATCCCGATAGCTCATCAGTGCGTATGCCCGTGGCATCGTAGCCAATGGAGACTGGAAGGGCGAGCTCTCGTCCCTGAAGTTGAAACAAGTTCAAAGACACTTCCGGGAGCCCGGTGTAGTAGTTGATTGTGGTGTTTCCGAACGTTCCAAGCGAACCGACCTCCGGTCTCTTGGGTATATAGTTCGAATAATAATCGCTCTTGATTTCCTTTCCTTGTCCAAACAACCCAATTGTTGTGAATAGCATCAGAGGCAGGCAAAACCTAACCGGGTTTCGCACTGCGTTTCGGAGGAGGTCCGTCATCAATCCATCTTTTTGATTTCCTCCTCGAGTTTTGCAATGCGGGCTTCAAGATCCTGCACATATTTTCGTTCGCGAATAAGATGCAGTGTCAGCTCTTCGATCTTTGTTAACAATGAGGCAGAAATACTTCCGATGGAAACACCATTTGCGGCAACCTCAGTTGCGTCAGGGATTCCTGGCAGATGCCGGTAACACTTTATAAATCGCTCCAGTTCCTCGAGATCCGCCAGTTCATAAGTTGGAGCAAACACAAAGTCCGGCCAGTTCTGTTTCAGTTTGACGACGACTTCTTCAGCCACAACGTTTCCCCCGACGGCAAGTGCATATCCTTTCGTATCGGTTACTGCTATGCCAACTTTACCAGGTGAATAGATTGTCTTGTTTGCATCAGGCGTGGTCCATTGAGCAAAACTGAACAGTGGGCACAGGGTGAGGCAAAGGAGAATGGTTCTTTTCATAAGAATTAAATTTTAGCTAACGGTTTTTTGAAATACTCTCTGAAGAATCAGAAATCGGGGGGTAGGTCAAAGATGAGTCGACGATTGGAGAATAAAAAATGAAAGTCACAGACAAAGTCACCTCGAAAAATTGTCAGGAAAACCTGATTGACCCAGCGGGTGAAAAGTATTACCTAGCAAAAGATTTAACCCGTTAGGTATCATGCGAAAATATGACGTCATGCTTGCAGGCGTTTCGGAACTGAACGCCGCCGGCTTGCGAACTGTACTGAGTTCACGTGCATTTGATCTTGAATTTCATGAAATGCCCGGCTCAAACGCAATAGCATTAACAGGGTCTGATCATCCCGCGGAAATAATGATACTTGACATGAGTCATGGCTCCGGAAAAGATCTCATCCATGCGATCGCATTCCTTCGTAAATACAGGAGACAGAAAACAATATTAATCACTGAAACGCTTTCAGAATCTGTATTCGCAACGCTCGTTGCGCTTGGGGCAAAAGCATTCATAACACCTGAAACGGCACTCGACGAAATACCGGGTATTTTCCGTACGGTGGCCGTCGGTGATAGCTATTTCACAAATTCAAAATACGAGATACAGCCAATGCCCAGAATTAGCGTGAGTGAATGCGCAGTAATTGAACACCTGGGTCATGGCAGAACGACAAAACAGATCAGCGACATTTTGGGTGTTCCAGTAAAGACGGTAGAGACCACGCGTTGTCGCCTCCTGCGAAAAACAGGTACCCGAAATACGTGTCACCTTCTCGCCTTCGCGTTCCGGAATCATTTGTTACGGCCAATAGAGAATGAATTAAGCCGACAAAACAAGGTCCTTCATACATGCCACCCATAGCGGGTGATCATTCAGACTTTCGACAAGTTGAACTTTTTCGCCACCCTTATGGACGAACAATTCCTGATACTCTTCTCCGATTTCAATAATCGTTTCAAGACAATCAGCGGTAAATGCCGGTGAGAATACCAGAATTTTTTTCATGCCGCGTCTTGCACAATCCTCAACGACTGCATCGGAAAAAGGAGTGAGCCACTTCTTGTCAAGTCGTGACTGGAAACACACGGTGTATTTTTCAGGTGGAATCCCAAGCCTGTCTGCAAGGAGCCTTGTGGTGGCATGACATGTTGCCTTGTAGCAAAGTTTGTTTTGTTCGTTTATTTCCGACTGGCAATTATAGTCAGCACACGAACCACCAGCGTGTACTTTTTCAACCTGGCGTTCGGGAAGGCCATGATATGAAAAGAGGAAGTGTTCATATTGTGACAGGTCGTATTGACGGCCCCGCGCAACAAATGCCTCGAGAAAAACAGGGTGATCATAGTACTGGCCGATGAATCGGATTTCAGGTATCACCCACCATTTTCTTACGACACGCATTACTTCGTCATGAGCTGACCCGGTAGTTGCCGATGCATACTGCGGAAACATCGTCAGAACGATGATCCTGGTGTAGTTCTTCTTCCTGATTCGTTCGAGAACGTCGGGAATGGATGGGTTTTTATATCGCATAGCGAGATAGACATCGTGCGTATCTCCGAGGGCATCCTGCAAAAGTTCTTTTGCTCGCTCGCTGTGAAACAAAAGGGGCGATCCTTTTTCGGTCCAGAGTTGCCGATAGACTTTCGCGGACTTTGGTGCTCTAAATGGAACGATCACAAAATTCACGAGGAGCTTCCGCGGCAACCACGGTATATCGATGACCCGGGGATCATTTAGAAATTGTGATAAATAGGAGCGTACATGCGGGACCGACGGGCTATCCGGAGTACCTAAATTAATGAGCAGAACCGCGACTTTGTCCTTCATAAGCGAGCACGAACTTACGCATTAACAGCCTTCAACAAAAATTGTTATAAAAACAGGCTGGGAAAAGACCAGGCGATCCAACCGTAAATGATAAAATAGAAAACCCTTGCTGAACACGCCCACAAAAAACTCTTAAACGGCAGGTGTACGGATCCCGCCAGCATACAGGTTCCCGAGAAGGGCAGTGGTGTCACGGCTCCGACAAGAACCAGAAACACGCCGAATCTTTTTAATTGTTTGTTATACTGCAGCAGATAGCGCTCTTCGATCCGGCGATAAAAAGGCGTTTGTGAAAAGTATTTCCCAATGTAGAAACCGATAATACCACAGATAAAAGAAATAACTGCCAACACGCTCAGAAAGAATACGTATTGCGTTAATGGAACATGCATCAGCAATTTCCACATTGACATAAAAAGTACCGGGGGTATTATTCCGAAAACGACTTCCGATAAAAAAAAGATTGAGAACAGAATCAAAGGTTTGTCCTTGAGCACGCCAATGTGCCGTTCAAAATTTTCAAGCAAGAAATCTTTGGCGTAGATAAATGCAACCAAAATAACGGCGAGCCAAAGCAGGCCTTTAACAAGGTTCTTAATCAGAAATGACGATTTTGACTCCTGTCCACTTTCCTCCTGTTGCATACTAATTCAAAATTGGGGATCTCCGGAACGGTTTTGATTCATCAAACAACTTCCGATACGTAGCGTGGCGTTTGGCGACGTATCCGCCGACTTGTTGTACAACGTTAATCATTTTCGGATTGAAGTCGCCGATCCAGTTCATTTCATATTCAACGTACCTGTTATAACTTTCCTGGAGGACCTGTCTTGCATTCATAATCATGGCACCGTCGACTCCTTTTCCCTGGTGCTCCGGAACAATACCAAAAAGAATCCCGAATGCTTTTCGGTTTGTCTTCAGTAGCGTATGCGCCAATGCAATGAGTTTTCCCTTCCAGTCAAGTTTACCATTGACGTGTTTGAAAATCTGATTGATCTCAGGAAGCGAAAGAAAGAAACTTATCGGTTCTTCCTTATAGAAACCAAAGTACAACAGTTTCCTATCCATGATCGGTTTCATCTGCTTAACCATGAGTTGTGCCTGCTGCAATGTGATCTCAGGATTTTCTGAACGGTTACCCCATGCCTTGTTGTACACGTGGTGCAGATACTCCGCCAGTCGCGGTATTTCATCTTTGCGCAGGTAACGGAATGCATATTCCGGATTTCGAGCTGCCAGCTCTGCCTTCTCGGCCAGGCGCGGCGATAAAGGATCGCGTACCTTTCGCGCAAACGTAAGCTGATAGAAATAAACCTGAAAACCGTATTCTTCAAAGTACGTCTTGTAGTAGGGAAAGTTATAATTGCATTGGTAGTTTGGTTCACGATCGAACCCTTCAATGAGGAGACCCCACCACCGATCGCGGCTTCCGAAGTTAATCGGGCCATCCATTGCTTCCATCCCGCGTTCTGCCAGCCAGTCACGACACGTATCGAAAAGCAGGAAGGCGGCTTCCTTGTTTTCAATGACCTCGAAGAATCCCATTCCGCCAGTAGGCTGATCGTTACCTTTGTGCACAAGCTTTTCGTTCACAAACGCCGCGACCCTGCCGATTGTCTCGTTTCGGTCGTCAACAAGAATCCAGCGAATGCACCGGCCGTGGCGAAATGCCTTGTTCTTCCCGGTGTCAAAGACGTTCTGAATGTCTTTATCGAGCGGGCGTATCCATTTGCTTTCGTTCCGATATAATTTTACCGGAAGCATCAGGAATTCGTCAGCCAGATGCTCATTAGTTACTTCTACAATCCTCATCTTTGTTCGGCGGCTATTGGGCTGGTTCGGGAAACCCCGCTCTTCATTCGGTTGGGCAATATAATATGAAACCTCGTACCCTGGAAAGGTTTGCTGGAAACACTGATCTGACCACCAAGTTTGTCTACGGCATTCTTCACAATATAAAGACCTATTCCTGAACCATCGGATTGTTCGGTGGCGCGATAGAACATTTCAAATATCCGTGCCAGGTTGGCGTCATCAATTCCAATCCCGTTGTCGGCAAACGTAATTTCGGCGCGATGGCTGTCAATCAACACTTTAATTGCAACCTCCGATTGAACGTCTTCTGTCTGCCTGTACTTGATTGCATTTGAAATCAGGTTACGGAATATTTCAGAAATCCGCCACGGATCACTGTAGAATTCATCACCACATACGTTGGTTATACGTTTGATTTCGCCAGCGCCCTCAAGGTAGTTGAGATCATTGAAGGTACGCTCAATGATTTGTGAGAAGTCAACCTTACTTATGGTAACGTCCATCTTCAGGTTCTTCGAATGACTCAGTACATCCCCAATGAAGTGGTCTAGTTGCTCCACCTTACCGCCAATGATATCGATATACGTCAACGGGTTGTCGGTGTTACCGGGAAGTTTCGCCAGGTTAACAAGACCCAGTATGGATGATAATGGTGCCCGCAGATCGTGGGAAACTTTGTAAACAAAATTATCGAGTTCGGCATTTCGGATCTTGAGTTCCTCTTCAACCTTAATGCGGTCGGTTATATCAATGTAAACTCCATAGATACCTATTGTTTGATTCTCCTGCATGATGGGCACGCCATACAGGATCACGTTGACAATCCTGCCATCTTTGTGACGGCGCAACGTGTCAAGTTTCACAACTCTATTTGACGTGATAAGGTTGTTAAGGTCGATACCCTCGTTGTGGAGATGATCCGGGACAATAAAATCATTGAGGTTCTTTCCTTGCAGCTCCTGCATGGAGTATCCAAACATCTGTTGAAATCCCGGATTAACCTGATTTACTTTTCCGTTTTCATTCAGAAGTACAACAGCGATCGGAACATTTTGAAACAACTGTGTGAACATTGTTTCATTCTTCTTCAGCCTTGCTTCGGCTTGTTTGCGTTCGGTGATGTCGCGAAAGATTACCTGAATCGATGGCGATCCCTTGAACATAAACGGAAACGCAGATGTCTCGACATCAATTACTTTTCCGTCCACACGAAGAAACTTTTGTTCAACCATTTTCGTCGGCGTGACTGCGGCTACTTCCTTGAGTTTTCCGACGATGTTATCGCGATAGTCCGGGTGAATGTAGTTAAGCACATGTGTATTCACGAGGCCCAATGGTTTTGCACCGAGAATTTCGTGGGCCTGTACATTGGCATACACCAACTTCCCATGATTGTGAACAACGATACCTATAGGCAATCGTTCAACAAGCGCGTCGTAACGAAGCTCACTTTCCTTGAAGTATTCGCGGCGATCCGTAACATCCTGGATGATACCACGACGAAAGACGGTACCGTCAGCCATCTTTTCAAAGTTTGAACGCACTTCCATCCAACGCTCCTGACCACGAACGATCATGCGGCCATGCCAATACCACTCGCCGCCGTTTTTCAAGCTGGCCTGAGACGACTCTACCATGGTAGAAAAATCTTCCGGATGAACCATACGATCCATAAGCGTGGGGTCTTTCACTACGGCGTCAGGCTCAATGCCCAGAATGGTTCGAGACGACTCGCTCAGGTACCTGAAGTAACCCTCACCGGCAGTCGAAATCGCGTATTCATACAAGACTACCGGAATATTCGCCAGATCCTGCATAATGGTGGAAAGCGATAATTCATTTCGTTAATGCAAAGCCGAAAGGGTATCCATGCAAGATAAGGCTAACGTCGATAGAAAACAATTGCTCACAAGCCAAACAGGAACATTTTAGATTGCCAGGATCACCGCGAGGATCACTTTATTTCGTCCTTGAAAATAGCGCTTTCGATAAATCCTGAAAAAAAACAGCGGGATTCAGCCCTCCTGAATCCGGCCCGGGCGAGTTGCGCATTCCAGTCGGCCAGCGACCGTACGCGGAGCCCGGCAAAAGCCGAAAAGAATGCATACATACAGGCAAGAAGCAACCCGTGCCACCACTTTCGTTTCACAAAATCTGCAACAAGCCACATGCTGTCGGGAGCGACAACTTCGGCAATATTCGAAATCAGATTCTGCAGATCCACCGTTGAAAACATGTCCAGAAAAAAGTATGTGACTACCACGTCAAACGCCTGGCCGCGCGGCATGTCTTCCAATCTGCCGTGGACAAAATCTACGCGCAGGCCGGGAGGCGTGTTCTTTTTAGCGATTTCCAACATTCGCGCGGACGCATCAACATACACCACATGCGCATCAGGTGCATGTTGATGTAATGCGTAAAGGAAAATTCCTGTTCCACCACCTATAACTAATATCCGTGACGCCTTCGGAATCCTGTCGAGATATATAAGCTGTGAATCTTTGATCGCATTCCCGAATGCGAGGTGCGCAAGACGGTCGTAGTATGGGGCGATAAAATCAAAACCGCCGACCTTGCTCATGATAGTATGATGACAATCAACGGCAAGAGAAATAGTGCATCCCCGGCAAGACGAAAGTTATCCGTCCTGGCGAAATATTGACGTTGTGAATAAATAATGATGTGACCAACACCAACCAACCAAAGAACCAGGAAATACATATCGAAACGACTCCAAAGAACCAGGCAGGATTGCAATACCAGGATCACGAACAACACCGTTACCGCTACACGTTTCCCTGCACTTGTAACAAAAGAAAAAGAACCCTGGCTGATGTCGCGATCGTGATCGAACCACGAAAAAAGCAGGAGGTTCATCAACGCGGCGAGATAGAACTGAAAAATCAACGCGGTAGAAATTTGTGTGATTGACCAATCCTTCAATACGGGAACCAGAACACCTGCCGTATACAACGCGGCGGCAAGAAATTCCTTCGCCCAGTGGATACGTTGTATCATGACAAGATAGAGGCCGGCTGCCAGACCCAGTATTACTCCGGCGCGAATCGTAAGTGCGGGAAGGGTCCAAACCATGATCAAATCCGAGATCGCAAGGAAACCTGTGATGATCAACAGGAGTCGGAAATGTCGGGCGTGAAACAAATGGCGATCCGTACTCGCGTTATCGCCCATCTTCCATGCATCCAATAGATGGTCCGTTGTATAAAGAATCCAAACGGTCAGTGACAGCACAAGCAGCGCGACCCATGAAACCGGAACGTGAAATGCCATCGCGAAGAAGTAGCTGTTGCATGCGGCACCACAGGCAACATCAATGCTGAGAATGTTGACGGGTCGATATATGTCACTTACCGGCATAAACAAAAAAAGTCTCCACCGGGGGAGACTTCTTTGGTTCTTACTTTCGGATCAGGAGGATTTGAGAGCCTCCGCGCCGCCGACGATTTCAAGAATTTCCTTTGTAATCGCCGCCTGACGTGTTCTGTTGTAAGTCAATCTGAGTTCTTTCAACAACTCACCGGCATTTTCCGTTGCCTTATCCATGGCCGTCATCCGCGCGCCGTTTTCGGCTGCGTTTGAGTCCAGCAAAGCCTTGAACAATTGAATCTTGATCGACTTCGGAATAATACCCTTGAGAATCTCCTCCTGTTCGGGTTGGTAAATATAGTCTATTTGATTGGTCTTTGACGATTCGGACGACGCAGGCGCAATCGGCAGCAACTGCTCCGTGCGCAAGATTTGAGTGGCCACGTTTTTGAACTCGTTGTACACCAGTATAACCTTGTCATACTTCGCCGCACGGAATGAATCGATAATGTATTGGCCGGCTTCAGAAGCGTGTTGAAAGTCGAGGTGACTGAACATATTCCCATACTCGCTTATCACTTTCGTGCCGCTGCGTTTGCTGAAGAAATCAACAGCCTTTCTGCCGATCGGAAGGAACGAGACATTCCCCGCTTTCATTTGTGCTGCATAGTTCTCTTCGACGAGGCGAACCACCCCCTTGAAAATATTGCTGTTGAACGAACCACAAAGGCCACGGTCGGAACTCACCGCTACAATCAGCACTTTGCCGGTTTCACGGACAGCACTGTACCATGTATCGGTATCTGCGTCCGCCTGGGCGGCAGAAAGGTTCTGAAGAATCGAGCCAAGCTTCTGCGCGTAGGGCCTGAGTTGCGTGATACGGTCCTGCGATTTACGCAACTTTGCCGCCGCTACCATCTTCATGGCTTTGGTGATCTGCTGCGTGCTGACAACCGAATTGATTCTGTTCTTTACTTCCTTTAAGCTGGGCATCTTGCCTGACGATTAAACGTATTGTTTTGCCAGATCGGTAGCCACCTTCTTGATGGTCTCCACGTCTGCATCTTCAAATTTTCCTGCTCGGAGGTTATCGAGCACAGCCTGATGGCTGCCACGCATCAACTCGAGGAATTCTTTCTCAAACTGCTTTACTTTTGGAACGGGAACACGGTCGAGAAATCCTCTGGTCGATGCCGTGATGATCGCAATCTGTTCTTCTACAGGAACAGGCGCAAATTGATCTTGCTTCAGGATCTCTGTGTTTCTCCGGCCCCTTTCAATGGTAAGCTTCGTTGCTGCATCAAGATCAGAACCGAATTTCGCAAACGCTTCGAGTTCGCGGAATTGCGCCTGGTCGAGCTTAAGGGTTCCCGCAACCTTTTTCATTGATTTGATCTGCGCCGAACCACCCACACGTGATACCGAAATACCTACGTTGATCGCAGGACGGATACCAGAGTTGAAGAGGTTAGTTTCGAGGAAGATCTGGCCGTCAGTAATTGAAATCACGTTTGTCGGAATGTATGCTGATACGTCACCGGCCTGTGTTTCAATGATCGGCAAAGCGGTAAGTGATCCGCCACCCTTAACCATGTGCTTGATGGAAGCAGGAAGGTCGTTCATATTGGCTGCGATCTGATCGTTGTTGATGATCTTCGCGGCACGCTCGAGTAGACGAGAGTGAAGATAGAAAACATCACCAGGATAGGCCTCGCGTCCCGGAGGTCTTCTCAGAAGAAGAGAAACCTCGCGGTAAGCCACAGCCTGTTTTGAAAGGTCATCGTAGACAACCAATGCAGGACGGCCTGTATCGCGGAAGAATTCACCGATAGCTGCACCTGTGAACGGGGCAAAGAACTGCATCGGAGCAGGGTCCGACGCTGCTGCTGATACGATAACGGTATATGGTAACGCGCCTGCTTTCTCAAGTGCTGCGGCAACGCTGGCGACAGTCGATGCTTTTTGTCCAACAGCAACGTAGATACAGAACACGGGCTGACCACGTTCGAAGAATTCACGCTGGTTGATAATCGTATCTATTGCGACGGCGGTCTTACCAGTCTGACGGTCACCGATGATCAATTCGCGCTGACCACGACCGATCGGAATCATCGCATCGATTGCTTTGATACCGGTTTGAAGGGGTTCGTTAACAGGCTGTCTGAAAATTACACCAGGTGCTTTCCGCTCCAGCGGCATTTCATAAAGATCACCCTGAAGAGGACCTTTGCCATCCACCGGTTGACCCAGTGTATCAACAACCCGGCCGAGCATGCCGTCACCGACTTTCACCGATGCGATCTTACCTGTACGCTTAACTGTTGCACCTTCGCGGATGTCTTTGTAGTCACCAAGTAACACGGCACCCACGTTGTCCTCTTCCAGGTTAAGAACCAATGCCTGGAGCCCGTTTTCAAAAACAAGCAACTCCCCGGCTTGTGCCTGGGTGAGGCCGTATATCCTGGCCACACCATCGCCTACCGTAAGGACGGTACCAACTTCCTCGAGTTGCGCATCGGTGCGTGAGTGCGCTAGTTGTTCACGTAATATTGCTGAAACTTCATCTGGTCTTATCTCTGCCATGATTGTGAGTCGTTAAAATTTTATCAGTTCTTCCCCTGTGACAGGGGATTAAAATTCCTTTATGTATGGGTTCTTACTAAATTCCACCTGAAGAGCTTTCAGTTTGCTCTTGATCGATGTATCAACCTGCCTGTCTCCCACCTTGAGCACGAATCCCCCAATCAGTTCCGGATCCACCTTCTCGATCATTTCAACTTCCTGCTTCTTGATAACCTTTTTGACCATCTCTCTGAACTCGCTACGCAGCTTTTCATCGATAGGTGTAGCGGTAGTCAGGAAAGCCTTACCAATGCCTTTATAATCGTTGTATGCATTATGAAATTCGCGCGCAATCGCAGGAAGGATAGGTTCGCGATACTTCTTTGAAATCAGTTCGAAAATCGCAAGCGTCAGGGCGTTGAATCTGCCCTTGAATAATCCGTTGAAGATCGCGAGTTTCTTGTCGTGTTTAATGATGGGGTTGTGAACCATCAGCGCAAATTCGCGATTATCTTCAATCAGTCGTGCAAACTCCCGCATGTCGTTATGTACTTCTTCCAGCACGTTTCGCTCCACTGCGAGACTAAGCAGAGATTTTACGTAACGGTAAGCAGCCCTTGATTCTGCCATGCTTAGTTAAGCTTTAGATCGTTAATGTATGTTTCCACCAACGCGCGCTGCTCTTTGTCGCCGGCAAGATTTTTTTTCATCAGCTTCTCTGCAATTTCGAGTGAGAACATCGCAACCTGAACCTTAACCTCCTTGAGAGCGGCCTGTTTTTCGATGTTGATGGCGGCACGCGCATCATCAATGATTTTATCGGCAGTCTTCTTTGCGTCGGTTTGCGCCTCTTCGATCATTCGGTTGGCAGCCTCACGCGCCTGACGCATGATGCGCTCACGCTCTTCCCGGGCTTCCTGCAGCAGTTTTTCATTGTCTGCCTTAAGGAGAGCTATTTCTTGTTTCGCCTTCTCGGCGGTATCAAGGGCCGATTGAATAGAAGTTTCGCGTTCCTTCAGCGAAGAGAGAATAGGTTTCCAGGCAAACTTCGCCAGGAAGAGAAACAAGCCCACAAATACAACGAGCTGCCAGATAATAAGACCCGAACCCGGGGTGAGAAGTTCCATATTGTTTTGTTACAGTTTTACTTTTAAAAGTGAAACCTGGCGTTGCCAATTGCACTGCCAGGTTTCAGGATTAACTTTTGAAGGAGATCAGCAGACAGATAACCAGCCCGAAAAGAGCGGCTACCTCAATCAGGGCGGCGATGATCAGCATAGCTCCCTGGATTTTTCCAGAAGCTTCAGGCTGACGCGCCATGCCTTCCATTGCGGCTGCACCGATTTTACCGATACCAAGTCCCGCGCCAATTGCTACAAGACCAGCACCGATTCCGGCACCCATGATTGCGTAAGCGATGTCCAATAAAATTGCTAAAAGCATAATTGTATTATTATAAGTGAAACAAAAGAGTCTGAATTAATGGTGATCCTCCGCCTTTGCCATACCAATGTAAAGTGATGTAAAGAGCGTGAACACATAAGCCTGGATCCCCGCCACCAGGATCTCGATCAGATTAATAAACAGCACAACCAGCGAGGATGCGATGCCTACCAAATAACTCTGAAAGATGAACGTGAGCGCGATAAGGCTCAATATCACAATGTGACCCGCGGTGATCGCCACAAACAAACGAACCATCAACGAGATCGGCTTCGTGAAAATTCCAATGATTTCCACCGGAAGGATAACGATTCGCAATGGCAACGGTACCCCTGGGGTCCAGAAGATGTGTGACCAGTACGACTTGTTCCCGCTTACGTTGGTGATGATGAACGTAAGAACGGCGAGCGTCATGGTTACAGCAATATTTCCGGTGAGGTTCGCGGCGCCGGGAAGCAACCCGAGCAGGTTACCAAACAGAATGAAGAAAAATAATGTCAATAGGTACGGCATGTACTTCTCGTATCCGTGACCGATATTCGGCTTCACTACTTCGTCGCGAACGAAAAGTATAACAGGTTCAAGGAAGGACTGCAGACCTCCGGGAGCTTTCCCTGTATTCTTCTTGTAAGCCCTTGCGACTGACAGAAACACCAGAATCAACACTGTTGCGTTGACCAATAACATGGCAACGTTCTTGGTGATTGACAGATCAAAAACAGCCTCACCGGACTCCAGGTAGATATGGTTGTGGTCAAGCTTGTATCCGTTGTAGGGCACCACTTCATGGTGCTCATTGTAGAATCTGGCAGATGAAAAGATATCCAGTCCGCGCTCTTTAGAATATACGATCACCGGAAGGTACAGGGTTCCGCCATGGCCGTCCCAGAAATGCCAGACGTGGTCGTCAAGGACGTGGTGAATGATTACATCCCCCACATTGAGGCTTGCTTTCCCGGCCGTTTCGTGTTGGCCATGATCGTCAGCATGCTCGTCCTGAGCCAGAACAGGAGCGACAGCAAAAACGAAAAAAAGGAAGGAAAAAAGCGCACGGTGAAAACGGCTTAAAGTGCTGAAAAACACGGTCATCTGGCTTATTTTGGGGGTTTTCAAATCCGACCGCAAAGGTATCAATTAAACATCCAGAAAAAAATCTTTGGAAAAATTTTTAAGGCTTTCCGGAAGGTCGGTTTTCAACGTGTTTTTCGATACAAAAAAACGATTTCGAGAACAGTCAGAACAACATAAATGACCAGGAATCCGATGGCATTCGGAGTTGCGTTTGGCCGGTCGTGGTAGATCACAACGAAGATGAAGGCGCCGCCCAGCACAAGCTTGAGCAGCATGGACAGCAGGTAGTATTGCGTGAACGTTTCACTGCCAGCCCGTCGGACAAAGGCAAACAAGGCTGTCGTCAGCAGTGTGAGAAAGACAAGGGTCTCCCAAATGAAGGAGGCATTTCCCTGGCTACCAGAAAGGGGGGTAGCAAGCCAGATAGCGGCTGCCAGAAGGACCACTGTGATTCCGAGCGCTGTAAGAAACGATTTCAACGTCAGTCCTTATTAATGGAGCGGTACAGCTGGTACATCATACCGCCAAATGCGAGGAATCCAAACACGAGCATGAAGGCCGGGAAGGTCAGTTCCAACCATTGATCGAGCCGGTAACCCAGCCAGCCACATATCGCGATCGCGCTAAGCAGCTGAAAGGCGAGCCCGCTGTATTTCAGGTATGTGTTAGACGGTTTTGGCTTCGGATTGCGAGAGGGTTCGGGTGACGCCATTGGTGTGTTCTCCGATTTTGATATCCTTCACAACTGCGCCCATCTTGCACGTACCATTAAAGACCGCACCTGGTTCAACGACCATTTTGCCAGTGACGATATCCCCGTTAATGACCGCGGTGGCTTTCAAAACAAGGAGTTCTGTGATCTCAAGCTTGCCGCGAACTTCGCCTTCGATGTCGGCATTTAGTGCGAGGATATTACCCTGAACATGTGACTGATGTCCGAGCGCAACCTTCTGCTTTGATTTGATGTTACCGGCTACTTTGCCTTCGATACGAATGTTGCCATAGGTCTCAACGTTGCCTTCGAGGAACGTTCCTTTTCCGATTGTGTTGCTGGAGTTGCTGATCTCCTCCGCAGCTCGTGTCTTTTCTTTTGAGGTTAGCATTAGGCTGGAGTTTAAAAATTAATAAATTCTTCCGGGTTCAGAGAATTGCCATTATTCCACAGCTCAAAATGGAGATGTGGTCCATTGGTAAGTTCCCCGCTGTTGCCAACAATAGAGATGATCTCCCCACCATTAACAAAAGTACCAACTTTTTTCAAGAGTTGTGCATTGTGCTTATAAGCGGAGATCAAATTGCCCCGGTGCTGGACCATGATTACATACCCAGCGTCCTGGGTCCAGGACGAAAAAATGACTGTTCCGTCAGCGATACATTTGACAGGCTCATTGGCCTTCGCGACGATATCAACACCAAGGTGGTTCTTCTTAACATCGTATACGTCGGAGATGAAACCAGTGATTGGTGTATAGAAGAATGTTTCTTCCAGTTCGCGGTTCTTCGGCCTCGTGAGCGATATCAACGCCATTCCCGACTCTTCAAAGTCTTTGCGGAAGGCCGAATCATTTGGGGCAGCGTTGAGATTCGTTGGGCGCGTGAAGGGTGGATTTTCCCTGTCAAGGGCCACATTTAGTCCCTCGGCAGTTGTATCACCACTAAGAACTCGTGTGACACTCTGAATGAATAAATCCTTGCGTTCAACGGCAGCTGAAAGTGAATCGACCGTCTGATGCAACGCATCAAGTTTCCTGCTCATCAACAGCTGCTCGTGTTGTGGATCGAACCAGCGGGCGAGAATCGTTTTGCTCATGAACATACTCATCCCAAACAGGAATGTGAACATGATCACCGAAAACAAGATCACCTTGGAATATGTAAACCCAAGACTCGTCCTTTCAGCAAAGTTCTCTTCGCTTCGGATAATAAGCTGATACCTGGTCGTCAACCAGTTTGAGAGTGTCTTCCTGGGTCGCAATTCCGGTTTTTTTCGAACAAAATTAACCCTGATTGGCATCGGGAACAAATTCAGCGGTAAATTTGGCTTTGTACTCGCCGACAGGTTTATTTTTTCTTTGCACACTTTTACTAATTTTCCTTACTGAAAATATTGCAGCAGCTGATTTTTCGTTCTTTTCAAATGACCATTATGGGTGCGAAGCGGCTCCTTCACCTTATCGCGTTATTGGCTATCCTCTTCCTGGCCGGATGTTCCCCCCAACGAAACACCTGGTCGAGCAAAGCTTTCCATAATACGACAGCGCATTATAACGGATATTATTACGCGCGTGAAGAAATAAAAAAGGTTGAAGATAAGCTGTGGGCAAGCCTGCAGGATGATTACAACAAAATCCTCCGGCTCCTGCCGAAGATTGATTCGTCACTGTATAAATCCAACGAGAAGGAGATTGAAGAGGCAATCAAGATGGCGTCAATCGCCATTCAGCGACATCCCAACAGTAAATGGGTTGACGACAGCTATTTACTCGTGGGCTATGCGCGCCTGTACTCCCTCGATTATGGCAATACGATTCACACATTTCAATTCGTGAACAAAAAGGGTAAAGATCCCGACGCCCGCCACAAAGCAATCATTGGACTCATCCGGACCTACACGGAGCACGGAGAATTTAACAACGGCCAGGCGGCCATTGATTATCTCAGCAAGGAAAAGCTGAATAAAGTGAATCGAAAAAATCTCGCGATTGCGAAGGCCTACTTCTACCAGGAGCAAGGTAACCTCGACTATATGGTACGAAGTCTCGCGGAAGCCGACGGCCTTCTCAAGAAAAGAGACAAGCCCGGGAGGATATATTTCATCATCGCACAGGTTTATCAGAAACTCGGTTTTGAATCTGAAGCCTACCAGTACTATAAGAAATGCATTGGGACTAATCCCGCATACGAGATCGATTTCTACGCACGACTCTATCTGGCCCAGGTGGCGGAGATTTCCCGTAGCCGAAGCGTTGCGGCAGCACGAAAATCATTCCGGAAACTGCTGAAGGATAGTAAGAATAAGGAGTTTCGCGACAAGATCCATTACGAGATGGGTATGTTCGAACTCAAACAGCAGAACCTTGATGAAGCGATTTCCGAATTCAACCTCGCTCTGCGCCTTGGAAAGAATACGCAAGTTGACGGCGAGGCGTATCTGCGCCTTGGGGAGATATATTACGACACGCTAAAACAATACGCGTTGTCTTCAGCCTACTATGACAGCGCCATCAACTCTCTTTCGAAGGACTATGAGGGGTACGCAGCAATCAAGGAAAGGCAGGAGATTCTGAACGAGTTTGTCAAAAACCTGAATGTCATTGAACAGCAAGACAGCCTTCTGAAGCTGTCGGCACTCGATTCGGCGTCACTTCACAAGATGGTGGATTCAGCATTCCAGGCGCGTAAGAGAATTGCCGACCTCGAGGCGAAGGCCTCAAAGAAAAAATCAAAGCGTGTGCAAATTGCGACCGCCACGACCGACAACGTCTTTGCAACAATTGGCGAAAACGAGGATAACACCTTCGGTTCGCAACAAAGTGCAGGCGGCGCGTGGTATTTCTATAATCCCACGGCGACTTCGATTGGCCAGACTGAGTTCAGGCGCATTTGGGGCGATATCGCGCTCGAGGATAACTGGCGACGCTCACAGCGATCCTCAGGTAATGTCCGACAGTCAAGAACGCAACAGTCAACCACGCAGCCTCAGGCGACTACCGAGGCTGAAGAAGCGCCTGCGGCTGACCCGGTAGTTGCTGAATTCAATAAGATCAACGCACAGATCCCGCGTAGTCCGGAACAGAAAGCGGCATCACTCAAGATGATTGAAGATGCGTACTTTAACCTCGGTGACATATACTACCTCAAACTCCGCGAGAGCGAGAATGCGGTAACGTCGTACAACACACTGCTCACTCGTTTTCCGGAATCTCCCTATGAACCGGAAGTCTTGTACCGCCTCTACGTGATTCTGAAAGAAAGTGACCCGCAAAAAGCTGAAGAATATGGCAATCGACTGAAACGGGAACATCCCGAATCCACTTTTGCCCATCTTCTTGAAAACCCGAATTACCTGGCTGAGTCGAAGGAGACAATTCGAAAACAGGAAAAGATCTATAAAGATGCGTACGAACAGTTTCAGGATGGCCAATTCAGCGCATCCCTCGAGAACATTCAGAAAGGTCTGGCCCTGGGTGAAACATCGTTTAATCCGCAGTTGGAATTGCTTAACATTCTTATCGTCGGACGGACTGAAGACATCAGCCAGTACCAATTCCAACTTGATCAGTTTTCAAGTAAATATGCTGACCTTCCTGTTGGCGAATACGCAAAGAAGCTACTGGATACATCGCGAGAATTCCAGGAACGAAAGGAAAAAGCCGGCGGAATTCAGTACATCCGCTCATTCGAGGAGCCGCACTATTTCGTTCTGGTATACAAGAAGTCGGAAAACATCGGAAACAGGGCCGCGATCACATTGGAAAAATTCAATGCCGAAAATTTCCCGGAACTGAAGCTTAAGACCAGCAACGTGGAACTGAACGAGGATTATATGGTCACACTTGTCGCCGATCTTCCCCGTGTAAGTGCGGCTATCGAATATGTCTACACGTTTACCGAGAAGCTGGCTGGTATGACTGAATTACGAAACCATAAATTCAATAATTTTGTAATTACGAAGGATAACTTCGACATTTTTTACCGAACAAAAGGGCTTGATGAATACATCTATTTCTTCGAAAAAAACTACCCGCTCAAAAACCCGTAAAACCGTTATTCCCGAGTCGTTGTACAGGAAGATCATTAAGGGAGTATGGATTGCGTTTCTGGTTCTGATTCTGGGCATACCGTTGTACGTGTTCAGCGTAAGCATCGACCTGTTCGGCCTTTTCGGCGGAATGCCGAGCCTGAAGGCCATTGAGAACCCGGAGAACGATTTGTCTTCGGAACTCATCAGCGCTGACGGCGTTTCACTCGGGCGCTACTTCCGCTACAACCGAAGCCAGGTCGCGTACGATCAGCTCTCGCCGGAACTCGTGAATACATTGTTGCTTTCCGAAGATCATAGATTCTACGAACACTCCGGGATGGACTTCTGGGCATACCCGCGGGTGTTATATGGAATTCTCACATTCAACAACAAAGGTGGCGGAAGCACGATAACACAGCAGCTGGCGAAAAACCTTTACACCATCAATCCCGAACTTGACGGCCATCTCGCAAAACTCGGCCGACTACCCCGCCGCGTCATACAGAAGACGAAGGAGTGGATTATCTCCATCCATCTTGAGAAGAACTTCACCAAAGAGGAGATCATCACGATGTACCTCAATACAAGTGATTTCAGCAGTAACGCGTATGGTATCAAGGTCGCTGCCGAGACGTATTTCAACAAACAACCCGCTGACCTCAATCTCCAGGAATCGGCGGTGCTGGTAGGAATGCTTCAGGCACCCTCCTTTTACAATCCGCAGAACAATCCGAACAACGCACTGTCTAAGCGCAATGAGGTGCTATACAAACTCTACAACTACAAATACATCAAAACGCGGGAGGAATACGATTCGATAAAAGAACTACCCATCGAATTGCAATTCGCGGTTCAAAACCAGAACCAGGGCCTTGCCACATACTTTCGCAACATCCTGCGCAACGATCTGATGGCGTGGTGCAAGGAACACGGCTACGACTTGTGGGATTCCGGTCTCAAGATTTATACGACGATCGACAGCCGGATGCAGAAGATGGCAGAAGATGCGATGGCTGAACACATGTCAAAACTTCAGGGCGATTTCGTTCGCGAATGGAAGGCACGCGGAAGGAATCCATGGACCGACGAAGATACCGGCGGTGAAATCAAGAACTTCCTGGAGAAGAAAATCCGCAGCACGGACTCATACAGGGCTCTTGTAAAACGTTACGGAGAAGGCTCCGACTCAGTGAAGATAATGCTCAACCTGAAGAAGCCGATGCGGGTGTTTACCTGGAGCGGCGAACGCGACACATTGTTCAGCTCGATGGATTCGTTGGCATACTATAAGAAATTTCTGCAGGCAGGTCTTATGTCAATGGATCCGGAAACCGGCGCCGTCAAAGCATGGGTTGGTGGTCTGAATCACAAGTTCTTCAAATACGATCACGTAAAACAGAGTACGCGTCAGCCGGGGTCGACATTCAAACCCTTTGTTTATGGAACTGCGATTGAGGCAGGTTTCTCCCCATGCATGGAATTGCTTGACATCAGTCCCACCATCAAAGTCCCGGGCGGAACATGGAATCCGCTCAACGCGGACGGTACACGCGGATCAGGGCAGAAGCTGAATCTCCGTCAGGCAATGGCACAATCGCTGAACTCAATCACTGCACAGGTGATGCAGCGCGTCGGGCCGCCTAACATTGTCGACTTCGCACAGCGTCTTGGCATCAAGAGTAAACTTGATCCCGTGCCTTCGATCTGCCTCGGCACCAGCGACGTTTCACTTTACGAGATGGTCGCGGCGTATTGCTCGTTTGTCAACCTCGGAATTCAGATTGAACCGTACTACATCACGCGCATCGAAGATAAGAATGGAAATGTCATCGAGAACTTTGTTCCGCGCACCAGGCAGGCTCTCGACGAACGAACTGCATACAAGATGGTCTACATGCTTCAGGGTGGTGTGCAGGAAGCCGGAGGTACGTCGCTTGGCCTTAGCAGGGAACTGAAGGAAAATAACGAGATCGGTGGGAAAACCGGTACTACGGACAACGCATCGGATGGGTGGTATATCGGAGTTACGCATAACCTCGTCACGGGCGTATGGGTCGGTGGCGACGAACGCAGCATTCGCTTTCCGAACTGGACCTTTGGTTCCGGTACGCGCTCGGCACGTCCGATATGGGACAAGTACATGGTCAATGTTTACCGGAGCCCGGATGTTGGATATCCCAAGGGATTTTTCCGCAGACCTTCAACAGGGTTAGACATGACTCTTGATTGTTCCAAGTACGCAGACGCCGGCGTTGAAGGTGAGGAAGTACAGGAACCGGAGGAAATGTGGACGCCAAACTAATCGCGCATGGAGCATGACCCACTCAAGGAAGTCGTGTCCCGATTGCCCGAATCTCCAGGTGTATACCGTTTCTACAATGAGACCGACGAACTGATCTACGTTGGCAAGGCCAAAAGCATCCGAAAGCGGGTAAGCAGCTACTTCAATAAACAGGCCGGGGTTAATCGTAAGACCCTTCGACTCGTTTCGGAGATCGCACGCATAGACTATACCATCTCGAATACAGAGTTCGATGCGCTTCTGCTTGAGAACAACTTCATTAAGCAGAATCAACCCAAGTACAACATCCTCCTGAAGGACGACAAGACCTTCCCCTATATCTGTATTCTCAGGGAAAGGTTTCCGCGAATCATCTATACACGTAAATACAATCCCGGGCAGGGCGAATATTTTGGCCCGTACAGCAGTGTAGTTGCGATGAAGAATGTTCTCGATCTTGTTCGCAAGCTGTACACCATCCGGACCTGCAATCTATTGTTGAGTGAGCAGAACATCGAACAGAAGAAGTTCAAGATCTGTCTCGAATACCACATTGGAAACTGCAAAGGCCCGTGCGAGGGTTTGTATGACGAAGAGTCCTACCTGAAAGAGATCGAACAGGCGCGAAATATCCTTAAGGGCAACATCAGCATCGTGTACGATTATTTCACGCAGGAAATGAAGGCTGCCGCTGCGGCGATGGAATTTGAGCGCGCCCAGTTTTACAAAGACAAACTCGACACGCTTGAACGTTTCCAAAGTAAATCGCTCGTCGTAAACCGCGCTCTGACCGACATTGATGTTTTCACGATCACAAGCCAGGAGGCATATGCCTACGTAAACTATCTTCAGATCAAGGAAGGATCGATTGTCTTTTCCAAAACAGTGGAGTTAAAGAAAAAGCTTGACGAACCCGACGAAGAGTTGTTAAGCCTTGCTGTCGTCGAGATGCGGCAGCAAACCGGAAGCACGAACCGCACTGTTTTCAGCAACACGCCGGTCATCGCCCTGGAGGAAGGCATCGAAAATGTCATTCCAAAAATCGGCGACAAACGAAAACTCGTAGAGCTATCATTAAAGAATGCACTGGAGATGCAGCGCGAGCGATTGCTTCTCCGCGAAGGAAAGAAGAGCCGTCAGCGGGAGGTGCTTACGATTCTGCAGAAAGATCTTCAACTGCCCCATATCCCAACCGTTATTGAGTGTTTTGACAACTCCAACTTCCAGGGAACGACACCGGTTGCGTCGATGGTCCGATTCGTTGACGGCAAGCCGGACAAAAAGGGATATCGGCACTACAACATACGCACTGTAGAGGGTCCCAATGACTTTGCGTCGATGAAGGAAATTGTGGGTCGTCGCTACAAGCGTCTGATGGAAGAAGGGACGCCGCTTCCGGATCTTATTCTGGTCGATGGCGGGAAAGGTCAGTTGAGCAGCGCATGCGAAGCGCTTAAAGAACTACAGATCTACGGACGTGTTCCGATTGCCGGCATTGCGAAAAAGCTCGAGGAAATCTATTATCCTGAGGATCCGTTTCCGCTGCTGATCAACAAGAAATCACCGGGGCTGCTCCTCATTCAACACATCCGCGACGAGGCCCACCGTTTTGCAATCACTTTTCATCGGCAGAAGAGAAGTAAAAAGCAGCTTACAACATCACTGGAAGGGCTGGAGGGTGTCGGCAAGAAAACCGTTGAGAAGCTCTTAACACATTTCCGTTCCGTAAAGAAAATCAAGGAAGCTCCGATTGAAGAACTCGCAAAACTCGTAGGGCGAAAGAAGGCTGAAATGATCAAAGGAGAGCAAAAAGAAAAGGAGGCGTAAACCTCCTTTCCCAAACTCAATATCAAAGGCGAAAACTTAAAACTCCCACAAATTGTGCTCTTTCTCCATTAGTTTCATTTCCTCCCACTCACGTGCCCACACGCCTTCGCGATAAGGTCTTCCGTTCGCGCGATAGGTATCATCGAGTGTTTCGTCATCCGGATTTTGTCTCTTATAAATCGTTCCGTGGAACAGGCGAAGCAGGAATGCATCCGCGAAGTTCTTGTTCTGAGCCGAGTTGTGCGGATTAAACCACACCGCTTTCGGAATGTTGTTCCGGAACAGCTTTTCAAGGTCCTTGTACTTGAACCAGCCCAGAGAAACATCGAGACCAGTATTGGTCTTTTCACCCGGAATCAGAATTTCGATTCCCTGAATATCATAGTACAGTCTGGACCTGCGCCGATCGAAGATAATATCCTCAACCATGTTCGCTTTGGTCATGTCTGATATCAGGTATTCAAGTCCGCTACCCTGGGTTGTAGGCGACCAGGCATCCGCTGCCTGATCGGTACCAGGCGCTTCACCACGTGTATCACGGAGAGCACGATAATTCTTCCCATTGTAGCTCACGATATCCTCGGAATAATAGTCGTATGCAGGATCCCAGTTCGGATAAGTAACCGAAGCTTCGGCAACAAGCCGATCAAGGAAATCCTGCTTTGAGAGCTTCGTGACGAGGGAGTCATTTGCGTAGATGTCCGGTAACTCTCCCGACTTGACCGCGTCAACGATAAGCTTGCTGAGCTCACCGTTCTTGGCGAAGAATCCCTTGTTCTGTTTTTCTCTCAGATCCAACGTTCTCCATACACGCACCTTGTACAGCTGCTCATAAAGAGGAATCGGATTCAGCGAGTTGGGATTGTACTGCACCTCAAGATCCTGCACTTCCTGTGCAAAAACGGACCCTGTTGCGGCCAATAATACAATGGAAACTATTTTTTTCATCTGTTAATGAATAGGAATCTGAATAATACCACTTGAACCCTTCACATCCACGCGCTCTTCTTCATCCGTAAAGGTTCTTCTGCTTACATCACGGATGTCGATGATGATCCTGTCGCCGGGTCTTGCCTGGCCGACCCACGCGCGAAGGTCAGGTGTTTCGTTTGTAGCGTTCACGGTCTGCACCGCAGTCGTTCCGCGGCCAAGACTTACCTGAGCGCGCTTGACCCGGTAACGTGCATCCTTCGGAACTTCTTCCTTGAAGTTCGCCTCAGGCTCAGCAACAAAACGCAGGTTGGCGATCTGGTTTGCGCGGATGCCCTGACGAAGATCAACCGGAGTGTTACCTACGTAAGCGATGTACCGCGGATCCGGAATGTTCTTCACATCAAATCCCTGCGAACCGATCGGAGTGCCACCATTGCTAACTGCAACGGAAATTTTGCGCTGCTTCGGAATGATCGTTACTTGTCCAGGCTTGGCCCCTCTGATGATTTGTGCGCTTGCACCGGCACTGAAGCTAGGGTTATACGCAGTTCCAAGAGCCGGTACTTCGATAAGAACAGTGTTACCACAGTTCATATAAAGTGTAGGAGCGTTACCCGTCGTAACCTTAATAGTTGGCTGCGCCACCGTGTACTCAATTGTTTGAGGGAACTCCTGATCGTTCATGACGATCTTGACATTGAAGCTCTTCTTCGCAAATCCCTGGGGATCGTAACCACCACCCGCTGCCGTGAATTCAATCTTACCCATTTTTACATTGGTAGTCGGGTCTGCCTGAACCGGGAGCGGATTGCCGTTCATATAGAACTCAGGATTGATTGAACTCGATGATCCAGTCAGGAACAAGTCAGCTTCATACTTTGCACCAGCTGCAACCACTGATGACTTGGGACGTACGAGCGGAACAAACTGATCCAGCTTGATCACACCCACATCAGCTTTCTTCTGAAGTTCGGAAAGTGCGCGTGCCTCGTACTCGAGTATCTCAGTCTGCATCTGAGTAACAGAAGCAAGCGCGGCAATTACCGGCGTGTTTTCAAATGTAAATTCGAGGAAGCTCTTGCGGGAGTGATCGGGATCAGACGCGAAAAGCGGCATTTCCTTGGGCGGTTTTGCAAGCTTGTCAAACGTGAGACCACTAAGTGCCGACACTTCTTTTACATAATTGTTCAAGAGGTCTTCGTACTTTTTCCCCTCCTGTTCCGGAGCGTTTTTATCGATCATCATGGTAGCAACTGCCGAACCATGGTTATTGATTACTTTTTCATTGACCGCATCCGCGCCGACCTTTTGAACCATTCTATGTTTCAGGTCGTCAATGTACTTGATCGTAGATTTGGTAAGATCGCGTACTTTTTGCGCGTTCTGGGTTGCCTGAAGTTTAGTTTCCGTCTGGCTCTTGCCCGCCTCCTCCAGGAGGCCGGTAAGTGTTTGCTGGTTCTTAGTATTGCTATCGGCGATCATGACGCCGAGCGTTTCATTGATAATCGCAAACTTTTCCAGGACGGCGTTACTGACGTTCAGCGCCAGAAGGGCGGTGAGTACCAGGTACATCATCCCTATCATCTTCTGACGCGGAGTTTCTTTTCCACCTGCCATGTTTAATCTTTTATCTGTTTAACGAGATTGTCTAAACTAAATTTTACTGATCAGGCCTGGCCTCCGCCTTTCATAGCTGTAAGCATGCTGCCGTACACTTTGTTCAGCGAGGTCAGGTTGTCTGTTAACTTGCCTAATTCAGAAGTAAACTTGGCTGTGTTGTCGCCCACCTTGGAAAGTCCGTTCATTGCACCCGTGAGGCTTTCATAGAACTTGTTCATGTTCTTCACGTGGCTGTCGGCATCTTTCAATTCCATTTCATATACAGCGTTCAGTGACTGCAGGTTCTTGGTCACCTTCTGTACCTGAGCATGGTATTCGCCGGCATCTTTAGAGGCTTCAGACATGCTTGAAACCGCTTTGATAGCGACGTCATAAGATTTGTTCATTTCAAGAAGTTGGGTTGACGCCTTCTTCACGTTAACAGCGTAGTCGTTTGTCGCGACAGCGGCGTCAGAAATATTTGCCATCTTCTTCGCAGAGTCAGCAAGATTTGTAAGCCCTTTACCAAGGTTGTCCAGAAGTTCAGGACCGATCTTAGCTTTTTCCAGCGAAGCGTCAAGCTGTTGTGTCAGGGAAGCACCACCCCTGTTTGAGATTCTGGTAGGCGAAGCGGGAGCCTCATAGTCTTCAGAAAGTTCAGGATAAACCTTGGACCAGTCCACTTCCTGATGAGGGGGCTCAAACGCACTAAGGAAGAAGATCGCCGCCTCAGTCAAGAGACCGATCATAAGCATGATGTCCGCACCTTCAATGTGAAGGATTTTAAACAATGCACCAACGATAACAACTGCTGCACCAATACCATAAACTTTTGGCATTATGGTTTTGTAGAGTAGTTCAACAAATCCGCCTTTTTTCTTACTCATTGTAGTAATGGTTTAAATTTTGCCTTTTG
>JAEYWY010000007.1 GCA_023428695.1 Bacteroidota bacterium
ACCATCGCGGCCTTTCTTTCTTCATCCAGGTCGACAATATTGTGATGCGACAACTGGTCGAGAGCCATGTGCACCATGCTTACGGCACCTTCAACGATCTTGTAACGCGCGGCAACCACCGCCGTAGCCTGCTGACGTCTCAGCATTGCGCTTGCAATTTCCGGCGCATAAGCCAGGTAGCCGATACGTGCTTCAATAACGTGGATGCCTGCAATGTCAAGTCTGTTCTTGAGGTTCGCCTCAAGCGACTTATTGACTTCGTCATGGCCGGAGCGCAACGTTACTTCGGAATCAGTGTCGAAATTGTCGTATGGATACATGCCAGCAAGTCGACGTACCGCGGCATCACTCTGAATGCGCACAAAGTTTTCGTAGTTGTCAACTTCAAACGCTGCCTTGAACGTATCGCGAACCTGCCATACGAGGATCACACCGATTTGTATCGGGTTGCCGACCTTGTCGTTAACCTTGATCTTCTCGCTGTCGAAGTTGCGCGCCCTCAACGAGATGCCTTTCTTAATGAACAACGGATTAACCCAGAAGAAACCGTTGGTTTTGACAGTTCCCTTGTAGTCTCCGAAAAGAACCAGCACCATCGAACCGTTGGGGTTTACATAGAAAAACCCGGGTGTCAGAATCAAGCCTATTCCAAGGAGTATGAACCAGAGTTTTTGACCGGTTTCAATCGGGATAACGATACCCGAAAGAAGTAGCAGAAATACCACAAACACCATGAGATACCCGCTAACCGGATTGTACTGCTTCTCGTGCGAGGCATTGACCGCCGGATTTTTGTCTGTTGTTTTCATATCTGTAAAAGTTAAGTCGTCAGGCTGAAAATTGACTGATATCAATTTGATATCAATATAGTACTATTCACGTAAAACAACAATCGTTTGTTGCGGCCTGTCACAAGATTTTTTCCGGAAATCCCCAAAAAGACGTTCTTGGAAATACAGACCCGATGCCATTTATTAGCGCCTTATTTAGTTTCTCATGATTAAGTATAACCCCAAGGCCTGGGTCTCCCTCATCTTCCATGCGTATAGCCGGCATGTGCTCAAAACGCTCACGCCGGTCCTTATCTTCATGGGCGTGTTTACGGCCGGAGTCTGTTACCTCATCCTTTCATACTTCCACTTAAGCCCTGCCGAATTTTCAGGTACTTCTGTTGTCCACTCATTATTAGGTATTGTGCTCGGTTTGTTCCTTGTATTCAGGACGAACAGCGCGTATGACCGCTGGTGGGAAGGACGCAAGCTGTGGGGCGCGATTGTCAACAGCACCCGGAACCTGGCTATCAAACTCAATGCATACCTCCCGCGGGAAAATGGCGATGACCGCGCATTCTTTGCCGCAATGATCCCGAACTTTGTATATGCGACGAAAGAACACCTGCGCCGCGGCGTCCAGATGTCAGAACTCGAAAACCCTGGTGGTGATGTGCTGGATAAGATCAAGGAATCGAAACACAAGCCCAACAGGATAGTCGCCATGATGTATGAGCGGGTAAATACGCTCTACCGTGGTGATACACTCTCCGGCGATCAACTTATCAATACGGATAAGGAACTGAAGGAATTTATCGATCTCATGGGAGCCTGCGAGCGTATCCGAGATACGCCGATCCCGTATTCGTATTCGATGTACATCAAGAAGTTTATTTTCATTTATATCATCACACTTCCATTCGGTTTCATCGCGACGTTCGGATACTTTACAATTCCTACCGTCGTATTGGTGTCATTCATCCTGCTTGCCGTCGAATTGATCGGTGAGGAAATCGAAGATCCTTTTGGTCGCGACATCAACGACCTTCCCACCGACGAACTCGCCGGAAAGATCAAGGAAAATATCAGGGAGTTGTTGCTCTAGGCGTCAGAGAAAATCGATGTCGACGTGCAGCGGGTAGCGCATCAGGTAGCGCAACGCCTGGGGTACGGTGAGATCCTTGAACAAGACCTGGTACAATGTATTGGTTATCGGCGCTTTGACTTTATAGTAATCGGCGCACTTTTTCGCGATGCGTACGGTTTCGATTCCTTCAGCGACTTCGTCAGTGCTCTCCAGGATTTCAGTCAGGGTTTCGCCCTGCGCGAGGCGCAAGCCCACAGTAAAGTTCCGGCTAAGCGAACTGTTGCAGGTTGTCACGAGGTCGCCGATTCCGGCCACGCCGAGAAACGCCGTTGTGTTGCCGCCAAGTGCGCGACCGAGATAAACCATTTCGACCATGCCGCGACTGATCAACAATCCCTTCGCGTTTTCCCCGTAACCGAGTCCGCTCAGTGCACCTGCCGCGATAGCAATGATATTCTTCAATACACCGGCAAGTTCAACCCCAACCAGGTCGTTGTTGCCATACACCTGGAAATGCTCGTTACGCAACAGACGCTTCCCGAGTTTGATCACCTCGTTGAATCCACTTGCGATTACCGTCGCCGCGGGCTGACCTGCGGCAAGTTCCTTTGAAAGATTCGGTCCCGCGAGACAACCTACGCGTATTACGACACTCTCTTCACGGATCACCTCGCTCATTGTTTTTACGCTGCTGCGGTCAAGTGTCTTAACGTCTTCGAGGCGCACTCCCTCGGGGAGCGCAATATCAAATCCCTTCGTTCCATGAATGAGGATATGATAGGGGTGGAGGTATGGCGCGAGCTGGCGCATCATCGTACGAAAGTGCGCAGACGGAACGATCGGAAAGATCACGTCACATTCGCGCGCCACCATAGAGAGATCGTTAGTGGGTGTTATACGCGGATGAAGAATGTGTCCCCGGTTCTCACGCGTCGCGAGTATTTTTGAAATGACCTTTTCGTCCCTGGCGTAAAGCAAAACATCCCGGTGTTGGGCAAGCAGGTTGGCGACAACACTGCCGAAGTTGCCGGCACCGATTACGCCAATCGGTTTATCATCAGACAAACTTTTCGAGGTCATAGCCAGTCAGGCGATTGTGATAGTAATACAAAGTGTTGAAGTCGCGTGTAATGACATTACCCTCGCGATTCAGGAGCAATGGGCGTTTGAGGTGGAAAATTCCGACGTTTTCGAGGCCATGTCTGATGACAAGATCAATCTTTCCTTTGAGGTGCGTGGCGTGGTTCACCTTTCCCTCTGCTTTGAGCCTGTATATTTCGCGACGAACGCGCTTGCACGTCTCGCGGAATTCCTCGTAGGGGAGAACCTCACCCTCTTCGGGAAGGCGCAACAATCCAAACAGGTCGAGTTTGGGATGTTTCTTCTGCCACATTTCGAAGGCGACAAACGCAACGAGATGACTGGCGAAAACGCGGTTGATGCGATGATACTCCGAAACGATTTTCTGACTCAGCATGCGCGTGTATTCATCTTCACGTTGCTTGTCGATGGTGATTCTGCCATCACTGATAAAATAATCGCGCGGATCAATAACGCGGCTGTTGGCGTCAAGGCTGTTGCCCTCCTGATCGACATAATTTCCGAGCACGTCAAGTCCCGGTCCGATTGAAACGGAAATGTTCGATCCCTTGGTGAAGAACTTAAAAAGAAACTGGATCAGTTGCCAGCTGCCATACTTGTCCTGTTCCGGAAGATATTTGTCCTGACCCTTTACGGAAAGATAATCATCGATCAGATCGGGGGCTTCAAGCACGAAATGGTAATTCAGCGTAACCGGAACGATGAAAATTTTTCGCACCGATGTATCACTGCCCTGGCTTTCCAGGTAGAGGTTGCGTTGTGCCTCGATCGTCGAGCTTAAGAGTCCAAGTTTGAGTTGTTTTTCAATTGCGCCTGAGCGCGCACGCGTGCCGCCCGGAAAGAACAGACTGTGAGCACCTTTTTGAATGGCGAGCGTTGAATACAGTTTCAGTGCCTCCAGATAGGGAAGGTTTTTCTTCCGACGGTCAACCTTGTATGCGCCAAGGCTGTTCATGAAGTAGGCGAATATCTTGATGTTGAACAGGTTCAATCCCGCGCCGTAGATGAAGGCCGGTAAACCCAGGCTGTGGATAACCCATCCGATGAGCACAGAATCAAGGTTGCTGAAGTGCGTCGGCACCATGATCACGGTACCCGTACTAGCCAGATGCCGGAGTTGTTTTACCTTTCCAACGACCTGGATCTTGTCGCGCAGTGTGTACTCACGGCGGAAGATGGCACCGAATTTTTTTACCCGCGCGCCATTCAACAGGCGTCCAAACCAGAATTTTACAATCTCACGGGTGACGCGGTATGAATTCGGCTTGAAGTTTCCGGCAATCTCATTGGCGTAACGGTGCGCTATGCGGTAGAGGATTTCATCCGTCTTGCGTTCGATTTCTTCCGGCGTCTTTCCCGCAAGTGCCAGAAGCTCCTCCTTGATCGTACTCCAGAAAACCGGTTCATCGGGAGGGTCTACACGCCAGCGGTTCCGCTTCATCCGTTGCTGTTCCCGGTAGACCGTCGCCTCCAGTTCGTCCGTGAGCCGTTTTATGGTGGGTCGAAGTTCTTTTACGCGCGCGAAAGTCTTTTGTGCAACCTCCTCAATAAATTCCTTCCTGTTCTTACTTAGTTGATATACAGGCCAATCCGGAATGCCCTCCAGGATCGGTTTATACTTCCTATTCTTATTCTTCTTTTCAGCGACTTCCATGCGGGTTGCAAAATAACATAAAATCCATCATGGGATCACACCGGGCCGGCGTGTGATTATTATATTGATCTCGAAGAATACAGCTAAACCCGGGACAGCGCAGAGAACAATGAATGATGCATTTCGGGGAACCGGCTCAGGCACTCGTCGATGAATGTCTTGTCAACCATCGCTACTACGTCCGACTCTGAGGCCAATTCGGTTGCATCTATTTTGAATGTTTGTTCGTACAGGCCCTGTTCCACCTTGATCAGGTAGCGGTTGTTCCATGATAAAAGAGTGATCTTGCACTCGGGATGAGGGATCTCGCCGACTATGCGCATAGGGCTTGTAAACAGTTGATGATTCTGTACCGGCTATCGCCGTTGAAGCTCCACCGGGTTCTTTAGTTTTTCTTCGATGATTTCCAGTTCCTTGTTCAGATTCCGGAATACTGAGCTGTTGTTCATGTTGTCGGAGATCATTTGTCCGATCAGTCTCTGAAGTTCAGTACGACGATTTCGCAATGCACGTTCAAGTGCCCGCAGGTCTTCGTTCATTGTAACAGTAGTAAGTTGAGGTAAAGGTTAGCCGCAAGATAAAGATTACACCGGGATTAAAAAGGAATTGATCTTAATTTCCCGGAACGACCATAGAAAGCGGCCCGGTTTGTTGTTGGATACTGCTTTTCGTTGCAAAATCCGAAAAAATTTTCAGCCTTCGGTAAACATTTTCGTGCCGTACGAACGTTTTATTCGTCAGAACATCGTTCTTCGGGAATAAGAATTTAGAAGTTATAATATATTTACGAAAACGACATCGCCGGTGCTCAGTTTCTGTAACATCTTCCTCAATCTCAGAAAAGGCTCCTTTTCTCCACTTTACAGGAAAATCACCCTGCTTCTGTTGGTGATGCTGACCATGGTTTTCGACTTGCAAGCCACGCACCTCAGGGCAGGACAAATCACCGTGACAGCTGATCCCAATAACCCGCGTGGGTTTTGGATAACAGTCGAAGTCTGGACAAATACCAGAAACACAAGTGTACTCTTTGGTGGTGATCAGGACATTCTCGATTTCGGTGACCTTACGCTGATGTTTGTTCCTGAAACTCAGAATCAGGCCGGTAAACCCGGAAAGCCTGCCCTTCCGCCCGGCGTTGCTTACGCCAGTTTTACCGTCTACCATGAATACATCGCGGGTGGCGTTTATACCGTCAGTTATCGCGAACCCAACCGGAATGAAGGCGTGCTCAACATGGACGCGTCGGTGAACACACAGTTTTACCTTGAGACCCAGATCGTAATCGATCCGTTTTATGGTCTGAACAACTCGCCGCGTCTTGAAGTTGATCCAATTGACCGTGCATGCCCGGGCGTAGCGTTCACACATAACCCCGGTGCATACGACCCGGACCCACAGGATAGTATTTCTTACGCGCTCGTCATACCCTTCAGCAATCGCCGCACTTCTGTATTGAATTACCGCGATCCCAACGATCCCCGTTTTTACGAACCTGCCGGTTTCCCGTACACAAATGAAGCCGGCACACAACCCCCGGACTTTAACATCAACGAACTGACAGGAACCATTACCTGGGATGCACCCGGTGCAGTAGGCGAATACAATATCGCCTTCCATGTTATCGAATGGAGAAAAGTCAATGGCAGGTGGCGCCGACTTGGTTATGTGCGCCGCGACATGCAGATCATTGTAGAGGATTGCGACAACGAACGACCCGATCTTGAAATCCCGCCTGATACCTGTGTCGTCGCGGGCTCCCTGCTCGACGTTGATATCATCGGTACCGATCCTGACGGCGACAAGGTAAAGATTGAAGCATTTTCTCCCATACTGGAGTATCCCATAGAACAAGGGCCGGCATCTATCAATCCCAACCCGGGCCCGGGAGACTACCGCGATGTTCCGGCCACCACGGAATTCACCTGGCAGACGCAGTGTTCGCACGTTCGCGCTCAGCCCTATGCCGTGGTGTTCAAAGTCACCGATAACCCGCCTTCGGGAACACAACTCGCCACCTTCAAAACCTGGTTTATAACCGTCGTCGGTCCACCGCCGCAATGGAACTCATATGACCCTGACGACACGAAACGGCACGTGACTGTCAGGTGGGATCCTTATACATGCGCCAACGCGCAGACGATGCAGGTATGGCGCAAGGTTGATGGAGCAGACTTTGAACCCTCGAATTGTGAGACCGGAATGCCTGAACACCTCGGCTACGAACTGGTTGGTACAGTGAACATCGGCGAACAAGATTTTTATACGGATACTAACAACGGCAAGGGACTCATCCCCGGAGCACGCTACTGCTACCGGCTCGTCGCCGTATTCCCGCAGTCAACTGCCAGCGAAAGCCTGGTGTCGGAGGATCTTTGTATCGAACCATTCGATATCGTAACACCGGTGATCACCAATGTATCTGTGGTTGAGACCAGCGATACCAATGGCTCGATTGACATATGCTGGACACCTCCGATTGATCTGCCTCCGGCGGCTTACGTGTACAGAGTATTCCGTCGTACGGGTTTTACGCCTGAGGAGGATAGTGTTTTAGTGGATGAGACAACCAATCTGTGTCTGACCGACAACGGACTCGATACTGACGGAACCGTCTACAACTACGTAGTTTCAGCATACATCAACACCAATGATCCCCCTGTCGGAACCTCGGCCGCAGCATCATCCGTCCGTATTGAAGCGGGTTCGCGCTTTGAACGCATCGAGTTGTCATGGAATGCAGTGGTACCGTGGTCGAATAATATCTCCGGACTGACGCACAAAATCTATCGCGGTGATGCTGGCGCTACAAATATCAGTCAGCTGAATTTGCTTGCCGACGTGAACGTGACTCAGGATGGATTTTTCTATGTAGACACGGGCCTCGAGGATCGCGAGTATTGTTACCTCGTGGAAACTTACGGAAGCTACGGAAACCCTGACATCCCTTCACCATTGATCAATCGCTCACAGATTGTCTGCGCAATGCCGGGCGATACCGTTCCGCCATGCAAGCCGCCGTCACCAATCCTCGCAGATGGCAGGGACTGCCGCGACTTCGTACAGGATCTCACAACGTGTCAGACCAACGACTTCACCAACATCCTGGAATGGACACGCGACGACCAGGAGTGCAATGATGACATCGCGTACTATAACGTGTACTACTCGAACGCGCAGAACGGAACATATACGCTGCTGGCGACCAATATTGAAGTGCCGCGTTATGAGGACAAGGGTACGGGCCGAACATCGTTCGCGGCGTGTTACCGCATTGCTGCCGTAGACAGATCGGGTAACATCAGTGAGATGAGTGATCCGATTTGCTTCGAGAACTGCCCTCACTATGAGTTACCCAACGTGTTTACACCTAACGGTGACGACTGCAATGATTATTTCAGCGCTTACAGCGACCGCGGAATTGTAGGCGAGAACGGTGAACAGGATGGTTGTGTGACACCAATCGAAAGCCGTCAGAAATGCGCGCGCTTTGTTGAGAAGGTGGTATTCCATGTCTACAACCGTTGGGGTCGCGAGGTCTACACATACACCGGTCGTAACAACGATGATGAGAATCACATCTACATCGACTGGGATGGTATCTCCAACGAAGGCCAGGCACTTGCCACCGGCGTGTACTACTACGTGGCGGAGGTGACATTCGTGGCCATCGATCCAGCCATCAAGTACCAGACTATAAAGGGGTGGGTTCACCTGGTACGTGACCAGCCAACTAACTGACGATAAGATACTCGTGCTCTTCGACGGCGTATGCAACCTCTGCAACGCGTCGGTTCAGTTCATCATTCGTCGCGATAAACGCGAACGTTTTCTTTTCGCGTCACTGCAGTCAGCCGCGGCCCGCGATGTCTTGCAGCGCTTTCATATCGATCCGGAATCCATGCACAGTGTCATCGTCGTTGCCGATGGCAGGGTGCATGAAAGCAGTGATGCTGCGCTTCGCATCGCCGCAGGCCTTGGCGGAATATGGAAGCTGATGACGATCACGCGCATCATTCCGCGCGCACTACGCAACTACGTGTACGACCTTATCGCGCGCCGGCGCTATTCCTGGTTTGGTAAGCGAAATGAGTGTATGATTCCGACGCCGGAACTGAGGAGTAGGTTTCTCCCTGATTGAGGTGCGGTGAATGCAGGCAACGCAGTGACGCTGGGCGCGGAGTTGCGCAGAGAATTTTTTTGGGATCGCATGACTGGAAAGGTGGAGACTCGATCTTCTACTCACTCACACTGACACTGTATCCGCGCGTTGGCCCCCCTTCAGGGGACTAAGGGGTGAGGGAGGGCTGTTGAAGTCCCAAGGGAATTGTCGTGGAACAAACTTCATGGTGCGTGCCTGCGATCGACGTGTGCTTGAATGCGGAGAACGCAGAGACGCGGACACGCGGAGTTGCGCAGAGAATTTTTTTTGGGATCGCAGGACTGGAAAGGTGGAGGCTCGATCTTCTACTCACACTCACCACCAACACTGTATCCGCGCGTTGGCCCTCAGGGGACTAAGAGGTGCCGGAGGGCTGGTGAAGTCCCAAGGGAATTGTCGTGTAACAAACTTCGTGGTGCGTGCCTACGTTGTACGCGTTCTTGAATGCGGACAACGCGGAGACGCGGAGGCGCGGGGTTGCGCAGAGAATTGTTTTTGGGATCGCAGGACTGGAAAGGTGGAGGCTCGATCTTCTACTCACAGTCACACTCACTCTTTACCTGGCGGGCGCGCGAGTGCATTGAAACAGCAAGTAGGTCGCACCAATGAGAAATTGGAAATTATTGGAAATGATAAATTCAACCTACCTTGTTCAAGCCCTTGCGCTATGTCGTTGGCTGAAATATTTTCCGAAGGACCTACACCGTTTAAAGGCTTGCCGTCTCCACCGCCGGTGCAATTTTCTTTACGAGTCCCTGCAGCACTTTTCCCGGACCGCATTCGATGAAGGTTGTCGCACCGTCCTGTACCATTTGCTGAACGGATTGTGTCCAGCGCACGGGGGCGGTAAGTTGGTCGATCAGGTTTTTGCGAATGACGTCAACGTCGGTAGCAGGCCTGGCTGTCACGTTCTGGTAAACAGGACAAATAGGTTTGTTGAATGTAGTCGATTCAATGGCACTCGCGAGTTCTTCGCGTGCCGGTTCCATCAGCGGTGAGTGAAACGCTCCTCCGACCTGCAACGGCAATGCACGTTTTGCGCCCGCCGCTTTCATTTTCTCGCAGGCGATTTCAATTCCTTTCATTGATCCGGAAATCACCAGCTGGCCGGGGCAGTTATAGTTCGCGGCTACGACGACTTCATCGATACCGGCGCAGATTTCTTCAACGACGGCATCATCGAGTCCGAGGATGGCAGCCATCGTGGAAGGATTTTGTTCACATGCTTTTTGCATGGCCATGGCACGCTTGTAAACGAGGCGCAGGCCATCTTCAAATGACAAACACTTGTTGGCGACGAGTGCCGAAAATTCCCCGAGTGAGTGGCCCGCGACCATGTCCGGCGCAAACGTATCATTGAGCATAGCCACCGCGACGCTGTGAACAAAAATCGCAGGTTGGGTAATGCGCGTCTGTTTTTGTTCATCAGCCGTACCGTTGAACATGACGTCGGTAATGCGGAAGCCGAGAATGTCATTGGCTTGTTCGAAGAGCGCTTTACCTTTCTCGCTGCCTTCGTAAAGGTCCTTGCCCATACCCGTAAACTGGGCACCCTGACCGGGGAAAATGTATGCTTTCATGCGTAATGATATAAAGCGTCAAAATTAGACGGAATTTCCAATTTCTGGCTGAGTTCCATTAAGTCCTTCGTAACCCGTTTCTGCGAACGGGAATGTGTAAGGCGTTGAATGAGAGAATGTTTCTAATTTCCGATTTACAATTTCTAATTGGGCTTTAGCCAAAACTCTTTGCGGTTCCTTAGCCTTCGCGCCCTGGCGGTTAAAAAAAAACCGCTCTTCGCCCAAAATCGCAACACTACACTTACGGATGAACAAATTTTGCAGCCCGCAGCCTTTGCACTCACATTGTGTTCTCGTCCAACCTCCTCACCGTCAGGGCGTCGTCGCATTCGGCCACGAGTTCATCAATCGTCTTGTTCAGTCCGGGATGAACTACCCGGCCCGCTATTTCTGCAAGTGGTACCAGGGCAAACCGACGATTATGCATCTCCGGATGCGGGACTTTCAGACTCGATGTGCTGATGACGAGGTTGCCAATAAGCAGTATGTCGATATCAATCAGGCGTTCGCCCCACTTTTCACGCCGGACCCTGCCCAAAGCAGTTTCAATGGATAACAAAATCTGCAGCAGCGATTCCGGCTCGTGTCGGCCAAGCAGTTCTATCGCCTGGTTGTAGAAATCGGGCTGTGCCGTATTGCCCCAGGCTGCTGTGGTGTAAATACTGCTCTTTCCGACGATCTGTCCCGCCCGTTCGTTTATCGCCTTTGCTGCGTCCTCCAGGTTGCGGTACCGGTCACCAAGATTGGAGCCTAAAAGAAGAAAAACACGGTGCATGACTGTAATCCTGGAATGAAGCCGGTTACAAACATACAAACATTCGGCAAAGTGGGCACGATGAATTGTTAAACTGAGGAAAGTCAGCGACCGCCACGTTTTTTTATTAGCTTACCGGGTGCTTAATTTGAACCTAAATACAGAAGCATGAGTTTTTGGAAAGCTTTCGGAGCCAGTCTGTTGGCTCTGGTGATATTTTCAACGTTCGTTTTCTTTTCGTTCATCCTTTACATCGCGGCGATGACCGCCAGTGAGCAGGTTCAGGTCAAGCCGAATTCTGTTCTCCACCTCGAACTTGACGGTCCGATCAATGAGTTGCAGCTCAACGATCCGCTCGCGGGGTTATTCCCGGGTGCCGGGGAGCGGAACATTGGTCTGATGCAGCTCAAAATGGCTATTGAAAAGGCGAAGAGCGACGACAACATCAAAGGTATTTATCTCGAATGCGGCTATGCCCGCGCCGGATTCAGCACCATCGAAGAAATTCGCGAGTCGCTGATCGACTTCCGGAAAAGCGGCAAGTTTGTCGTGGCGTACAATGAAACGATGTCCGAGGGTGCGTACTATCTCGCTACCGCAGCCGATGCGATCTATCTTAATCCCGAAGGCGACATTGAGTTTAACGGACTTGCCATTGAGGTAACATTCTTTAAGCGTCTGTTCGACAAACTTGAGATCAAGCCGCAGGTTTTCCGCGTTGGCGAATTCAAGAGCGCCGTCGAGCCGTTCCTGCTTGAGAAGATGAGCCCTGAAAATGAGTTGCAGCTTACCGAGCTTGCGAACTCCATCAACGATGCCATGATAGCACGCATCAGCGAGGCCCGGAAGATTTCTGTTGAGAAACTTCGCGAGATGTCCGACAACATGCAGGTGCGCACCGCCCGTATTGCAAAAGAATTCGGACTGGTTGACGAACTCTATTACAACGACGAATTCAACGACGAACTCCGCAGACGCCTTGAAATAGGAGAGGGCGACAACATTAACTTTATCAGCTACAAGAATTTTGAGCAGGTGGCCGGATCCTACAATAAGTCGAAGAATGAGATTGCCGTGATCGTTGCAGATGGTACCATCATGCCGGGTGAGAGCAGCAGCCAGGATCAGATCATCGGCGGTGAGTCGTTTGTGAAAGAAATCCGTAAGGCACGCAAGAACAAAAGGATAAAGGCAATCATTGTCCGGATTAACAGTCCCGGTGGTGAGTTCCGCGCATCTGACATGATGTGGCGTGAGATTCAGTTGGCGCGAAAGGACAAGCCTGTGATAGCATCGATGTCAGACTATGCGGCATCAGGTGGGTATTATATGGCGATGGGTTGTGACACCATTGTAGCGCAGCCGCATACCATTACAGGGTCTATTGGGATTTTTGGAATGATGCTCGATATGAGCGGATTCTTCAGTGATAAACTTGGTATCACGTTCGATGAAGTCAGGACCGGTAATTACGGAGACATGTACACGATTACGCGTCCGTTGACTCCCGGTGAACGCGAGTACTGGCAGAAGAATCTTGATGAGCATTACGATACGTTTACGCGCAAGGCTGCAGAGGGTCGTGATATGCGGCGGGAAGAATTGCTGAAAGTTGCCTCGGGCCGGGTGTGGACCGGCTCACAGGCGAAGGAGCGCAAGCTTGTCGATGTGGTGGGCGGATTCAATGACGCGGTGCGCATCGCTGCCGGGGCCGCAGGTGTTGGCGACGACTATCGTGTGCGTTATTATCCCGAGCCGCGGACATTCCTCGAAGAGTTGCTGTCCCGCTCGAAGGATGATGCCGGCGTCCGCGTGATGCAGGAGCAACTTGGCGAGCACTATCAATACATTCGCCAGCTGCAAAAACTAAAGACATTCCAGGGCGAACAAGCGAGGATGCCTTTTGAGTTGACCCTGCATTGATGTCAGTACTTCGAGCTGCAAGCTGCAAGCTTGCATGCGATAACCCGAACGTTTACGTTCTTGATTCACCCAAAAGCGCGAAGCCGCCAGGAAAGCAAAGAATTAAAAATTAGAAATTAGAAATTAAAAATCAGGCTCAATTTTGAACGTCGTTCGCAAGTCCATTCATCGTAAAATATTTTTCGAAGACGTTCAACCTTGAACCTGTAACTGTAACCTGAACCTGTAACCTGTAACCTGTAACCTGAAACCTGAAACCTGAAACCCTGGAGATGATACGAAACAATTGGACCCGCGAACAAATAACCGAAATCTACAACACCCCCATCCTTGAATTGATCTATCGAGCCGCCACCGTGCACAGACAACACCACGATCCAAAGGAAGTGCAGGTATGCACCCTGCTTTCTGTGAAGACCGGCGGTTGTGGTGAAGACTGTTCGTATTGTCCGCAGTCGGCGCGGTACAAGACCGATGTGAAAGTAGAGAAGCTGATGGAAGTTGACGAAGTTATTGCTGCGGCACAGGAGGCGAAGGACAATGGCAGCACACGTTTTTGTATGGGTGCGGCGTGGCGTGAAGTGCGCACGAACCGCGACTTCGCCAAGGTGCTTGACATGGTGAAAGGCGTCAACGGACTCGGACTGGAAGTGTGTGTGACACTGGGAATGCTTACGTCCGAGCAGGCGCAGCAGTTGAAAGATGCGGGGTTGTATGCGTACAATCACAACCTTGATACCAGCGAGGAGTTTTATAAGGAGATCATTACGACGCGTACGTATCAGGATCGTCTCGAGACGTTGGAGAATGTGCGCAATGCGAAGATATCGGTATGTTCCGGTGGTATCATTGGACTGGGTGAGCGCGAGCAGGATCGTATCGGATTATTGCATACGCTGAGTACGTTGCCGGAGCATCCGGAGAGCGTTCCCGTGAATGCCCTTGTGCCGGTGGAAGGCACGCCGTTGGAGGATCAGGAGCGCGTGAGTGTTTGGGAGATGGTTCGTATGATTGCGACGGCGCGTATCATCATGCCGAAAGCGATGGTTCGTCTTAGTGCCGGGCGCGTACGAATGTCGATGGAAGAGCAGGCGATGTGTTTTATGGCGGGTGCCAACAGCATCTTCGCCGGCGATAAATTATTGACAACCCCTAACCCGGGCGTTGTACAGGATACGGAAATGTTCCAGGTGTTACAGCTCAGACCTCGCATGTCGCATAAGGAAGAGTTTAGTCATAGCCATTGAAGAAGGAGCAAAAAACAAGTTACAAGCTGCGCGCTGCAAGTTTGGGTGGAGAAAGTTGCATTGTGTAGTCGTTTGAACGCGCGGATTCTTTTTTCACCGCAATGGCGTGAAGGCGCAATAAAACGCAGGGAGAGTGGACCCACCCAATTAGAAATTATAAATTAGAAAATTAGAAACAACCCCACCTTCCAGCGGCGATCCCAATCCAATTTATCGCGCCCTCCATCGAACGAACCTGCTTGCCCATCAAAGCGTTTCTGCTAGGCAAGGTCAAACCTGAAACCTGATACCTGAAACCTGAAACTTGAAACCCGCTACCACTCCAATTCGCTTTCGAAAACCTCCGGTCATATTCTCAATCTATTTCCGCTTTCGCAGATACCAGCTGCAAGTAGCTGAAACGCGAGCCCTACTCTACCATTCCGTCATCCCTACTTGCGTTATCCGAAACGCTTGCAGTAACGGGTTGAAGGAGGACACGCTAATCATAAGACAAGCAATGCCGGAAGGATCGCGTGAACGAAGGAATGAATATGTTCTTTCGCTACGCATTGGATGAATGTGACTGAAGAGGGAAGGTTCTGATGGGTACAAGGGAAAAATCAAACACACTGAAACACTCACGTATATGTGTAGGTCGTGTTCTTGATTTTGTTCAGAGTATAACGTTGAGTCTTGTTACTAACCTCTCTCTCTGCTCTCTCTCTCGTGAGGAAGTCGTGATTCATTTCTGATAAAATATGAATTCAAGTACTATATGAATTAAAACACCAATTGAGAGCAATAACTTTCCTTGCAGATGAATACCTTAAAAATCAGGTATCAATTTTTCGAACTCAGAATTTGGAGTAGTTGATCATTTCTATACTTTTGGCACTGTCGATCGGTTGTGGGATATTTTTGAGATTTCTGTTTTAGATTTTAATACTTACGCCTCCAATACACTATGAAAAAGAAGAGTATTCTCCTTCTTGCTGGATTTGCTTTATCCAGTTTCTGGTGCTTCGGACAAAGTCCGCCATACACGCTACCAGTTGATCCTATCAATTACAACTCTGCTCCAGCTGCTCCTGAAAGTTGGGCATTTACAAAATACGGTGACTATCAAGTCAGCAGGGAAACCGGCATTCCAAACATTTCAATTCCGCTTTACACTGCGCGTGACGGGCGTTTATCCGTGCCTGTTAATCTGAGTTATCATGCAGCCGGAATAAAAGTCGATGATACGCCTTCATGGGTTGGGACAGGATGGGACTTGAACGTCGGCGGTGTGGTGACGCGTACGGTGAAAGGCCACCCTGACGAGCGAATGGAGGGCTATCTCAATACTGGTATTCCGGAGCTGTCATCATTGGATCTTTTCACAGAATGGGAGTATGCGCAGCGACTGATGGCGGGAGAGGCAGATGCCGAACCTGATGAGTTTGCCATTAATGCACCGGGACTATCGGGAAAGTTCTACTTCAAAGAAGACGGACAAGTCATCAGCCACCCTTTTGGTGATGACTCCGTCTCCTATACGCTGGACGGCTACGACATCACATCTTTTACAATAATCAGGTCTGACGGCGTCAAATACTTGTTTGGCAGTCCATCAATGACCAGCTATATCACCAACTATAATCATTATTCGATCCATGCGAATACCACATGGTATCTGCTGGAAATGCAGTCGCCCACAGGCGAAAAGGTCAAGTTCTTTTACAAAACGAAGGCATCGCAGACTTCGCCACGAAAAACGCAGACTGACTACGTTACGCTAAAATCATCCGCTCAGGGATACCTTGGTTACTTTAAGCAGCGAAAGGAGGGACTTACACAACCCACGTACATCGATGCGAAAGTCGTTGAACGAATTGAGTTCAAAACAGGGAAGGTTGTTTTCAACTCTTCTCAGGGCCGAGTGGATGAGTCCGCAGAATTGAAACTTAACTCCGTTGAGATTTATGGGGCTGATTACACCACGGTCATCAAGGCCTTTGACTTCAGTTATGATTACTTCGTGAGCGCTCAGTCTGCTACGCCAGACAAACACCGGTATCGTCTAAAGTTGCTTTCGGTCGGAGAGAGAACGTTGAATAACGTGAGCGCACCTCCGTACACCTTCACCTATCATGAGCACCTGTCCGCACCGCCCAGATTTTCATTTTCTCAGGATTACTGGGGGTATGCCAATGGCCAGACGCCAAATGGATCTTTGCTGCCGCTATACACATTCAAGGATCCTCAAGGAGTAAATATTCAGATCGGTAATGCAAACCGGGAGCCGAATGAAAGCTCGATGAAGCTTTGTACAATCAAACGTATAACATATCCAACGCAGGGATACACAGAATTTGATTTTGAAGCGAACAGAGTTCGTAACAGTTACACAAAAGTGACCCTGGATACGCCCACGTTCAGCGCGAAGATTCTGCCAATATTGCCATCTGAGTCTGCCGACTACGCTTATTTTCCAGCCGAGAATGTGGCCATGCCGGCTAACAAGACGGCGTATGTAACCTATTCCATAGAGCAGGTAGGTGACGATATACTTCCCGATGGAATGATGTTCGTCGGGGTCGAAGACATCACCGCAGGTACGTCAATATGGGCGCACAGCGCAAAGACGGAATTCAATCAGACCAAGATTCTTTACTTAACCGCCGGACACGAATACCGGCTATATGTGCATTCGTATATCGATCAGATAAATATCAAAGGGTATGCCAAGATTTCCCTTTATTGGGAAAATACTTCGACGCAGAACGTCACGGAGAATACAATGGTTGGCGGACTTAGAGTGTCAAGCATGAAACACTATGATGACAATGGTGTTCTGCAGAGCGAAAAATTCTTCAACTACGAGTTGCCCGACAATTCAGGATATTCATCAGGTATCTATAATGCGGTATATATGCCGTCTCCCGAAGCGTTTCTTAACAGCAGGGTGATGCGGTATAATGTAACTGAAACTGACTGCATGTTATATACTGACAATGTCATAAGTCTGACGGCTTCTCCCTCAAATACCAAGGCATTTCCTTTGGGGAATCTGGTGACTTATGAGTATGTCACGGAGCTAAATGCAAATCCAACAAACAACACATATGGAAAAAGTATTTACCGGTATGATATCCAAAAGAATTCAACTGTTTCACAGATTGTTGGAACAAAAGAGAACAGCTGGAGTCTGGACAAGAGCTGGCTGCGTGGACAACTTCGAAAGGAGAGCCATTTAAACCAACAAGGCGACACTGTTAAAAATGTTTCTTATCAGTATGAGATTGTGGATGTATCCCCTGTCATTATTGCCTCCAAGTTTTATGAGCGTTGGCAAATTGGAAACAATAACACATGCGTTACATGCGGGGCACAAGGGTCTGACTGTCCCGATGCCGAGGTGGAAAGTCAGCGGATACAAAGACTACAAAGCGCCAACTATGAGATAAAGTTCCAATGGAAGCGACTGAAATCAATAACCACTACCCAGGACGGCGTAACCTCTACAGTTAGCCTTGCTTATAACCCACAGAACAAGCACTCTAATGTTATCTACGCTGAAGAGACCACCAGCGACAACAGGCAGGTCAAGACTTATATCCGTTATCCGCACGAAGTGAATGAGACGGAGCTCCTCGCCCGGAATATCGTCAGCGTCCCCGTTGAATCAGACGTTTACATTGGGACGACGCTGCAAAGCGGTAACAGGATAACATATGGGCAGGTGGGGTCAAGATACATCCCAAGGTCATTTGAACAACGCCTCACCGATGGCTCATCATATCTGCAGATAGGCGAAGTGACAGAGGCAGATCTTTATGGAAATCCGATAATAATCAAAAAACGCGATGGTATTGATCAATATATCCTCTGGAATGCGCAGGGAAATCTTCCGCTTGCCCAGGTTGTTGGACCCGGTGTTTCACTTTCTAACGTGGTCGTAGATCCAACATACAGTTCGGCCGCACCGGGTACAACAACGCTTAGAGAATTTGTTGTTACTCATGGCCAGCGTGTCGCCGTATCAACCACCATTCTGGACCCGTCCGGTGCGATTAACGGGTCGACTACGTATTCTTTTTACGTCGCGCGTACTGGTGAGTCGACAAAACTGTATGAGCATAATCAGGTCGGATCAAAATCTGATTCCATAGATCTTCCTCCCGGACGATACCAGCTCCGCGCGGACTTGAATGCGGCGACCAGTAAGAATATTGTTACTCAAGTGGAGGTAAACTTCAAATCAATTGACGCTTTTTATCAGGGATTTGAAGAAACCGAAGGCAACAGCTCCTTATACGATGCCAGAACCGGTACAAGAAGCCGAACCGGAAATTACCAGATTAAACTTTCGAATCTTACCGACGGAAAGCCTTACATACTTTCTTATTTCAAAAAGGAAAACGGTGTGTGGACACTGTACAACTCAAATGTATCGAGTACATATGGAGAGTACACGATAGACCTGACGGGACAGGTCGACGAAGTACGTTTTCATCCGAAAGGCACCCAAATGAGCACTTATGCATATGATCCCTTAAATGCTTCATTGGTGCGTACGATGACAGACGCAAATAGCAGATCCGCATTCTACGAATATGATCCCCACGGCCGACTTGAAGTTGTTCGCGACGACAATTTCAAGATCAACAAAACTCTGGAGTATAGATATAAAACCGGACAAAACTGATGAAACACATTCTGGCACTTTTCGCCCTGCTATGGGCCACATCGGTCATATCGCAGGCACAGTCTCTTCGGCTTCAGCAAGACACACTTGTTTGGAAAGTCACCGAATTGGTTGATAGCAATACCAAAGAGACGTGGCCATTCTCCTGTACGTTTGTTACTTACCCGCAGGGAACGGTGGAATGGATTCAAAAGGATGGAGAGTTTGTAACAGTCTTCTCAAGAAAAGCCGTGCGCGGGTCCTGGACGAATGCCGGGAACAATGGTAGCCTTGAGTCGGATGTTTTGACTAGTGAGATTAAGGGGTCAGTCCGATTTAAAAGAACTTCTGATAAAATAAACATTGAGTTCTTTTTTCCGGACAGCACCGGGAGAAATACGATGCCATTTGCTTTTGTTGTAAATGAAGTAAGCCGCCGCCAGCCATGAGAAAAATCGTTAGCCTTATTCTGATTCTCGGCTGGTTTGCTGCGGAGGCACAAAACATCACGGGACCTACTTCTGTAAAGGTGAATGAACGTCACACGTATACCTTTTCGACAGGCACGCTGTACATGGGTGTCATGTGGGTAGCAAACAAGGGCACCATCGATTCTACCTGGCAGTCGGGTACCACTTACTACGCGCGCGTCATCTGGACAACAGCTGGGACAGCGGGTTATGTAAAGACCCTCAATACTGCAAATTACTCGCAGGTTGGAAATCTGAACATCCCGAATGTCCAATCGGCAACGACTCCTCCAACACCTAATACGACATTTACAATTGTAAATACGTGCGGATCTGCGAACATAACGCGCAATACAAATCCCCCGCCGAACGCAGATTACTATTGGTACTGGCAAACGTCTTCTTCCGGTACTAGCACTGCATTAGGATATGGGGCAACAATTAATCGCACGACAGCCGGGACCCTCTATCTCAGGGCAAAACTCAAGTACGTAAATATCTGGAGTTTTTCAAGTCAGACAGTCCCCGCTTTCACGGTAACATCTAGTCCGCCTCCTGTCCCTGCTTCGGCTACTCATGGAGACGCGATATCCGATTCATCCGCACCAGTACCGATTTCGGTAAGTACTTCGTCTGGAGCAACTTCCTATGCATGGTACACACAAGCAACAGGCGGAACTCCTGTTGCGGGAGTCAGCGGCAATACTTATTCCCCTGTGTTGTCATCAACAACAAGCTACTATGTGGCCGCAATCGCGGGCGGTTGCGAAAGTAGTCGTATCGAAGTACAAGGAAGAGTGCATCCGGGCCCGGTTATTGAAGCCAATCACAACGGCGCGATTACGATGGGCCGCGGTGTTACTTTATCCGTCACCAATTATTCTTACTCCTCGTATCAATGGATTGATCCGTCAGGCGATCCAATTTCCGGTGAGACCGGATCCACGCTATTGGTCCAGGAGCCGGGCAGTTATAAGGTTAGAGTAACGAAGAACTCTTCTGAACCTTATGTCTCACCGAATCCATATACAGTTATCAATGGCCTTTCCGGACAAAACGCGAATTACGTTGCAGTGAATACAATTCAGTCAGGCAATATAGATGCACTTAGTGCGGTCGCAACGCTTACACCCGAATCGTTGCAGCAGCAGGTTCAGTATTTTGACGGACTGGGGCGGCCAGTGCAGACGGTGATTACCCAAGGGTCTCCCTCAAAGCAGGATATCGTGAGTCCATTGGTATACGATGCACTGGGTCGCGAGTACCGAAGCTATCGTCCGTTTGTTGCATCCGATGATGGCTATTATAAGTCCGTGACGTTTGATGGCACAGGAAACTATACCGGTATTGCAGGCAACACGTACGCCAATAATGCAAGCGGTAAAATTGCACAGGATAATCGACCCTTTAGTGAGACCGGGTTTGAACATTCGCCGTTAAGCAGACCAGTCATGACGATGGGACCCGGAGTATCGTGGAGTCAAAACAATCGGAGGGCGGAAATTAACTACGGTTCCAATGTCGACGGTACCGCTAACGGATCAGAAAAAATTCTGGTGTGGACAATTAATTCTGCCGGTCTCCCCGAGAAAAATTTATCTGTTAACAATGGCTTCTATCCATCCGGTGCATTGTACGTCACTACAACCAAAGATGAGGATGGAACCCGGGTGCGTGAGTATAAAACGAAATCCGGCCAGGTCATTTTGAAGAAAGTTTTCGCTGGTGGTGACACATTGGATTTAAATAGCAACACCAACTGGGCGCAGACCTATTATGTCTATGACGACTTCGGCAACCTTGTGGTGGTTATTCCGCCGGAAGCTGTCAAACAAATGGCTCAAACGGCGAGTGAATACCACACTGCTTCAAATACAAATAAAGATGCTTTCCTGAAGCGGTGGGCGTTCCGGTACAGCTACGACGCTCAACGCCGGATGATTGAAAAACAGGTACCCGGTGCGCAACCGGTGTACATGATTTATGACAATCGCGACCGCATCGTTCTGACTCAGGACGGAAAGCAACGTGCAACATCACCAAGACAGTGGACATTTACAAAATATGACGAGCTGAATCGTCCGGTACTCACCGGAATAAAAGATACGACTGTGATCCTGACTCAGGCGGAGATGCAGGCGGTTGTAAACACGTTCTACGCAAAGCCCTGGAATCGGTTATGCGAGACCTATGTTGGTTCCACTGAAGGCAACGTCCACGGCTACGCGAACAAATCATATCCTGTAATTACCAGTGGATCGGGGCTGAACATCCGCACCATTCTTACGGTGACCTATTACGACAGCTATGATTACCTGGATCTCTGGGCTGGTGAGTACGACTATGTAAATGATGGACTGTCTGCACAAGCAAACGGAGCGATTTACACCCAGCCTGTGGCACCAACTGATCGCGTCATAGGTCAGGTAACAGGAACTAAAACCAAGGTGATGGACGCGGTTCATACGATTGGAGCTACCTGGTTGAAATCGGTGATTTACTACGATGAAAAATACCGCGCGATTCAAACCATTAGCGACAATTATAAAGGTGGAGAGGACAGGATATCCAGTTTGTATGATTTTACCGGCAAGGTGCTTCAGACGCAGACTACCCACGTTACGCGTGATCCGGTTTGGACTGACATCATCGGCGTAAACTTTATTGGAAACAGGGCGGACAAAGCTGACGCTCCAAGCGGATGGGGCACTTCAGGAGCCGCATCGGCGGGTCAACTTGAAGCCGGTCAGGATGGATGGGTTGAAGCGATTGCCGATGGCCTTGGTACGAATAAAATTTTCGGACTCTCGGCGACAAATCCGGATGCTCATCAGCAGACGATAAATTACGCATGGTATCAACAGTCAAATGGCACATTACGGGTCAATGAGAATGGCGTGAGCAAATATATCGCTTCAGCACCTTTACAGCCCGGAGAAGTGCTCCGCGTGGAACGTGTGGGTACCACAATAAAATATCTGCGCAATGGTGTAGTCCTTTACCAGTCTCAGACAGCATCAACGACGCCGCTTGTTGCCGACTTCGCACTCTACAACTACAATAA
>JAEYWY010000012.1 GCA_023428695.1 Bacteroidota bacterium
GCTTCGGCACCGGTGAATGTTGTGGTAGACGAAGCACCTGAGGTAGTCGCACATCCTTCAAACCAAACCATCTGCGAAGGAACAAACACAACGATGAGCGTCGACGCAGGTGTGACGGCATCAGCAACCTACCAGTGGCAGGTAAATCGTAACGACGGCGCAGGTTTTGTTGACCTCACCGCTGACGGTGTTCACCAGGATATCAACACAGCGACGCTTTCAATCAATGGAGCGCCGCTGAGTCACAATGGTTACCTCTATCGTGCAGTGATTACAAGCAGCGGAGTATGTACGGGTAGTTCAATCAGCAACGCGGCTATCCTCACCGTGCGAGAACTTCCCGTCATAGATGTTGGTTTGACTGATGCGTCGCGCTGCCGCGGGGAATCCGTAACATTTTCTGTTGAAGCGCGTGGAACGGGGCTTACTTACCAGTGGCAAAAGGATGGTACTGATATCGGTGGACCGACGACGCTGCCGCAATTAACTTTGTCGAGCGTGACGGTCGCAGACGCCGGCGTTTATACTGTCATCGTATCAGGGGCGTGTACACCTTCCGTTAGCAGCTCCGCTGTGCTCACGGTTCAGGAATTGCCAGTGGTTACCAATACGCATGAACAACTCACCATTGAAATCTGTAGTGGCGAATCATTGACCTTCGTTCCAACATTTTCAATTCCGGGAACTACGTTTACCTGGGAAAGCCAGCAATCTGCTCAGATTACGGGAGGGGTAACGGTCAACGGATCAGACTTCACCACGCAGACACCTGTTAATAACACCAGCGTGCCAGGCATCATTACCTATAAAGTTACGCCGCGCTTCAATGGATGCGATGGTCCGTCATTCAATTTCGTCGTAACGGTCAAGCCGCTCCCGACAGCCTATGCTGATGATAAAACTATCTGCAGTGGCAACGATACCAACATTACCCTGACACCGGCACCGAAGAACGTGGCAGGAACAACATTTGACTGGGTAGCCACCCCGTCGAACGTGACAGGTGCAGCCGATGGAAATGGAACTTTGCTGAATCAAAACCTCGTTACCGATGTTAATGGGGGCTCAGTGACGTATGCTGTTCGTCCGATGGCAAACGGATGTTTCGGACCGATACACAACGTGGTGGTTACGGTTAACCCGATACCTGTTGTCGACGCCGGCGTTGATTTTTCGGTTTGCGAACCTGCAACGGTTACGCTCACAGGAACAATAGGGGGCAGTGCAGCGTTGGGAACATGGACCGCAGATCCGGCAGCGTCTGGCAGTCTCAGTGGTTCATCTGTATCCGGTACAACGGTGACCGCGACCTATACCGTCAGTCCTGCTGATTTGAATAAAACATTCAGCTTCTTCCTCGCCAGCGATGATCCCGATGATGTGGGCGGACCGTGTATCGCTGCCGTTGACGAAGTAAGAGTGACCATTCATGAGCTACCGGAAGTGGCGCTTTCCGAGCTGAAGCCGGAATACGCCGAGAACGATCCCGTTCAGACGCTTGCGGGATTCCCTACAGCCAATGGCGTGGGCGTGTTCTCCGGTCCCGGTATTATCGGCACATCCAACCAGTTCAATCCTGACTTCGCAGACATTGGTCCAAACCTCATCACATATACGTTCACAAGTTCAATCACAGGATGTACGAACAGTGATTCCAAGATCACCATCGTCAATCCCGTTACGGATATTGATTTCGACATAGGCGAAAATCCTCGCCGCGCCGTTAATGGCGATCTGTTGATCTGTCAAAATCTCGCTGATCAGCCGATGAACGGATATCCCGCACCAAGTACCGCGCTTGCCGCATCGTTCGCGAGTGAAGATGGAAAACTTTCATCAACTGACTTGTTCCCTGGTCCCGGCGGTCAGTGGTTCCTCAAGACGGATGGTCTTCTTCCAGACGAATACCTAATTAGTTATTCATACACCAACTCACTGGGTGCAACCGAGGTAAAAACGAAAAAACTGGTCGTGTTCGAAGCTCCGACCGCGGTGATCGACATGCAGGCCGTCTGTACAGACTCTGATGTGGTGTTCAATCACCTGTCATTCCAGCCTGCCGACGGAGCACCATTCACGTATTTCTGGTCATTTGGCGAGAATGGAGAAGTGAGTTCGGCTGAGAATCCGCAATATTCGTATCAGACTCCGGGACCGAAGACAGTTACCCTCAGGGTTACAACGTCGACAGGCTGCAGCCACACCGACACTGACCTTGTTACGGTAGGTCAGCCACCTGTTGTGACTTTCGAGTACTCGAAACGTTGCAGTGAAGTGCAGGCAACAGAGTTTGTGGACACTACACCCGCGAGTCCGTTCTACAATATCGTGCGATACACCTGGGATTTTGGTGATGGCAACACGGTCATTGATGGCGACGCCGGTACATCTATTCCTGCCGGAACACATGCAGGATCAACAACTGGTATTTACGATGATCCGATTCACCGCTACAGTGCTTTCGGTACGTATCCGGTGACAATGACTGTAACGACGGCAGAAGGATGTGAGGCTTCAGTGCAACGCAATGCCTATATCCTCGATTATAACATTCCGGATCCGACAACAGCTTATATGGTTGATTTTGAAAGCGGGCCTGCGGGTTGGGTTGATATTCCCCCGGATGAAGGCGAGAAGAGCTGGCTCCTGGGCACTCCGTTCGGTAACGTAATTAATTCTGCATCATCCGGCTCGAACGCATGGTGGACAGGTGGTAACCCGGACGTTGCCGATGCAAACAGTTTCTACTTTAGAAATGAGAACTCAGAAGTATTAGGGCCGTGCCTGGATTTGTCAGCGCTCAAACGTCCTATGATTAGCCTCCGCTACTGGTCGGACACTCCGCTGGGATACGACGGTGCCGTACTGCAGTACTCTACGAACAGTGGTGTAACCTGGACAACGGTAGGTACAGCCGAAGGACAGGGTATCGAATGGTATAACGCGCGTAACATGGCAAGTAACCCGGGCGGTCAGGACAACCATGCATGGTCGGATACGACCCTGGGGTGGCGCACCGCGCGCTTCAGTCTCGACGAAATCAATCCGCTTGAACGTAGCCTTGTTCTTTTCAGGATCGCATTCTCAAGTACAGAGAAGGGTCGCGGCGGCTCCCGACCAATGGAAGGGTTTGCTTTCGACGATATCTATATTGGGGAGAAGAAGCGGAATGTACTGGTGGAAAACTTTACAAATGCAGTGGATGCAGCATCACTTCCCGGACGTACCTGGTTCAATAATGAGTATGATCAACAAATGGCGGCCCGCGACTCCGCGGACTTCATCGTGATTCAATATCATTTGGCGAACCCTGTATTCGATCAGTTGAATGCCGATAATGAAGTTGATCCGTTCTCACGCGCACAATGGTATGGTGTGGCGAATCCTCCTGCAGCCGTCATGGATGGTATTCAGGGAACATACTTTGGGAAGAATTTCGACGGCACCTACAGCCGTATCGATGCGTCTGAGCTTGACCGGCGATCACTGGAGGATCCGTTGTTCAATATCAACATAATGCTTGATAACACAGCGAACGGACCGCTTACCGGCGAAGTGGATCTTGCGTATACAGGAACAGTTGCATATCCAAATCCGGTGCTCCTGCACGCCGCCCTTGTCGAAGACGGAATTGGTGGTAACAACCGCAACGTGCTTCGCAAATTTATCTGGGGACCGCAGGGTAAACGGTTGGAAGGTCCGGTTGCGGTCGGAAACCAGTTCAACGACATCGCCATCAATTTTGACATGAATGCGATCGTTACGAATCCGTCTAATCTCTACCTGATCGTGTTCGTACAGGATAAGGTCACGAAACGTGTTCTGCAGAGTCGGATTGTGAAAGCGCCGTCCAAGGAATCTGTTATCGTTGGTGTTGAGGATCCGAACGTAAGCGTTCTGCGTGATCTCAATGTGTATCCGAATCCGGCATCGAAGGTGATCAAGTTTTCGCTTGACAAGATTCTTTCGCACCAGTACTCATGGCGCATCATAGACCAGAGAGGAGTGACCGTTGCGGACGGATCACTCAATACAGATCTGCGCGATCCGCAGGAGGTTGACATAAGCAATCTCGCGAACGGAATTTACTTCCTTGCCATTCAGACGGGAGACAGAGCGGTGTTGTACAGGAAGATCGCCATTATGAATCGATAGCCGAATTAAACAGCCTACTTATTGGGCTGCAGGCAGGACTACTTCCTTCGAGAGTTCGTCAATGACAGCTTCGCAGTTGGCCACAAAATCATCGACCATATCGGCAAGCTGATTCAGACGCGTACCAGCTTTTCCGTTCTCTTCGATGAACAGGATTTTCGGACGAAGATGGTCCAGCCCCATCAATGTAAATGATGGTTTGATCTGGTGTGCAAGACGTGAAACCCTGTCCCATGTCTGGGACTCCGTTGCCGCCCGCATATCCACCAGGATACCCGGAAGCGTCTGGAGGAATGTCGTAATCATCTCATGGATAAACTCCCTGTTGTTTCCAGACACTGACTTGAGATAATCAAGATTGTACGTTCCGGTTGCCGGTCGCGCAGCTGGTTTTGGTTTCGGTATTCGCGTTGAAGGACGGATCTTCAGATCCTTAAACAGTTTATTGTAAAGGTCTTCAGGCGTGAATGGCTTCGGCAGATAATCGTTCATTCCGGCTGCCAGACATTTCTCCACATCGCTGTGAGTCGCGTTGGCGGTAAGCGCAATGATCGGAACGCGCGCCGATTGATGCATGGCGCGCATCGCTTTGGTAGCTTCGTAGCCATCCATTACGGGCATCTGCACATCCATGAGTACCACATCATAAAAGTTGTTCTTCACTTTTTCTATGGCGACGAGCCCGTTTTCTGCGACATCAATCTGACATTGCCAGTTCTTGAGAATACTTTTTGCGTATAGCCTGTTGATGTCGTTGTCCTCAACCAATAGCACATTCAGCTGTGCCGTGTTTATGTCTTTCAGTTTCGCGGCGGGTTTCTGAACCTGTGTGATCGTTTTTACGCGTCCGATCTGGTAGGGGATAATAACACTGAACGTAGAACCGACGTGTTCGCGACTCACGACATGAATCTTGCCCTTCTGAAGTTCAACGAGCTGCTTCACGATCGTGAGTCCAAGACCGGTGCCACCGTAACGCCGCGTGACGCTGGCATCCGCCTGGCTGAAGCTTTCGAAAATGGTGGTAAGTTTTTCTTCAGGAATGCCCACGCCGGTGTCGGTTACTTCGATCTTTACCCAGCATGTGCCTCGTATCTCACGGGCCTTCGTACAGTTAATGGTGATGGAACCGTTATGCGTGAACTTTACGGCATTACTGATGAGGTTGATCAAAACCTGGTTCAGTCTCACCGGGTCGCCAACGAGAATCTTGTTCAGCTTCTCGTCAATAGTCCAGTCCAGCGTAAGTTTCTTTTCCTTCGCCTGATATGCGAATGTATTGATCAGTGAGGGGAGGAGATCTTTCAGATTGAAAGCAATCTTTTCAAACTTGAGCTTACCGGATTCAATGGCGGCAAGGTCAAGGATATCGTTGATGATTACTTTGAGATTTTCTGCCGAGTGCCGAATCGCGTTCAGGTACGTCTCGCGTTCTTCCGGGCTGGGGTTCTGGCCCAGCAGGTTTGCCATTCCGGCGATGCCGTTGATAGGAGTTCTGATTTCGTGACTGATGTTGGCAAGGAATTGTTCCTTTGCTTTTTGCAGCCTCAGCAATTCGGCTTCGTCGCGTTTCCGCTGTGTGATATCACGACAGTCAAGAATGAAGCCGTTAATTCCTTCCTTATGTTTGAGGTTGATTGCGTTGAATTCAAGGAACCTGAAGCTCTTGTCTTTGCACCGGAACTGAAACTCAACCTTTTCGGTATACGCCCGTTTCTGGCTCTGCTTGAATTTGTTCTTCAGACTGGTTACCATCGACGGCAGGAGGTAATCGAAAATGTTTCTGCCGATCAGACTTTTTGAGCGGTACCCCAGAGTCTCAAAGGTAGAAGCGTTGTGATAGCAAATGAGCCCCGAGTAATCGACGATGAAGATGATGTCGGAACCGTCCTCTACGACAGCCTCATAGAACGACCCCTTTTTGACGTATTGCTGAAGGTTCATGATCGTCAGATGCCCAATTCTTCCATTTCCTTAAGATAGCGGTAAAGGGAAGACTTTCCAATGTCGAGGCGTCTCGCGACCTCCAATACGTTGTTTTCGTACTTGTTCAGGTAGTGCCGAATGATGCGATACATGAACTCCTGCATGGTCATTTCCTGATACAGGAACGATTCCATACGCGCCGTACTGTTGAAGCTAATATCCTGGGGGCGTATTTCCTGCTCCTCAGCCATCACCGCGGCGAGTTCAATTATGGATTTCAGCTCCCTTATATTACCCGGGAAAGGATATTGCAGTAATTTCTCCTGCGCCTCAGGGCTGATTTTGAATTTGCGCATACCGTTTTCGTTGGCGAACTGATCCAGAAAGTGTTTCGCTATCAGAATCATGTCATTTCCGCGCTCGCGCAGGGGCGGGAGGTGGATTGGCAAGCCCAGTAACCTGTAATAAAGGTCTTCGCGGAATCTGCCGGCCTTGACTTCCTCCGAAAGATCCTTGTGCGTAGCAGCAAGTATTCTTACATCAAGTTTGATCACCTGGTTGCCGCCAATGCGGGTAACTTCACGCTCCTGCAGAACACGCAACAGCTTAGCCTGAAGGTTGGGATCCATTTCGCCGATCTCGTCAAGGAAGATGGTGCCGCCTTCGGCTTCTTCAAACTTACCGATCCGGCGGGTAAGGGCACCGGTAAACGCACCCTTTTCATGCCCGAACAACTCACTCTCGATAAGGTCTCTGGGGATAGCTGCAATGTTCACCGCGATGAACGCCTTGTTCTTCCGTTTCGAGTTGTAGTGGATGGCTTTTGCCACGAGCTCCTTTCCGGTTCCGGTCTCACCGGAAATGCTGACGGAGATGTTCGTCTGCACTGCCTTTTCAAGTAGTCCGAAAATACGTTTTATCGCCGGGCTGGAGCCGATGATACTTTTTTCGAACTCGTATTTCTCTGAGATTTCTTTCTTGAGATGATTGATTTCGCGAATAAGAGACGTGCGGTTCCGCGCATTGTTGATCGAATTCAGCAGGCGGTCCTTGGTCTCATGATCCTTGGCGATATAGTCGTAAGCGCCAAGCTTTAACAATTCTACGGCGGTGTGAATTTTCTCCTGTGCAGAAACAATTATAACGCTGATGTTGGGGTCATGACTTCGGATCTGGGCGAGGACTTTTTCACCCGGCATATCCGGAAGTGAATAATCAAGCGTGATCACCGCAGGGTTCTTGTACAGATTATCCAGGCAGTCCTTTCCCGAAGTAAAAAATTCCAGTTCATAGTCCGGATTGAGTTCCAGAACATATCGCAAAAATTTTGTGTAGGCCGGGTCATCTTCCACCACAAAGATTTTGACAGGGTCTTTGTCGTACATAACATTCGATGTTGCAAACAGTAAATATACATTCGATTTAGTTGTTATGAAATGGTTATAAATCACCAAATATTACAGAAATTCGGAGGCTAATTCTACAGTGGTGAAGGGTGCACTGTCTTTGTTAAACGCGTCGGAGCGCGAACTGATTTACAAGGGACCGCTACTTGTATGCCTGTTGCTTGCGGGTGCCGATGGTGAGATCGACAACAGGGAAATCAGGATGGCAATGGAAATGGCGCGCGATCAACACTGGGTGAAATCCAGCCTCCACGGTTTCTTTCAGGAAGTGGCTACCGACTTCGAGGACAAGCTCAAGGTGCTCATGCAGGCCTATCCGTTACATACCGACAAACGCAACGACGTTATCAGTACCGAATTAAGCGGACTGAACAGTCTTTGGGCGAAACTTGGTAACGAATTTTCCGAAGCATATTACGAAATGCTGCGCTACCTCGCGGAACGGATCGCGGCTTCATCAGGCGGATTCTGGGGAAAGATCACCACGGAAGAGGCAAAGCTGATGAACCTGCCCATGCTATCCAATCCGGCAAAAAATTAATTAGCGATTCTCTTGCCTGCGCTTTTTCCTTAACGCGCATTTTTCATCTTTGCACCGACGATCGTAATCCAATTATGCCCTCATATTCCATCGTAAGAAGCGCGGCTATTCCGCTACGTCTTGTCAGCATCATGTGGGGGCTGTTCCTGACTGACTGGCTGCTGCCTTACATCCAGCTGAACGCATTTGGAATTATTCCACGTACTGCCTTCGGTATTATTGGCATACTCACTGCTCCGATGCTCCACGGCTCGTTCGCGCACCTGGTTTCGAACACCATCCCGCTGATGTTTCTCGGGACCGTACTGTTCTATTTCTACTCCGGCATCGCTCAATCGGTTTTTCTGCGGGCGTATTTCTGGACGAACATTCTCGTCTGGCTTTTCGCGCGCGAGGCAAATCACATCGGTGCAAGCGGGCTGGTCTACGGGATGGCGTTCTTTCTGATATTTTTTGGAATTTTCCGGCGGGATTTTATTTCGATTTTTATTTCGATAGTAGTATTGTTGCTATATGGCGGAGTATTCTACGGCGTGCTGCCCAGCGACTCCCGTGTTTCCTGGGAATCGCACCTGGGTGGAGCACTCGTTGGAATTTCAACCGCAGTTACATATAGTCGGCAAAAAAAGGTAAGCTGATGGATGCGAACGTAAGAAAAGTTATGGCAGATCTGAAGGCACGGCGTTTTGTCCCCGTGTACTTCCTGCAGGGCGAGGAAACTTACTACATAGACCTCATCTCGGATTATATCGAACATCATGCGCTGACGGATTCGGAAAAAAGTTTTAACCAGGTTGTCGTCTACGGCAAGGACGCCACGATGGCCACGATACTTACTCACGCACGCCGGTTTCCGATGATGGCTGAACGCCAGGTCGTCATCGTCAAGGAAGCCCAGGATATTCAGGATCTCGGGAAGGAAACCGGTAGTAAACTACTGCTCGACTATCTTACGAAAGCAGTTCCAAGTACCATTCTCGTCTTCTGCCACAAGAACAAGACGCTCGACAAACGCCGCGAACTGGGAAAGAAAATCGATAAGCTCACGGAATGCATCACGACAAAGAAGCCGTATGACAACCAATTGCCCGAATTCGTGGGAGAGTACGCCAGGGAAAGGAAAATCCAGATTGACGATCGTGGCATTCAGGCGTTGTGCGAATTCGTCGGTAATGATCTGCACAGGCTGGCGAACGAACTCGATAAACTCGCAATCGCGCTTACGCCAGGGGAGACCATTACCGCTGAACGCGTGATGAATCAGGTCGGCGTGAGCAAGGAATACAACATCTTCGAGCTTCAGAGAGCAATCATTCAAAAGGATACTTTGCTTGCAAACAAGATCGTAAACTACTTCGAAAGCAATACACGAAAGAATCCGGTTATTCCTGTAGTAGCATTTCTTTATTCGTTTTTTAGTAAGCTGTTAGTCGCTTCACAAGCTAAAGATAAGAGTGAAAAGGGATTAGCTAGTGAACTGAAAGTGAGCCCATATGCAGTTCGCGACTATAGCTTTGCTTTACGTCAATATCCGGTCGACAGCATCATTGCAAACATCAGTTTTCTCAAAGAAGCTGATCTCAAGTTGAAAGGTGTGAACTCCGGTTCTTCAACGGACGGTCAAGTGATGCGCGAACTCATCTGGCGACTGATTCATTGACCCGGATTGCTGGATCTTCGGATTGACATTTAATCTGCGGTCTTTGTTGCAGAATCGGAATTCTACACGCTATCTTTAAGTCCATGCTTCACAGTATGGATTCACGTGATGTGAAAACGGATGCTCGTGATGGCAACAACTGCCATGTCAGTATATAAGTGTCCACGTTCTTTGCGCGTTGAATGTCTCCCGGAGTATATCGCCTTCCGGCCGGCGTTTATCGCCGCTCCGTTTCTCCCCAATGCTGGTACATTTTATGCTCCAATGGCTTTTTTCAGTTGCCGGTTGGCAATAAATTTTTTGCCGGACTGTTTTAAATCAAAACTTATCTAACACCGATGCCCAGGGTTTTCATTTTTTTATGTCTTGTTCTGCTTTCCCAGATATCCTTCGCCCAGGATCAGCTGTCCAGGAATTATGTCGAAAAGCTTTATGAACGTGGCGAAGATCTGATCGCTCACGCCAACTATGGTGCTGCGCGCGAGGTCTTCAGCGAATTCCTCGCCCATGCAGGTCCGTCGGATAGCAGGAGGGGTGAAGCGGAATACTACGTCGCATTCAGCGCATTGACGTTGGGTCATCGCGACGGTGAGAAACTCATCGAAAACTTCATCGCCCACAATCCGTCAAGTCCCAAAGCTTCAACCGCCTATTTTGATCTCGCTAACTTCTTTTACAACGAAGGCAACTACACGAAGGCGTCTTCATATTTCCGAAAGGTTAGCTTCCCTGCGCTCACCAGTGAACAACAACTTGAAGGGCATTTCAAATGGGGGTATAGCTATTTCAGTCAGAAGAAGCTTGACGAGGCACTTGAGCAATTCAACTTCGTCAAGAACCAGCGTACCGGATTTTCGCCCGCAGCGAGTTACTATGCCGGGTTCGTCGAATCATCAAAGGGACAATATGACGAAGCGATTACCGATCTGAAACGCGCTGAGGCCAGCCCTTCCTATGCCAACGTGGTTCCGTATCTGATTGCCAATATTTATTTTCAACAGAAGCGCTACGATGAAGTAATCCAGTACGCGAATACACTGAAGGATCGGAAGGGTATCGCCAACGCATCCGATATCTCGATGCTTGTCGCTGAATCGTACTACTACCAGGCTGACTACCAAAACGCTGTTGATTCATACCAGCGCTACATTGACAATAACGCCCGGGCTGAGGGCGGCTTACTGTTCCGTGCCGGTTACGCCAACTACGTGGCTGGAAACACTGAGCGCGGAGTCGCCTACCTCGATAAGGCTGCGGCTACGCGCGATACGGTGAGCTACTACGCATCGTACTACCTTGGTATTCTTCATGTGAAGCAGGGCAATAAGTCCCTGGCCCTGAACGCGTTTGATTATGCGCGCAAGAATCCGGCTGACCCGGCACTTGCGGAAGAGAGTGCATTCCAGGTTGGAAAGATTGCCTACGATGCGGGCAAACCTGATCGCGCGATAACCGAGTTTGAGAGTTTCGTCAAGACGTACCCCAGGAGCAGTCATGCCGGCGAAGTCAAGGAACTTCTCGCGCAGGCATACATCAACGGAAACAACTATAACAAGGCTATCGCGTACATTGAAGCCCTTCCAAACCGGAATCAGCTGATCAATCAGGCCTACCAGAAAGCCACATACCTGAAAGGAACGGAGTTGTTTAACAAGGAACAATATGCCGACGCAGTGAAGAACTTCGAGAAGTCATTGAGTAATCCAGTCGATCCGAAGTACGTTGTCCTTGCAAGCTTCTGGAACGCCGAAGCGTATTCAATGGCGCGCCGTTACGAAGAGGCGCTGACGCATTATCAGAAAGTCATTTCGTCGCTGCCGGATGTCGAACAGGATATCCTGATCAAGACACGCTACGGAATGGGCTATGCGTATTATAACACGAAGGTCTGGGACCGGGCGCTGTTCAACTTCAAGGATTTTACCAACCGTACCAACATCCATAATCCCAATTATTCCGATGGTCTTATCCGCCTGGCGGATTGTTATTATGTGAATCGTCAGTACGAAGACGCGCTGGCAACCTATAATAAAGCAAAGACTGCGAGCACGGCCGATAACGACTACATCTTATATCAGACTGGTACGATCTACGGAATGCAGAAGAAGTACAACGACGCAAGTGCACGTTTTTCAGAACTGCTCACGAAGTTTCCGAAATCGCAATACCGGGATGAGGCGATTTTCAAACGCGCGGAGTACGACATGGAGCAAAGCAACTACACCTCCGCGGTTGACGGCCTGTCGCAACTTATCCGAGAGGGTGGGTCCAGACTTTTGCCGCTGGCGTATATGCGGAGGGCACAGTCCAACTACAACCTGAAACAATACGAAAGAAGTATCAACGATTACAAACGGATCATTGATGAATATGCGAGCCATCCGGTTTCTAAGGATGCCCTGCCTCTCTTGCAGGAGGCTTTGACTGTGGTCGGAAAGTCGGAGGAGTTCGCGGCTTACCTGCAGAAACACAAGCAGTCAAATCCCGACAATCAGGGTTATGAAGCACTTGAATTCGAAGGCGCTAAAAACCTGTATTTCAGCCAACAATATGCCAAATCTATAACCAGTCTGGTAGGTTTCCTGCGTGAATATCCGTCATCACCGAATGCGCGCGAGGCAAAGTTTCTGCTGGCGGAATCTTACTTCCGCACTAACCAGTTTGATTCGGCCGTACCCCTGTATAATGAGTTGGCCAACGATCCTGCATTTACCGATGCGAGCCGTGTAGCGGGAAGGTTGTCGGAGATCCATTTCCGGAACAAAGACTACCAGAAAGCAATTCCTCAATTCAGAAGACTTGAACGGCTCGCGACAAACAAACGCGAACAATTCAATGCGTGGTCAGGTCTCATGGAATCGTATTACAATACCGGCAACTATGATTCAGCGGATGTGTTTGCAAGGGCCATAGTGGAAGGGGGCAGCGTCAGTGCCGGATCACAGAATAAGGCCTCCCTGTATCTCGGTAAGTCGGCCATGGCGCGCGGCGACCTCGACACAGCGAAGGACGAGTTCCTTAATACATTGAATACCGCGCGGGATGAATATGGCGCAGAGGCAAAGTACCTGCTGGCGAAAATCCTCCATGACCAGAAGGAATACAAACAGGCCTATGAAACGCTTATCGGACTCAATAACGATTTCTCCGCGTATGACCATTGGGTTGGTAAGGCGTTCCTGTTGCTGGCAGATAATTTCGTCGCCACCGACGATGTCTTCCAGGCGAGGGCAACCCTGCAATCCCTGATTGACAATTTCCCCGAGGATTCTGTCAAAGCCGAGGCAAAGAGAAAGCTCGACGAACTCGAAAAACGTCAGCTCGAGAAACAGAAACAGATCGAAGCCGATACACTTGACAATTAATCGTTCCTATTTTTTACGATCATGAAGATGCCATCCTTTTCAATTCAAATCTCGCGATGCTTACCCGCGGCAATAGCATTTCTATGCTTTTTCGGATTTGCTGCTTACGGCCAAAAAGACTGGACGGGCGAGATTCCTTCTGTTGACATAGAGATCGTCGAAACACGGGAGCTGACATTGCCACCGGCGAATCGCAATTTCGAGAAGATACCGCCCCGCGCGTCGGAGCCGATCAAACCACCGATACGGTATGACTTTCAAGCCTTCAATTTTTCTGCTCCACCGGTATCTCCGGTGATCAGACCACTTAAACTAAAACCTGCATCGCCGGGTACTATCTATGGTGGTTTTCTGCGACTTGGCTATGGCAATTATGGATCGCCGTTGCTTGAGGGTTACATCACGTCACGGAAAGACAAAGACAAATTGATTGGCGCGCACCTGTACCATTCGAGTTCTGCCAAGGGTCCCGTGGACGGAAAGAACTCAGGCAGCGGAACAACGAAAGCTGCATTGTTTGGCAGAACGTTCAGCCAGTCAGTGGCATTCTCCGGCAGGATCGACGCCGAAAACAGGGCGACCCATTTCTATGGATATCCGGATGAACTCGAGGTGGATGCCTCTGACATCAGACAGGCCTACAATCTGTTCCGCATAAGCGGAGACGTTTCGAATGCAAAGAACACGGACTTCTCGTACAAGCTCGGCGCTCAGGTCAGTCACCTTGCCCACAAGTTCGATGCGCGCGAAACAGAAGCGGATATCATCTTCGAATCCGGTTACAAGACCGGCGATGATTCAGGATTTAATATTGACGCATCGTATACTGCGTTGAGCCGGAAGGACATTGACGTATCGTCGAAGTTGAGAAACCTTTTTACGGTATCGCCGAGTTATACCTTCGCTGTTGAGAACCTGGTCATTAAACTCGGGCTCGGCATCGCGTATGAGAACGATACCCTGAATAAAGACTTTCACATTTACCCGAATGTAAGAGCAACGTATCCGCTGAGTCCTTCTGTTGATCTTGTAGCTGCACTTGAGGGTGGCATGGAGAAGGTTTCGTTGGCGACACTTTCATACAAGAATATCTGGCTTGCGCCGAATGTACCACTGGCGCATTTGAGTAAGCTCTATGATCTTTCGGCTGCGATTAACGCGCGCGTCGGCAATAAGGTAGGGGTCCATGCAGGGTTCAGTATGTCTGCTTCGAAGAACATGCACTTCTTTGTTAACCGGATGAATACCGTTGAGCGTCCATGGGGTCAGGCACAGTTTGATGTGATTTATTCGGATGGTACATTCTACCGCACAAATCTCTTTGGATCACTTAGCTATGCCCAGTCAGAGAAAGTCAAACTTTCACTACGTGGTGATGTCTATACGTATGCGCTTGGTAAGGATGAAATCGTTGGAGAGCCCTGGCATCTGCCGGGTTACAAGCTGAGTGCAAGCGCATCATTTAACGTTGCGGACAAGCTGTTGGTAAGTGCGGACATCATCGGCATGGGTGGTCTGAAAGGGAGGGATCCTGAAACCGGTGATGTCATCAAGCTTGATGGAGCACTTGACGTGAGCGCCAAAGCTGAATACCTGTTCTCACAGAGTTTTTCAATCTTCGGACAGTTTAATAACATCGTGGGCAACAACTATCCGTTGTTCCTTTATTATCCTGTTCGCGGGTTCCAGTTTACCGCAGGGATCACGTGGAGCTTCTGAGGCCGGGGGTGGAGTAAGGTCGGGGGATGGTTTGTAAGCTGGAAATTTTGCTTATTTTTGTATAATTAGCTAATCCTTAGAACCTAACTATTTTTTGATATGGCTAGAAGAAAGCAAAACAATGATGACGCGTCAGAGGAAAATGACAACATCAACAATGAAAATGCCGATGACACGTTTGGTTTGCCGGAGGTTGAATACGAGCCGATAAAAAGAGATGAACCGGTTGAAGAACCTCCTGTCGAAGAGCCTGTATACGAGGAGACGAACGAAGTAAGGGAAGAACTCGTCCAGCCTGAAGAGGTCTACGACGATTCTCACCACGAGGAACATCAGGAATTTCACTCACGCTACTCCTACATGGAAGAAAACAATCAGTCGGTTTGGCCTAAAGTCCTCGCTATCCTGCTGATGTTGATCGTGGTCGGAGGAGCAATTTACTATTTCGCTTATTACAAACCTGCCCAGGACAAGGAGAAGCAGGAGCGGCTGGCACGTGAAGAAGAGCAAAGACGCGAGCGCGACGCTCAGCGTGCACGTGAAGCTGAGGCAAAACGCCTTGCCGATGAAGCTGCTCAGCGCAAAGCCGACTCACTGGCAAATCTTAAGAAAGAAGGTTCAATTGAAATGTTATCCGGACGGACCGGTCAGTATTGGGTTGTCGTAGCAAGCAATATTGACGACGACCTGCTCATGGATTTTGCTCAAAAGCTTTCGAACGATGGCAAGCAGGTCAAGATCATCCCGCCGTTTGGAAAGGACGGCAAATTTTATCGGCTGGCTGTCGAATCCCGCGACAACTACCAGGACGCGCAGGCGACTGCTGATGGCATGAAAGGTGGGGAATTTGGTGACCAGCTGTGGGTCGTGAGGTATTAATTTTTTCCGCCTGAGGGCACGGTACAGTAATTGCTGTCGTTTACTTCATAGCGGTTATATCTGCTACTTTTATTTTTTAAACTTTATTCTTTACCCGAATGATTCTACTTCAGATCGCCCAGGATACAACTGCTGTTGATTCAGGACTGGGGGACTCCGTCTCTATTATTGATCTCGTTTTCGCTGGTGGCCCGGTAATGATTCCGATTGCGCTGCTTTCGGTCGGCGCCATCTACCTGTTTGTTGAACGTCTGCTGGTGATCAACAAAGCAAACCAGGATCCCGATGCATTCATGGGGCGCGTCAAGGAACTTGTCTTGCGTGGCGACATCAACGGTGCCCGTATGCTGTGTTCACAAAACGATACCCCGGTTGCGCGTATGATCGAGAAGGGAATATCACGGATCGGCAGCCCGTTGAAGACGATCGAGGCGTCAATAGAAAATGTTGGTAAGATCGAAATCTTCAAACTTGAGAAGAACCTGTCGACACTGGCGACCATTGCCGGTGCAGCGCCGATGATTGGTTTCCTCGGTACCGTTATTGGTATGGTTCAGGCTTTCATTGCAATTGCGCAGGAGGAGGGATCGGTTAGTCCGAAACTTCTATCGTCGGGTATCTACACCGCCATGATCACTACCGTTGCGGGGTTGATTGTGGGTATCATCGCTTACCTCGCGTATAACTATCTGGTTACACGTGTACAAAAGGTAATTCACAAGATGGAATACACGTCCATCGACTTCATTGACTTGCTCCAGGAACCCAGGTAACAATATAAACGTTTCTGCACTATGAGGCTCAACTCAAAAAACAAGATAGACGCAGGCTTCAGCATGGCCTCCATGACGGATCTGATCTTTTTGTTGCTGGTTTTCTTCATGCTGACATCCTCTTTTGTCACACCATCAGGACTTCCCGTAAACCTGCCGTCGGCAAAGAAAAGTGTGATTGAAGTCCAAAAGCTTTCAGTTACTGTGACGAAGGACTTTCAATATTATGTAAATGATAGGAAGATCAGCCGGGCGAACCTCGAAGGCGAACTCAAGAGCCGCCTGAACGCTCCCGGCGGATCAGTTGTTATTCATATTGATGAGTCTGTTCCCACTGAGCACCTCGTATACGTGGCGGGTATCGCTGCGGAGCTTGAAGCTAAAGTGGTAGTTGCAACCAAACCCGGAAAGAAATAATCATGACGCACGCCGAGGAAAAAAAGAACCAGCGCATTGCAATGATCACTTCTATAAGTGTTCATGCAGTGGTCTTCCTTTTGTTGTTTTTCCTCGTTGCATGGAAGGCACCCAACCCGCCGCACCCGGAAATCGGGATCGTTGTAAACTGGGGTGAAGACGAACAAGGTTCGGGCGATACACAACCTGATAAGTCCGCCGGCTCGGAAGGCACACAGGAAGAGGAACCCAATCAACCTGATCCAGCTCCTGAAGAACCACAGGTACAACCTGAAGAAGTCGTTGAGTCAAAACCGGTAGAGCAGGAAGTGGTATCGAAGGTGGAAAGCCCGGTTGTGGTGGAGGAAAAGAAGGTGGAGAAACAGCCAGAGAAACCGGTTGTAAAACCTGAACCGAAGAAAGAGCCCGAGAAGCCCAAAGTTGATGAGAACGCGCTGTTCAAACCAAAGACTGCTACCACAGACAACAAGACGTCTGAAGCCAGGGCAGGTCAGAATGCCAATGAAGGTGATGATGTAAATAGGACCGGTAACAAGGGCCAGACCGACGGAACACTTGACAAGAATGCTGTATACAAAGGCCCGGCAGGAGGAGGAAACAACGGCATCGGTTTGCAGATGCCAGGGTGGGCGTGGGCGACTCAGCCGCAACCCAAGGGGCTTACGAGTACGTTATCGGGTAAGGTCCGCTTTGAAATCGAAGTGGATGAAAATGGGGATATCATCAAGATCACCACACTTGAAAGGACGCTCAATTTCGAAGACGAGCGTATGCTAAAATCATTGATCCAAAAGAGTCGCCTGGAAAAAACTTCACCAGGTGATGCACCGCCAAAGTCAACGGGTATTGTTGAGTTCACATTAAGGCTGGAATAATATGAACGACGACTACGTTGCATTCATCCGGGACGTCGTCATTTCCATACACGCCAACATCCGAGAACTTCACGAGCGAAAAAACTTCGCGGACCCTGAGGAACAATCATACATCGATGGCAAGCTGATGGCATACCAGGAAGTCGACAGTCTCCTCCGCAGCAGCGCCCGCGAATTCAACCTCCCCGTGGAACAACTCGGCCTTGCAAAGAAACAATAGCCTGCCTATTGAAATTTCCTCGAAGGATAAGCACATTTGCGGTGGATGTTTACCACCTACGCCGACACCCTGACGTACCTCTACCAGAACCTTCCGGTTTTTCAACGTGTCGGCAGCGTCGCCTACAAAAAGGATATTGCGAACACGATACGCCTCTGCGAGATTCTTGGCAATCCCCATAAGAAATTCAAATCGGTGCACATAGCCGGCACCAACGGCAAGGGGAGCACATCTCATATGCTTTCTGCGGTGCTGCAGGTGGCAGGATACAAAACCGGCTTGTACACCTCACCCCATCTGCATGAATTCACCGAGCGCATACGCGTGGACGGCGCAGAGGTATCGCGTGAGTTTATTGTCGACTTTGTTAACCGTATTCAGCCCTACATCGACGAGATAAAGCCATCTTTTTTTGAGATCACGGTGGCTATGGCGTTCGACTACTTTGCAAGCCAGCAAATAGATATCGCTGTTGTTGAAGTAGGTCTGGGCGGCAGGCTCGATTCCACTAACGTTATAACTCCTGAGCTTTCGCTGATCACCAACATAGGCTGGGATCACAAGGACCTGTTAGGGGATACGTTGGTACAGATCGCGGGAGAAAAGGCGGGTATCATCAAACCTGGTGTTCCCGTTGTTGTGAGTGAACGACAGCCCGGGATCGATGAGGTATTCATCCGCCGGGCACAGGAACTCGGGTCTCAAATCCATTTCGCAACCGAAGATTTCCGGGTAGAGCCCGTCAATAAGGCCGGCCGCATTACCCTCAACGTCTTCCATCGGGGCGATATGATCTTCCCCGATCTGTACATTCCCTTACAAGGGTATTATCAGCAAAAAAATTTAATCGGTGTACTGAAGGCCGTTGAAGTTCTCGATCACCTGAATTGGGGCATTACTTCGGAAGGACTGCTTAAGGGTCTGAGTGAAGTTACAACCCTCACTGGCCTCAGGGGGCGGTGGCAAAAGCTGGGAGAACGTCCGCTTGTTGTTTGCGACACCGGCCACAATATCGACGGCATTCGGGAAGTGGTTAATCAAATACGCGCACAAAGCTTTCAAAAATTACATATCGTTTTTGGTGTGGTGAAGGACAAAGACCTTGGTGCGGTCCTCGAAGTTTTGCCAGGTGACGCATTCTATTACTTTTGTGAAGCGAAGATTCCACGGGCGATGCCGGCAGCACAGCTTGCTCAACTCGCGGAGTCTGCGGGACTCTCAGGCGTGATTGTCCCGGATGTTCAAAGTGCTGTGAATGAAGCCAGGAACCGTGCTGCCCCAGACGATATGATTTTTATTGGCGGAAGTACTTTTGTTGTCGCGGAACTGGACAATCTATGAAACGAAAACAGGAGCGGTTCAGGATCATTGAGGAACGACTTAATGTAATCGAACCCAGCAAACCCATCTACCGGTTGATCAAGGGCAGATGGCACAACGATCATTTTAAGAACGAGAATCCGATTACGGTAGAACTTGCGTGTGGCCGGGGTGAGTATTCTGTAGGAATGGGCCGGATGTTTCCGGATCGCAATTTCATCGGTGTCGATATTAAAGGCGAACGGATATGGAAGGGAAGCACTCGGGCATCTGAAGAGAATTTGTCGAACGTCGCTTTTCTGAGAACACAAATTCTCCTTATCGAGAATTTTTTCGAAGCCGGTGAGATCGATGAGATCTGGCTGACGTTTCCTGATCCGCGTCCGCGCAAAAGAGACATCAAGAGACGCTTGACTAGTCCGCGCTTCCTTGAAATGTATAAAAAGTTGCTTCGGCCGGGAGGGTGGTTGCGACTCAAGACAGACAACACGGTACTGTTTGAATATACACTGGAGGAAGTGAGTCAGCGCACCGACATCGATGAGTTGGCGTTCACACGCGATGTCTATACGTCGGAGCTGAGACCGGAGTGTTTTGATATTAAAACGCGATACGAAGAGGAGTTCGCTGCGAAAGGAGAAACCATCAAGTACCTGCGTTTCCGATTTAAGTGAAATACACCCCAACTATGAATATGGATTACTTCGAACTGGAAGAAAAGTTCCATGAAGCCGACAAGATGATCAACGATGGCCAGATCAGTGACGCTGCCCATCTGCTGGAAGCGATCCTCGCGGAGGCTCCGGACTTTGGAAAGGCGCACAATCACCTGGGTTGGCTCTATGAGACAAAGTTCAAGAACTTTGCAAAAGCTGAAGAGCATTACAAGTTTGCCCTGAAGTTTGCACCTGAATATCCGGCGGGATATTACAACTACGCCTACCTGCTCTCGACGCTTCGCCGGTATGACGACCTTGAAGTGTTGTTGAATGAAGCGATCAAGGTACCGGGGATAAGTTACGCTACGTTGTACAACGAGTACGGCTTGTTGCACGAAGCGCTGGGAAAGTTTGATGAAGCCATCCACTATTTTCGCCTGTACATTCAAAATTTGTTTGACATTAAATCCATTGAAACCGCCGCCGAGTCAATCAAGCGCTGCGAAAGAAAGAAACAACTACTATAGATTAAATCCCCGGAAATCCCGGGGATTTTTTATTTTCGCCTGTGGCGAAATCTTCTACACGGAATCAATATCAGATAGCCGAATTCCCGGTACCTGTCTCCGAAAAAATCGGAGCCGTCTCTGCCGTAGCGTTTGTACCTGCGCACCACACCGCCGTAATCACGCTTGCCCATGGTGCAGGAAGTAATATGCATCACAGCTTTTTGGTGCAGCTGGCAGAACGACTTGTTGCCAGCGATTTCGCCGTCGTGCGGTTTAATTTTCCTTATAAAGAATTGGGACGCAAGATGCCGGATAAGCCCCCCGTTGCGACGGCAACTGTTGAACGGGTCGTTCATACAGTCCACGAACGGTTTCCCGGTGTTCCCGTATTCACATCCGGCAAGTCGTTCGGAGGCAGGATGACGTCACAATTTCTTTCAACCTGTGGTGCGGACTTTGTTCAGGGCGTAATCTTTTTCGGATTCCCGTTACATCCGCCGGGAAAACCCGGCGTCGAAAGGGCAGAGCACTTGCGCAATGTAAAGGTCCCGATGTTGTTCCTGCAGGGCACGCGCGATGAGCTGGCGCACATAGATCTTATCACGCAAACCTGTTCCGAACTTCCGCTCGCGACACTGGAAACCATTCAGGATGCGGATCATTCCTTCAACCGCGGTAAGGTGGCCATCATGGATTTACTGGCACAACGGACTGGCCACTGGATAAATCAGGTACGCAAACCGCCCGGTGTGTAGCCTGATGGTCATAAAACTCACCAGCCACCCAATAAAGGCAACGTTCTCCCCATCTGCCCTGCGTTAAGCTCCGGGTAAAGGTTTTTCCACCTGCTGTGCAATCGGGACCATCTTCACACATGTTTCTGTCAACTGTACTAAGTCAATTTCCTATGGAAACAAATCTTTCGTCATCGTACTCAGGAGGGAATGCAAGTTCGTTTCCCCCTGCAACCGGATCCTCGAGGATCAATGTTGGAAAAGTTGAACGCACTCTTTCCATGATCGCCGGAACTGCACTGGCGGTTTATGCTTTCAGAAAGTTTAATTCGGTAAGTGGAAAAATGCTGGGTCTTGCAAGTCTTGCGCTGCTTAAACGTGGTGTAACAGGGTATTGCGAGGTAAACAATGCCATAGGCAGAAATTCTGCTCACACATCCGCGGGCGCGATGGAGGTAAGAGCCACTCACACCATCAACAAACCGCGTGAAGAAGTCTATGCGTTTTGGCGCAAGCTGGAGAACCTTCCATCGTTTATGAAACATCTCGAAAGCGTGGTCGAGGAAGATGACACGCATTCAGTGTGGACAGCAAGAATTCCGGGAGGAATAGGAACCGTTACCTGGAAAGCTGAAATAAACCAGGAGGAGCCTGACAGCCTTCTTTCCTGGTCATCACTTCCGGGATCGACAATCGACAACGCCGGAGAAATCAGGTTTGTTGATGCGCCGGGAGGCTTGGGGACTGAGGTTCATGCGAGGATTTCGTACCGCCTTCCCGCCGGAGACGCGGGGAGTGTGGCTGGCAAGCTCTTCAACCCTATGGTTGAGCGGCTTATCCGGGCCGATTTGAGGCGATTTAAGAGCCTTTTGGAAACTGGGGAAATTCCCACCAGGAAGTCATCCGGAAAGGCGCGCACCACCCTTGATTCGTTGGTGGAATAAATCACCGGTTAATCCGTTGAATATGCGGCTCGCCTTAAAAACAAAAGATCGGCCGCACGCCAGGAACATAATTTTACGCATGTGGGTTGTATAGTTGTCTACTTCTTGAAACAGGTTTCGCAATCGGTCTCATCATTTGATGGGAAGCACAGGGCTTCATTTTCCCCTGTTTGAAGCGCGGCGTGGTCCGGGCGGTAGTTGAGGATTATTTTACCAACCTGTTGACTATCTTCCTCACTGCCGGATGGTTCAAAGTTCGCTTTTCAGGCTGGCTCAGGAGATTTAAGCGAGAGGCATCATTTTTTTAACAAATTAAAAAACCCTATAAAATCAAAAAAGTTATGGAATTAAAAGAGGATAATACGCAGAATAACGCGCAGCAGAATTCGGCAACTCCTGAAGTGAAAAAGAAGTCGAACCGTGGGTTCGCTTCGATGGATCCGGAGCGTCAGCGTGCCATTGCGCGCAAAGGTGGAGAAACTGTAAGTCGTAACCGCGAGCACATGGCGGCAATCGGAGCTAAAGGCGGTGAGCGCGTTAGCCAGAACCGTGAACATATGGCTCAGATCGGACGGAAAGGTGGAGAAAGCAGCGGTCTGAATCGCGCAAACGCAGCAAAAGAAAACCGCCGCGCTAACACCAATCCAAATAACACGACCAACAATCGCTAGAATAGATTTTCATCCAAAGGGCTTCCTTCACAAGGGAGCCCTTTCTTTTTGTCCAGTATGAAAATCACCAGCCTTGACTTTGGCGATCATTTGCCCGTTCCTGAAAAGTTTACCTGCAAAGGACCAAACGTCAGCCCGCCATTAGAATTCATTGACGTACCCGATGAAACGAAAAGCCTGGCCGTGATCGTTGAAGACCTCGACGCGCCGGATCATCGCATTCATTGGCTGGTCTATAACATCCCGCCCGATACAACTCACTTCGACGAAGGAAACATTCCGGAAAATGCGATTGAAGGGCTTTGCAACAGAGGAACCCGTGGATACAAAGGACCTTGCCCCAAAGAATTCAGCGGCGTCCATCACTATCGCTTTTCCCTTTACGCGCTCAATTCTATGTTGAACCTCCCGGAACAGGCAGATGTAACTGCAATAAGACAAGCAATGGCAGGCCATACCCTTGTGACTGCCTCAATCACGGCTATTAGCGAAGGGGAGATAATGACGTCATAACTTCGGCGAACTGGATCAGCTTTTGCATCAAACAATTGAAACAACGTAAGTCGATATGGAATTGAAAGGATTTGTGTTTCTGCTGACGCTGATCGCCGTGTGTTTTAATCAATGCCTCGCTCAGGAAGGAAAGGAGATAACGCGCATAGAATTTAATTCCGGCACGAGAACCCAACGACAACAGGTTATTCTTACGCCAGATAGTATCCGTATCGTCCGCGAAGACTTCCGTGTCGATCAGCAACCCAACATTATTGACCGCACGATGTCTTCCAAAGAATGGCAAAACCTTATTTCTTCGCTGAACGACGTGCGGCTAAGTGAGATAAAGAATTTGCAATCTCCCACAATGAAAAGGACGTTCGATGCAGCTGCTCATGGAAGTCTCATCATAACCACCCGCAACGGCGACACCTATACGCACGGATTTGACGATGAGCAACCCCACCGCAAACTTCGTAATCTGATGAGCGAAATCCGGCGCATCCGCGGAAAGCAATAACGTTCAATACCACCGCTCTTTATGCTGAGGCACATCTTTTTTGCCGCTTCCGGGTAAACAGATTTGTCATGGGAAAAGTGAAGGATAGTCTGAAGAAACTGGGTTTCCTGATGAAGCGGACGTTCAACCAATGGAGCGAACGCGAACCCTTTAATAACGCAATCATCATCGCATATTATACAATCTTTTCATTGCCGGGACTTCTGGTGATCATCATAAACGTTACGGGCTACTTTTTTGACGATCACGTCATACGCGAAAAGATCACCGGTCAGATAGGGGGCATCGTAGGGGGGAACGCAGCTGCCGATGTCGACAAGATCATTGCCGCATCATCAGAAAACGATGGTACGACCATTGCATCTATACTGGCCGTTGCAACGTTACTGTTTGGTGCGACAGGTGTGTTTTATCAAACCCAGCAGATACTGAACAAGATGTGGGAAGTGAAACCGCAACCGAAGCAGAAGCTGCTCAAGATCGCTCGCGACCGGATCTTCTCTTTCGGCTTGATACTCGTTGTTGGGTTTCTGATGCTCGTTTCACTTGTGTTGTCAGCCGGTTTGTCGGCACTCAGCGACTGGCTTACGAGTAATGTATCGGAAAGCCTCTTCATCGTATTCAAGTTCCTTGACGTTGCATTGTCCCTGGGAATCATTACGCTGCTCTTCGCGGCGATATACAAGTTCCTGCCGGATGCTGTTATCAAATGGAGCGATACATGGATTGGAGCATTTGTTACCGCGTTGCTTTTTGTCGCTGCGAAGTTTTTGCTCGGAATATATTTCGGCAACTCGGATCCGGCATCCGCATACGGCGCGGCAGGCTCAATCATTCTCATCATGCTTTGGGTTTCGTATGCAGGTATGATCCTGCTTTTTGGGGCGGAATTCACACAAGTTTATGCAAACCGGTTCGGCCACAAAGTGGTCCCGACTGATGGCGCGGTATCTACACGTGGTGAAGACGACAACGGCGCTATCGTAAACAATAAAACAGGGCACGAAACGCGCACAGGGAAGAAGCCGAAACCGCCGGTGAGTCGTACGACGACCACCGTGACGAAGACAACCACCACCGTTACAAAACGCATCTGACCTCATTTGTGTGGTGGTACAAATTTTATTCTTACCCGGGTAAAAGCTTGGCTATGAAAAAGTTTGTATGCGCATTCAGCGTGGTGGTGATCATTTCGCTTTTTAATTCGTGCGCGAAAAATCCGGTTACTGGCAAACGGGACTTCATGTTGTTGTCTACCGAGCAGGAGATAGCAATGGGAAAGGAATCCGACCCGCAGATTCAACAATTCTTTGGCGTTTACGATGATCCGAAACTGCAACGTTTCATTGAGGAAAAAGGGCAGCAAATGGCGGCCATCTCACACCGTGATGAGATTGAGTATCATTTCAAGATTGTTGACTCGCCTGTAGTCAATGCCTTTGCTGTACCGGGTGGCTATGTCTATTTCACCAGAGGTATAATGGCCCACTTTAACAATGAAGCCGAGTTTGCAGGTGTGCTTGGACATGAAATCGGACACATAGCCGCGCGACATTCCGCTAAACAATACAGCAACGCGGTACTCGCGCAGGTTGGTCTTGCGGCAGGAATGATCTTCGCTCCGGAACTTGCGGAATTTGGCGATCTCGCCGGTCAGGGTATCCAGCTATTGTTCCTCAAGTTTGGCCGCGATGCGGAACGTCAGTCGGATAAGCTGGGCGTGGAGTATTCAACAAAGATCGGATACGACGCTGAAGAGATGGCGGGCTTCTTCAATACATTGGATCGTCTCGGTGGTGATTCGGGTGACGCTGTGCCCACCTTCCTTTCAACACATCCCGACCCCGCTGATCGTGAGCGAACCATCAGCAAGCTGGCGAAGCAGTGGAAACAAAAACAAAAGGGCGAGTTGAAAGTCAACCAGGACAATTACCTCCGTATGATTGACGGACTGATCTACGGCGACGATCCCAAACAGGGCTTTGTCGAAAATAACGTGTTCTACCATCCCGAACTGCGATTCAAGTTTTCGGTACCACCGCAGTGGGTATTACAAAACACACCGCAGGCCGTGCAAATGGTTTCCCAGGATGGAAAAGCCCTGATGCTGCTTACGCTGGGCAAGGGAACATCCCTCGAACAGGCAGGGCAGGCGCTGGTTGAAAACTATGGTCTTACCGTTGCGGAGTCGCGGCGCGATGAAGTGAACGGACTCCCGACCTTGATGATCGTGGCGGATCAGGCCAGCCAGAATGGTCAGGCAGGGGTGCGAACTCTAAGTTACCTTATTCAGTATGGCGAGAACATATATGCATTGATTGGCGCATCCATGCCGGCGGATTTTAACAGTTACGTCCGCGTTTTTCAGGGATCGATGGGAAGCTTCAGCGAGCTTCGGGATCAGTCAAAAATTAATCGTAAGCCGGAGCGCATCCGCATAGTAGAGGTGCCGCAAAACGGTTCTCTTGGGCAGACGCTCAAACGTTTTAACGTGTCTGAAGCACGAATGAATGAATTGGCAACGCTAAACGGAATGACACTTGAAGATCCGGTGTCGAAAGGGAGGTTGATTAAGGTAGTTGAGTGATGGCAATATGAGGAATCCACTCTACAGCGGTCGGGTTGACATCTGTTTGAGGAGGTAATTCTGTTTATCGTTTACCCCGGCAAAGATTAAATCAAACCGGAAGGCATTGGCACTTTCTTTTTCGGCTTTTCGATTATTCCGCTAAAACGCTATGCTCACCTAAAGCCAATTCAATGACCGGATCAATCAAGCCTCGTGTAACGGTTGTAATTGCCACGTATAACCGGGCCGAAACACTGAAGTACGCAATGGAAAGTGTGCTATGGCAAACCTTTAAGAACTTCGAAGTATGGGTAATAGGTGACGCCTGCACCGATCACACAGAAGAGGTAATGGAAAAGTTCACTCAGGATCCACGCGTTCACTGGCATAATATGCCAAAGAACTCCGGATACCAGTCCCGCCCTAATAACGAAGGTATAAAAAGGGCGAGGGGAGAATACATTGCATATCTTAACCACGATGATATCTGGCTTCCAAACCATTTGGAAGAATTAATTACCCATATGGACAGGACCGATGCCGATTTTGCATTTTCTGTGATCCAGTGGGTCTATTCCTTCACGAATTCGCGACCCGATATCCCATTACTTCCCGACTTGCCGATTCCCCCGGAGGCAACTGCCGTCATCCACAAGAAAAATGTCGTTGACAAGATCGGTTACTGGAAAGACATCCATGAAACTTTCTCATATCCGCGCGTGGACTTCTTCAGGCAGGCGCAGTTTGCCGGGATGAAATTCGAAATCGTACCCGTAACAACCGGTCTCAAATTTCTGTGGGATGAAAAAAGCTACAGCGATGTCGGACCACATGAAGTGTACATGCGTCGCTTGCGTGAAGAGCCGGATTACCTCAATCGCGAGCTTACTTCGATGCTGATACGCGCCGAGTACAAATTACACGCGTTCCCCGATAGAAAACGCCTGATCTATTTAGTAAGCATTCCGATCCGCAGACTATTGCTCAAACTGAAGATTGATCCCGCCAGGATTTTATTCTGGCAACGAAAGGGAACTAAAATCAGAATATGGCGTCGTCGCCATGGTTTGAAGGAGGATGTCAGTCCGGAGAATTCAGCAGCTGTCGAAAATGTTCAGGCAGCCTCTTCGAAAAATGTAAGAACTGCTTAGCAACGTAGACGCTGGTATGATGATTTGAGTTGATGCATGTGAGAGCTGCTTTCAGGCGGCGTTCTGGAACTCAAAACAAAACTCCCGAATCAACATATGGAAAAAATTCTTGTTCCCACTGATTTTACTCCCATTGCCGAAAACGGCCTTCGTCTCGCAGTCGAGATTGCCCGCCGCACTGGAGCGGTAATAAGTCTTATCAATTTTACGAAACATCCCTTTGGACGTACGTTCTCAGCTACAGGCGATATTTATAAGAAGAACGATGTCGAGGATTCCATGTTCATGCTGGAACTGCTCAGACAAAATCAGCGAAAACTTGAAGAACTTACAGAGACCTATCGATCTGCCGATGTTGACATCGAATACGCAATTATCGATGACGAATTGAAGGACGGAATTGACGACTACCTCAACAAGGAACTAATCGACCTGGTTGTGATGGGTACGTCGGGCGAGGCCACTGTTGAGGAACAGTTCACCGGAAACCGTACGGAGCAGGTGATCGAAGTGTCTTCGTGTCCTGTGTTGTCCGTTCGCGATGGTTTTCAGATTGAAGACCTTTCGCGGATTGTTCTTGCCGTAAACGAAATAGACGACAATCAGATACTGACAGGGCTGAATACGCTCCGTCAGCTTGCAGAATGTTTCGGCAGCCACATTTACATGTTGCACGTGCGTAAGCCAACATCGGATGAAAAAGACCTCCAGGTGTATTTTGAAGGTATGGCGCGCACCGCTGCCCTTCAGGAGCATTCAATTACGATCCTGGATGCAGTTGACCCGGCTGAAGCAGTGATTGATTTCGCACGTCAAAATCAGGCCGGCCTAATCGCTGTCATCAAGAACAGCAAAGACGGTATCTTCCGGATTTTCTCGAACCATTTTTCAAACCGGCTCGTGAAAGAAGTCGGACGACCCGTGTTTACATTCAATTTACAAAACACCTGATATGGTTGAAAAAGAAAACGAGAGCCATCGACAAGACGGCTCTCGTTTTTTGTGATTAGATTCTGTTAGTATCAGATCGCCTCAGGTCCGGTCTCGCCGGTGCGCAGACGAATGACCTCTTCCAGGGGAAGCACAAAGATTTTTCCGCTTCCAACATAACCGCTGTCATTTGCCTTTGTGGCGTTGATAATAGCATTGCATGTGGGTTTTACAAAATCATCATTAACTGCGATTTCAATGCGGATGTTCGGAACAAGGTTGGGTATTACAACCTGACCGCGGTAAATTTCTTCCATGGTCTGGTTTCTTCCATGACCGGATACGTGACTTACTGTAATCCGTGATACTCCGGCTTCAATGAGTGCCTCGCGAACCTGATCGAGTTGGTTTTCGCGAATTATTGCTATGACTAGTTTCATGACTTCGTGTTGATAAAGGTAGGAGAAAAATTAGTTCGGGTTGATCATACCATAACCACGTTCACCATGATAATAGTGATCAAGGCCCTGCATCTCTGCTTCGGCAGAAGAACGTAGCGGTATGAACTTGTTCAGGATAAACAGGATCACCCACGTTCCTACGGCAGCGTACACGATCGCGATAACAACGGCCAGGGACTGAACGCCGAGTTGTTTCCACACATCCCAACCGGGATTAGCAGCAACGGCATCCGCCATCCAGCTGTCGCGGATAAAAAATGACAGGAAAATAGCTCCTACAATTCCACCGATACCATGAACACCGAATGCATCAAGTGTGTCATCCAGACCGAGTTTGTTTTTCCACTGAATTGCGATATAGCAGAAGCCTGTTGCAAGAATACCAAGAATGAGAGCGCCTCCGGGTTGGACGACACCTGCAGCCGGTGTGATTGCCACGAGACCGGCAAGAATACCACTGGCAAATCCGACACCCGTTGCCTTGCCCTGATGTAATCCTTCTATGACCACCCATGCAAGTGCACCGGCTGCGGCTGCTATTTGAGTCACGGTCAGAGCCTGAGCTGCAGCAAGACCACTGGTAACACTGCTACCCGCATTAAATCCAAACCAACCCACCCAAAGCAGACCTGCTCCGATAAGCGTCATCACCAGGTTGTTGGGGCGCATTGGAAGGTGGGGATATGATTTACGCGCACCTATGAACATCGCGGCAACAAGCCCGCTTACGCCTGCAGAGATGTGTACCACTGTACCACCGGCGAAGTCGATCGCACCTGCTGCTCCAAGATTAAAAAGGAATCCGTCTTCCGCCCATACCCAGTGTGCAAGGGGGTTATATACGATCAGACCCCAGAGTGCGATAAAGAAGCAGTATCCTTTGAACGAAACGCGTTCAGCAAACGAACCCGCGATCAGAGCAGGAGCGATGATGGCAAATTTCGCCTGGAACATGGAGAAGACGAGTTCAGGAACGCCGGCGCTGAGAATTGTTTCGTCAATACCTTTAAGCAGTATGTAGTCGGGATTCCAGCCGAACCATCCGCCGAAAACGTTTCCACCGAAGGCCATGCTGTAACCGCATATGACCCAAAGTACGGTCATAATGCCCATGGCGGTGAAGCTATGCATCATGGTGCCGAGCACGTTTTTGGTCCGCACAAGGCCCCCGTAAAACATGGCGAGTCCCGGAATCATCAGAAGCACAAGGGCCGTGGAAGTTAGCATCCACGCCGCAGCACCGCTGTCGGTTACGGCTTCGTCCTGAGAAAAAGCAGGTGTTGAAGTGAGTAAAAAGAGAAAGATCAGTCCGATCCCCGTTCGTAGAGTAGTTTTCATCAATCTGGTTGTTTATGGCTCCCGCGAAAATAATAGAACGGACCAAACAACAGGTGTTAGTATAACCCTGAAATTAGAAAAAATTGAATTTTTTTTAAAAGCAAGGCTCAAAATGAAATCTGATTTAAGAGAATGACATTCAATTTTTGGACATATGGGTAAAAAACAGGGCAAACCTACAAGGATATCATAGGATCAGTCCACTCCCTGGGTTGAGCCACAACCAGGATTTGCCCGGGAGCTATCAGGTCGCGGTCCATATGGCAACCGTTTTTAATTTCCGGTGGTGATGGACAACACACACATTGCCAATCCCTTGCTGGAATTGTTTATCCTGGCCCTGCCCATTGCATGTATCGCCTGGACTGTGACGCATGAAGAAGTATTCCGGGAACCAAGGACGTTTTTCGTTCGCAGGAGCCAGGAGAGCCGGAGACTAATTGCGCGCAAATTCTTTTATCTGTTTACCTGTGAGTACTGCTTTAGCCACTACGTTACGATCCTCTTCCTCGCGCTCACGAACTTTCGCTTGTTGTTCGATGACTGGCGTGGTTATGTGATTTCCGGATTTGCGCTGGTATGGATTGCTAACGTTTACATGAGCCTTTACGCCATGATTAAGGTCGATATCAGGAAGGACCGGATTATCACAAAACGCGAAGAGAATCTTGTGAAACAGGAGGAGGAAAACAACGGACAACGGGATTAGATTTTTGTATCCGGTATGGGCTGCTTTTCGTATTAAGGGCCTGGCGTTGTGCGGGACCTTTTGTACTTGTCAGAGGATGCAGAGTGCCGTGCTTCCGCGCATACTAATTCCTTTATATTTGCGCTTCCTTTATGAACAGTCAGCGGCATTATACAGCAGCCATCTCTGCATTCATTGTGTGGGGATTCTTTTCCATCCCGCTTCGCGCACTTCGCGAGTATTCAGCAGGCGAGATACTCTACTTTCGAATCGCGCTTTCTTTGCTCGTTCTTTTAGTCGTGATTTCCACCTTTCGCAAGCCTTCGATAGCAACGACCGTACATGCGTTTCGCGCGCTTACACCAAACAAAAAGCTTACTGTTTCGGCATTGACTCTTGTCGGCGGCGCACTGCTTACGGTAAACTGGCTCACGTTTATTTACATAGTGAATAACATCAATATCAAGACGGCTTCATTTTCTTATCTGATCTGCCCGGTGATTACGGCAGCACTCGGCGTGTTGCTGATCCGCGAAAGCATGACACGATTACAATGGATCGCCGTTTTGCTGTGCACGATCAGTTGTATGCTCATCGGACTGAATTCAGCACTTGAACTTGGTTACAGTTTCCTGACCGCGCTAACGTATGCCCTATACCTTATTTCGCAACGAAAGAATCAGGGTTTCGACCGGATGATTGTGCTGTGCATTCAGGTGTGTTTTTCGCTTATACTGTTAAGTCTTCTGTTTCCCTTACTGGTTGATGAAGTGCCGGTAGCCGGTAAATTTTACGGGCTCATATTTCTGATAGCCGTAATGTTTACAGTCGTACCGCTTTTCCTGAACCTGTACGCGCTCAATCGGATCAATTCTGCTACGATCGGGATACTCATGTACATCAACCCGATAATCAATTTTACGGTTGCTTTCGTTGTATTTAAAGAGAATATCACGGCATTGCAGTTGTTGGGCTATGTGATCATCTTTATAGCCGTGATACTATTCAATCTGCCGTACATCAAACGGCTGCGCGATTCCGTAACGGCAAAATAAAAGAGCACCGCTGTATGCAGTGCTCCCGAGAATGGTTTGTATCAGTTTACGCTTCTTCGTTGACGACTACTTTTTCCATTACGTCGCCCTGGCGGATTGCATCAATCACATCAAGTCCTTCGACAACCTTACCGAAAACGGTGTGATTGCGGTCGAGGTGTTTTGTGTTCTCACGGCTGTGACAGATAAAGAACTGTGATCCTCCCGTATTGCGGCCGGCGTGTGCCATGGAAAGCACGCCACGGTCGTGGTATTGATTTTCTCCGGTCAGTTCGCAGTCAATAGTATAACCCGGGCCTCCATTCCCGATTCCGTTCGGGCATCCGCCCTGAATAACGAAGTTCGGAATAACACGATGGAATGTGAGGCCGTCGTAAAATCCTTTCTTTGCAAGTGTGATAAAATTTTTGACGGTGTTTGGCGCGTCGTTCTCGAAGAATTCAATCTTCATTACGCCTTTTTTTGTGTGAATTTCAGCTGTCTTCATGCGTTTTGTTTCGAGCCGTAAAAATAAGTAAAGTAGCGACAACTCCTAGGCTTGCATTTGCTTCGTGCGCTGGCTTGCAAAACGCTGGTATTGTTTACAATTTGAACCTGAGACTTCATTAAATGGCTGGCTGTGTAACAGGCAAGAAGATATTTCCTTCCAGAGAAATCGCTGAAGATGCGCTGATCGATGCATGGACCCGGTATGAATATCGCCACGGTAACGGGCCGGTTGCTGTCTATCAATGCGACGACTGTGGCCAGTTTCATCTCACCAGTACTGGCGAAATGAACGCGCGACTCAGAAAAGCGCTGGATGACGGCACGATCAAACTTCAGAAAGAGGCCAATCGCTGGATCGACAGGTTCAATAAACATTAATCCCAAAGCATTGATTATCTGAAAGCGTACCGAATGCTGCATCAGGCATTCATTTTTTGCTATCTCAGAGAACTAAACGATCAGACATGACCCTCGCGATAATACTCTTTATAATGGTCTTGTTGGGAATCGCGCTTTTTAGCTACGCCTTTCAACTAAACAAGCAGCGCAACAAGAACCGCGACGACGCAATGGAATCAGGGCGGGACGTGCGCGAAGGAAAGACCGGAAAGTACTGAAGCCAGGCACCCCGCTTCTAAAAAGATACCCGCCGAATTTGAACATTGCATATCGGTCAGGTTCGCTGTTTCGTACGCGCCGACACACGTTTTAAGCATTTTGAGCAAGCATTTCTCAGGGCCTCCCAATGAGCGAAATCTCAGCTCCCGGTGACTTTTGACAGTTAAGCAGCCATCAAATCAGTTTTACTTGAAGATGATAATTGATGTGCTGACTCAACCTGTTCAGATTATGAAAAAGCAAACACGATTTACGAGTATCGACGGAAATGCTGCTGTCGCCAACATTGCGTACGCCTTCAGCGAGGTGGCCGCAATTTATCCGATTACCCCATCTTCTGATATGGGTGAGAATGCTGACTTATGGGCGGCCCAGGGCAGGCTGAACTTGTTTGGAGAAAAGGTTGATGTCGTTCAGATGCAGTCAGAAGCCGGTGCAGCCGGAGCAATCCACGGCGCGTTATCGGCAGGGGCACTTGCCACAACCTTCACCGCATCGCAGGGATTGCTCCTGATGGTGCCGATCATGTTTAAGGTCGCCGGTGAAATGATCCCTGCTGTTTTCCACGTGACCGCACGTTCTCTCGCGTGTCAGTCGCTTTCGATATTTGGTGACCACTCCGACGTAATGGCGACACGAGGAACGGGCTTTGCCATGCTGGCTTCGGCGAATGTGCAGGAAGCACAGGATATGGCAGTCATCGCACATCTCGCCACGCTGGAAACCCGCATTCCTTTCCTTCATTTCTTCGACGGTTTCCGCACATCACACTCCATTCAAAAGATCGTCCCTATAGAATTTGACATGCTTCGCGACATGATCGACATGAAGTACGTCGAGGAGTTTAGATCAAACGCATTGCGACCGGAATCGCCGGTTTGCAAGGTTGGTGCTCAAAACCCGGATGTTTACTTCCAGGGCCGCGAGACCGTTAACGGGTACTATGACCGTTGTGCAGGTATCGTTAAGAAATACCTGGAACAATTTGCTGCGAAGACAGGTCGGAATTACAAATTGTTTGAATACACAGGTGCTCCCGATGCAGAGGATATCATTATATCAATAGGCTCATCCGCGGAAACAATAGCGGAGACTGTTGACTACCTGAACGCCCGCGGCCGGAAAGTGGGAGCTGTCAAAGTACGGTTATACAGGCCATTCTCAATAGATTCATTGCTTGAAGAAATTCCGGCGACTGTAAAACGCATCGCGGTGCTGGATCGCACCAAGGAACCTGGTTCAATAGGCGAACCGTTGTTTGTGGATGTTGTCGCCGCACTGCGTCAAAGACCTGAAATCCGTATCATCGGAGGTCGTTACGGACTTTCATCAAAAGAGTTTACACCATCCATGGTGAACGCCGTCTTCGAACACGTCCGCAATGACGGGTTCCATGATTTCACCGTGGGTATCACCGATGACGTTACCTTCCGTTCTATTCCTGTTAAAGAAGAAATTGACTGTGAGCAGGACGGCGTGGTTCGCTGCAAGTTCTGGGGCTACGGTTCCGATGGTACAGTGAGCGCCAACAAGAACTCAATCAAAATAATAGGCGAGAGCACTGATCTCTATGTTCAGGGCTACTTCCAGTACGACTCCAACAAATCCGGAGGATATACAATCTCACACCTTCGTTTTGGACGCCAGCCGATCAGGTCCGAATACCTGCTGAACAAGGTTGATTTCGTTGCACTGCACCGTCAACAATATATCGGTCAGTACGATATCCTCGAAGGCATTACCGAAAACGGAACATTCCTTATTAATACAGGACAGAAGCCGGAAAAAGTATTTGGCCTTTTTACGAAGGAAATGCAAGACACTATCCGTCGCAAGAACGTGAAGGTTTACGCGATCGATGCTTCGGCCATTGCAAAGAGTGTGGGCCTGGGCGGACGTATCAACTCCGTGATGCAGACTGCATTCTTCAAAGTATCGGGTGTCGTACCTGAAGCAGAGGCTATCGACATGATCAAGAAGTATGTCGAAAAACAATTCGCGAAGAAGGGCCGCGATATCATTGAAATGAACTGGAAAGCAATCGATGCTGCTTCAAACGCGGTGGTTGAAATTCCGGTGCCGGAAGTCGCCGAAAAATGGGCCGAGGTTGATCAACTGGTTCCTGCTGATGCCGGCGAGTTCGCACAAAAAGTTGTCGATCCCGTACTGCGATTGAAAGGTGACACAATCCCGGTATCAGCGATGTCTGTTAACGGCACCGTACCGACCTCTACAAAACGCCTCGAACGCAGAGGTGTACCCGGAAATCCTGCCATCTTCATTGAGAAGCTGCCGTTCGTGCAGGAACCGAATATTGCCGAACCGTATTTCGAATATCCACCGAGTTGTCTCGGTTGTGGTGAAGTGCCTTACCTTCACCTTGTCACTCAATTATTTGGCGATCGCATGATCATCGCCAACGCGACCGGATGTTCTTCGATCTATGGCGGTACATTCCCGCTCACGCCATATGCAAAAGATAAAAACGGACGTGGTCCCGCATGGGCTAACTCATTGTTCGAGGACAACGCCGAATTTGGATTCGGCATGCGACTCGCAGTTGATGCTAACCGCAAACAACTCAAGTCAAATCTGATCAGACTGGAAGCTATGGCGGCCGACGCCACATTAAAGCAGGCGATAAACAGAAGCCTGATGTTGTTTGATGAGGTCAATAACGAAGCGAAGGCACAGGCCGACACGCTGAAATCGATGCTCGTGAACTGGTGGAACGATGCGCCGGTTGACGTGCGCCCGGTTCTTGCCAAAGTCCTTGAACTGAAAGACTACCTGGTTGACAAGAGCATCTGGATCGTCGGTGGTGACGGCTGGGCTTACGATATCGGGTTTGGCGGACTTGATCACGTGATGGCTTCGACGCGTAACGTGAACGTTCTGGTACTCGACACTGAAGTTTATTCTAACACGGGAGGCCAGGCATCGAAAGCAACACCACGCGGGGCAGTAGCGAAGTTCGCCGCCAACGGAAAAGCGGTTGGTAAGAAGAACCTTGGTTTGATGATGAGCGCTTACAATACCGCGTACGTTGCTTCAGTGAACATGGGTATGGACCGTGAGAAGACAGCGCTCGCGTTGGTGGAAGCAGAGAAATACAAAGGACCTTCTTTGATCGTGGCTTATTCTCCCTGCATCGCGCATGGATATGATCTGAAGTATGCCAAAAAACAATCCGAGAAAGCAGCGAAGACCGGTTACTGGCCGATGTACCGCTTCAATCCACAGTTACGCGAATTGGGTGAGGCTCCTTTCAACTGGGATTATACTCCGGAGAAAACTTCGTTCAGGGAATATGTTGAGGACGAGATCCGATACAAAACACTTATGCTCTCGAACCCGGCCGAATCTGACCGGTTACTCACGCTCGCGCAAAAAGACAATGCCCAGCGGCTTGCAGACCTGAATCACCTCACGGAAGAATAACCCTTTCAATATGACACCGCTAAAAACAACTTATCTGGGACTCGAGCTTAAGAATCCTGTGATCATTGGTGCGAGTAATCTTGTCACCGACGAAGACAACCTCGAAAAACTTGAGCGCGCCGGTGCAGCGGCCATTGTGTATAAGTCGCTGTTTGAAGAGCAGATTCAACTTGAATCCCACGAATTGGATCTCGCGCATGAACTGTACAGTCACTGGGATGCAGAATATGTGTCAATGTTTCCAAAGGCGGAACACGCTGGCCCTGTCGAACATCTGGTCGCGCTCAGGAAGGCCCGGCAGTGCGTGACGATCCCACTTATCGGAAGTCTGAACGCGGTGTTTGATGAATCATGGGTTGACTACGCAGCGAAGATGGCTGAGACCGGGATTGACGCGCTTGAACTCAACTTCTACGCGAACAACATAGATCCCACAGTCAATGGGGATGAACTGGTTGAGCGCCAGATCGCGGTGCTGAAACTCGTCAAGGAAGCTGTCAGGATTCCCGTGTCTGTGAAGCTGAGCCCGTTTTACACAAATACCCTCAACGTTGTATCGCGTATGGATGAGATCGGGACGGACGGATTTGTTTTGTTCAACCGCCTGTTTCAACCCGACATTGACATAACGAAGGAAGAACATCACTACCCTTATAATTTCAGCAGTGAAAATGAAAACCGGCTTGCGTTGCGCTACGCTGGTTTGCTCTACGGAAAAGTATCAGGTTCGATTTGCAGCAACACCGGCATCTTTTCTGGTGATGACGTGATCAAGATGATTCTCGCCGGAGCCGACGCTGTTCAGGTGGTGAGTACGATCTACAAGAAGGGGATAAGCCAGATCGAGCGAATTCTCGATGACATCGAGGAATGGATGGAAGCGAAACACTATAGATCGTTTGAGGAATTCCGGGGTAAACTGTCGAGACAAAAACTCGCCGACCCTTTTGCTTACAAGCGTGCTCAATATGTGGACATATTGATGAAATCGGATGTGTTCATGCAATATCATCCAAAGCAGGACAAACGCAGTCCTGAATGGGAGGAATCTTAAACATCAACGAGTATTTATATTATGGAAAAGATTGGAATTTTTTTCGGGTCTACAGACGGTAACACAGAACGGATTGTCGGTCAGATTGCGGCTGAGTTTGGTGACGGTCTCGTGGACGTTCACAACGTAAAATCGGCTACTGCAGACGATCTCGCGCCTTATACGAACATTGTCCTCGCGTGTCCTACATGGGAGATCGGACAACTCCAGGAAGACTGGGAAAGTTTTATCGATGAGCTTGATGACGTCGACTTTAATGGTAAGAAGGTGACGTATATCGGTCTTGGTGATGCTGATGGATATCCTGACACATTCCAGGATGCACTCGGAATTATTCACCAGAAGGTTGAAGGACGAGGCTGTTCATTCGTTGGTGCATGGCCGACTGACGGTTACACTTTCGAAGCATCAAAAGGCGTCGTGAACGGGAAGTTTCTCGGCCTCGCAATCGACGAAGACAACCAGAAAGATCTCACGGAAGGACGAATCAAAAAATGGGTTGAACAACTGCGTTCAGAGTTCGCCTGATAATGCAACGCGAATGAGTTATGGAAGGAATCCGTTTCAAAAAACCGGTGTTCCCCATACGGGAACCATTGCGGAAGTATCTGCTTTACGCTAACCGGGATATAACGGTGCCGCTGGCGTACGACGATCTGCTGCGGTTCAGTAATGCCATAACTCTTTTTGACCGCTTTGGACACGACACGCTTTGGGAAACGCTGATCTACAATGAGACCGACCGCCGCGAAATCCATGATGCGCTCTTTCGTATTTACCTTCAACTCAAGGTCGGTGGCCAGACGGGAGGCATGGAGCACCTTTACGTCGATCGCGTTGACTGGTGTCTGTATGCAAACACGCAACCGATCCGCGTCCGCATTGTAAACAAGTTCAACGACCTTTTCGATTACTTCTATATCAAACGTGCTGATTCGTCCCGCATCTACGGGATGGAACTTGAGCACTTCCTCTCTCCAAACAAAATCAACTTTTTTGTCAGCAACAACACGCTGATTGAAGAACATATCCAGGGAATTCCGGGTGAGACTTTCATCAGAAACTACCTGAACCGGAATGATTACAACCCGCTTCGCCTCGCGAAAGAGTTTGTGAAATTTAATGAACGTTGTTTTGTACAGCTTCTCGGTGACATCCGTCGCGACAACTTTGTAGTGGAAATTATTCCGGATTTTGATGAAGTACATTTAAGACTTCGCCCGATAGATTTCGATCAGCAATGTTACGAAGGAAGTGTGAAGATATATCTGCCACAATTCTTCAAGGAAAACAACCCGATTCTGCGTCTTGGTTTTGGAAACATGACGCCTGTACTTGAGCACCAGTATCAGCGTGAAGAACGTACGCGTATTGCTAATCGGATCAAAGCGTCGCAGCAGGAACTAAGACATCTGCTTGAAGCAATGCAACATGATGTGCTCTCAACTGCTGAAAATGTGGAGCGGCTCAAACACGAACTTGCAGACCTGTATGAGGACGATGAGTTCCTGGGCTGCAATTCAATGGGAGAAATCGTTAAGACGAGTCTTGTAATGGTGAACCGCTATCCGGTGCGACCACGCAAAAAAGTGAAACCGAAGTTGATAACAAATTCCGCGGCATGACTACGTGCGAATCGATAGTACATAACGGCCGGATCCGCAAAGTGGAAAACGGAATTGCATCGGTGTCCTTCGTTCGGTCATCGGGGTGTGGCGGATGTAGCATCCGGTCCGGCTGTGGAATGGCAGAATCCGCGGATGCTATCGTCGAGGTACCATTACGCGGTCGCGATTTCCGGGAAGGCGAAACGGTCACCATACACGCATCTGCAACGAAGGGTTATCTCGCCATTCTGCTGGCGTATTGCGTTCCATTTGTGCTGGTGATCGCAACACTCATCGTGGCGATAAGCTTCGGAGTATCGGAGTCGCTGGCAGGTATGATTTCACTGGCGACGCTGATACCATACTACGTGGGCCTGAAAGCATGCAGTCGTTTCTACAAAAATGAATTGTCAATAGACATCCTTAAAAATGAGTGATACTGTTTTATATACCGTCATTATACTTTGTGGCACCGGTATCACGGCGGCGGTGATCCTTTATTTTGTTTCAAAGAAGTTTGCAGTCACGGAAGACGAACGGATTGGACAGGTTGAGGAGGTGCTTCCCAACACGAACTGCGGCGGATGTGGCCAGCCTGGCTGTCATGCGTTTGCGGAAGCTGTTGTTAAGGCAGGGAACTTGTCGTCGCTACACTGTCCGGTCGGTGGAAACGATGTGATGAAAAAGGTCGCGACCGTTCTGGGAATCAAAGCGGTGGAGAAAGATCCATTTATCGCTGTTGTTCGTTGTTCGGGTTCATTCGAATACCGAAAAAAAACAAACATATACGACGGGGCGCCGTCGTGTACGATAGCCACTACGTTGTACGCCGGCGATACTGGCTGCGCTTACGGTTGTGTTGGCCTTGGCGAATGTGTGGACGCCTGTGACTTCGAAGCAATGTACATGGATGAACGCACAGGCCTCCCTGTTGTTATTGAAGACAAATGTACAGCTTGTAATGCATGTGTTAAGGCGTGCCCGAAGGAAATACTTGAGTTGTGGCCCAAAGGAAAGAAGAATCAACGCGTTTACGTGGCGTGCCTTAATGAAGAGAAGGGAAGTACGGCGCGCAAATCGTGTGAAGTCGCATGTTCGGGTTGCGCGAAGTGTTTCGATGCGTGCCGGTATGATGCAATCGAAATGACAAACAGCCTGGCAATAATCGACTACGAGAAGTGCAAACTGTGTATGGAGTGTATAGACGTTTGTGATGTGCATAACATTCTTGCTGTGAACGTTCCGCCGGAGAAAATCACGGCAGCGAATGAGCAGCGGATCAAACGCGCTGAACGAAAGAAAAAACAGGAAGAGCAATTACTAAATACGGCAAACGATGGTAAACCTGTTCAATAGTCTGAAAACTTTTTCAATAGGAGGGGTCCACCCGCCGGATCAGAAGTTATCGGCGGGTGCTCCTATCAAAGTTCTTCCCTTGCCAAAGATTGTGAGCATACCCGTATCCCAGCATCTCGGTGCGCCAGCGAAAATTGTCGTCGAGCGCGGGGAGATGGTAAAAGCAGGGCAGGTCATCGCTGTCCACGAAGGATTTGTATCGGCGAACATTCACGCTTCCGTTTCCGGACGCGTAGGTCCGACAGAGGAAGCAATAGACAGCAGCGGCTTCAAACGTACGATGATTCCGATTCGGGTGAAAGGTGAAGAATGGATGGAAGGAATTGACTTGTCGGATACCCTTGTATCGGAGATTACGCATTCGGGTGAGGAGATTATTGCAAAGATACTCGAGGGTGGTGTTGTCGGGATGGGAGGTGCCGCATTTCCGTCGCACGTGAAGTTGACCGTGCCGGCAGGAAAAACGGTCGACCACCTTTTGGTCAATGGTGTTGAATGTGAACCGTATCTGACCGCTGACCACCGCTTAATGGTTGAGAAGCCACATGAGATCGTTGTCGGAATCCGGCTGTTGATGAAAGCTCTTGGCGTAAGCAAGGCCATTGTCGGTATCGAAAACAACAAGGCTGATGCTATTGAGGTGATGCGAAACGCCTGTGCGCCGTATCCGTCGATTACCGTAGAACCTCTTGCTGTCCAGTACCCACAGGGTGGCGAGAAACAATTGATCGAAGCGTTGCTGGGCCGCAGGGTACCTTCCGGGAAGCTTCCGGCTGATGTTGGTGTCGTTGTACACAATGTGGGAACTACCTTCGCCGTGTACGAGGCGGTTCAAAAGAACAAGCCACTTGTTGAGCGGATCGTTACGGTTACAGGCAAGCACGTTCCATATCCGTCAAACTTCAGGGTTCGCATCGGTACGCCGGTGATCGAATTGATCAACGCGGCAGGAGGTATGCCCGAGGATACAGGTAAGATACTCAGTGGCGGCCCTATGATGGGCAAGGCGTTGAGCAGTGCCGAGGTGCCCATAGCAAAAGCAACGTCGGGGATACTGCTTGTACCCCGTGAAGAAGCGAAAAGAACTACTGTTTACAATTGTTTGCGCTGCGGTAAATGCGTGGAAGTGTGCCCCATGGGACTATCGCCGTATTATCTGATGTCACTCGCCCAGCGAAACGAAACTGAAAAAGCAGCTGAGGAACACATACTGGATTGTATCGAGTGTGGCTCATGCTCATTTATTTGTCCATCCAACCGCCCGATACTTGACTACGTGCGGCTTGGAAAAAACAGACTGAAAAAAGTTAAATAGATGGATCCACTGTTAACCGTGTCGCCGTCACCGCATATCCACTCCAGTATGAGTGTACCGAAGATCATGCGGGTAGTTATTGTGGCGCTGATACCTGCACTATTGTTTTCGGTGTACACCTTCGGACTCCCGGCACTTCTCGTGACAACGCTCGCGGTGTTTTCGTGCCTGCTGGCGGAATTGCTAATCGGTCGTTTTCTCCTTGGAAGATCCGATACGATCTCGGATGGATCGGCGGTGATTACAGGGATATTGCTCGCCTTTAATGTGCCGTCAAATCTGCCATGGTATATCATACTGATTGGATCCTTCGTCGCGATGGGAATCGGAAAACTCAGCTTTGGCGGACTGGGGAACAACCCGTTTAACCCGGCTCTCGTCGGACGTGTATTTCTGTTAATATCATTTCCGGTACAGATGACAAGTTGGCCCGAGGCAGGATTTCAAATGGGACTTGACGCCACCACAAGCGCTACGCCTCTGGGATTGATCAAAGATGGACTGCGTGCGGGCGAAGATATTCCGCAAATGATGGCGCAAATGCCTTCGTATACCGATATGTTTTTCGGTTTGCACGGCGGATCACTGGGCGAAGTATCGGCATTTGCCCTCATGCTTGGCTGCGGGTACATGATTCTCAGAGGAGTGATAACCTGGCATACGCCTGTTGCCGTTGTTGTGACGGTGCTTGCTTTGACGTCGGTGTTCTGGCTCATTGATCCGCAACGATATGCCAATCCATTATTTCATGTACTCACCGGTGGCGTTCTGCTTGGCGCGATCTTCATGGCAACCGATTATGTGACCTCTCCGGTTACGCATAAGGGAATGGTTGTGTTTGGTGTCGGGATTGGTGCCATTACTGTAATGATCCGCCTGTTTGGGAGCTACCCGGAAGGAATATCGTTCGCGATTCTGATCATGAACGCATTCGTTCCTCTCATTAACCGGTATTTCAAACCGGTCAGATTTGGAAGTGTCAAGAACAACCCTGTAAGTCCGAGATAACTATGGCAATGCGTCCGTCAACATTCGTGAATATGATAGTCACCCTGACTTCAGTGACACTCATCGCCGGCGTCGCACTGGGTTTTGTATACAGGGCAACCAAGGATCCGATCAACAGGGCAGTACTTGCAAAACAGCTTAAGGCGATTGAAGCAGTGATCAGTCAATACGACAATAATCCCGTCGCAGAAAAGTATAAGGTTGCCATCGAAGGGAGCAAAGACAGTCTTGAATTCTTCCCGGCAACATGGAAAGGAGAGACCGTTGGTGTCGCCATCAAGACAAAATCCGGCAAAGGATACAGTGGGGACATCTGGCTTATGGTTGGTTTCGACACCAAAGGAGTGATCATGGACGTCTTTGTGATTCAGCATCTTGAGACGCCCGGGCTTGGTTCCAAAATGTCGGAGCCATTTTTCCTGAACCAGTTTCGCGGAAAGGATCCCGGTAAGGTCGATCTGAGGGTGAAAAAGGATGGCGGCTCCGTTGACGCGATTTCGGGTGCGACAATTTCGTCGCGCGCGTTTTCCGAAGCGGTGCTTACAGCATATAAATCGTTCCAACAATCGGGTTATGGAAAAGATTAGTGTAAAAGAGAATTTTCTGAAAGGGATTGGACGTGAGAACCCTGTGTTCGTTGTGATGCTGGGACTTTGCCCCACGCTGGGAGTCACTTCGAGCGCCATCAACGGAATCGGTATGGGGATCGCGACGCTGTTTGTACTCACCATGTCGAATGCGGTAATCGCCGCGGTTAAGGGCTTCATCCCGGGCGGGGTTCGCATACCGTCTTATATCGTGATCATCGCGGCTTTCGTGACTGTCATTGATCTGCTAATGGCGGGTTATCTGCCGGCGCTGCATGAACAACTCGGTTTGTTTATTCCACTCATCGTCGTGAACTGTATTGTGCTCGGGCGTGCAGAAGCATTTGCATCGCGCAACAATGTGTTCGACAGCATCATCGATGGCGTCGGAATGGGAGTAGGCTTTGCCTATGCACTTACGCTGATTGGTGTCATTCGCGAACTGTTTGGCAGCTTGTCGGTTTTTGGTGTCAGCATCATTGACGGCGACGGCATGCTGATCTTCATACTCGCTCCCGGTGCATTCATCACACTGGCATTCATCATTGCTTTTAATAAATGGATCGCGCTGCGGAAAAAGAGAGTAACGGCGAAGCCACAAGAATCAGCCACATCAAAGAAAGAGTCAGTACCCGCATAAAGGACGATTATGGAATACGTGATTATTATATTCTCGGCGATCTTTATTAACAACATCGTACTCTCGAGATTTCTTGGAATATGTCCCTTCCTCGGTGTCTCAAAAAGCCTGTCAACGGCTACGGGGATGGGAATGGCCGTGATCTTCGTGATGACCATTTCAACGATCATGACCTACCTGATCATGCACTTCCTGCTTGTTCCGCTCGACGTTACCTATCTCCAGACTGTTAGTTACATCCTTGTGATCGCATTCCTTGTCCAGGTGGTCGAGATCGTCTTGAAAAAAGTAAGCCCGGAATTGTACCAATCCCTTGGCGTATTTCTCCCGCTCATTACGACTAACTGTACTATTCTTGGCGTAGCAATTCTGGTTATTCAAAAGGAATTGAATCTACTTCAAAGTGTACTCTTCGCAGTTGGCAACGGGCTTGGTTTTACACTTGCTATTATTCTGTTCGCGTCGTTGCGGGAACAACTTGACCTTGCAGAGTTACCCGAAGCAATGAAGGGCATACCGGCCGCACTGATTGTCGCGAGTATTCTGGCAATGGCTTTCATGGGGTTTGCCGGCATTGTGTAGTGGCATGTGACAAAGATCAGTTGCGGGTATGACCGCACTCAGCGTTTGCTTCAATAATTAATCTAAACTTCTCTACTAATCGCACAGGTTTTAACCTTAGCCTCAGCGTGATAACCTATGGAAAAAGAGACTATTCAGATCCGTGAAGCTACGATCCGTTTTGCGGGCGATTCCGGCGACGGAATGCAATTGATAGGCGCACAATTTTCGGATTCGTGTGGCCTCGCAGGTTACAGTGTGAACACGTTTCCTGACTATCCGTCGGAAATTCGCGCTCCGGAAGGAACCCTTTATGGCGTCAGTGCATTTCAGGTACACGTTGGGTCTGACGACGTATATACCAGCGGAGACCAGATCGATGTGCTTTTCGCCATGAACGCATCATCCCTTAAAGTCAATCTTGCGAATGTAAAATCAACCGGACTTATAATCACAGACAGCAACGGGTTTGAGACAAAGAATCTGCAGCTCGCGGGATATACGACCAATCCGCTTGACGGTGGGATTGCACAAAACTACACCCTGGTGGTCGTCGACTTTGTCGGTGAGTTGAAGCGCCTGTTCCGGGAGCATGGCATTGACCAGAAACTTGTCAGGCAGGTAAAAAACATTTTTGCACTCGGAATGTCGTATTGGCTGTTCACGCTTCCGGTTGATCAAACAAAAAAATGGTTGCAAAAAAAGTTTGCTGCGCGCGAAGAGGTACTTCTCGCAAATCTGCTGGTACTCGATGCAGGATACCGTTATGCCTCGGAACATGAGGCATTGGTACAGCGCTGTGAACTCGGGAAGGTTGAGCGCCCCGGTGGTGTGTACAGAAGCATAACCGGTAACGAGGCCGTTGCGCTGGGACTGGTTACGGCAGCGCGTCGTGCGAGGTTGCCGTTGTTTCTCGGTTCCTATCCGATAACACCCGCGACAGAGATCATGCAATACCTTTCCCGGTGGACGCGCTACGGCGTAAGAACGCTCCAGGCCGAGGATGAAATCGCCGGTATCACAAGCGCGATAGGAGCGGCGTACGGAGGATGTCTGGCAGCAACAACGACAAGCGGACCCGGACTTTCACTGAAGAGTGAGGCGATCGGGCTGGCGATCATGACCGAGTTACCACTCGTGATTATCGATGTGCAACGTGCAGGCCCGTCAACAGGTATGCCCACAAAGCCGGAACAAAGTGACCTGCTCCAGGCTTTCTTCGGACGACATGGCGAATCGCCGGTGTGTGTCGTGGCAGCCTCAGGTCCCACAGATTGCTTTGAGATGACGTTGGAAGCAGCGCGGCTTGCGATAACGTTCATGACACCCGTTATCCTTCTTTCTGACGGATACATCGGACAATCATCGGAAAGATGGCGCGTGCCGGATATAAACAACCTTGCGACAATCGATCCGCCTTTCGCGTCCGGCGAAGAAGCATTCGAACCGTATCGCAGAAACCCGGTCACGCTCGCGCGTCAATGGGCGATCCCCGGAATGCCGCGACTCGAACATCGCATCGGCGGTCTCGAAAAAGCAGACGAATCAGGCACCGTAAGCCATGATCCGCTCAACCACGAAAAGATGGTCCACCTGAGGAAAGAGAAGATTGCACGAATGGCCGATTTCATTCCACCTGCCGTGATTGACGGACCCGAAGAAGGGGATGTTCTTGTCATCACCTGGGGCAGCAGCTATGGTGCGGCGAAAACCGCCGTGTCTGAATTGCGCAGGGAAGATTATAATGTATCGCTGCTCAATTTGAAATACCTCAACCCACTGCCCGCAAATCTTGGACGGATCCTGGGAGGTTTCGAAAAAATCCTTGTTCCTGAATTGAACACAGGGCAGTTAAAAATGCTTCTGCAATCACAGTTTGGCAAATCATTCACAAGTCTTGGTAAAGTTCAGGGCAGGTTGTTCACATCGGAAGAAATTCGTCTTAAGATTATTGAAATGTCGGGCAAAAGAACAATAACATTATGAAAACGCTGATTGACGAAATGATTCAAATCCCGTCGGCAGAACTTCCTTCTTCTCCGCGCGATTTCAAGCCCGACGTGGACGTACGTTGGTGCGCAGGCTGCGGCGCGATTTCTGTTCTCACTTCAACACAGCGCCTGCTCCCTGATCTCGGACTTCCGAAAGAGAAGATTGTCTTTGTTTCCGGGATCGGATGCTCGGGAAGATTTCCATATTATGTTGATACTTACGGGTTCCACACTATTCATGGTCGCGCTATTCCTGTCGCTACAGGGCTAAAACTTTCGCGTCCTGATCTGAGTGTCTGGGTGATTACCGGTGACGGCGACAATATGAGTATTGGTGGTAACCATTTTATTCACGGGTGCCGGCGGAATGTCAACCTCAATGTTTTGATGTTCAACAACGAGGTGTATAGTCTTACCAAAGGCCAGTACTCGCCGACCTCGAAACGCGGACAGGTAACCAAGTCATCACCGCGAGGCGTCCTTGAGGATCCGTTCAATCCTGTCGCACTTGCGTTAGGGGCAGGAGCGGGGTTTGTTGCCCGCGCTCACGACAAGGATCGCCAGGCAATGCAACGCGTACTCGGAGCGGCGCATGCGTATCCGGGATTCTCATTCGTGGAGATCTATACAAACTGTCGCATCTTCAATGACGGCGCATTCGACAGATACACAAGCCCCGACACACGTGATGATTCCACGATCTGGCTGGAGCATGACAAGCCTTTGGTATTCGGCAAAGCCAAAGACAAAGGTATCCGGCTCGACGGGTATACGCCGCGTGTTGTTTCGCTCACTTCCGGAGAATGGAGTGCAGACGATCTGGTTGTACACAACCAGGAAGACACGACACTGGCTCTCATACTTGCTAACATGACATACCACGAAGATCTGCCCCGGCCGATGGGAATCCTGCAGCAACTGAAGAAGGAATCACATGATCAACGGCTTCAATCCCTGCTTGCCGACGCAGGATTCGAATCAAATTCAGATCTGCAGCAGCTGCTTATAGGGGAATCCTCCTGGCAGGTATCCTGATGGCATACACGCGGTCGTTTGCGGGTCGATTGTGCAACCGCTGGCATCTGATTTTTGATTATCTGTACAGACAGGCAGAATATTCTGCTATGTGCAACCAAATTTCTATTGTATGGATAATCAGAGAATAAAAGGTTCCTGGAATGAACTGAAGGGAAAACTTAAGCAAAAGTATGGACAGTTAACAGACGACGATCTCACTTACACCGAGGGGAAAGAAGACGAATTGTATGGACGCCTGCAACAGCGTCTGGGCAAAACGAAGGATGAGGTAAGACGGGAACTCGACAACCTGTAATCAAAAAGAGTTCATACAAAAAAGGCGCATCATACGATGCGCCTTTTTCACTTATTAACCTCACGTCATGCCATGGAACCCACCTTCACCTTCTCGGTGTTCGCAATGAGGATGGCATCAAGGTCTTCACCCGGAAGGGTGATGATTTTCTCAGCTTCAGCGTCCCATTCAATGCGCCTTCCGATCTTGTAGCTTAATCCGGCCATGTGAGCGGAAATTGCTTCTTCGAATCCTTCTTTTATACCACAACTCGGCGCACCGCCATTGCGGATACAGCTGAGCCACTCTCTCAGATGCAGGAACGTTGAGTCTACGCGTTTGCCGTCGCGATATGTCCACAACAAGCCTTTGTTCGCGAAGTATTTTGCTGTTGCCGAAGTAACAGCATCGGTTCCGTTGGCTGCCGGGTCGTATTGATAAACCGGAACATAGGGATCGATCTTACCGTCTTTGATCAGTTGTGCATGTTTTGTTGAACGCGGATCCGCATAGACAGTCAGGCTGTTGCCAAGGTCCATGCTGCCATCGTGGCCCATGAATATTGTTCCTCGGTCGAATTGATTGCCAAGTGTCGCGCTGTACACGAATGTCATACCGCGTTCCTTTCCGGATTCCTGGCTCGAGCCGGTGCTAAATTCCGGGAACTCCATGTTCACCTGTAGCACATCGGGTACGTTGCGTCCGTCGCGGTGCGTGTAAATTCCACCCGAGGCTGTTACGCTTGCCGGTATACCCATCTTAAGAATGCAGTTCACGCGATCATAATCGTGCGTGAGCAGGTCGCCGGACAATCCGGAGCCGTATGCCCACCACTTGCGCCATCTGAAGAAGTGTTCCAGGTTGAAAGGTGTTTCCGGTGCGCTGCCGAGGAATGCCTTCCAGTCAATGGTTGAAGGTGATGCTTCCGGATGAATTTCATACTGCCACGCACCATTATCGTCATTGCGGTTGGTGTTGGTTTCAATAAGTGAAATGTGACCAAGTATATTCTTGGCAATCACATCCTGTGCAGTTAGAAAACTTTGTGTTTGGCGGTGCTGGTGGCCTACTGCGAAGACAAGTTTCGGATTCGCCTTCACAATGTCACGCAATGCATATGTTTCGGAGATGTTGTGTGTCATCGGTTTTTCGACGTACACGTTAATGCCGGCATTGAGAGCATCCATGGCCATGGGAGCGTGCCAATGGTCGGGAGTTGCAATAACGACCGCGTCAACTTCTCCGCTGTTTACCATTTCCTTGTGGGATCCAAACCGTTTGATCTTGTTGCCGTCGCGGCTGAAGGAACGCAATGCCTTTTCGGCACGGGCGTCAAAGATGTCACAAATACCGGTCAACTGAATATTCAGGTTTTCCTGTGCAAGGAAGTCCTTCAGGCGGTTGTCATGCGGATTCTTCTCGGCATTGGCTTTCATCTCATCCAGCCACTCCGTTGTGGCGAAACCGAGAGCGCGGCAAAGTTGTTCTCCGCGAATTCCAAAACCGATAATCCCCAGACGTATCGGCTTACCACTCATCGGACCCGACGGTGGCGGGGGTGATGCTTTGATGTTCAGCGTTTCAAGCAGAAAGTTCTTTTCGCGTTTTGCATTGCCGGTGACTTTCGCGCCGGCGTACCAGACACCGCCGATCAAAGGCAGGCTGCCAAGTCCTTTCAGAAGGTCTCTTCTCGACCACTTTCCGAATATGCTATCTTGTTTATCCATAGTTGCTTCTTTGATTGTGATTAATGGGCGGTTTCTATTTTTGATTTCCGGAACAATGCCTCAAGTCCGAATGTCGTTGCGGTTGGAAACTGATACAGTACGTACAGGGCCACAAGTTCAATCAGATTTTTGTTAACGATCCAGTAACTTCCTTCCGCAGGCCCTTGTGTGATGCCAGTAAAAGGCGGGTGGGCGAGGTAATAAAGTGCAAGCAACAACATCCCGCCGATTGCAGCCCAACCTGTCTTCAGTCCGGCCATCAACATCACGCCGACAAAAATCAACAAGCCAATGTTCAGCGCATCGACGATATCGATGAGACCGTCGCCTGCGAGTGATACGAATACTGGCTTTAGAAATTCGGCACTCAACAGATATCCTTTAGCCGTCCAGGAGGGATTGTATAGTTTTATGACACCCTCATACAGGAAATGCCATCCAATCAGCAGGCGAAGCAGGACCAAACCGGTTTTTTGCGCCTGGCTTAAGTTTAGATTTGTCATGAGTATTGTATTTATAAGTATAATGAAGTCTGGCCGTTCCCTCAAAAGTCACACGTACCGGAATGAACGATCGAATAATATTAGCGACCGCACCACCCCGGGATAATGACGTTCCTCATGGTTTGACAAGAAATTTATCGAGAGTGCAAGCACCCTGATTAACAATGGAATATAGCCAATTTTGAAAAGTTTGGCATCCTGCGCTTAACGGTATCGCGAAATGAGACGAGCGGTCGGGGTACGTCAGGTGTCCGCCGGAGCAGGGGCGGGGCGTTTGTGCTTCCAACGCTTGTGAGACCAGAGCCAGACCGTCGGATCCCTGCGAATTTGCTCTTCGAACCTGCGTGTGAACGTCTCCGTGATCTCACCTTCGGCTGCATTTCGGGGATGCTCGAAAAGTACTTCGCATTCCAAAGAGTAATGACCACGTTTTACCTTGTGGATGGTCATCAGTACAACAGGGAAGTCGAATTTCCTGGCGATTTTCTCAGGCCCCGTAAAAACCGCCGTGTCCTGGTTCAGAAAAGTGGTCCAATAGGCGTCTCTCTTTGAGGCAGCCTGATCTGCCACGAGCGCTATTGCCACGGTTTGATTCCGCGTTGCGACAATTTCGCGCAGCACGTTCTTTGTAGGAGTAATAAGCGTGCCGTGGCGTACGCGAATTTTTCGCATCATTCTGTCAAACCAGGGATTGGAGAGCGCCTTATATACTACCAGCAATTGATATGGAGTTTGTAAGTTGAAAGCGGGCGCCGCCCATTCCCAGTTCGCATAATGCGGAAGCACCAGAATGATGCTGCGGTTTTGTTGTCGGAGCCTGTTAAGATCAGGGTTCTCCTTCACGACCATCCGCTCATATACTTCGGCTTTGGTGATGCTTTTCATCCTAAGTGTTTCGAGCAGAAGGTCGCACAAATGGCGGCGGTATGCATTGACAATGTTGTGAATCTCCGTCTCCGACTTTTCGGGAAACGAATTTCTAAGGTTTTTGAGAATTACCCTTTTCCGGTAGCCACTCAAGCGCAGGAAATAGTAACCGATGTCCGACAGCACGTACAGCAACGGGAACGGTAGCTGTGCGATGAGCCAGATGAACGGGTATGCCAGATAAAAACCGATGGCCTGCATGCCTGAAATTTCCCGCAAAATTAACCGATTCCGGATGCCATGCACTACAAGGCGAAAAAATTGCGTTGGCTGGTACGGGCCAAAAGGAGAGCCGCTTTTCGGCGGCTCTTATCTATCTAGGCGAATGGTTTAAGCACAACCTTTACACAGTTGTCTTTCTTTCGCGAAAAGATGTCATACATTTTTGGGGCTTCAGCCAGTGGTACCTTGTGGGAAATGATGTCGTCGAGTATCACTTTGCCATCGCGAACAAGGCCGAGTAAATCATCTATGTAACGTTGCACCCAGGCCTGTCCGCCCATGAGTTTGATACCTTTGTCGAACCACTTGTACAGCGGGAAATTGTCATACATCGAACCGTAAACACCCACGACCGTTACGGTGCCCCCACGTCGTACGGCGTCCAGACACTTCTCCAGTGTCTTCATGGATCCTTTTTGCATGTGTATCACGTTCATCGCCTTTTCAATCGCAGACCGGTCAGCTTCCATTCCGACAGCGTCGACACAGACATCAGCACCGTAACCCCCCGTCATTTCACGAATAACTTCGGCGGGATCTATCGAGCTGGCGTCGATCACTTCGGCACCTGCAGCTGACCGTGCTTTCTCAAGTCGGTACGGAACGATATCAACACCGACTACGCGGCCGGCACCTTTGAGCCAGGCTGCCTTCATAGCCATAATACCGACGGGGCCACATCCAAATACTACGACGGTCTCGCCGCCCTTGAGTTCAGCCCAGTCAATCGCCGCCCATCCTGTCGGAAAAATATCCGTCAGAAAAAGCACCTGTTCGTCGGTAAGGTTATCAGGTACTTTTCGCGGACTGTAATCGGCGTAAGGCACGCGTACATATTCGGCCTGGCCACCATCGTAGCCACCATAGAGGTCGGTGTAACCAAAAAGCGCAGCACCGATGCCTTTTGCTTTGAGGACTTCACCCTCGGGGCCGTACATTTCATTTGAATTTTCACAGTGTGTCGGCAGGTCCATCTGACAGAACCGGCAGTTGCCACAGGCGATGGGAAAGGGCACGACGATGCGATCACCTTTTTGCAGATTCCTGATCGCGCTTCCGACCTCTTCAACGATGCCCATGAATTCATGGCCGAGGACCATAGATCGCGGCTGAGGAATCATCCCGTTGTAAATGTGAAGATCGGAACCGCATATAGCCGTAGATGTTACTCTGATGATGGCGTCCCTTGGATTTTGTATTTGCGGGTCATCCACGGTTTCGACCCGGACATCTTTAGGTTTGTGGAACATTAGCGCTTTCATGGCTGTCGGAGTTTAAATGATTCATGTTTTTTCTCTTCCTGTATTATGGTGCCAGCCACTGCGTATAGGTATAAGGTTGTGCGGTAGCGCGCGTATCCTCCCGGCAGGCGTCGGTCGTGCCGTTTTTATTATTCGATAAGTTTTTTTAAATTACCATACAACCAATCCCGTTTGAACATGAATTTCACGCCCAACCTCAAGTCGAAAGATCAAATAAACGCCGAAATGCCACGATATGAATCGGTTAAGGTATACATGGTTGAATTGAAGAACCTGATTACATTCAGGCCTGACCAGCCGATTGACGATGTAATCAATGTGATCATTGAAAAGCGCATTTCCGGCGGGCCTGTCCTGGATGAGGCAGGGGCGTTGGTGGGGATAATTTCCGAAAAAGACTGCCTGAGGATTATTGTTGACCAGGCGTACCACAATCAGCCATACAATTCGCCGCGCGTTTCCGACTATATGACGAAGAAGGTTAAGACCCTTTCTCACGACAGCGATATTGTCGCCGCGGCGACTGAATTTCTCAATTCACCCGTTCGCCGGTTGCCGGTGGTAAAGGATGGTATTTTGCTCGGACAGGTTTCGCGTCGCGACATTCTGCGTGCTGCAAAGAACATCAGCCCGACAAGTTGGAGTCAGTAATCTGACTCTTTTCGACGACGGCAGGAGTGATCTGCTTCTATTCTGATTTTTCAAGATGAGCCTTCAGCTTCTCGGTATTGAGAGGCTTGAAAATGACATCGTCGAAACCTTCCGCTTTCAGGGCAAGCACTTGCTGTGGATCGACAAAGTTCGTTAGGAGAAATGCTTTGAAATCCTTGCCTTTTTCTGCCACCAGACTCTTCAAGACTTCAGAACCAAGATCCGGACCGAGGTAGTAGTCGATGAGGGCGATATCGAATTTGTTTTCTTTGGCCCACGCGAGAGTCTCGTCTGAAGTCGAAAATGCGACTACATCAAATTCAAGACTCAGCTGTTTTTTTGCAATGAACAGATCAAGGGGTTCGTCATCAACAAGTAGAATCTTCACCTGGGTTCGCGTTTAATTTTCGTCGCTCGTTTGACCAGTGTCAATATTATTAAAAATCGTTACTTCACAAAGTGGTTTATCCACTTTCAATACACAAAATGAAACTCCACGCGGCGGTTCCGGCTCCGGTTAACTTCGTTGTCATTGTTAGCAATCGGTTGCATCGGACCTGCGCCCTTGTATCGAATTCTTTTCTGCCCGATACCGTGACCGATGAAGTATGCACTAACTTCCCGGGCGCGCTCACGGGAAAGATCGCGGAGACTCCGGATCGTGCCGCGGTTATCAGTGTGCCCAAGGACAGCGATCCTGATTTTTGGATTTGTCTGAAGTACCGTGACAATGCTATCCAGTGTCGGTAACGCATCGGCTCGCAGGGCAGCCCTGCCCGCGTCGAAAAATACAGGCCTACAAAAACTTCTGCCGGATACAATACTCCTGAGTGTGATGTCCTTTTGCACAAACGCGAGATCTGCAGTCTCCGGAATCGCTATGGTTTCAACATGCGTAAAATAGCCGCGCGCCTGAAACGTCAGCTGTATCGCTTCCCCAGGTTCGGCTGCAACGGCATAAGCGCTGCCAATGATTTCATGACGTTCACCACTGCGTCGCGTTATCCCGACAGACGCCGGGATTTCAGAATGCGTTTGATCATCGCGAATCCTTCCTCGCACGAGCACAACGGGTGAAGGCGCAACCTCAGGTGGTAAGGTAGTCGCCATGATGTCTGTACCACCAATGCTTCGACTACGTGTAACATACAATGCGCGGTTCCCATTGACCGGTATTGAAAGGTAGCCGTCAAACTCCGGCGAGTTGATGTCTTGCCCGAGATTGACCGGCGTTGTCCATTCCGTCCAGCCGTCACCAATTCGTCTGGCGACAAACAGATCGACGCCACCGAAACCGCCCCTCCCGTTCGTGGCAAAGAATAATGTTCGTCCATCGGCCGCGAGGAAAGGCGAGTATTCATCGCCGGCGGTGTTCACGCCGGCGCCGAGGTTAATAGCGCGTGACCAGCTTCCGTCGGGTTTGCGTATAGCGACATAGATATCGCGTTCTTCTTTGTTTTCATTCCGCGAAACGTTTTCATTCGTATTTGCCGTAAAGAGAATAGCTTGTTCATCAAAGGCAAGACACGATTCGAGGTAGTCTGAGCGGTTCGTGATTTCAAGACCGCTGTGTTTTATGTCTGACCAGCCCGATGCGATGCGTTCGCGATATCCGAAAAAACCTGTGGTCGCATTGCGCCGGACGAACAAGAATAATCTGTTGTTATCGGAAGTGATCGCACAGACGTTATCGGCACCGGTTGTATTCAGGTTAGGGCCGGCGTTCCGTCCCGGCGTCCAGACGCCGTTCACACTTTCCGACAGATAAACATCCTGCGGATCGCGGCGGCCACCCTTATTTTTCGGGGTGTGTTTCCTTGCATAGTACAACGTTGTGCCGTCCGCGGAGAGAACGGGATTGATGTCCTCATAAACGGAGTTGATCCTGCGACCCAGGTTGTATGTCGCGCGCGATGTCAGCAAATGCTGCTCTGATGTTCCCGCGCCCGTGGATTGGGCGTGTACACAATGCGTTAACGCAAATGTGATTGTCGTCAGTAACGTACCGCGAAGTTTGTCAGAACAAACGATTAACATAGGTTGATAGCCGACTCACCTATGCAAGCTATCGAAATAACGAACCGGGTGATCACGCGTGTCAGATATTCATGTGAATTGAAGCTTTTCAGAAGGGCTGGTGTGACCGGTCATCTTGAATATTGTCGAAATAGTGTTATTTTAGTCACACTTTTTAAACTTATGTTCAGTGAATCCTGTAAAGATTGAACACTTCCGAAACCTGGTTTCGCTATCCGCCGCGGATGGGAAGATCATGGAAATTGAAAGGATCGCCCTCTCTAAAATCGCTTACGAAAACGGAATTCCGCTTGATCGTCTGAATGTCATGCTGCAACGCGCGAATGAATATGTATATCTCATTCCGCAGAATCAGGACGAACGCGAAGTGCAGCTACAGCAGATGCTTGACCTTGCACACGTTGATGGAGAGTTTGCACCTGCCGAAAGAGAACTCATCGCCATGGTTGCGGAGAAACTCGGCTTCTCCGGTGAGGAACTCGACAAGCTGATTGAAGACCACCTTCAAAACAACAAGCACTAACCGGAGTTCCTGATCCCTCATTCAGTAGTCCGGCAGTGCTTGCGACTCAAGTTAGGCCTGGAGTTATTCAGGTACCTTAGTTTCTGTTCATCTTAAAGGTTATCGGAAGTACCATCCGTTGGCGTACTGACTTTCCGCGCTGTTTAGCTGGTTTCCATTTGGGGGATTTGCTTACAACGCGGACTGCTTCTTCATCACAACCTGCACCGATACCTTTGATAGCGACCACGTCTGTAATCGAACCGTCTCTTTCAACCACGAACTGCACAAACACCTTACCTTCGATATCCATACGCCGTGCCTGGGCTGGATACTTCAGATTATCCACTACGTAATCGTAGAATGCAGTCATGCCACCGATAGGAGCCGCGGTTTCTTCAACAACGATAAAGATTTCATGAGGATCTTCTTTTTCTTCTTCAACCACCGGAGGGCCGACGGGCTGGACTTCAGCAACTGTCTGGTCCATGTGCGTCTCAATGTCCATGTTTATCTTGATATCCTCCTGAATTTTCTTTTCATCAGGAACTTCGATGATTTGTGGTTGATCAAACTGCCGTTGTGGAGGCGGTGGTAGTTGTTCTGTTACCGGAGGTTCGACGATTTCGTCTACTACCTTCTCTCCGGTTCTCAGATCTTTCGCAGAGGTATCATCATACACCTTGTAGTTAAAAGCCATGATCGCAAGACCAAGGCTTATTATGAGACCGATATTGAAGAACAAAAATGATTTGTTCGTCAGGTCTGCTTGCGGAGTCTTCTTCGGTTCCATACACGATACATTTGAGGTTAAAATGAGGGAGGATTTTCTTCGCCTCAGACAAATCTTAATTGTCACCTAAATGTCGCATTTGGCGGTCGGCGCCGGAGTGATTAAAGTCATTCCGGAACACCATTTTTGTCACATTTCGCAGCGCAGAAGCATGATTTATGTAACGTTAGATGGCAGAACTATCAGGAAACGCTATTTGCTTCTGAGATGACGGATTCCGGGTGCGAAAATGCTCTCCTGATGGTAGGGTTACATGTTGTGGATGGGTGATATTGCCGCCTACGGTATTCTGACGGTACCGTCGCCTCTGACGAGCCACTTGTACGACGTCATCTCACGCAGTGCCATTGGCCCACGCGCGTGCAGCTTTTGTGTGCTGATACCAATTTCTGCACCGAGACCGAATTGCGCACCATCCGTAAACGCGGTAGACACATTCGCATACACTGCAGCAGCGTCGACACTGCGCAGGAACAAATCGATCACGCTTTCGTCTTCGGCGATAATGGCTTCACTATGGCGGGAACTGTAGGTATTGATGTGGTCAAGTGCTTCTTCAAGATCCGACACGGTGCGAATACTCATCTTGTAATCGAGGAATTCCGTTCCAAAGTGTTCGGAATTTGCATGCTTAAGCAGGGAAGGAGCGTACCTGCCCTCGAGCACGGCAAATGCAGGTTCGTCAGCGAAGATTGTGACGTTCTTGTTTTGCAAATCGTCCGTGAGTGCAGCGAGGTCGGCAAGCCGGCTCTTGTCAATGATCAGACAGTCCAGTGCATTGCAGACGCTTACCCGCCGCGTCTTCGCATTGTAAATAATATCCTTTCCCTTTGCGACGTCACCTGAATGGTGGAAGTACGTATGGACGATGCCTGCACCTGTTTCGATTACCGGTACCGTTGCATTTTCGCGGACGTAGTTGATGAGGTTTTGACTGCCTCTTGGAATGATGATATCGACAAAGCCCACCGCATTAAGTAACGCAGACGTTGCTTCACGGTCTGGTGGGAGCAACGCTATGATGTTCGTATCCACGGAGAGATCTTTCAGTACCGTGTGAATCAGGTTCACAATGGCGCGGTTCGAGTAATCCGCATCGCTGCCGCCCTTGAGTACGCACGCATTTCCCGATTTCAGGCATAGTGCAAACACATCGAACGTCACATTCGGCCTTGCTTCATAGATAATCCCGACGACGCCCAGCGGTACCGTGATTTTGCGAAGGTGCAGACCGGACGCTGTTGTTCGTTCCTCGAGAATCTGACCAAGTGGTGATGGCAATGCGGCGACATTCTCGACATCGCGTGCAATGGCAGTAAGACGGTCCTCAGTGAGTTTGAGCCGGTCAAACTTCGGATCGTCAGGCGACATACGGTCAAGATCTTTGCCGTTGGCTTCCAGCAGGGGACCCGCGTGTTGAGGTATCCGTCGCGCAAGCTCGCGCAGGATTGTATTGACCTTATCTTCATCAATAAGCGAAAGCTTCCGGCTTGCCGCCTGGACGTTTCTGAACGTATCCTGAAGTGTCGTTGTCATAATCCTGTTTTTGTTATCAGTGCAGGTACAGGTGATCGTAATGGATTACGGGTTTTTGATTTTTCATTCCCGTCACTTCACGCGCTTTCTTGTGACCGTATCGTGCCAGGCCAAGACCCACTTCGCGCTTCTGTTCGTCAATGATTTTAATCAAATCTCCCTTTTTGAATTTTCCCAGCACTTGTGTGACGCCGACGGGAAGCAGGCTGTATGCCTTTTCGGAAAGCAGTACTTTTTTCGCACCGTCGTTGATCATGATCATACCCTTGGCTTCCTCGTAGGCGTGAGCCATATACTTCTTAAAGCTTGACGCAAGCTTCTTCGGTGGAAATCGGGTACCGATATCTTCACCGTTTACTACTCTGAGAACGATATCCGGAGTTCGTCCGTTTGCAATGTGCACAGGAATTCCGATACCCGCGATCTTTTGAGCTGTCTGACATTTCGTTAGGATGCCACCTCTTCCAAAACCAGACTTGCGACCCGACGCGATCGCATTGAGATCAACGGCGTTGCTGTCGAACAAATGAATCACGCGCGTGCCCTCAACACCGGGATCACCATCGTATAAGCCATCGACATTCGTAAGGATGAAGAGGAGGGTGGTGTTCATCATTGCACTTACAAGCCCAGCCAGTTCGTCGTTATCGGTGAACATGAGTTCGGTGATGGATACGACGTCGTTCTCATTGAGAATAGGAACGATGCCGTTGTTGAGCAGGGCGTGAAGACAATTCTGCATGTTGAGATAATGTGTCCTGCTTTTGAAGTCTTCCTTCGTGACGAGCACCTGCGCGCACAACAGCTGATGACGTTCAAATGCTTCGCGGTATAGCGCGATAAGTTTGATCTGCCCCAGCGAGGCGAGTACCTGGCGCTGGACTACGGTGTCGGTTTTTTTTCGAAAGGTATAGATGCTGCGTCCTGCGGCGACGGCGCCCGATGACACCAGGATAACATGATGCCCGAGATCGCGCAGCGCCTTTATCTGTCCTGAAATGCTTTCGATAACGGATGCATCGGGCAATCCATCGGCGTTCGTGATCACATTTGAGCCGACCTTTACGGTGATGACAGACCTTTTGCTCATGCTGGCGGATTTCGGGGACGTAAAACTATAATATTAAATGACATCCAGAAATCGCGAACAGTTGTAAGGATACGTTGTACCAGGTGTCAGTATCCTTCGAAGTTAGTTACGACTATTTGAATTCGTGAGCGTCGTTGATTGATGCGGGGATTTCTAATTTCTCATTTATGATTTCTTATTAATAGGGTGCACACAAAATCCTTGCGCGCCTTTGCGCCTTCGCACTTTCGCGGTGAAAAAAGGCCGCCCTTCATCCGAACCGTTAACTGACAGATTGGATTATGAACATAAAAAAGTCCCTTATCGAATACTAATATTGTTAGTTTGTGATATCTTTGTATATCTAATAAAATTAGTATGAAAAAGGTCAGAATTGTGAATGGAATCAGGAAAATCGAGGATTCGGATGCCCATACAGCACTTTTTAAGCTACGGGATGTGCTGATGGAGCACCGGTCGGTGTTGATAACGCGCCTCGTAACCGATCTTGCGGGGTACATCGATTACAAGTTTCGGACACGCGTAAGCAACCGACAGATAGAATCGATTCGTGAGCATCTTTATAGTCTGAAGAACGCGGCACTCGACCTCGAACGTTATCATGAAATAATCGATCACTTTCACACGCACGACGTCACGCACATTACGTCAGCACCATTCTTTAAGGAGATCGATGAAAGCATCGGCGCGATTCTCAATGCCTCGCAGCTGACAATAGCTGAGTCGCAGGGACAGATTACCGGATAAATCCGGTGGTACCGGGAGGTTATCCGTCGTAGTTTTGCGTTATTCCAACCATTTCTACCGTTCGGTTGTCTAAGGTGGTGTAACTGCTTGCCCATGCGTCCGTTTGTTGGTTGGAGATACGGCTCGTCGGGACTGGTACCAGATTTTGCCAATACAGCTTGAAACAAAGCCGACTAAATGAAAAACCTCCGAATTCAACCGTTACGCGAAGCTGAAGCTCCAGGCTGGCAGGAAACAAAAGCGCCGTTCATCTGCTTCGTCGTCCTTGGTATCATTTCGATCGGAATCATTCTCGCTATTACAATTATCAATTTTATCCGTAGCAACGCGTCGGCGAGTACAAGTACCAGCCGGAATGAGATACATTCACTTCGCGTTTCGTATCGCCGTACAATCGTCCCGAAACGACCAATTCAATCGTTGGCGAAATAGTTTTTACAGGCTCAATTGTTTCTGATACGGGTCTGAATTGTTAACAAAAACGCGCTCAGCGATCGTTACGCCTGCTGTCCTCTTTTTGTCTCTTAACTCGCACGACGTTGTTCGTTATTTTTGCCCTGATGCTATTTAATTCAGTGATGAAGGAAAACTTTTTGACCCGCGCGATATTCTTTTGTGTTCTGATGTCGGTTGGCCAGTACGCGACTATGGGTCAGGCTAATCCGGATGCCACCGAAAAAACCAAAATACTCTACAACAATCTCAGGATCATCCAGCAATCCGATCAGTTCCTTTTTGGCCAGGAGTTCTTCAACAGTTTCCGTTTCAGTTCAGGCGGTGCCCACGGGGATGAAACGTATTCCGACTGCAAGGAAGTAACCGGTGCATATCCCGCTGTGCTCGGCTCAGATTTTCATTACTACCTTGAAAAACCGGAAACCGAACGCGGCTACCATACGGATGCCGTCAAATGGGCGTACAAGCAGGGTTATGTTATTACGTTCGACTGGCATATTTCAGGACGAGGCACAACGACTTACGAGTATCGCGAGGAAACGAAAAATCTCGTCAACAACATCGTGAATAATGTCAATGGCGACCGCGACTGGCTTTACGAGCAGTTTGACGAAGTCATTGAGATTATCAACAATGATCTCGTGGTAGATGATGAAAGGATCCCGATTGTTTTTCGGCCGTGGCACGAAATGACCGGGGGCTGGTTCTGGTGGGGATCTAAAGCTACAACAGCTGCAAACTATCAGGCGCTTTACAAACTCACGGTGGAATATTTCAAAGAACGCACAACGTCTGTTCTCTTTTGTTGGTCTCCCAATTCACCGTTGACAAATCAAAACCACTTTCCCGGTAAGGAGTACGTTGACATCGTGGGACTTGATGCGTACGAAGTGACGGCATCGTCGCTGCGCTCCAACCTGGCTTTTCTCACTGATCTTGCGAAAGAAAATGATCTCGTGGCCGTTTTTGCTGAAACCGGAAACCGCACAACCGATGGCCACAGCGCAGCAGCCTATTGGAACGAGGTGGTACTTCCTGCGATCATGGGCGATCCGACCGGAAAATCAAAACGAATTGCCTGGGTACTCACATGGATCAACGCGAGTTGGTCTTACCCGTATGTTCCACATAGTGGAAGCCCTGCAAGCGCGAAAGACTCCTTCAAGGCATTTAAGAATTCAGCCAACGTCCTTTTTGGTGATGAAATCGCGAATATGTACCTGCCCATGGATCCTCCGGTAGCCGTAGAGTTGAATGCAACCGACACCGATGATGTCCATCTGTTTCCGGTTCCTTCATCGGGCAGGGTCACGATTAGGCTGAAGAATTTCACATTCCCGGTTCGACTTGTTGTTTATGATCAACGTGGCCGCGAACTATCAAAGATGGAAGTGCGCAGGTCCGAAATCACAATTGATTCAGCGCAGTTCTTCGTACCCGGGGTGTACCTGCTGAAAGCATCCGATTCGAAACGCAGCATCAGCAAACGCGTGGTTATCGAATAACCCTTCGCGAACTGAACAACGGCAATGAGCTGTATATTTGCAGCATCATGTCAAAGACCGTTCTCATCCTCGGTGCCAACGCCGATGTCGCCAAAGAAGCCCTGGCGATGTTCGTCAGGGCCAATCATTTTGTCATCGCGGCCTCGCGCAATCTTGAAGACCTTAAGCGATTTGTATCGGAACGAAGCTTGCCAGCCACACAGGTTGACATCCGATACTTCGATGCGGTTGATTATACATCGCACGCGGCATTCTACGACACGTTACCCGCGAAACCGAATATTGTCGTGTACGCCGCGGGATATCTTAAACAGAATGAGGAAGCAATGCGGGACTGGGAGGGAAGCTTCCGCATGATGCAGGTACATTATTGCGGCGCCGTGTCGATTTTGAATATCGTTGTGAACGATCAGGGTAACACCGGTCTTGAGCGTATCGTCGGGCTTTCATCGCTGTCGGGAGTCAGAGGCAGACGCAGCAACTTCATTTACGGAAGTACCAAATCAGCGTTCACGCAGTATCTTGCAGGCCTGCGTCAATATCTGTTCAGTCGTCGGATTACAGTTAACGTGATCGTTGCGGGATACATTCGTACAAAAATGACCGCGGGTCTTAATCTGCCGGAGTCGCTGATGCTTGAGCCGTCATTCATCGCACGTACAGTTGTCAAACCGTCGTCGCGACTCATCATTGTACCCGGTCTCAGGTGGAAGGCTATTTATCATATACTTCGTATTCTGCCCGAAAGCCTTGTTGCCAGACTTCCGTAATATGAAAACCGCCGAGCAAAAGGGAAGCTGCACAATTCCGCCAGGCAAGGCGACGCGCTGGTCGTTCATAGTGTTCGGAATAAGCGGCGCTGTATTTGGGTCCGCATTCGCGACGCTGTGGGGATTTCCGCATTTATGGGCGGCGGTGGTTGCCTTTCTGACGGACTACCTCCGCCTTGCTATCGCACTCCTTGTGGGGATGTTGCTCCATGAGTTGATTCACGCCGGATGCTTCGCACTTTTTTCAAAGAAGGGATTTCGCTCGGTTACCCTTGGCATAAACTGGAAGCATTTCGCGCCATATGCAAGCTGCAATGAGTCACTAACGGTTCGACAATACGCAATTGCAACCTTAATGCCGGGCATTGTGATGGGCGTCCTTCCTTGTTTGTATGCCGTGATAACCGGAGCCGGGTGGTTCCTTGTGTTTGGTGTTTTCTTCACGGCTGGTGCGGCAAGTGATTTCCTTTCCGCCGCGGATCTATCGAAGCTCCCTCGCGATGCGCGTGTTACCGATCACCCCGATGAAGCCGGTTTCGACTGGAGCATTCAATGACGCGATCATTCTTTGAGTAAGTGACTTAATCCGCCGGCGCGGAACCAGCGGTAGCCAAAAGCATCGAGGCAAATTCGGTGTACGCCTTTTTCGTCAGCTTTGACACCTTCGACCATAAACAGGTCAACGAGTTCGAATTCGTCGTGCATGCGAATCTTAAGTGGAACCTCGACGGTTTCGCTGGCGAAATTGTGAAGGATGAACAACGAGCTTTCCTGATAAAGGTAGTGCATGCAGAGTACCGACTCGAAACCTGTGTCGACGATTTCCCATTCACCCCATCCGATCTCGGTGCATTCCTGACGAAGACGGATCATCTTTGTCATCCATTGAAGCAACGATCCTTCCGCACGACGCTGCGCTTCGACGTTAACGTGGTGATACGAATAGGGTCCTTTGTCGACTACGGGATGTACGAGTTTGCTTGCGGTCGAAAAGCCGGCCTGATGATCGTCAGACCATTGCATCGGTGTACGCACAGCGTTACGTTCCTTCAGACTGAGATTGTCACCCATTCCGATTTCGTCACCGTACCGGATCACCGGCGTACCAGGGAGCGAGAACATGAGGCTGTAGGCAAGTTCGATTTGTTGCCGGTTGCCCAGCATCGTTGGCAACCGCCGACGAATACCGCGGTTGTAAAGCTGCATCCGTTTTTCCGGAGCGTAAGCAGCAAACACAGCCTGGCGTTCTTTGTCGGTCAATCTTCCAAGATCGAGTTCGTCGTGGTTACGCAGAAAGACTGCCCATTGTGAATTCGGAAAATCGATCCGCGTTTTTTCAATTGCCTCCGTGAGTTTGGTGGCGTCTCCCGTGGCCAGCGCGTAAAAGAGATATTGATTCACATAAAAATTAAACATCATGTGAATTCCTTCGCCCTCGGCTCCGAAATATTTCTGAGACTCTTCGGGTACGACATTTGCTTCACCAAGCAGAATTGAGTCACCGCGGCGCCATTGGGCAAATCGGCGCATACCTCGGAGATATTCAAAACGTATTTCGCCATTCCCTTTGTGTGGCACATCTTCCAGAATAAAAGGTACGGCATCGATCCGGAACCCGGCAACGCCAAGTTTTATCCAGTAGCCCATTATCTTTTGAATTTCATCGCGCACCGCAGGATTGTCGATGTTAAGGTCAGGTTGAAAATGATAGAACCGATGATAATACCAGGCACGCGCCTTCTTGTCGTACGTCCAGGTTCGTTTCTGAACGCCCGGAAAGACCATACCTTCATTCCAGTTAGCCGGCCGTTTTTTTTCCCAGACATACCAATCGCGTCGTGGGGAATCTGGATCGCTCCGGCTTTCTTCGAACCAGGGGTGACGATCCGATGTGTGATTCACAACAAGGTCGACAATGACCTTGATCCCACGCTTGTTCGCTTGTTCGATGAAGGAAACAAAATCGCCAGGGGAACCCAGTTTGGGATCAACACTGTAGAAGTCGCTGACGTCGTAGCCATTGTCCTTGTTTGGTGACGGATAAAAAGGAGCAAGCCATACTGTGTCGACACCAAGCGCGTGAAGATAGTCCAACCGGTTGGCCAAACCGGCGAAGTCCCCGATGCCGTCCCCGTCCAGATCCATGAAAGTCTCCACGTCCAGACTGTAGATCACAGCATTCTTATACCATAGATCGTTGATCATTTTTCAATTGTGTTTTTCACTGATGGATAAAATTTTCAAACCCGTGGAGGTCGCGTGCAGTTTTTTATTCGCGTCCCTGAAATATTGGCGAAATCTTACAGGTGGTTTGCTTGTGTAAATTTACCTACACGAGTAAAGTGTTTTTTGAACACATTCATTCATCGTCAGCTTTTGCAACTCATCGGTCGCGCGCCTCTTTTCAGCGCAGCAGAAAATTGAGCGATATTTTTCCCTGGCAACGGCCGACCATGTCAATTCAAATTTCATGGCTGATTGCAACGCAATTTTACATGAGGCAACTAGCCGTTCAATTTTAACTTACTGGCTACCCGCAGCACTATATTTTTGAGGCGTGAATCGGGATAGCGGCCAGCTTTCGCGAGGCAACCTAACATTTTTACAACTATATGATCCCTCGTCAATGAAGAAAACACTACTATTCCTGCTGCTGCTGGGTATTGCAGCGCCGTCTTTTTCGCAACAGGTTTTTAAAACCACTCCGAAGAGTGTAATAGCATTTCTGGAATACCTTCCAGCTGACTATAACTCGAATTCAAATAAATATCCGATTCTTATTTTTCTGCACGGACTTGGGGAACGTGGTCCGAATTCAACGGACCTCGCAACCCTGCAGAGCGGATCGGCACTTATATCCAAGCATGGTCCGCCAAAACACATCAAGAATGGCAGCAACTTCCCGTTTATTGTGATTTCGCCACAGCTTAAGAACAACTACGGCAGTTGGCCGGCGTGGTATATAATGGAGGTGATCGATTATGTCAAGACGTACCTGCGCATTGATGAGCGCAGAATCCACATCTCCGGTCTCAGCCTGGGTGGCGGAGGTGCATGGACGATGGCCCAGAACTATCCGCAAATGTTCGCAACAGTCTCACCGGTATGTGGCGCCTCCAACTCAACTTCAAAGGCGTGTGGCCTCGCAGCCGAGAATCTTCCTGTATGGGCGTTCCACGGAGATGCAGACCCAACGGTTAGCGTAAATAAGACTATCAATATGGTGAACGCTATCAATGCATGTACGCCGAAGCCGAATCCGCTTGCAAAGATGACAATCTATCCCGGCGTCAAACACAATGCATGGGATCGCGCTTACATGCCTGACCATTCATATCATAACCCCAACGTGTACGAATGGCTGATGCAATACACCAACACAATCAATGGCACGAACAATATACCTGTAGCCAACGCGGGTACTGACCGCTGGACATCCAAATCAAGTTATACCCTCACAGCGTCAGGTACCGATGCTGATGGAACGATCGCGTCGTATTCATGGACGAAAATGAGTGGTCCGTCATGCACGCTGGGCAGTACAACTTCGAAGTCGCTTTCTGTTTCCGGACTTCAGAAAGGTACTTACCTTTTCAAGGTTACGGTAACTGACGATAAAGGTGACTCTGACAGCGACTACGTAACGCTTAATGTTCATAATGCGCCCGTTGCAAATGCGGGGCAGGATGTGGCAATCACGTTGCCCACCACCAGCGTTGTTCTGAATGGATCTGGAACGGACTCAGATGGAACGATTTCTTCCTATAAATGGACTTTCGTTTCCGGTCCTGTTACACCCACACTCGCCAACGCGACTTCCAAGAGCTCGACTGTCTCAGCGTTGAACACCGCAGGTAGTTATACGTTTCAACTGGAAGTAAAAGACAATCGCGGTGGAACGGGCACCGACAAGGTCCTTGTCACCGTAAACAGTTCGCCTGACAGAACGGAGAACAATCCTCCGGTTGCCAATGCGGGTAGTGACAAATCGATCACGCTTCCGACGTCATCGGTAAGTATAACCGGTTCGGGTAGCGATACTGATGGGACGATCGCATCTTACAAATGGTCATTTGTATCCGGTCCGGTAACCCCTGCGTTATCCGGCGCAACCGCTGCCAAAGTTACGATTAATGGTCTCACGGCTTCCGGTACATACACCATGCAACTCGAGGTGAAAGATGACGCGGGGGCCACGGATACGGATCAGGTAGTGGTTACAGTAAAAGCGGCGGCAAACGTTGCCCCTGTGGCCAATGCTGGTAACGATGTGTCGATTACACTGCCGACATCATCTGTGAGCCTTACGGGTTCGGGCAGCGACTCAGACGGTTCAATTGCTTCGTACAAATGGACTTTTGTCTCGGGACCGGTAACGCCCTCGTTGTCAGGATCAACATCAAAGAAAGTTACGGTGAACAATCTGACCGTCGCCGGAACATATACAATGCAGCTTGAGGTGAAAGATAACGCCGGAGCAACAGGCAAAGACCAGGTTGTAATGACGGTGAAAGCATCTGCGACCAACACTGCACCGGTGGCATACGCCGGAAAAGATGTATTCATCTATCTGCCGCAGAGTTCCACCACGCTTGTTGGAACCGGTACCGACCAGGACGGCTACATTGTTTCGTACACATGGAAACAGGCCGCTGGCCCGGCTAAAACCACAATCAGCGGCGCGAACACCGACAAGATTACGGTGACGGGAATGACTGTGCCAGGTTTCTATGTTTTCAAACTCACTGTAAAGGACGACCGCGGAGCAACGCATGACGACAAGGTTGGAATCAATGTGAAAGAAGTTAGCACAAGTGCATCTGCCCTCATGGTCCACGAAATAGTTGATGAAGTCCCTGCTTCCGAAACGACGGTTGATCTGTCAGATGATGGAAACGCTTTCTGGAGTGACAAGCACGTTATTGTTTACGACGGATCTGGTTCAAGCCTGTATGCCGGAACGTGGAGCGCGGGTACCTACCCATCCGTTCTCCGCGAACCTGGTATGTACATCGTTAAAATCACGCAAGGAGGCATCGTTCTCGAGACACGCAAGATTATGATCGTTCGTTAACAAATACGCGCAGTTTTTGTTTGCTAAATCAGCCTGGCGAGAGTCGGGCTGATTTTTTTTGATATTGGATTCAGAAAACCCATTCAAAGAATTTGTAGATGCCATAAACAGCGGCAAGAATGACAATGATACATGTTGCAGCAACCAATATCAGAATGCCCACGCCCGACCCCTGGTGCTTTCCTTCGAAGTAATGTTCCTTCAACAGTCTGACGTTCCTGTCGTTGGAGCGGTAGAATACGTCGAAGATTGTTCCGACGACGGGCACGGCACCGATGATTGTATCCAGCGTGGCGTTCAACATCATTTTGATAACAACCTTACCGCTTGCGCCGTGATTGTACATCGTGTAGATGAGCGCACTGGAAATAAAAAACGTCACGAAGTCGCCGAGTACCGGAAACAGACTGAGTATCGGATCGAGTCCGAAGCGTATGTTGGTACCCGGGATAACGAATCGCGAGTCGAGGAACCTCGCGATTTGTTCAACCCCGCGCAATGCATCTTCGTCCCTGCGTTCGTACTTCCCGGGTTGGATGATCCTGATCTCTGGTTCCGTCTCCTTTTTCACGTAATCAGATTGCGTTGTTTCGTTTTGCTTCGAGGTTCAACTCGATGTTTACAGTTTCCGAAATAAACTTATCGCCAAGTGTTTTGTCGTTGCCGTAGTTCATGCGCCATTCGGTTCGGTCGATATCAAAATTTGCTTTCCCCTTGAGCGTATTGTCATCGAGATCAATGCGGGCGGGGAATGTTACGTTTTTTGTTACGTCTTTGAGCCGGAAGTTTCCGCTGACGTAGAAGTTGGCACCATCCACGATCGACGTGTCCTTTTGACCAGGTTCGTATGGTCTGACGCCGGTAATTTCAAACCTTGCGTCACCAAACGTTTCAACATCGAAAAAGTCACCACTCAACAAATGAGGCTTCAGCTTTTGTTGAACCATGGCGTCCTGCTGTTCAACCTTAAGCGAAGCTATGTCGATAACGAAGTTACCTCCTGTAATCTCGTTATTTTTTACCATTACTTCACCTGAAGAGAGCTTGAAGTTGCCGGGATGGTTCTTTCCGACGCCATGTCCCGTAAAACGAATCTTTGAATTCGCGGTGTCTACGACGAAGGTTATTCCGTCGCTGCTCGCCGCTTTCTGACTTTCTGCGATTTGCGCTTCATCACCTTTTGGCGGCGTGTTGCACGAAAACGAAAGGGTCGCTGCAATTATTACAGCGAATAAGCCAGACAATTGGGTAACAATTATTTTCATCATATGTGATTAAGTTTTTGTCCAACGTTTGTCGGCTAAAAACTTATGCTCAAATCATACTATGAAGGGTAGAGGATAAGCGATCCCGTTTTTAACAGGCGGGTTAGCCGTTTATGTCAGGGCATGAGGAGTAGCCGAGCCGCGGCCGCTCCAACGCATGCGGTAGGCGTTCATGGCGTTTTGGCCCAGGCGTTCCGTGAGGCGATGGTTAACATAAGCGCCTACAACGGCACCCACTCCGGGAATGAGCTGAAGCAACTTCGCCAAGTCGATATAATCGCGATATTCCTGTTGAAACGTGCGCCAGTCAAATTCGTGGATGTCGTCGGGAAGCAACTCGCGTTGTTTTTCCCAGTCTTCGAGGATGCTGAATACTATGTTACGGCTCTTCTGACTTGAGAATGTCAGTTGAAATATGTGCAGCAGGTAAACGCGTTCCTTGTAGTCGTGGATATCCGCGCCGTATAATGATGCTACTTCGTACATCATTTTCATCTTGAGTCCGAGCCAGATGGGAAAGTCGGCAAGAGCAAGCAGGAATCCGCCGGCGCCGGTGACAGCACCTTCGGCAGTCGCCGTGTTTCGATAGAATCGGATTCGATCGCGCACCATGGATTCGCGAACCTCGAGGTGCAAGCCGGCGGGTAATACCGGATTACCCAGTTCGGCTCCAAGGATTACTCCACGAACCATTTGTTTGATTGCCGTGGTAATCGCCTGGTGTACTTTCTCGGGAATCACCCGGTTGATCCGGGTCTGGATATCTTTTGAGAGGCCATTAAGCAGGGAAGGTGGCTTCCGCATATCGGCTTTCCATTTCGCTACATCTCTGGCAACAATTTCTTCGTACGTCATAAACGTGGTGTACGAAGATACGGATTACAGGTTAACGGCCTAGTCTTCGCCCATTGGCTCGAAGTCGCGATCGCCGTTGTTCTCGTTGTTTTCACCGCGCCGCTGTTCCTTTTTCATATTCAGCCGGTAGGTGAATGTTACGAGGAACTGTCGCACGCGCCATTGAAAGTCGCGCTCGGAATGGTAGACTTCGCCCGGAGACGTCCGTTCAATGATGCCGCGGAAACGACGCGTATTGAACACGTCGCGTACGGATGCAGTAATCGTCGCGTTGCCTTTCATCAGATCGCGTGAAAGACCGAGGTCCATGTGATACATCGCTTTGTCGCGACCCTGTGGGGTTTCCCGTGGTGCACGATAATTAAAGCCGGTTTGAAAATCCCATTTGCGGAGGAATGTGATACGCGACGTCACACGACTCGTCCACGTATACGTATCGGCGAAATATCGTTCGTCGTTGTACGTGCCCTCTGTTATCGCACGATAAAAGTTTGCGTTCGCATTCAGGCGCCACACGCGAACCGGATTCCACGACAGATTAGCTTCAAGACCGTAGGCATCCTGCGTTGAAAGGTTTACCGGCATGCGTCGCGTAAACCCTGCAGAGTCAACCAGTGGAATGTTCTCAAATACGCCAGTCCTGTAACGATAATAAACACTCGACAACAATGAACCCGATTCCCAGTTAAGGAGATAACCGGCCTCAAGAGAGTTCGTGTACTCCGGACGCAGATTGGGATTACCAACATTCAGCGAGCGGTTATCGCTGTAGTTGGAGAATGGCATCAGGTCGCGGAAGCGTGGACGGCTGAGACGATAGCTGTAACTCAACTGAATAGTCTTCTCAGGCGCGATCCGGTAGGAGAGGTGTGCACTCGGGAAAACGTTGAAGTAGTTCTGGTAGTTGATTTCATTTGTTTCGGCCAACTCGACCGAGATGTCCGAAAGTTCGCCGCGAAGTCCGGCCTGCCATGAAAACTTGTTGATCTCATTTCCGATGATGAAGTATCCCGCGTGAATGTTCTCAGTGTAAATGAGATTATTATCAAGTTCTCCGATAATGCCGTACTCACCGCTTTCCTCATCGCGCTCCTCTACCGTGAAGTCGTTGTCGATGACACGCAGCGTACTTTTCAAACCTGCTTCCCAACGTCCCTTCTCTCCAAACGGGTGGACGTAATCAATCTGGACGAGAGCGTTGCGTTCATTTTCGGTGTTGCTCGACCGTTGGAAAATCACGTCGTCAGTAAAAAAGTCCTCCTGTCTGAAATCGGCGTCTTCTGTCTCAATGTTTTCGATCCATTTGAAGTCAGCCGTAAACAGTTGTCCTTTTTTCTTGTATTCGCGCCGGTAACTGAGACTGATTTCAGAATTCAACTCCGGTTCCTCTTCGCGTTCATCGCGTACCGAGAATCCGACCTGATTCCCCCCGGCGTCGTAATCATAATAACTGTTTTCGGATTTGTTAACGCTGTTAGAACGTCGGATTACAAATGCACCGGTGAGTATATTCCTGTCATTGAGGAAATAGTCCATGCCGGCGCGTATGTTGTGCGAACGGTTACTTCGCACGCGATCGTTTTCCTGGCGGTAGCTGAAGCTTGTATCGGGATTGCTGAGGTTAAATGATTGAAACGAACTTCCGCTTCCCGGCCCTGACCGGTAGTTGAATCCGTAACTCGTGAAGAAATTGAATCGGTTTCTCCTGAAGTTCACATTTGCCGAAGCACCAAAGTTGTCAGGATGACCGGCGTGGGCCGAAAACGAACCGTTGACACCCTGCCGCTCTTCTTTTTTGAGTATGATGTTGATAATACCAACCTCACCTTCGGCGTCGTATCGGGCCGACGGGTTGGTAATAACTTCCACGCTTTCGATGAGGTTACCCTGAAGTTGTTGCAGCGCGTCGGCAGTACTAATTCCCGCCAGCCCTGACGGCTTGCCATCGATAAGTATTCTCACGTTCTGACTTCCACGAAGACTGACGTTTCCTTCAACATCAACGGTAACTGATGGCACATTGTCGAGGATGTCGGATGCGCTGCCGCTGATGTTACTGAGATCTTTTCCAACCTGAAATACCCGCTTATCAAGATAGAGCTCCATCTGGCTTCTCTCACCTTCTATGACTACGGATTCGAGGATTTGTGACGATGCCGTGAGCACTACCGGTCGCAGCTGAATGTCGCGGCTGAGATCGATATTCGGGACTATGCCCTGCTCGTATGAGAGGAACGTCACAACCAGGTAATAGCGTCCTTCTTTGGACTGGATGGAGAAAGTACCGGCATCGTCGGATACCGCTCCTGTAACCAGTGTGGAGTCAACGATGTTGTACAGGGCGGCATTGGCGAAGGGGACCGGGGCATTGTTTTCATCCACAACTTTACCGGAAAGCGTGAAGGTTTGCTGCGCAAAAGCACTTGAGCAAGCGATGATGAGAAGAAAAATGAATGAAACGTTTGTTCGCATGTTTAGAAGCCGTGACAAAAGTCAGTTATGCAACTAAAAATCTAAAGCCATTGCATGCCGGGAGGTTTAGCGTTTTTGTATCCGGCAAAATATGCCTGTAGAAGCCGAGGGCTGTTCCCTTGATGCCCCGGTTTTGCAACTATTGTTGCGCGGATTTCCGCAGAGCCGGGCATTATCCCGCTTTGGTTTACTGAATCCATGAAAAGAATGTTGACCGGCCAGTTGAAATCCTCAATAAATCTTCTGTACTTTGAAACACAAAGTACTTTTAAACGTGTAAGAACTCAAACCTTATCCGCATCACACCATGGAAACCGTTTTGCACCATCACGAACCTGCGTCCGGGACGACCTCACTACGCCGTTCAAAAATCCTGGATTCAACGCTCATCATTGGCTACGCGCTCCTTATTGTATCATTAGCTGCGTTCGTATTCACCGCAGAAGCGCAGATGCAGCGCGATTTTCTTGAGCTGTTTCTTTTCCACTATGCATTGGCGGCAGGCTATGGCATTCTTCTGATCTTCAACAAAGCTTTCGGTATACGAAGGAGTTGGCAGAGTGCGAATCTGCCAAAGACTCTGGTATTGATGCACCTGTTTCTGGTGGGCGCTTATGCACTGAATCGGGAGATACCGGTATTTGATGAATCTGTTCAATGGCTTTGCGTGTATATGGGTATCACCAGCGCAGCGATTCTGGTAATGCCTTTCTACAGCCGCATTCCAGCGCCGTTGAAACGAATCCTGCTTTTCATCAGCGGAAGCGCTCTCGTCTACTATTTCTATCTGACCCTCTACACGCTGCCGTGGTATTTGTTTGGCATTATGGGCGTGCTCGCGATTGGTATCGGGGGTCATATTTTAGTCCCGTTGTTCATGTTCGCTGCAATGATCCTACAGTTGAGAGATCTCAGGCTGAGCACCAGCCGCAAGTTGTGGGTGATTGGCGGCGGTGCTGCCACCATTTTGTTTGTCACGGCCTTTTGCGTGGAGTGGGTGAACAGGATGGAGACCATTCGGAAGGCGGCTAATGAATCGGTGTTGACCTTCGAGGATGACCGGCTTCCGGAATGGGTGCGTGTCGGCCGGGAAGTGTCTGACAACTGGATTACTACACGCGCACTAAAGGAAGATCTCATTTATACGACGTGGGACGAAGTTGCAGGAAATAATAATTTTCTGAGTCCCCGGTTTATGGTGAGAGAGCGGCATGATCCACTCGTATTCATCGGCACCATGTTCGCGAAAAATCCCCTGACGCACGACGATCGCATTCAGGTGCTGAAGGCCAATCCGGATTTACGCCATCCCACAGAAGAAAGACTTTGGTCCGGTGAAAATCTGATTACGTCGTTCGTGGTTTCCGACGTCGATGTCTATCCCGACCTTCACCTTGCGTTCACGGAAAAATATCTAAGCATCAGGGACACGCGTACAATCGGGGGAAACCCACGCGAAGCCATTTACACCTTTCATCTGCCGGAGGGATCAATCGTTACGTCTTTGTCGTTGTGGGTGAACGGTGTGGAAGAGAAGGCGATTCTCACGTCGAAGCAAAAAGCTACCACTGCGTATAACACCGTCGTTGGTGTAGAGCGGCGCGATCCTTCCGTTGTACACTGGCGGGAGGGCAACACGGTATCGGTGCGCGTTTTCCCCTGCACACGAGATGAAGAGCGCAAATTCCGCATCGGGTTCACTTCTCCGCTGGTCGAACGCGATGGCGAGCTCGTCTATCGCAATGTGCATTTTGAAGGGCCGTCTGCGGCCGAAGCAAAGGAGACGATCCGGGTACGGTTTATCGGCGGACAAATTGACGCTTCCCTTCGCGGATTTGAACGTCAGGGCAATGGCAGCTACATCCACAACGGGAAATACGACGCCGATTTTGGTTTCAGCATTCCGGCAGTTCCACTCCGTGAAAACCGGTTTACCTTTAGCGGACACCAGTACACGATCGCGCGGGAGGTGCCCAGGTACGTGCCCTTTCATCCCGATCGGATATACCTTGATATAAACCGCGCCTGGTCGGAGCGCGACCTTGCACAGGTAAAACAACTTATTCCGGATTTCGACCTGTATATTATCGACGACCTGCCCCAAAAAGTCAACGCTGATAACTGGGATCAGCTGATACGTAAACACCTTAAATACAATTACTCCGTTTTTCCCTTTCATAAGGTGAAACCCGGAAACCTGGTTATCACAAAGGGTACACAAAAGTCTCCGTTAATGCATGATTTCAGCGAGAGCGCCTTTGCAAAGAATCTCGCTGCGTTCTTTCGGCAGGGCGGACAAATAGCTGTTTTTGATATCGGCAACGAGAACTCCAATTACGTCAGTACACTTCGCGAGTTACGCGCGCTTCGTTACGAACGTGGAACAGTGGGGGAGTTGACGGCTCTTTTGCGATCGGGGCAGTTTCGAGACATCACGGAAGACGATAGCCGCATCTACCTGCATGACGCCAACCTGTGGATTACACGCATGCCGGTATCGGAAGATTCCGGTGCCGACAATGCCCCGGATCACAGCGCAAGACTCTTTGCCTACAATAATATTATGCGCAAGGCAGGTCCTCATTATTTTGCAGGTGATGTGACGAAACAAGAATTGGTCGATGAAGCCGCTGCCGCGTATGTCGTCTCACCCGTATCGAGTCTGATCGTACTTGAAACGAAAGAAGATTACAGGCGATTCGATATCCGGGCCCCGGATGAAAGTCTCCTTAACGCGAAGAAAGACGCATCAGGTGCCGTTCCTGAACCTGCTGAATGGGTACTGATTCTGATCTTCGTTGCTCTGGTGATTTTTACAGTGATTCGCAGACTCGTATAGCATGTACCGTTTTGCTAAAGCGCTGTATGCGCAGGGTACGTATCCACTTGTGATGCTGCTTATTATGGTAATCGCCGGAGCCGCAGTGGTTTTCCCTTTGTCATTTGTGACACGCACGAATGTCCTTATCGGATTATTGCTATTCCCGATTTCGTTATTCTTCACCGGGAAGAGGCGCGTTAACCACATCTACTTCTTTTTGTGTGCAGCATCAGCTGCGATGGCTATCGGCTATGGTGTGCGGATGTTTTATTTCTTCATGCTGATTTTTGTGCTGCTTTTCTTTCTTGAGATGTGCATTGGCAGACTTAACGGGATCGTAATTTTTTTAACGGTGCTGATGTCACCGTTCTTCGACCAGGTCGCGGTAATACTGGGGTTCTCGTTGCGCCTCAAGATCTCGGCGTTAGCAGGCGCTTCGTTGACGGCATTGGGCATGCCCGTTGAAGTAAACGGGAACGCGTTACTGCTGGATGGATCCACATTCACGGTCGACCAGGCATGCGCGGGCTTGAATATGCTTTCGCTCTCGTTGCTCATGGGAGCCTTCCTGCTCGTGTACCGATACCGGGTTCATCACCGGTTCCTGTCAATCCATGCGCTTACGCTATACTTTGTTGCCGGACTTATACTCAACGTGATAGCCAACCTTTTTCGGATTGTCATCCTTGTCATCTTCAAGGTCCTTCCCGGCAATCCGATGCATGATATAATGGGTGTTATCATTTTCGTGGGGTATGTTGTGGTGCCGTTGTACTTCCTGTCGGATTTTTTTGTCCGGCGTTATGGCCGGATTGTTCCACCGGTGAGTGTCGCGCCGCGTTGGAGTGCGGCGTACACAGCAATGCTGGTCTGCGCCGTCGTCCTGATCATGGGTTCAGCATGGTCGGTTCGTGAACGGCGCGCACAGCCGGGTGTCGCACATGCCACCGTGCACTTCACGCCGGCAACCAATGGTGATTTTACAATGGAAAAGATTCGGGATGGAATCACGCGGATTTCAGGCGACGAATTCCTCATTTACGTGAAGCCCATCGCGGAGTTTTTCAGCGGTGAACACACACCACTGTTATGTTGGCGCGGCAGCGGGTACAAATTCGGCGAAGTCCGCGAAGTGATCGCTGGCGAGACTCCGATATTAGTCGGGACGCTGGAAAAGAACGATGAACAATTGTTTACCGCGTGGTGGTATGCGAACGGTTCGCACACGACTATCAGTCAGGCGGACTGGCGATATCGAATGCTGCGTGGCGAAGGAAGGTTTTGCCTCGTCAACGTTACTGCTTCAGACCAGGAGACGCTCATGCAAAAGGTAATTGCGATGTGTAACGACAACGAACTTGTGATCATACCATGAAATCAAAAGAGAAACCACTACGCTCTATCCGAAGACTGCTTTTGTTATTCATCGCGGGACTTCTTATCAGTGGCATCACCGCGTTTCCAATTGAAACTCTCCTCGGAGCTGGTATGAGCATCGCCGAAACATTTTTTTCGGAAAGTGAAATCTCAACCTGGATCGAGCGTGTTTACGAAGGCGTTCGCGAAACGAATGCGCACTATCCTTTTATTGCGTATGGCACAGACTGGCTTGCCTTCGCTCACATCGTCATTGCTGTGGCATTCGTCGGACCATGGCGTGACCCGGTGCGGAACATATGGGTGATTGAATTTGGACTCATTGCCTGTGTGTCGATTTTTCCGCTGGCATTCATCGCCGGCGCGGTCCGCGGCATACCGTTTTTCTGGCAATGTATCGATTGCTCATTCGGAGTTATTGGCGGAATGCTGTTATGGGTTGTTTATCGAAAAATCAAAACCCTCGAATCACGCCGACTTACCGTTTCCCCATAGGGTAATGACCAGGTCGCGGCTTCCGCCGGCATCCCGGTGTTCGCACAGGTAAATACCCTGCCAGATACCAAGGTTAAGTCTGCCGCGGGTAACGGGAATCAAGACGGAAGCTCCGAGAAGCGATGCCTTCAGGTGTGCGGGCATATCGTCTGAGCCCTCGCTGTCGTGTTGATAATATGGAGCATCCTCAGGTACCATCTGGTTGAAATGACTTTCAAAGTCCAGCCGTACCGTTGGATCGGCATTTTCATTTATCGTCAGTGCCGCGGAAGTGTGCTTGATAAAAACCTGAAGCATCCCTGTTTCGATATTTCCGAGTTCAGGCATCGCATCTGTAACAAGATGCGTGATGAGATGGAATCCACGTCGACGCTGGGGTAGAGTAAGTTCGCGTTGATAGAAAAGCATTGGTCCGAAGTTTCAGCGAACATAGAAAACGAATCGTGAAATTCGCACAAGCATCGGGTCCGCCGCGTCTGTTTTCTGCGGAAAAAATAGCCGGACATTGAACTCGGGATACCGGATTTATACGGTTAACCGCTTCAAATTCAATAAAGTAGGCATGGCATATTTGCTGATTTTTTTTATCTTTCTGGATGCCTTCATAAGAGTAGGATTATGCGGTTGATCTATATCCTTACGATGTTGCTTCCTGATGCAGCTTTTAGCGGCAGTATAACGGGTTTTCTGCAGCGCCTTGTGGGTTGCAGGCTGACGCCCTTCATGTCTGAAGCCCGCGTTACAAATCCGCAACTTGGTCAACCTGCAACTGAATCCGCTTCCAGTTCCGACTCGCCTGGTGATTTGTCCTCCGCGATCTATAACGATGAGCGGTTTATGTCCATCTTTTTCCTTGCGACGCTTGCCCTGTTCTTTGTCCTCGTGGTATATGCATTTGACAAATACCGCAAGTATCGGAGGTTTCAGACTCTCGCAGGTTTTACCGGCGGCAACGTTGAGGATACCGTTAGCGAGGATGTTTCCGGACACGCGACGGGAGAATCCGGAGGCTCGGGTTTTATTCCCACGTATATCTCAACGGATTCTGCTCCAGCGATTCTCGTTGCCGAGGAAGACGAGGAGATGCGCACGTTCATTGCCAATACGTTGCGGCTCAACTACCGCGTGATTACAGCCAAGAATGGATTGAAGGCGTTCCGCAAAGCGTTTGAAGTGGTACCGGACCTGGTGATTACCAATGCACTTATGCCGGGAATGGATGGTGGTTCTTTATGCCATCTTCTGAAAGCGGCTACAGCAACAAGTCATATACCCGTCATCATCCTGGATTCAGAACACGAATTTGGTTCGACATTGCCAGTACCTGCAGACGGATCTATTCGTCCGGACTTTGATGCACGAACGCTGCTCATCGAAATCCGAAGTTTTCTTGATCAGCGCAGGCATCTTTACAACGCATTCCAAAAGCAACTTAAAGGCGAGGGCCCAATTGAGCCGTATTTTGCAGATGAAGCCGCTTTCATCCAGCGATTGAACGGACTCGTAAGAAATAATTACCGCACCCCGTCATACGGTGTAGACGATCTCGCCGACGGATTGTCGCTCACCAAACTTCAGTTGTTCCGTAAGCTAAAGGTTTTGATTAACCGCGCCCCGGGAGAATACCTCCGCAACTTCAGGGTCAACGAGGCAAAACGGATGTTGCGGGAAGAAAATGTACCAGTGAATGAAGTCGCGAGCCGTGCGGGCTTTTCGAATATGTCTGCATTTACAAAGGCTTTTAAGGAGGTGACAGGAACTTCGCCTGTCGAATACGTTGTCGAAACCCGTTCCATTACCGATCCTGTAACGGATTAACGAAATTTCTACTTTTTGCTTGAAACTTTCCGCGATTCCTTGCCATCTTGGGGGGTAACTAACCTCAAATGAGCATGCTTAATAGCGACGTGAAGGCATTCTATCCCGTTCACGATTGGCGGCAAATCTTAATCGAAATTCAACCCATTTCTAATTAAATTCTATTATGCAACGACCGATGAACCAATTCTGGTTGCTCGTCTTGTTTGTTGCGCTCACAGCAGCAGCATGTAAACAAGAAGACGCGCGTTATGTACTTAAAACAGCCGAGTCAAATGGCCATACGTATCAGTACGTTCCCGATGATCCTTTGAAGGCGAGGATCTATACATTAAAGAACGGTTTGAAAGTGTACCTCAGCCAGTATAAGGACGAGCCGCGCCTGCAGACCCAGATCGCGGTAAAGGCAGGCGGAAAGAACGATCCGGCGAGCAACACCGGTCTTGCCCATTACCTCGAGCACATCATGTTCAAGGGTACTTCCGATTTTGGAACCCTGGACTGGAAGCTTGAGCAGCCATTGCTAGACAGCATTGAACGGCTGTTTACGGCATACGGTCAGTTGAAAGATCCGGAAGAACGCACAGCGCTGTACAATCAGATCGACAAGGTTTCGTATGAAGCTTCGAAATATGCGATCCCGAATGAATATGACAAAATGGTAAGCGAAATCGGTGCCCGCGGAACAAATGCGTACACGACCGAAGACCGCACCGTATATATCAACGATATTCCTGCCAATCAACTCGAAAGCTGGCTCGAGATCGAAGCGAATCGTTTCCGCATCATTGTTCCACGCCTGTTCCATACGGAACTTGAGGCCGTCTACGAAGAAAAAAACCGGAGTCTTGACAATGACTACTGGAAAGCTGCGGAGACAATGTACAGCGCAATTTTCACGAAGCATCCTTACGGTACCCAGACCGTAATAGGAACCATCGACCACCTGAAGAATCCTTCAATTACCGCAATCAAAGAATACTTCAACACCTACTACAGGCCGAACAATGTGGCAATCTGTTTAAGCGGCGACCTGGATTACGACAAGACCATTGCATTGATCGAAAAGTATTTTGGCGACTGGGAACCGAATGAAAACCTTCCATCATATACGCGTATCGAAGAGGAACCAATTCCGGCACCGGTAGTCCGCGAGGTATTTGGCCCCGATGCCGAATGGGTTAACATGGGCTTCCGCTTCAACGGACGCAGCTCGCGAGATTATGATCTGCTCACGCTTTGTGATATGATCCTCGCGAACTCGCAGGCTGGATTGATTGATATCAACCTGAAACAACAGCAGCGTGTGCTGGAGCCGGGTTCCTATGTAGAGGCTATGAATGATTATTGCATCCATACCTTCGAGGGACGTCCGCGTGATGGCCAGACGCTCGAAGAAGTCCGCGATCTCCTCCTCGAACAGATTGAGCTTCTGAAAAAAGGCGAATTTGAAGACTGGCTTATTGAGGCCACGATTAACGACCTCAAGAAGAGCCGTATCCGCCAATCCCAGCGTAACTGGTCGCGCTCCAATGATCTGGTAATGGCATTCACAAATGATATCCCATGGAACGAATACATCGCACGCATCGACCGTCTGCGGGAGTACAAGAAGGAAGACATCGTGAAGTTTGCGAATGAACATTATTCAAACAATTATGCGATTGTTTATAAGCGCACCGGTAAAGATCCCAACGCACAACAGGTGACGAAACCTGCCATCACAAAAGTCGCCCTTAACAAGGAAAACAAATCACCATTCCACGAAGCGATCTCTTCCAAAAAGGTTGAAAAGCTCCAGCCTGTGTTTATCGATTACGACAAGGACATAAAGAAACTTAAGATGAGCAAGGGTGTGGAAGTCTTGTACACACAAAACAAGGAGAACGATCTTTACACGCTGTTCTACCTTTCTGATGTAGGCAGCAACAACGATCCGAAGATCAAGGTTGCCATTGAGTACCTTCAATACCTTGGTACGGATGAAATGACAGCCGAGGATTTCAAAAAAGAGTTCTACAGACTTGGTGCAAACTTTGGTGTGAATGCATCGCAAGACCAGACCTACATCTACCTCGAAGGGTTGAAAGAAACGATGGATGAATCTCTGGCATTGTTTGAAAAACTGCTGGCGAATCCGAAAGCCGACGAAGAGGCGATGAAGAAAATGGTGGACGGAATTTTCAAAACACGCGAGGACATCAAGAAAGACAAGCAGGCCATCATGTTCAGTGGATTGATGAGCTATGGTCTTTATGGTCCGAACTCACCATTTACAAACGTCCTCAGCAACAAACAGCTTCGCGAACTGAAGGCTGAAGAACTCATTGAGATCATACGCGATTTCACGAAAACAGAGCACCGTGTCCTTTACTTTGGACCGGAATCCGAAGATAAGTTGCTGGCTACGCTTGACAAGAATCACGCGTTACCCGATCAGCTGAAGCCTGCTCCCGAGCGTGTAAAATTCAGCATGCAGGATAATGCAACGCCGCAGGTTTACTGGACAGACTACGATATGGTTCAGGCGGAGATCATCTTTCTGAACAAAGGCCAGCAGTTTGATGCATCGCGTTTGCCGATAAGCCGACTATTTAACGAGTACTTTGGTTCCAGCATGGCGTCACCTGTCTTCCAGGAATTGCGTGAAGCGCAGGGGCTCGCTTATGCTGCTTTCGCGAATTATGCTTCTGCCGGACATGCTGATGATAGCGACCAGTTCTTTGCGTACATCGGAACCCAGGCCGACAAACAACCGGAGGCTATGAAGGCTATGCTTGGACTCGTGCGCAATTTCCCGCGGTCGGACAACGGATTTGATGTGGCAAAAAATGCGATCCTGAATCAGATTGAAAGCGAACGCATCACAAAGACGGCAATCCTGTTTTCATACGAATCTGCAAAAAAACGCGGGCTGAACTATGATATTCGGAAAGACATCTATGAAAAGGTGCAGCAATCCACGCTGGACGATGTAGAGAAGTTCCAGCAGGAATATCTCAAGGACAATTCTTACAACGTCGTTCTGATCGGAAGCAAGGACAAACTCAACTTCAGGGATTTGAAGCAGTACGGAAACGTTAAGCAACTTACCCTTGACGAGATTTTTGGTTACGAAAAAGAAGAACGTATCAAACTTGAATCGGTGCCACAGGCAAAAACGGTGAACCAACCGTAGCCACATTGTGCGAAAATTGAAAAAGGACTGTCCAATGAGGGCAGTCCTTTTTTTATTGAACATAATTCCGGATTCGGAAAGTCGCTGCGTGCAGGTAAGAAAATCTCCGTAATCAGCAGAAATCACATACCCGTGACGTTGTAAGGTGGTTACACTCTTAGAAATCAGGTACCGGACTAATCTTAGCAAATTGAACGTAAGCCAAAATTCATTTACATTCGATGACCACCTGACCAATGAATATTTCGTTTTTGCGCCCGACATTTTTTGCATGCCTGCTATTACTGTTTAGCCATACAATTATTGCCCAGCGTGTCGGGTTTCTGCTGGGTACATTCGTCAGCGATCGCTGGTATCTGGATCAAAAGCTCTTTGCCGAGCGGATCACCGAGTTAGGTGGAAAGACTTTTCTGGAACTTGCATACGAACACGAAGGCCAGGTTGCGATGGCCAGAAAACTCATCGCCGATGGTATCGACGTTCTGGTAATGGTGCCCCTTGACGGTGAAAGATCGGCGGAGGTAGCGGCGCTTTGCAAAAAAGCAGGCATACCGTTGGTTTCGTACGACCGCCTTATTATCAGTAAGGATGTTGATTACTACATCTCATACGACAACGAAGAAGTGGGCCGGATGCAGGGACGTTATTTCGCCGAACGTATGCCAAAAGGGAAGTACGTACTGCTTAACGGACCGCGTACTGATAACAATGCTCTTCTGTTGCGCAAGGGCCTGATGGGAGTGTTACAGCCGTACATTGATAAGGGCGACATCGAGATACTCACCGACTACACGCAGACGAACTGGAGTGAAATCGGGGCTTATGAGTTCGGAAGTCACTACTTCGGCAAAGGGAATCCCGTTCCCGACGTTGTTATCGCCGGAAACGATGCACTTGCAAACGGCTTCATCCAGGCAATGCCGGGAGAACTTCGCGGCAGGGTTCAGGTGTGCGGTCAGGACGCCGATCTGAACGCAATCCGCAACATCATCAGTGGCGCCCAGGCCATGACGATCTACAAACCGATCAAACCGCTCGCGTATTCGGCAGCGGAAATTGCGATGGATCTTGCTGCCGGGAAAACTGTCGAAGGCGAAACACTTTTTACGCGCGGTGATATTGCCGTCAAGGCCACATTGCTGCGGCCACGTCTCGTCGACAAGTTTAACTACAGCGAAACCGTTGTGAAGGACGGCCACCTCGCCATGTCGGAAGCGTTTCACAATGTGGGGCAGGTCTTCGAGGCCGAACGGCATCGCATCCAGGTGGCGCTGCTTCAGCACGAGAAAGCTTTGGAAGCGGAGAAACAAATCAACGTTCGGAATACATTTCTCGGAATCATCTTTTTGTTCATACTTTCATTTGCTGGACTTGGTTACACGATTTATCAGAAACAGAATGATAACAAGCTGTTGAATGAACAAAAGTCGCTGATTGAGAATAAGAATCACGAGCTTGTTTCCATGAATGAGGAACTTCAACGGCTGAATGAAAAGCTTCAGCAGCAAAAGGAGGAAATCAGCCAACAGCACGACGCAATTGCGATTCAAAACAAAAAACTCGCCGAGGTAAACGCGATCATCGGTTTGCAGAAGGACGAAATCCAGCACCAGAATGAACGGCTCGAGCAGGAAGTTGAGAAACGCACTGCCGAACTTGTGCAACACATCCGGCAGTTGGAGCAGTATTCATTTGTTACCGCGCATAACCTCCGCGCCCCCGTAGCGCGTATCATCGGTTTGTGTCAGATCATCCAGATGCAGGATAGTGACTCGTCTGAAACGCGCGCAATCATCGAGCGACTAAATACATCCAGCCAGGAACTCGATCTCGTATTCCGCGAACTGAGTACAATACTTGACATACGTACCTTCTCGATGGAAATCTTTTCGCCGGTGAATCTCGAAGAGGAGGTCGCCGGCGTGCTGAGCAATCTGAAGGACGAGATCGATCAGGCGAATGCCGTGGTGCGAACCAACTTTGAGGTGTTGGTGATTATGTCGATCCGACCGTATATAAAAAGTATTCTTTTCAATCTCATAAGCAACGCACTGAAGTATCGCCATCCCGAGCGCCACCCACGGGTATGTATTTCATCGAAGCGCCAGGATTCACGCATCCTGATCACGGTTGCCGACAACGGACTGGGCATCACCCGAGACAACCAGGACAAGATTTTCCAACTCTACAAACGCTTCCATTACCACGTCGAAGGCCGTGGCGTCGGGTTGTTTCTTGTAAAAACACAGGTCGATTCACTGGGTGGAAGTATTGAAATTGAAAGTACGCCGGACCAGGGCACTACTGTTCGTATCTGGCTTGACAAAGCCTGACTGGCCCTTCCGTTGGCGTAACAGGTTAGGAGGGTGCGCTGCTTCGAAGGAATTCGCCCATCTCTATCACGCACTCACTCTCACTGCCACTCAAACTCAAACCGCGCTCTGGACCTTGGTGTGCGAATAATAAATTCCTGAATCATAAATTGTCCTCTACCGGGTATGCAAGCGGACGAAGCGCCCAACCTGGACCGTTGACTGCTGCAACGCTGCACCCGGCAATCCGCGCCCATTGTCGCTGCCCCGCCCATTGTGCTACTCGTGTAAAATCCGTGTTGCCACAGATTTGAATTTTGTACTTTAAGATCTTAACCCAATCTCTAGCTATGCCAAAATACTCTCTGCTGGTAAACGGTAAGACCCATACCGTTGATGTTGAGGCTGACACGCCTTTGCTCTGGGTCCTGCGGGATAACCTCCGCCTCGTCGGAACGAAATACGGATGTGGGATCGCCCAGTGCGGTGCATGCACCGTTCATGTGAACGGAAATGCGATCCGGTCGTGTACGTACCCGGTGTCTGCCGTTGGCAAAAATCCCGTGACGACGATCGAGGGCCTCGCGGCCGATGGAAATCACCCGCTGCAACTTGCGTGGGATGAAGTTGACGTTGCGCAATGCGGTTATTGCCAGGCCGGCCAGATCATGACGGCGGCAGCGCTGCTCAACAAGAAGTCAAAGCCATCTGTCAGCGAAATTGAAAATGCCATGAATGGCAACATCTGCCGGTGCGGAACCTATCACCGGATACGCGAAGCAATTGTTGTCGCAGCCACAAAAACGAAATAAGCCATGACGACCAATTCAAAAACATCGCGCAGAGATTTTCTTAAAGTCGCTGCAACTGCGGGAGGCGGACTCGTACTCGGCTTTCACTGGGCACAGGCCAAACCCATGCGTGTGCTTGCAACGGAAGCGCTGGCGGAAGGCGATATCAATTTCAACAGTTACCTAAGCATATCGCCCGACGATGTCGTAACCATATTTTCACCAAACCCGGAGCTCGGTCAAAACATCAAGACCTCGTTCCCGATGATTGTTGCCGATGAACTCGATGCGGACTGGTCGCGCGTGATTGTAAAACAGGCTGCGCTCGATACCTCGCGTTTTGAAAGACAGCTCACCGGTGGGAGCGGAGCTATCCCGCATAGCTGGGAACGTCTTCGCAAGGCTGGGGCAACGGCCCGTCAAATGTTGATACAGGTTGCAGCAAAGCGTCTTGGCGTATCTCCCGATACGTTGAAGACTGCAGATGGGAAGGTCATCCATTCCGCGTCAGGAAAACAATTCACCTATGGTGAGCTCGCTACAGAAGCGTCAACGCTGGCGGTACCTGAAGACGTGAAGCTGAAGGATCCACAGGAGTTCAAGTTGATCGGAAAGGCTATACGCAACGTCGACAACCATGAAATGATTACCGGCCAACCACTCTATGGTTTGGACGTGTACCGTGAAGGTATGCTCGATGCTGTGATTCAGCGCCCGCCGGCATTTGGATTAAAGATTAAGTCCGTCGATGCAGCCGCAGCCAAAGCAATGCCCGGTATCGTCGACGTTGTAACGTTTGGAAACAATGTGGCGGTAGTCGGTAAGTCCACGTGGCAGGTAATGAAGGCGCGCAAGGCGCTGAAAGTGGAGTACGAAAAGGATGGCGCGCTGGAAAGCAATGAAGATCACGACAGGATATTTCAGGAACTCCTGAACAGCGATCCCGATGCATCATACGTCAAGCGTAAGGACGGCGATCCGGATACCGCATTTAAGAACGCAGCCAAAGTGATCACACGGGAGTATCAATGTCCGTTCCTGCCGCATAGTCCGATGGAGCCCATGAATTTCTTCGCTCACGTAAGAGAGGACGGCGTGGAGTTGGTTGGTCCGTGTCAGTTGCCGGATATCACCCGCAACGAAGTCGCGAGGACACTGAGTATCGATCCGAAGAAAATAACGCTTGAATTAACACGGCTTGGCGGCGGGTTTGGCCGTCGTCTCAAATCTGATTATGCCGTAGAGGCTGCACAGCTTTCGAGCCTCATCAAAGGTCCTGTCAAGGTAACGTGGTCGCGTGAGGATGATATGACCGGAGGAAGCTATCGCCCCGCGGTGCGGTATCGCTTCAGCGCGGCGCTGGATGACAAGGGGAACATGGTTGCCTATCACTTGCGCGGTGTTGGTATCAATGCGGGCAATTGCACACGGGAGCATAACTTTCCTTCGGGTGCCGTTGATCATTTGCTGATTGAATCCATTGAACATAAGTCGCCGATAACTACCGGTGCGTGGCGTGCTCCGATAACCAACTTCCTCGCTTTCGCGGAACAGGCCTTCCTGGATGAAGTGGCATCGGAAGCAAAGAAAGATCCGGTGGCGTTCCGTCTCGATTTGCTCGACCGCGCCGAGAAAAATCCTGTGGGCGAAATCCGGTACGATATCGCACGGATGAAAGCAGTGATCCGCCTTGCTGCGGAGAAGTCGGGGTGGGGTACAAAGAAAAATCTAGCCCAGGGATTCAGCGTTTACTTCTCGCACCGTTCGTATGTGGCGCAGGTTGCCGAAGTTGAAATGAAGGATGCGAAACCTGTGATCAGTAAAATCCATGTGGCGGCGGATTGTGGTATCGTTGTCAACCTCAGTGGTGCGCTGCAGCAGGTGCGGGGTGGTGTCGTTGATGGAATGGGCCATGCCATGTTCAGCCGGCTTACATTCAAGAATGGCGAACCGGAACAAAAGAACTTCAATTCATACCGGCTCATCCGCATGAAGGAAGTTCCGGAAGTGGATGTACACTTCGTTGATAACGGAATCAGTCCGACCGGACTTGGCGAACCTGCGCTTCCGCCAACAGGCGGTGCAATAGCCAACGCGTTGTTCAAGGCCACCGGTAAACGGTACTATGTGCAGCCATTTAACCTGCCTCAACCAATACCCGAGAAAATTAAAACCAAAATGTGACGTTCTGAAAGAGTCATGGGATCGCCCGTTCTTAGGTGATCCCAGGACTTTTTCCTTATTTTGAAGAACGTTCACCGATGCGCAGTCAGCTCCTGATTATTTTCCTTTTCGTAGCATTTTCCGCTGCGGCGCAAACATATAGCTTCCGTCAATACACGGCAGAGCAGGGTTTTCCCCGGCGCGGAGTAAACGCCATGCTGCAGGACCGCCGTGGCCTGATGTGGATTGGCACGAGTGACGGCCTGCTTTCATTCGACGGATATACCTTCACGTCATACTCCGGTGACAATTCGCCCCGCGGTGCAATACTCGCCATATTCGAAGACCAGAAAGGAGCCTTGTGGATCGGGACCGAAAAGGGCTTGTATGCCTACGATGGTCGTACTTTTACCAGGCAGTCTTTTCTCACCGAGGATGCCATTACAGGTGTGAGCGCCGCCGGGAGTGACGAGATCGCAATCTGCTCCCGCCAGCGTGGCGTATTCCGTTTTAACGGTGTTACGCTGAATTCGCCGGCAGACAATCGCTTTCGCGGAATCCGATTCAACGGCGTAATACAATCCGGTGAACGCACTGTGCTTGCTGCGTCATCAATGGGTATTGTCCGATACGACGCTGATCAAATCGTTACGGTTGACGCCTCACACGGATTGCCCTCAAACGAAGTCAACATGATCGAACCCGGTTCAGGCGGAACATTCCTGGTCGGCACAACCAAAGGTGTATGCGTTTACGACAATGGTATGATAAGCATACCTCCGCCATTCGCGTCGCTGTCGGGCTCATCGATCACAAGCATTACCAGGCTTTCCGAAAATGAATGGTGGTTGGGGACCGATGACGGACTTGTCCGCTATTACAATGGTCAGGTCACGCGCCATAATCCATACCCCGGACAGGGTCGCAGCCGTGTCACAAGTGTCGCTGCTGACCGTGCGGGCAACATCTGGTTGGGTTCAGCGCGCGGACTGGCGTTGATGCTGCGCGAACAGTTTACGCATTATGGCCCGCAGGATCAGCTTGGTAAAGAAGTGCGCAGTATAGTCGTGGCGTTGAACGGCAATGTGATATGCGGTACATCCCTGGGGGGTACTTCCGTTTACAACGGACGCAGTTTTTCGCTGCTGAACAAACGCGATGGCTTTACGTCGTCGCAGGTGCTAGCCATGCGTTATGCTCCCGACAGCAGTCTTTGGGTCGGAACGGAAGACGACGGACTTTTCATTTTCAGAAAGGATAACACGCTACACTATACCACTGAAGACGATTTACCGGTAAACGGCATTTCAAGTATCGCGTTTTCACCGAATGGAGACGCGTGGCTCGCCCATGGCGACAAACTGTTTAGTCCGACGTTTGTCAATGATACACTCACGCATACGAAGGTCGCGGCTGTTCCTTCAAACGTCGATATTCACGATCTGCTTTTGCGTGGACCGGATACGTTGTGGGCAGCCACTTCTGATGGAATTCTTACACTCAATCCAGACGGTGATTCAGCGAAACCTGGTGAGCTGTCGCGGTTAAAAAATGCACAGGGCGTTGTGCATTGCCTCGTTGAACGTGAAGGCATTGTCTTCGCCGGAACGTCTTCCGGAATTGCTGTTATTAACGATGGTGGACTACGTCAGATTGGTCCCGGATCCGGCCTTATATCCGAGCGCATCTACAGTCTGGCATTCGACAACGACGGTGAATTATGGGCGGGTACGGAGCGTGGCGTTGCGAGGATCTCGTTTTCAGACCACTATACATCAGCCGTTGTGCGCAACTTTGGTGAACGCGAAGGTTTCCGCGGCGGTGAAGTCTTTCGAAAGGCATCATGTGTTGATGACGAGGGCACACTTTGGTTCGGTACCGTCAACGGACTCGTACGCTACAATCCGCGTATGACCGGAGAAAAACGTCCCGTGCCCCCGGTACACGTCACGGGAATGAAGCTCTTCTTTGAGAAGATTGAGAATACGCCGTATGGTGACTCCGTTACATCGTGGTTTCCGTTACCGGTAAATCTCACACTGCCGTATGATCAAAACAACATCACCTTCTCATTCGCGGCGATGGACTACGCCAATCCGGAGGCATTGCGTTACCGGTGGACACTCGAAGGGTTTTCGCGTGAATGGTCACCGGCGCTGAGTGAAAGAGAAGCCGTGTTTTCAAATCTGTCCCCTGGCAATTACACCTTTAAAGTGATGGCGTCAGCCGGGGCGGGGTGGACCGATCCGGCGTCGTTTACGTTTACCATAGCGGCACCGTGGTGGGAATGGTGGTGGGTCAGAGTTGTTGGTATTGCTGCGCTTGTGCTCACAATATGGTTGTTCTTCCGACTGCGCCTGAGCCAGGTGGAAGCGCGCAATCGCATTGTCCAGGAACGTCTGATGCTCGAAAACAGTGTGCTCCAGCTCGAACAGGAGGCTTCGCGGTTGCAAATGAATCCGCACTTCATATTCAATTGTCTGAATTCAATTCAGGGGCTCATCGCCGCGCAGGATAATCAATCCGCAAAACGTTACCTGGGCCGGTTTGGAAAGCTGATGCGTCAGATCCTTGAAAATGCGCGTGAAGAATTGATCCCGCTTTCAAACGAGATCCTCATGCTGGAGAACTACCTTGACCTCGAACAGCTGAGTACAGGTCGGAGGTTTGAGTACAAAATAAATTGCGATCCTGCTATCGACACCGAGGTGACGGAAATACCACCGATGCTGATTCAGCCTTTCGTGGAGAACGCCATTGTTCATGGTGTACGCCGAAAACCCGAAGGCGGTGTGATCACCGTGGACTTCTTTACGCGCGACAATGTACTCGTGTGCGAGGTCACCGACAATGGCATTGGCCGCGAAGCATCGCGTGCGCTGAATGAAAAGGAGTCAACGCACAGATCCGCCGCGATAGGCATCACACGCCAGCGCCTCGAACAATACGGCAAGGCGCGACACGCGGAGGCCGGCATAACCTTCATCGACCTCGTCAACAACGGCGTGGCTGCAGGGACGAAGGTCGTTGTGGTGATTCCTTTGAATTGAGTGAGTCATATTTCGCAATTGCGTGTTCGAAGGTGGTAACGGCTCGGTCAGGGTGCACGAAGGATGTACCGATGGTGCAAAGGTTTGGTCCAGGCAATATCGTTAAACGATTCTGACGACGCGCGGTGGGTGACGCCCTTCCTTTAGAATACAGGGCTTTGATTTGTATACGTGGGTTGAGTACGATTCTGAAGACGTTCAATCGTGCCAATATCGCTTGCACTTGTGCTTCCCCGGGTAAGTCGAGGCGGCCTTTCGCACATGCCCTGCTCCGGGTGGCAAATTACAAATTTGAAATTTCCTGAATGTATGAATTCTCCTTGCGTTCATTTGCGTCTCCCGCCCTTGCACAACTTTTGACTTTCACACTCTATATTGCACCCATGCCCACATTCAAAGCCCTTATCATCGACGACGTCGCCGAAGCGCGGTTAACATTGCGCCAGGATATCGAAGAATACTGCCCAGACCTCATCGTCGTTGGCGAGGCGGAAGGCGTGGCGAGTGGGATTGATGCGATAAAGCAAAAGCGACCTGATGTTGTGTTTCTCGACATAGAGATGGGTGACGGAACCGGTTTTGATCTCCTCGAACGCGTTGGCGACAAGTCATTTCAGGTGATCTTCACAACAGGTCTCGACTCGTATGGTATCAAGGCTATCAAGTTCAGCGCACTCGACTACCTGCTAAAACCCGTCGACCCCGATGAGCTTGTAAAGGCCGTTGCCAAGCTTACGACCAACAAGCCGGGGCGGGGAGTGGAGGACAGTCTCAACCTGCTTCTTGAAAACCTCAGGGGGAAGTCCGCACCAAAGCGCATTGCGCTACACAGTCTTGAGAAGGTGCATCTGATTTCCGTCGACGACATCATTCGCTGTGAGTCGCAGGGTGCGTACACGATTTTTTATCTGCGCAGCGGTGAGCAAATACTCGCGACGCGCAATCTCAAGGAGTTTGAAACGATGCTGGATGACCAGGGCTTCATCCGTGTGCATCATTCCCACCTCATCAACTTTGCTTACCTCAAAGAATACGTCAAAAAAGATGGCGGTTATGCCGTCATGACCGACAAGTCTGAAGTGCCCGTTTCGACCCGGAAACGCAACAATCTCCTCGATATGATGGGCGGATAGCCGTTTCGCGCCCGCACTTATTTCCCGGTTCACGCACCTGTCAAGCCGATGCCTGCAGTTATGAGATTGCCGGGACTCGTGCCCTTATGCCGTACTAGTTTTATCAAAAAAACAAACACGGCATTATGAAAACTTTTCCTGTCTCCAGCATTCTGATCACCATAACACGCATTGTGGTCGCGATAGGTCTTACGTTCCTGACCGTCATGACTTTCGCCCAGGAGAAATCGGAATCACCGTACTTCTTCGTGTTGTCGGATAACCCGACGGTTGACCAGCTTCCGCTTCGCAAGACAGAGGCGTCTGTGCGCATCGCAGGAGTTATCGCTGATGTCACGGTAACGCAGGAGTACAAGAACACAGGCACGCGTCCCATTGAAGCGGTGTACACATTTCCCGCATCAGTTAACGCGGCTGTGTACGGTATGGAGATGCGAATAGGCGACCGCGTTATCCAGGCACGTATCGACGAGAAAAAGAAGGCGCGCGAAGACTATGAACGTGCGAAGACGGAGGGAAAGCGCGCTTCTTTGCTCGAGCAACACCGTCCCAATGTGTTCACGATGCAGGTTGCCAACGTAATGCCTGGTGATCTGATTGAAGTCACGCTGCGCTATACGGAAATGCTCATCCCGGAGGAGGGTGTTTACAGCTTCGTCTATCCCACGGTTGTTGGTCCCCGGTATTCCGGCGAGGTCAGCGGGGGCACTCCGGTTCATTTCGCGAGCAATCCCCACACGCGTCAAAGTCAGCCACCCGTGTATGCCTTCGACCTCGCGCTGAGTCTTTCCGCAGGGCTTCCGGTCCAGCACGTGGCTAGTCCGACGCATGCGATTAACGCCAGATTCGAGACTCCCGACCGCGTTGACGTAAAGCTTGATGAAGCTGATTCTGATGGTGGAAACAGGGATTTTGTACTCCAGTATAGGCTTGCAGGGGCGAAAATTCAGTCAGGCGTGATGCTTTACGAGCACAATGACGAGAACTTTTTCATGGTCATGATCCAGCCTCCGGCGCGTGTGGTAAAGGAGCAGATCCCGCCCCGCGAGTACGTGTTCATCGTCGATGTTTCCGGTTCGATGCATGGCTTTCCGATCCAGACCGCGAAGACGCTGCTCAACAACCTGATCGTAAACCTGAATCCGGGTGATCGCTTTAATGTGCTCGTGTTTGAAAGTGGTGCGCACTGGCTGGCGGATGAGTCGCTGCCTGCGAATCAGGATAATGTGTTGCGCGCATTTCAGTTTCTCGACCGCCAGCAGGGTGGTGGGGGTACGCGACTCCTGCATGCGATGAACAAGGCGATGTCGCTGCCGCGTCATGCCGATGGACTGTCGCGCTCCTTTGTTGTGATCACCGATGGCTACGTGCAGGTTGAACGCGAAGTCTTTGAGATGATTCGTACGCAGGGTGATGCCGCCAACGTCTTTGCATTCGGCATCGGCAGCAGCGTGAACCGCTACATCATTGATGGTATTGCGCACGTCGGACAAAGCGAACCCTTTGTCGTGCTCAATCCTGCATCGGCGGACGCGGAGGCTACACGTTTCCGGAAGTATATCAACAACCCGGTGCTTACGGGAATAAAGGCATCCTACCAGGGCTTTCAGGCTTATGATGTTGAACCCGTTTCGTTGCCCGACCTGATGGCTGAACGTCCGTTGATTTTGTTTGGCAAGTATAAGGGCAAGCCTCAGGGCACGATCACCATTGAAGGCAAGGCTGCAGGCAAGAAGTACAAGCAGGTATTCCGCCTTGATGGCCAGACTGGCAATGAAAAACACAGTGCACTACGGTACCTGTGGGCGCGTAAGAAAATACAGCAGTTGGATGACTACCGTTACATCGGCAGTGGCGACGATGCAATTGCACGTGAGATCACACAACTGGGATTGAAGTATTCACTCCTGACAAACTACACATCCTTCGTCGCGATTGACGAGGTAATTACAAACCGCGATCAGAAGCTTACGAGTGTGAAACAGCCACTGCCTATGCCGGCAGGTGTGGAAGACTCCGCGATCGGGTTTGATCTCGACGACGACAAAGATGACGAGAACGTTTCCTTCCACAGGACCATAAAGTTGCCCGCGGATTTCGACAATGGCACGCAGAACAAGCTGAAAGCGGCGATCGAACGCAAGATGCTCCATCATGTAAACCGTTACATCGCTGAACGCGGAATCTACATGGAACGAATTGAAGTGATCGTAGGCATTGACGGGGGTATTGTGAAAGCTTCATTCACCGGGAAGAACCTTACTGATACACACCGCCGCGATCTGATGCAGCTCATCCTGGCGCAGGACTTCCGCCGCTTCCAGTTGCTGCGCGCGTGGACATTCACCGTTGTTTTCTGATACCGTTGTTTGCCAGCGGATCCCTTCTCCTTCGGGAGAGGGGATCCATTTCAAAAGTGTGCGACACAAAGAAGCTAGTATAAACGAACTCATAACCGGATACTAAAATGAAACAGAAACTATCATCCCTTTCCTTCAGCGTCATGTTGTACGCTCTTGGTATCCAACAGTTGGCTTACCTCTACGAAGCAGTCCAGTGGCCATGCCGTTGTGCCGTTGCATTTGTCATGTTGTACGCAAAACGCATCCACCCATGAAACCCTCCCTGCTACTCATGGCACTGGGCGTGCTGTTGTGTGTCATTTGTATCCTGCGGATGCTTCAACTCGGGACCGGCTCTGTCCCGGTTGAGGCGCTGCAGGCCAACGACGCTGAAGCGAAACGGGAAAGCATCACGTTCATCCTCGGCGAGGATCGCGAGACCGACAATCCGTTCTATCGGGAGGCAACCCTTTTCTACAGTTCGCATCCCGATGCCAATACGGATTACCTCGTTGTTACGTGCCGCAGCCTTGGTGAAGTGCATCAATACCTGACACAATTTCCTCCGTGCAACGGCAGACCCTGGGGTATTGTGAATCTTGTCAGTCATGGTAATCCGTGGTCAGGTCTCAGTGTACGGATATCTCCCGGCGTTGCGGGCCGCTCCACGGCTGACCGCGTTAATGAAGCCGTTGATGCGCGGGTGTTCGAACCCTTTGCCGACAGCGTCGTGGATTGCGAAACCGAAATCTTCCTGCATGGTTGTGGACTTGGAAGAAGTCCGGAGTTGTTGCAGTCGGTGGCGCGCGCATTCCGGTCAACGTCAGGCATGCCTGTTGTGCGTGCATCGGTGTTGTTTGAGAATTACTCGCGTGAGCAGGGTGCGCTTTACCCTGACCGTTATCTCGCCGACGCATATTTTGTGAGTTATCCCATGGGCCGGGTTCCGGAGAGGTTTGAGCTCATGAATGCATTTCGCGAGAAGTATACCACTACCGCGGTCGATTGGCACACGGCACTGCAACACGAGACGCCACAACGAATTGGCGACGCGTATCACTATACGATGGAAGTTCCTGTTAAGGTCATCATACGCAGTGATTACGAGGGTACACGCGATGAGATGTGGATCAGGACACAACCAGAGGTGCATGCGGCAGTACAACGCACGGGGCTGATGACGGAGGATTTTGCCTGGTCGGCACGCGATGCATGGGTTGACAACGATGATGGCACACGTGCGAAAGCAGTGTACGTGCGGGGCTACGCGACCCTTGTGATTGTGTTGAAAGCGTTGACGACAGAAGGCACCGCAGGAATACCCCGGCCGATGCAGCCGGATCCGGCGGACCTTCGCTACTACGCGTTTGCGGGGTGATTATTTGAGGAGGACGGCATGATCCTGCCACGTAACGGTTTCGCCTGAGGCGCTGACCGTCATGCCTTCAACGATGAGTTCATCACCATTGCGCTTGCATGAAAGTTCAAGCGTTCTTGGTTTTGGAATATTGAGTGCTGAATAATGCGTTTCAGGAAACATCTTGCCATCAGCCATTGTGTACGTGCCACCCATTGCGTTCTCGAAGCGGTTGTTACGGTAGCTGATACCCATCCAGTGTGTGGGCGTCACAATTTCCATTACCCTGACCGTTGGTTTTGCCTCCGTTATCGCTTCACCGCCCGGCGTACGATACGTTGACGATGTGATGTCCCAGGTTCCGATCGCCGGATTATCGGGGTAGGAATCAGGCGGTGTCACTTTGCGGAAGGTAAGTTCGACGGTGACCTTCCTGCCATCGGGTCGTACGATCGTTCCGCGTTGAATGAACAGGTCGCCGCGCAGTTCCCATGTATAATTTACCTTCAGGTCAGGTACAATCTGCACCGAAGCCATACGTGGAGTTTCGACATAGTGGTTGCCATTCACCTCAATCGAGCCCGCGTAACAGCGGTTGAACGATTCGTTGCTGCCGTTGACATTGCGTGCGATGAGGATATAGTGCGTGGGCGTGATGATCTTGGTTTCGCGAACCGTGGTGGTATCAAGCGCGAACGGGTTTCCATCGGCGTCTGTGCCCGTTGTGGTGAGCAGTTCCCAGGTGCCGACCAGGTCGTGCTGCGCGAAAACGCAGGCAGGCGCGCAGGCGAGAATAAGAACAGCGATGTAATGTTTCATGAAAGAAATCCAGACACAATATACGGCGAATTTATCGGTAAACCGCCGCGTGTGCGACCCTGCGTTAACGGGAGATAAGGCGAAAGGTTACGTTGTCGTCAGGGGGGACAACTTAACCATGAAACGGAGGAAGCCGCTTTGAAAGATGAAAGAGGAAGATGGTTTCTGGTCCGGAGAGGCGGATACTTTTGAGCAAGCTTTATTCAGGAGCAAGCATGGACAAGACTTCTACCCGAAATGAAACAAAGTAGCCGCCAGCGCGGCCAATTTTTGCCAGAAAGGAGCTCGTGGTCTTTTGCGGAACAGCTTGAGTTTATCCTCTTCGAAATAGCGGTCATCATTCTCCCCGACGGAGATGCGGTAGATGTTTTTGATTTCGGTTTGCACGACTCCCTCTACCGTTCCCTGCGATCCATCGGCAAGCGTAACAATATCGCCCTTATGAAACATGGCCATAGTGAGTGAATGTATGCTTTATGCTGATATAGACCAGTAGATACGGTTTACCCCCAAAAAGGGATGTAAGATTTTGGGATTTTTTTATACGTGGGCCCGGTGGGGTTTAAATTGGGTGAAAATGGCCAAAAATGGCCGTTTAATCGTGGATATAATCCAATGGTACAACAGCAAAGCTGGTAATACTTGAGTCGTTCCCTCCTCCGGATTGGTGCGCGAACCGTATCTAAACGTATATAAACGTTTAACAAACGGATAAGAGATCATCTGTTCTGTATGTTTGACAGGTGGGTAAAGATATTCTTGTGCTTAAGCCATTGTTCCATCGCGGACAAGACTGTATACAAGTCTCCGGGAGGCTTCCGTCTACAGTACTTAATTTCGTGAGGCAACATAAGCAGAGGCGTTATTCAAGTACACATCGTTGCTACTATTTTGTGTATTCGGCTGAACGGTTAAAGGAGTTGTATACTGAAATATCGGCATATGTGCCGGTTCACGTTGAGAAGTTTAACAATCGTGTTTCGAATCTAAATGAACTGGTGCCGGCCGAATACACCGCGATGCTCGACCGGCAGCGATACACCGAAGCGACACGCAGGAACTATGTTAGTCAGTTCAGAAAGTTTCTCGAATACATAGCTCCGGCTCCTGCGGAAGAGATTACCGAGGCTCTGGTAAAGAAGTATCTGGCGCATCTGGTAAACGAGAGACGAGTTAGTCACTCCACGCAAAATTGTGCCATCAACGCGATAAAATTCTACCTTGAACATGTGATGAAAGGGGAGCGGAGATTTTACTTTGCGGAAAGGCCGCGAAAGGAATGGAAGCTTCCAAATGTCTTAAGTCAGGAAGATATCGCACGACTAATCCGGGAGACTCGGAATGTGAAGCACAAGGCACTTATCATGTTGATATATTCGGGTGGACTCCGCCTGAGCGAAGTCCTTGATTTGAAATGGAAAGATCTTGATGCAAAAAGGCGGGTGTTGACAGTCAGGGGTAAGGGAAACAAGGAACGGATCACGTTGCTAAGCGAGGTGGCTTATGAATACTTGCTGCTTTATCGGGCTACGTATGTGACCTCGGAGTTGATCTTTGAAGGGCCAGGTGGAGGTCGTTATAGTCCGAGGAGTGTAAATAATGTAATTAAGCGCAGCGCGCAAAAGGCTGGTATTCTAAAGCGTGTAAGTGCACACACCTTGCGTCACAGTTTTGCGACGCATCTGCTCGAGGGCGGCACGGATCTTCGATACATTCAGAGTCTGTTGGGTCATGAAAGCAGTCGGACCACGGAGCGTTACACCCATGTAACACGGAAAGGGTTTGAGAAACTGCGGAGTCCGTTGGATAATTTGGAGATTGGTGGTATTTTGAGGGTCAACGACGACTCCGACAATGGGGTTATATCAGCCATAAATGGCTGATATCTAATCGTTGGCGGTAATAATTATTCAACAAAATGACCTTCTCCGAATTCATAGAAAAATTGACTCCAGGACAAGCAACACTTATCAGTTCCGTGATAAGTGCACTGATTGCATTGACGGTTTTCTGGACTACGAAATACTTTGACAATAAAAAGGGAAGACAGGAAAAATATGATGCAGTAAAAAAGTATGCAAATCCAATAATTTTTGCATCGGAACAACTTGCATGGCGACTTAAAGAAATATTGAGTTTCAACGGAGCTTACTTACTGACAGACGCTCCGCAAAACGGATTCTTTAAATATAAATTTGACAGCACCGTATACAGACTTTGCGCGGTTTTAGGATGGATTCAGGCAGCAAAAAAAGAGCAATCCTACATTGACGGAATAAAAGTAAAACAACATAAGAGAGTACAATCTGCGATTACTGAATTTCATAAAAAATTGGCGGACGGCTCACATGTTGAGGTTTCAATCCTTAATGATTTAGCGAAACTGTTTAATTTAAATTTGGGGACAATGACAGACAACGAACGGTCATTATTAGGTGTTGAATTGGAAAAAATTGTCTTTAAATACATTCAAGATAGCGTAAAGAAAAGTGTCACCACAATTGACGAGTCCAAGCAGATTCAAATGCTTCAGGAAATCTTAGATTATACCTGTAACGACAGAAAACAGACTAAAATTAAGGCCGAGATTGTTGTCGCAAACCGAGTTGTTGCAATTAATGAGATATGCCGTGAGTATTGTTGGATATACCGTGACTGGCAATCTGCAATTGGTGACGAAATGATAGAAAAAATTCAAGGAGCAAATAGGAGATTCGATGTAATTGGATTTGCTGAATTCCAAACGAAACACGAACACAATGAATGGTTGAAGAAAGTTGACAATCTCTTCTCTAACCTTGACGTTTCCGTTGATGACCGGTTTGACACCCGAGTGAAACAGCTAAAAGAATTATTTCAGGTTTTAGTTGAGGTAATCGAGTCTTTACAAGGTCTTGTCAAAAAACAAGAAACAATTTCCGAGACGAGTTTGAATGGACTTCGCGAATTCAACAAAAAGATCAATCCTGGGACAGATAAAAAAAGGAGAAGACTTCGAATAAAGTTTTCGTATCAATAATTACTACCGCCAACAATGCATATAAATCATGCCGGCAGAGTTTGTTGATTAATTATTAATTTGGTCTGCCGGCACGCTTTATATGCGAACGTTGCCAGCAAGCGCTAAAAAGTGTAGATTTAGACATAAAATGAAAGGACTATGAGAATCGCAAAATATTCATTTGGGATATTAATTCTGACATTGACAGCTTGTGATTCAGAAATGGTATCACCATTAAGACAACTTGTTAAAGAAATTGAAGACCAGACTTGTTACACAGACCATTTCACATACCAAGATGGTGGACTTTCAACATTTAAACGAGTCTTTGGGAGCCGTGAAGAAACTTCAATTAATTTTATTTACTCAGACAATAAGTTAATCAGAATTGAAACCGTAAGAGACCAAGGACTTGAAAGTACCATTGAACTTTTATATAATGAAAAAGGGCAAAGAAGTCAAGAAACATTGACAATGGTTTATAATGGTGAGACTACATACATTAGGACTGGCACCTTTACATACATAAATGACCAGCTAAAATCAATAAAATACACTTATAATAAACCAGACTACTCCACAGAAGAAAGAGAGTTCCATTGGAGCAAAGACAATTTGATACGAATCGATTTTTATTACTACTTCAATGAACAACGTTTTCCATCAATTAGTAGATTATACACTTACGACAACAAATTAAATTACTCAAATCAAGACATCGCATTCATATATACAGTTGGTACAGGTGATGAGACTAAATTTTCAAAAAATAATCTTGTTTCAATGCAAGAAATAATTGACACTGAAATTTATCAAGGTGGACAATATTCCTTTACATACAATGACAGTGGATATCCTGTCAAGTATGTATATAAATCAGGTGGACAAGAGTTTACTCCAATACAAATTAGATACTACTAACCGCGCCAGCTGGCAACACCGGGTTTGTTTAATGGCGGGCGACACAGTCGCCCGTAGTGTCAGCAAGTTTATTTATATTCGTGTAGGCGGACAAATCCGGTGGATTTATCCGCCACTAAACAAACCCAAATCGTTGGCGGTAATTTTTACAATGAGAGTATTCATCCTAACAATACTAATATTTTACTCCCTTCGGACATTGTCCCAAGACTCAAGTTTTGACAAGGTTGACAAGTATGTTGACGGGCTGCAATTGAGTACGACAATTTCACTGGACAACTTGGTGACAACTCTGACCAAGTCTTTTGACAGTCCTACCTTGAAAACACGAGCCATTTACTACTGGATCGCCAAGAATATTCAGTATGATCACCCGGGATATAAAACTGGATATTGGAATAAGTATCCTTCGGAACTATCTATGTTAATGGATACCTATAAATTCAGAAAGGGAATTTGTAGTGGATATTCTCATTTATTTAAGCATATGCTCAACAAAGCAAGAATTGAATGCGAGGTAGTGGATGGATATTGTAGAGGCGACTTGCAATCTGTTATTGCGCAGCCACATGCATGGAATGTTGTTAAATTAAATAACAGCTGGTATCTGTTTGATACAACATGGGCATTCGACTCAGTGAAAAAGCAAGTAGATAGCTTTTGGTTCAAGACTTCTCCAGATAGTTTTATACTGAGCCATTATCCGGAAGATACCAAATGGACATTGCTCGATAAAACTATTAGCCTCGCGGATTTCAAGAGCATTCCTGTTTACACGAGATCCTTTGTAGGAATGTCGATTGTTGACGAGTACAATACAAAGGGACACTATGAAGCAGTGGACAATGTGGTATCCATCGAGTTAAAGGCAAAAAAGGATTACGTCTGGATAACTAAACTTTATGACCTTGACAAAGGTGAATGGTTTTCTCCGAAGAATGTCGAAGTTAGAGCTTTTGAAAAAGGATATATCAAACTAACAATCGACAGAAAAGGCACGTTCATCTTGCAATTGGACGCGGCCGAGAATAATGATCGCGGATTTACGATATATCAGGACTTGGTATATTACACAATTGACAACAAGTAAAAACTACCGCCAACAAAATGTTTGCGCAATGGTGGGGTTTGGTGTAAGCTATAAGTTTCTATCTTCGTTCAACGTTTGGTCACGTGGGACAAATAAGTTTTCAAAAGCCCACCACTGCGCAAACACAAACGTTGGCGGCAACTTTCATTATGACAATTACGGACTGTTTAAAAAGAATAATAAAGAAGCAAACTGAATTAGGTTACTTCTTCCCGACAATTATTCGACCCCCAGCGACAACTCAACAAATTGAAAGAACCGAAAAAGACCTTGACTTAAAATTTAATGACGAGTTAGTTGAATTGTACTCATTTGCAGACGGGACAACAATTGACGAAATGACGCCATCCGGTAAAACTGGACTAATCCCAATTCATAACTTTCTTAGTTTAAATGACGCTATCTCATATTATAAAAGAGGTTTTGAACCAGACGAATTTTTTAGAAATATGATTTCAGGTTATAGGCCTGGGGACAAACTATTTCCTTTTTTAGAGGACGGAGCTGGAAATTGTTATTGGGTCGACTTAAATGAAAATGAAAATCAAGGACGCTTATACTGGACAAATACCTTTGGAGACCAACCGGACTATCACTATGAATCATTAACGACACTTTTTCAAGTTATTGATGAGTGTTATCAACAAAATGTGTTCACGTTGGACAATGAAGGCTATTTAGATTGTGACTACCAAAAATTTGGTGAAGTTTCAAAGAAGCTCAATCCCGACATCGACTATTGGACAAAGTATTTAGATCAGAGTAAATGAAAGCAGCCGCCAACAACAGGTTTGGTCAATGGCGGGGTGATGTGTGAAATTAAAGCTTTATCTTCGTTACAACGTTTGCCCACGGTGGACAGTGACGACCTTGTCGGCCTTAGCATTCCGCGATGCTCCATTGCTAAGGCCTCCTAAGCCCGCCACTGACCAAACCCAAACGTTGTGCGACACGGCCTTCATTTTGGTTTGTTGGCGTTGGCGGATAGCGTTACGGTTCTGACAATCGTATATCGGTTGACAGGACATCAGTCCCGGACGGAAGCAGTCTCCGGATCGGAAGCAGCACTCGACCTGCAGCATAGTAATTTCCGCACATCGTTTTGCAGTTTGCCCTTCTCGTGAGACACTCGTCGGGCGGGATTGAGACGGCACCGCATCGGTGGAACTGGCCGCGTCGCACAACAAAATGTATACGCCATTGCCGGGTTCGGTTAAAGGTGGTAGATTTGGTTCAGGAACAACGTTATGAAGGTAGGGGACAGGAACGCGGTTGGTCGGGCTTGACATTCCGCTGCGCTGCATTTACAAGCCCTCCCTGGCCGGCAACGGCTCATACATAGTCGTTGTGCGACACGGCCCTCATCTTGGTTTGCTCGCGTCGGCGGATAGCGTTACGATTTTGACAATCGTATATCGGTTGACAGGACATCAGTCCCGAACGGAAGCGGTCTTCGGATCGGAAACAGGACTTGACTTGCTACAAAGAAATTTCCGCTCAACGTTTTGCGATGAGCCCTTCTCGTGAGACACTCGTCGGGCGGGATTGATTTGGTACCGCTACGTTGGAACGGGCCGCGTCGCACAACAAAATGTATACGCCATTGCCGGGTTCGGCGAAAGGTGGTAGATTTGGTTCAGGAACAACGTTTAAAGAAGGGGGACAGGTATGCGGTTCGTCGGGCTTGACATTCCGCTGCGCTACATTCACAAGCCCTCCCTGGCCGGCAACGGCGCATACATAGCCGTTGTGCACCACGGCCTTCATTTTGGTTTGCTCGCGTCGGCGGATAGCGTTACGATTTTGACAATTGTATATCGGTTGACAGGACATCAGTCCCGAATGGAAGCAGTCTTCGGATCGGAAGCAAAACTCGACTTGCAGCATAGTAATTTCCGCTCAGCGTTTTTCGGATTGCCCTTCTCGTGAGACACTCGTCGGGCTGGAGTGAACTGGTACCGCTGCGTTGGAACGGGCCGCGTCGCACAACAAAATGTATGCGCCATTGCCGGGTTTGCCGAAAGGTGGTAGATTTGGTTTAGGAACAACGGCAGGTAATAGGTAAGCACCCGGCGAAGTACGTCAGTACAGGTTTCCCTTTTCAGGTAGCAAATCATCGATGTCGTTGACCGTTCTATTCGGCAGTTCTTCCAAAACATGCGTGAGCCATTTCATTGGATCGATTTCGTTCGCCTTGCAACTGGCGATTAGTGAATAGATCATCGCGATTCGCTGGGCCGACTCGTGTGATCCGGCGAAGAGATAATTTTTCCTACCGAGAGCAATAGGACGGATTTCATTTTCGATCCGATTGTTGTCAATTTCGAGTTGACCGTCAGTCGTAAACAACGTCAACTCTTTCCACCGCTTCAAAGAGTATTCTAACGCTTTGCCGATTGGCGATTTCGGTGTCACCTGGCGATAATGTTCCATCATCCAGACATGGAGCTCATTTAACTTTGGAAGGATCGACTGCTCTCGGATTGTCCTTCGTTCCTCATTGGAGAGGTCCTTGACCTGGCGTTCAAAATCGTATATTTCCTGGAAGACTTTGAGTGCATAGGTGCTGCGTTCCTTATCATTGTCTTCAGCTTCTTTAAAGTATCTGCGAGCATGCGCCATACAATGAAGCATCGTTATGCCATCACGGTGATAGAATTGATCATATGCAGCATAACCATCGGTCTGCAAATAGCCTTTAAAATCTTTTAGCATTTTCGCGGGACCTTCTTTATTCCGGCCGCGTTGATATTCAAACAATACAAGGTTGCTAATGACGTCACGGTATGCCCATAGGTATCCCTGATGGGCGCTGCCTTTCTTTTCACTGTCGAGTACCTTCATCCCTGTTTCATCAGCCTGGAGGTATTGACTGGCTAGAATCTTTCGCCTTAGGTGATCGTAAATAGGTTCGAGGATATCCAGACCGTTGTTTGTCCAATCAAGCACAGTATTGTAATGCAATACGATCCCGGCACGTTTAAAAATCGCTATTTGACGATAAATCGGCAGATGGTCGACAAACTTTCCTATGATTAGCATTGCCAGTACAGATGCACCGGGAACACCTTTCTCGATCGCTCTGCTGGGCAACTTGGCGATGGCTATACCTTCGCCCTCTTTACGAACGTACTTGCGGCGAATGTAACGCTTCACATAAAACTCGGCAGCCTTTACCTCAAGTACTTCAGTCACTTCGTCTTCCAGGCGAACGCAGTTACTCACATCCTCTGCCGGCTCTATGACGATCTCCTCGCGACGCAGCGATGACGGTAAAGGATTCCGACCTGGGTGCTTTTTAGCTTCAAGTTTTACCTTGCTACGGTCATGACCTTTGACGGGAGTCTTCTCCAGTTTTACTTCGGCAATTGGTTCAGAAGATACGCCCAATGAGAGCTGATTGGCAGGTACTTCGGCGAGTTTGAAGCGTTCGTTACGCGGACCGAACACCATCTTTTGCAAGAGTGCCACTTGGTGCTGAAGTTGCTTGACCTGATCAACCAGTTCTTCCTTAGTAAGTGTTGAGATATCTGCCTTCTTGCTCATTGACGAAACAAAGATATGGCTTTATCTAGACGAGGGAAGCGTTGTTGATCGTATGTTGATAACGTGGTCGACGAGTTAGATTTTTCAAATTCACCCCTGAAAGCAAAAAAATTAGCTGCTCGGAAGTAATGGTCTGATGCAACGGTTTCCCTTCCGGTATTTCGAATGTACCACCTTCCAAACGCTTTTGATAAAGCGCGTATCCGTCCTCATCCCACAGCAGGATCTTTATACGCCTACGCCCACGACAAAAGAAGATGAACAGTTCTCCACTCATTGGGTCTTTTCCTAACTCATTCCTGACCAGTCCACAGAGGCTATCAATGCCCTTCCGCATATCGGTAAAGCCACGATAGAGATAGCATCGATGCAGCCGCGTGATTCCCAACATCAGCGAAGCACTTCCCGTAACCAACTCGCCGAAGGCTCACCAGTAAAAATCATCCGCGCACCGGACGGAAAGATGATCTCGCACGCACTTGCCTGCCGATGTGATGTTAACGTTACTTCTGTGAAGCCAGATGGTTCAGTCGGATTAATCCGTTTGAGCCAATTGTAAAAGGTCTGGGGGCAGATATTGCGCTGAACGCAAAATGCCTTCTTACTTAATCCCGATACCTGCCATTCACTAACGGCAACTTGAATCTGCTCTGATGTGTACTTCATGATTTGTTTTTCACAAAGCAATATATTCATTAGCTTAGGGGAAAGACGGGGTTGGTCAGGTGCTTACTTTTGAAAACGTATTTGTCCACTGTGACCAAACGTAATTACGAAGATAAAACTTTTAGCTTACACGTCACCCAGCCATTGCAAATAGCTGCTGTTGCCAGCAGTTGGGTCTTTCTCTACTCTATATTCTTCGTCACAGTCAAATGTCGGTAAACTTAATTGTCTCGGTTGGTGAAAGTTGAATCTGAAACTGTCCATGTCCGTTGTCAATAACAGTCCAAGTGTCATAAGATGATTTACTTTCTTTAATCACAGTCAGTTCACCGTCCCTCAAATTTAAATGAGTCAAACTTGTCTTTGGCCACGAGTCCTTGTTCTTAAACAGCCTTAAAAGAATTCCGTTGTCTGTTGGCTCGCCTAGTTTACCGAAATAAAGTCCGTTTATTATATTGAATAAATTTTCACAATCCCGTCAAATGCTGTCTCATTCTCCAATTTCCTTTTGAAGATTGTCCCATGAATAGTTAACCAGTCCTCGTATTTTTCTTTTGTGTAGTCGTCAATCATTTCTGTTATTTGATTTACCGTCAGCCGAAATTTTTCAGTCGAGTCGTTACTGTCCACGAAGCCAGACCCAATTGCTGGCAACGCTTATGTATGCGCCGTTGCCGGCCAGGGAGGGCTTGTAAATGATCCCGATAGCTATCGGGAGAATGTCAAGCCCGACGAACCGCGTTCCCGTCCCCTACTACCTGCCGTTGTTCCTGAACCAAATCTACCACCTTTCGACAAACCCGGCAATGGCGCATACATTTTGTTGTGCGACGCGGCCCGTTCCAACGAGGCGGTACCAGCTCAGTCCAGCCCGACGAGTGTCTCACGAGAAGGGCAAACCGTGAAACGAGGTGCGAAAGTTACTATGCTGCATGCTGCAAGTCGGGTTCTGCTTCCGATCCGAAGACTGCTTCCGTTCGGGGCTGATGTCCTGTCAACCGATATACGATTGTCAAAACCGCAACGCTATCCACCGACGTGAACAAACCAAAATGAAGGCCGTGGCGCACAACGGCTATGTATGCGCCGTTGCCGGCCAGGGAGGGCTTGTAAATGATCCCGATAGCTATCGGGAGAATGTCAAGCCCGACGAACCGCGTTCCCGTCCCCTATTACCTGCCGTTGTTCCTGAACCAAATCTACCACCTTTAGCCGAACCCGGCAATGGCGTATACATTTTGTTGTGCGACGCGGCCCGTTCCAACGGAGCGGTACCAAATCAGTCCCGCCCGACGAGTGTCTCACGAGAAGGGCTCGTCGCAAAACGTTGAGCGGAGATTTCTTTGATGCAAGTCAAGTTCTACTACCGATCCGAAGACTACTTCCGTTCGGGACTGATGTCCTGTCAACCGATATACGATTGTCAAAACCGTGACGCTATCCGCCGACGTGAACAAACAAAGATGAAGGCCGTGTCGCATAACGTTTATGTATGTGCCGTTGCGGGCTTGGAGGGCAAATGAAGGAGGAACGACTGATTTGCCCGACTACTCCGAAACTGTCCACCGTTACCGAACGTTGTTTGAAAGCGAAACTACGAATTACCACTACACCCCGCAATGGTCACATACATTTTGTTGGGCGTTCGTTTTTTAAACGGTAATTCAATTCTTGTTCTTATTTTTGGTCCTCCGTTGTTCGTAGTCCACCAATAGCTTATTCAGCATCGCCACTCTTTCATTGTCAACCGGTACTGCATGCGATAATTGGTCAACCATAGCGTTCACGTCATAGAATTGGTTGTCAGTGGTGATTTTTCCTTTTGCAATTATCTTGTCAACACGGTCAAAGTAGTCCTGAAAGATGTTAATATCCTGTCCAGTTTTGGCCTTCAAATACGTATTGAATTTAAAGTTGCCTGTTTCTCGTTGCGGCTCGGTCAAGTCGTGGAACCATTGCTTTAGTCTGGATAGTCGTCCCTTTTGAAAATGTTCTGTCGTCTGTTCCTTTAGCTTCTTATAATGAGAATCTGAATCAAAGTCCTCCGTTATGATTCGAAACTCATTGTTGTCAATGAGGTAATCAAGTGTCGCAGTAACCAAGTCACGGTACTTGCCTAACTCTGCGTGTTTGTCCTCGTCGTTAATTTTGTCTTTTTTCAATGGTCAAATCTTCAATAAAAAATGACGCCCAACGTTTGGCTATAACCAGTGGCGGCTTTTGAAACCGTTATTGTCCACCGTGACCAAACGTAATAGCGAAGATAAAACATTATACTTACTCATCACCCGCCATTGGTTATAGCTTTTGTTGGGCA
>JAEYWY010000013.1 GCA_023428695.1 Bacteroidota bacterium
ATTACAGGAACAAATGGCAAGACAACCACGACGCTGTTAACGTATCACCTGATGAAGCATGCAGGATTCAAGGTTGCGCTTGGAGGAAATGTTGGCAAGAGTCTCGCGCGACAAATCGTGGAAGATACATACGACTGGTACGTACTTGAGGTAAGCAGTTTTCAACTCGATGGCTGGAAGACGTTTAGTCCTGAAATCGGAATTCTTTTGAACATCACGCCGGATCATCTCGATCGTTACGAGTACGAGATGCAGAATTATGTGAATTCGAAGTTCCGGTTGATTCAGTCTATGCGTGAGCGGAAACAGTTTATCTTTTTCGTGGATGACACCATTGTCCGCAAGGAGATCGCCGGGCGGAAGATTGCACCTGATCAGATATCGGTATCGTTGCTCCCTGAAAGCGGTGCAACGGTGAAGTACAACGGCGAAGCAATGGAATTTAACCTTCGCGAGACATTTACAATCGCGCAGTGGGAAACAACATTAAAGGGCCCGCATAACCTTATCAACACAATGGCTGCGGTATCAGCTGTATATCTTGCCGGCGCGGACCTAAAGGCGATACGTGAGGGATTGAAAACTTTTAAGAATGCGCCGCACCGTCTCGAATCTGTGGCAACAATAGACGGAGTGGAGTTTGTCAATGATTCGAAGGCGACAAATGTCGACTCGGTTATATATGCTCTCGGAAGTTACAGCGGACCACTCGTTTGGATAGCCGGCGGTGTTGACAAAGGCAACGATTATTCGGTGATCCGTGACGAGGTACAGAAAAAGGTACGTGCACTGATTTGTCTTGGGAAGGACAACGAAAAACTGACTAAAGCATTTGGCCACGTCGTTCCGGTGATCCGTGAAACACAAAGTGTAAAAGACCTTGTGCATATGGCGCTTGAGTTGGCTTCGACCGGAGACGTCGTATTGCTCAGTCCGGCATGTGCGAGTTTCGACCTCTTTAAGAATTACGAGGACCGTGGCGATCAGTTTCGTGCCGCGACGCTTGAACTAAAAAAAGAACGTGAACATCAACCGTAGTGACTATGATGATCAAGATTAAAACATGGGCGGATAAAAACCTGCAGGGTGACCGGGTCATTTGGACGGTTGTGTTTGCATTGTCACTGATCAGCATTCTGGTTGTGTACAGCTCCATTGGAACGCTGGCATTTAAACGCGCGGCGAGTCCCGAGCAATTGCTCATCAAACATACATTCCACGTATTCGTTGGACTTGCGGCAATGTGGTTTGCGCATCGCATCGACTACCGTTACTACTCGCGGCTTTCGCGTATCGGACTTTGGGTAAGCATACCGTTGCTTATCTACACGTTCACAAATGGAACTTCCGTCAATGATGCTGCGCGCTGGATTCAGGTACCGATTGTAGGTTCGTTTCAACCTTCCGACTTCGCCAGCCTTTGTTTGATTGTGAATCTTGCCAGTATGTTGTCAAAAAGACAACAGAACATCGAGGACATTCGTGAGTCGCTCATACCCATCCTTTTCTGGTGCGGAACTATCTGCGGCCTGATTGCCCTCACGAATATGTCAACAGCAATCTTGTTGTTGTTGACCTGTCTTTTGGTCATGTTCATCGGTCGCGTGCCAATGAAATACCTGGCGATGCTTGTATTCGTGGGATTGTTGTTCGGAGCGCTCGCATTCAAATTCGGTGTTCGTGGTGGAACGATGGTCTCACGCCTTACGGACTATTCAGAGTTTGTTCAGGGAAAAAAAGACCCACAGTTCCAATTGAAACATAGCCTTATCGCAATTGCTACGGGAGGCTTTGTGGGAAAGGGTCCGGGTAACAGCGATCAGCGCAATATTCTTCCCAACCCTTTCGCTGATTTTGTTTTCGCGATTCTGATTGAGGAATACGGTATGGCTGGAGCAATCACGGTATTGATGCTCTATCTCACGTTGTTGCATCGGGGTATGAAGGCCGCCTATAACAGTGAGCGAGCCTTTGGGGGGTTGTTATCGGCCGGGCTATGCTTTGATATTGTCTGCCAGGCGATGATCAATATGGGTGTCGTTGTGGGATTGGGTCCGATTACGGGCCAGCCGTTGCCACTGATCTCGATGGGAGGAACGTCGATGGTGTTTACCGGCCTTGCATTGGGAATTGTATTGAGTGTGAGCCGCGGCGAACAGGATCCGGGTTGGTCTGAGAAGTCTGAAAGTGAATTGAGAGTGCGTGAACCGCGCAATGTATCAACGGCGAAAGCTGCTGCATAATTGAGTACAAATAAACGATATCGTCTGATCGTAAGTGGTGGCGGCACCGGCGGGCATATTTTCCCGGCTGTTGCCATCGCGAACGAATTCCGTGAGCGCCACCCTGACGCCGCGATATTGTTCGTGGGCGCGAAAGGACGAATGGAGATGACGCGTGTACCCGATGCGGGTTACCCGATTGTCGGATTATGGATCAGCGGCCTTCAACGTCGGCTGACATGGAGCAATCTCCTGTTTCCGGTGAAAGTAATTGCGAGCTTTTTCAAGGCGCGGAAACTCGTAAGGGAATTTAAACCTGATGTCGTGATAGGAACCGGTGGTTATGCCAGTGGTCCGGTTATGATGGCGGCAACGGCCGCAGGTATCCCAACTGTTGTCCAGGAACAGAATTCATTTGCCGGTCTCGCGAACAAACAGGTTGCGTCGAAAGCGGCGCGTATTTGTGTTGCGTATGACGGAATGGAAAAATACTTCCCGAAGGAAAAGATTGTCCTTACGGGAAATCCTGTGAGAAAAGATATTCTCACGACGCGCGAGAAACGCAACGAAGCATTGTCGCATTTCAATTTCAGCCCGGGCAAGAGAACACTGTTGATTGTTGGCGGAAGCCTTGGCGCGAGAACGATCAACGAGAGTATTATCAATAACATCGGAAAACTAATCGACTCCGGTATCCAGGTGATCTGGCAGACTGGAAAGGGATATTACGAAGCGTACCGTTCGCGGCTCGAAGGCAATGACCTGTCAAATATCCGTGTTCAGGACTTCGTTCGTGAGATGGATCTGGCGTATGCCGCGGCCGATGTTGCGATATCACGTTCCGGAGCACTTGCTGTATCCGAATTGTGCATCGCAGGTATTCCAAGTATTCTGGTGCCTTCACCGAATGTCGCAGAAGACCATCAGACAAAAAATGCTATGGCGCTGGTTTCAAAAGATGCAGCGGTCATGGTGCGTGATACCGAAGCAACCATGAGGCTGGTTGATGAAGCATTAAAGCTTATGGATGACAACGACAGGAGAATGACGCTTTCGGCGAACATCCTGGCGCTGGCCAGGCCGGCGGCGACAAAACATATAGTGGATGAAATCGAAAAACTCCTCGCGTGAGAATTGGGCAATACGATAAGGTTTACTTTCTCGGAATCGGCGGTATCGGCATGAGCGCGCTCGCACGGTGGTTTCTGAAGAAGGGGCTGCGCGTTTGGGGTTACGACAAAACGTCGACACCGCTGACGACTGAGCTTGCAAATGAAGGTATGGGGATTCATTTCGATGATTCGGTTGACAGCATTCCGGAAGAAGTCAAAAGTGATAAGGAAAAGACGCTGGTTGTGTACACGCCCGCGATTCCTAAAGATCATTGCGAACATGGATTCCTGAAAGAAAATGGGTTCGTGATCATGAAACGATCCCAGGTACTTGGACTGATAACGGAGGGATATAACACTGTCGCGATTGCCGGCACGCATGGGAAGACGACAACATCATCGATGGTGGCGCACATTCTCAATACTGCGGGAATGGATATGGTTGCGTTCCTGGGTGGAGTCACGACAAATTACGGGTCGAATCTCGTCATGAATGGCGAGGTGTGTGACAAGATGTGGGTGGTAGTTGAAGCTGATGAGTTTGATCGTTCATTTTTAACACTATATCCGCAGACAGCCATTGTTACTTCTGCTGATCCTGATCACCTTGATATTTACGGCGATCACGAAAGTGTGCTGACCTCGTTCCGCGATTTTATCAGCCAGATAAACAAAGGCGGGGCGCTGATTATTCATGAATCGATTGAAGAGAAGCTTGCAGAAAAGACAGAACATGTAACAAAGTATACATATAGCATGAGCCGGGGACAATTTTTTGCCGGCAACATTATCGCGAAGAGCGGATTTTTTGAATTTGACCTTAACGGTTTCGATAAGGTAGAACACATCAGGCTCGGCGTCCCCGGTTTTCATAACATTGAAAATGCGCTTGCTGCGTCAGTAGCGGCGTCGTTGTGCGGAGTTTCCCTAAAGGACATTAAACATGCGTTGGAAACATTCGCGGGTGTGAAGCGCAGGTTTGAATTCGTAATCAAAGGAAAGCGCGTGATTTTCGTTGATGACTATGCACATCATCCAAAGGAAATAGAAGCTTTCCTGAAATCGATGAAGTCTATGTATCCGAGACGAAAGCTCACGGCGGTTTTTCAACCGCACCTGTATTCAAGGACACGCGATTTCGCGGACGGATTCGCGGAAAGCCTGAGCCTCGCGGATGACGTTATACTGCTTGACATCTATCCGGCGCGCGAACTTCCGATACCCGGCGTCGACTCCGGAATAATTTTTCGGAATCTTACAAGCGCAGAAAAGAAACAGTGCAGCAAGGGAGAACTAATGTCAATACTTGAAGATACCGAGATCGATGTACTGGTAACGATTGGAGCCGGAGACATCGATACGTTTGTAGAACCTATAAAGGAAATGCTTGAAAAGAAATATGAAGCTTAAGTTCAATCTGAGACGGGAGCTTAAAATTGCAGCGGCACTGATAGTAGTCGTTCTCTTCATCGCTTTTACAGAACGGAATCATGACGACTATGCTGTTCGTGACATCACGGTCAAAATAAAGAACGGAGCCGATAATCATTTTCTGGATGAAGCTGACATTTTCGCCCTGATGAATGTTGACGCCCAGAACTTGCGCGGAGCAAAGACGACAGATATGAATCTGCGTACGATCGAGACGAAGATCAAGAAAGATCCATTCATCGCTGAGGCCGACTTGTACGCGGACTTGAAGGGAAACCTTGTTGCAAGCGTAGCCTTACGGAGGCCGGTTGCCAGAATTATTCGCAACGACGGCCCCGATGGTTACATCGCTGAAGACGGAACGGTAATGCCGGTGTCTGATAAGTTTACAGCGCGGGTGCTGCTTATCAGTGGTCCCTATGTAAATAAGTTGCTGCGGCAGGCTAATGTCAACGAAATTCCGGAAGGCGAACAATTGCTTCATCTTGTAAGGACTATTCGCGAAGATGAATTCTGGAATGCGCAGATCGCACAGATTGATATCGACCGTAAAGGTAACCTGACGATGTTTCCCCAGGTGGGAGACGAACGTATCGAATTTGGTAAACCTGAGAATGAGAAAGTGAAACTGAAGAAGCTCAAGATTTTTTATAAAGAGATACTCCCGAAGGTCGGATGGAACCGGTACAAGCGCGTGTCTCTGCAATATGACGGACAGATCGTTGCTGAATAAATATTAACCAAAAGGAAAAAACAACCACTAATAACTTTTACCACCATGGAACAGGAAAAAATAATCGTCGGTCTTGATATTGGTACTACGAAGATTTGTGCCATCGTCGGACGTAAAAACGAATTTGGCAAACTTGAAGTGCTCGGTATGGGAAAAGCCGAGTCAGAAGGTGTTGTCAAGGGAATTGTTTTTAACATTGACAAAACTGTCTACGCGATTGAAAAAGCAATAAGGGAGGCCGGGGATCAGTCCGGAATCGATATTGGGGTTGTAAACGTTGGTATCGCGGGACAGCATATCAGAAGTTTCATTCAGCATGGTGGTATTACACGTTCAAGTAAGGAAGATGAAATTACAGTAGAGGATGTTGAGCGCCTTACACAGGACATGTACAGGATGGTTGTTCCTCCCGGCAGTCAGATCATTCATGTTATGCCGCAGGACTATATGGTGGATTACGAAGACGGCATCAAGGAGCCGGTAGGTATGTCCGGTGTACGTCTTGAGGCAGACTTCCACATCATCACAGCACAAACCAATGCGATCAACAACATCAACAAATGTGTTCGTCGCGGTAACCTTGAGATTCAGGACCTGATTCTCGAGCCGTTGGCGTCGAGCCTGGCCGTACTCAATGACGAGGAGAAAGAAGCAGGTGTTTGTCTGATCGACATCGGCGGTGGTACTACAGACATTGCAATCTTTTACGATAACATTATCAGACATACTGCTGTAATTCCGTTTGGCGGAAACATCGTGACGAACGATATCAAACAGGGCCTGATGGTACTCCCTCAACAGGCTGAACAACTGAAGACAAAGTTCGGTAAGGCGATCTCTGAAGAGGCAAGCCCTAACGAAATCGTGTCGATACCTGGTATTCGTAATCGCTCCGCCAAGGAGATCAGCGTCAAGAATCTTTCAAACATCATTCAGGCGCGGATGGAAGAGATCATTGAAATGGCTCATGCTGAGATCATCAGCTCCGGTTTCGAAAACCGACTCGCTGGCGGTATTGTAATCACCGGCGGCGGTGCACAGTTGAGCTGCCTGAAACAACTCGTTGAATATATGACCGGCATGGATACGCGCATCGGTTATCCGAATGAGCACCTTGGTAAGAGCAAAATCGAGCAAGTGAAAAGTCCCATGTATGCCACCGCTGTTGGCCTTGTACTCGCGGGATTCCGCTCACTTGATGAACGCGAAGATCGTTACAGAGAAACACGTGAAATTGCCAAGCCTGCAGTCAAAGGCAAGAAGTCAGCAATTTCATCAAAAAGTTTCTTCAACGACATACTGAACAAAACGAAGAGTCTTCTGATTGACGATCTCGATGGAAAGAATGAGTATTGAAACGGCAACCAAAAAATGGGAATAGAATAAGCGTACATAATGATACTTACCTGTCAGAAGTCTTAGTCTAGCACCGAAAAATAAATTTGTAAACAACCACTAAAATCAATTTTTATCATGTTTGAAACCGGATCTTACAAATTCGAAGTTCCCAAACACAGTCAGTCCAGGTCGATCATCAAAGTAATCGGCGTCGGTGGCGGCGGGAGCAACGCAGTAAACCACATGTACAAGCAAGGCATCAAGGATGTCGAGTTCGTGGTATGTAATACGGACAACCAGGCACTTAACGGCAGCCCTATTCCAAACAAGCTTCAGATAGGAGCGAACCTTACCGAGGGATTGGGCTGCGGTGCAAATCCTGAAGTCGGAAAGAACGCGGCTCTCGAAAGCAAAGAGCAAATTCGTGAAATGCTGACGGGAACCAAGATGGTCTTTGTGACGGCCGGGATGGGCGGTGGAACGGGTACCGGAGCTGCTCCGGTGATCGCCAAGATTGCCAAGGATATGGATATCCTTACCGTTGGAATCGTCACGGCTCCGTTTGCTTTCGAAGGCAAGAAGAAGATGGCCCAGGCCGAACTCGGAATCGATGCCCTCAGGCATAACTGCGATACCGTGATCGTAATCCTCAATGACAAGCTTCGCGAGATTTACGGAAACCTGTCTATCAATCAGGCATTCGCTCAGGCCGATAACATTCTCACGACCGCCGCTAAAGGCATTGCCGAGATCATCACCCTTGCGGGATACGTCAACGTAGACTTCCAGGATGTGAGGACGGTTATGCTGAATGCCGGCGCCGCAGTAATGGGATCGGCAGAGACCCGTGGCGAAAGCCGCGCCAAGAAAGCTGCCGAGGGTGCACTAGCGTCTCCGTTGCTTGACAATCGCGACATCATGGGCGCGAAAAAGATACTGCTGTCCATCATCAGCGGCGTCGAAGCTGAATTGCAAATGGACGAGCTCACCGAGATTACCGAATACATTCAGGAACAGGCCGGCGACGAAGCGGAAATGATCTTCGGTCACGGTGTGGATCCCGATCTCGGTGATCGTATTCGCGTAACCGTCATTGCGACCGGCTTCAACAACAGCGAGATGAAGGCTGGTGCAGTCTCGGAAAAGAAGGTTGAGGAAAAGAAAGTTCACAACCTTGAACGTTCTCAGGGATGGCTATTCAATGCTGAGAGTGTCATGAATAACGGTGTCAATGACTTTTCGACACGTGAGGTTGAATTGAAAAAAGTTGAACCTCAGCCCGAGAAAGAAAACGAAAGTCAGACACGCGAGATTATGTTCACCGGACCGTTCACGCGTGTGGAAGCACCTGTCAACGAAACGAATGACGACGACGGCGAAGACAGCCTCTTTACCGAAGACGACTTCGATGCTACCGGTGAACGATATGGTGACCAGGTCATCAACGAGGACGGCATGATGGAGTTGCGCTCGACGAAACAACGCCTTCAGCAACAGGCCGAAGAACGTAAAGAGAAAATAAAGCAGGCGCGGAAGAATGAAATGACCAAGGAGGAATTCAACGAGAAGTGGTCGTTACCGGCCTATTTGCGCCGCGGCGTGAAGATGCAGGACGTTCCGCATTCTTCGGAGCCGTACATCTCCAAGTATAACCTTAACGACGATAATAATATCCTGGGGAACAATAAGTTTCTTCACGATAATGTCGACTAAAAGACATGTGGTCGGTTTCAACCGATACGGTTTGGTGAAAGCCCAAACCTGTTGAAGGAATGGTATTTCCGGTACGACTGGTCATTTACTCCATTCGTAGTGGTTGTTGGTTGTAAATATTTTTTGCCGGTACCGGAATACCAATTTTTTGACCTGCTGTGAGCGCGCAAATTTTTTCTCCCGTCTCCGGGAGTGCGCAAGGTGAAAGCCGGGTGTTGACCACACCCGGCTTTTTTTTTATGGCCCAAAATCATTCGATTTCCCGGGTTTTATTTTTTGGTCCCTCGTTTGCATACATCCTGGTAAATACGAGGATTATGAAAACGATCACTCTTTTTGCCATCGCGGCTCTTACGCTTGTATCCTGTATCGAGTATGAGACAGTATACGTTTATGATGAGCGAGACGCATTGGTGGGCTATTACGACGTAGACGAGTATAGCAAAACGTACCGGGAACATATCACGTACGAAATTTACGTCACTAAAAATCCCTATGATTCACGCGAAGTTTATCTGAATGACTTTTATGCGTTGAATACCCAGGTCGTTGCAATCGTGGACCGGGGAATTATCACGATCCCGCGTCAGATTACCAACGGTTATGAAATCCAGGGATCAGGCGATGTCTTTGGCCGGGAGCTGCATCTAAACTATCGCGTTTGGGATTTGCACGGCGACAATTTTGCGGACTATTGCGAGGCAGTAGCATATTCATATTACTAATCTGGTTTAAGTATAGCGTTTCGGAAGGAAAAGCAGTCGGGAGACTGCTTTTCTGTTTTCCGTCCAATAGCCACCGGGATAGGCAAACTTTTTCAGGCAGGTCGGCCTCTCGGCCTTTTTTATTAAATTCATAGCCTGTATTATTACATACCGGCTCTGACACTTCTCATGCCCGCAAAATCCTTCATATGGTGTTTCCTTCTTTCCCTGGCCGTTATCGGCGAGGTAGCCGGTCAGTCCGAGAAATATCGCTTCTCCAGAATCGATGCCAATGACGGGCTCTCCCATAATCAGGTCAAGTCGTTCTTTAAGGATCATCAGGGCTTCATGTGGATCGGAACCATTTCCGGCCTGAATCGATTCGACGGCTACAACTTAAAGGTCTTTCGCAACGACCCGCGGGATCCGCGAAGCATCATAAACGACGACATCAATCGCATGTTTGAGGATCCCGATGGCAAGCTGTGGATTTCGACATGGAGCGGCCTCGATGTCTATGACCCTGTAACGGAGACATTTCGTTACGACCCTTTGCCCATGATTCACCGTCTTGGATTACCCGACGGAAATCTCACCGACATCGTAAAGGACACGACTGGTAATTACTGGTTCGTGCATCAAACACTTGGTCTTTACCTTTATGACAGCGAAAAAAAGAAAACGTTTACCTTCCGAAGTATCGTCGGGGACACGGCGACAATCAGTTCTGATCGCGTCTCGAATCTTCAAATCGACCGGCAGGGAAATACCTGGCTGATACATCGCGATGGTGTGATCGAAAAACTTGATCGAAAAACACAGAAAGTCGTTTTCCGCGCCGATTTCCTGAAGAGGCAATTCAATGCGGCTGTTCAGGATTATCGGTTCATTCTCGACAACGACGGTGATCTCTGGATATACATTGCAGATACAAACCGGGGGATATTTCACTATAACCCTAAATCGGGCGAAGTCGTCCATCTGACAAAAGATTCCGCGCCGCTGCTGCTTAGCTCTGATATTGTCCGGGGCGTAGTGTCCGCTAACAACAACGTGATTTGGGTAGCGACAGATCACGGCGGAGTGAATGTCATTCACAAAAAACGCAAGTCCGTAAATTACATTCTGCATTCGCCGGAAGATGACCGAAGCCTTGTTCAAAACAGCATCAACACGATTTACCGCGACGATACCGGGATTATCTGGTTGGGTACTTTCAAACGGGGAATAAGTTACTATCACGAAAATATTATTCGCTTTCCTCTATTCAGACATAGCTCTGTCGATCACGCCAGTCTTCCTTTTGATGATATCAACGCATTCGCGGAAGACGAAAAAGGAAACCTCTGGATTGGCACGAACGGTGGAGGGTTGATCTACTATAATCGGGCAAACAATTCCTTCCGGCAATATCTCCATGACCCCGGAGATCCCAATAGTATCAGCAACAATGTGATCGTCAGTCTTTGTTACGACAGGAACCGAAATCTTTGGATCGGCACTTACTTTGGAGGTCTGAATATTTTTGATGGAAGACGGTTTAAACGGCTCACGCATGATCCCAATAACCCGCAAAGTGTCTCTGATGACAGTATCTGGGAAATTTATGAGGCTTCCGACAGTGTGATTTGGGTTGGAACGCTTACGCGTGGCGTTGACCTGTTTGATTTCAATCAACGCAAAATCGGGTCCTTCCGGGTCGATACAACTGTTCCAATACACGCATCGTATGTTCCGGCATTTTGCGAAGATAGTAACGGCAACATGTGGGTCGGTACGGGTTATGGTATTGAAGTGTACGACAAAAAAACGGGTACATTCACGCATTATCTGAGCCAGCCTGACAATCCAAACAGCCTGAGCAATAACAGTATTCTCAGTATCATTGAAGACAGCCGCGGACTGGTATGGATAGGAACACATGGTGGGTTGAATATTTTTGATCCGAAAACGAAATCGTTCCGATCCTTCACTACGAGCGATGGTCTTCCACACAACTCTGTCCTTACTATCGCTGAAGATGCCGAGGCGAATTTGTGGATGAGCACACCTAATGGTATTTCGCACTTCGTGATTAATGCCAATGCAGAGGGATCGATCGGTGGGGTGTTCATAAACTACGATGAGTACGACGGTCTGCAGGGCAAACAGTTTAATGAAAACGCAGGTCTGAAAACATGGAAAGGAGAACTGGTTTTCGGTGGCCCCAACGGATTTAATATCTTCCACCCGGATGATGTCGATGTGAGCCAGCAACGCGCGCCGATTATCCTGACGGATTTGCAGGTTCTCAACCGATCGGTGCAGATAGGGGCGGCGTATAACGGAAGGGTTGTACTGGATAAATCCGTTTCGCTTACCGATGGCATCACATTAAAGCATCAGGCAAACGTATTCTCACTGGAGTTCGCGGCACTGAGTTTCTTCCATCCGGAGAAAACTTTGTATCAATACAGGCTTGAGGGGTTTGACAGAGACTGGATTACGACGACACCTTCCCAAAGGAAAGTCACATATACCAACCTTGATCCTGGTACATACACGTTCCTGGTTCGCGCGTCCGGGCAGGAAGGTACATGGAGCGAAGATATGCTCAGGCTCAAAGTGACTGTGTTGCCACCGTTTTGGAGGACGCGTTGGGCACTGGGTGTTTATGTTTTGCTCATCCTTGGAGCATTATTCTTTACGCGCAGGTTGATCCAGCAACGTGAGCGTATGAAATTCGCGATGGAACAGGAACGACAGGAGGCGCAACGTATGCATGAACTTGATTTGATGAAGATGAAGTTCTTCACCAACGTAAGTCATGAATTCCGAACACCGCTGACGCTGATTCTCACGCCGGTCGAAAAAATTCTGCGTAAGACCGACGATCCGGCGCAGCGCAAGCAATTCGAACTCATCTACAGGAACGCCCGCCGTCTTTTGAATTTGGTGAATCAACTTCTGGATTTCCGTAAACTCGAAGTTCAGGAGATCCGGTTCAATCCTTCTGAAGGTGATATCGTGAACTTTGTTCGTGAAACAGTTTTTTCATTCTCCGATTTATCCGAGAAAAAAGACGTACGTCTTGAATTTGAAACGAATATCGAACGCTTTGAAACGATTTTTGATCAGGACAAACTGGAAAAGATACTCTTTAACCTCTTGTCAAATGCGTTCAAGTTTACGCCTGAACACGGAATGATTTCCGTAAAGCTTGATATGGCTGATGGAAATATGCTTGGCATCAGCGTTCGCGACAGCGGCATTGGAATCCCACCAGATAAGGTTGAACGAATCTTCGAGCGGTTCTTCCAGCACGACCTACCGAATACCATGGTCAACCAGGGCAGCGGCATCGGTTTGTCGATAACACGTGAGTTCGTCAAAGCCCATGGTGGTACGATCACAGTTGAAAGTACACCGGGATTGGGAAGTGTGTTTACAGTGACGCTGCCGCTGCAGGAAGTCGGCAGTGTTCAGCATGTTGTCGTTCCGGAGCCCGAAAAGGAAATTGCTCCCGAGAATGTACAGCCTGATGTTCATTTAAATGGTGAAGCACGCCAACCCAGTCTGTTACTGGTCGAAGACAACGAAGATTTCAGATTCTATCTGAAAGATAACCTGCGCATGCATTACAATATCATTGAGGCGAGAGATGGCAAGGAGGGCTGGACCAAACTGTTGACATCGCTTCCGGATCTTGTTGTGAGCGATATCATGATGCCGGGCATGAATGGCCTTGAGCTGTGCCGGAAAATAAAACATGATGTTCGCGTAAGCCATACGCCCGTAATCCTGTTGACGGCGCGTACCGCAGAAGAGCAGAAGCTTGAAGGATTTGACAGCGGCGCCGATGATTACATTACCAAACCTTTCAATTTCGAAATTCTGCAATCGCGCATTCGAAACCTGATTCATCAGCGTGAGATCCTTCAAAAAGAACTTAGACAAAAGATTGACGTTCGCGCAAGCAGCGTCGAAATCACTTCACTCGATCAGAAGTTGATCCAAAACGCAGTGAAGATAGTAGAGGAACATATTGCAGATGCGGATTTTTCGGTGGAAGACCTGAGTCATGAGTTGGGCATGAGTCGAGTTCATCTGTATAAAAAGCTGCAGGCGTTGACAGGTAAATCGCCGCTTGAGTTTATTCGCAGCATCCGGCTACAACATGCCGCGCAGTTGCTTGAGAAGAGCCAGCTCACCGTTTCCGAAGTAGCGTACAAAGTTGGTTTCAACAATCCGAAATACTTTGCAAAATATTTCCGCGAGGAATTCGCCGTGCTTCCTTCCGTCTATGCCGCGGGCAAAAGGCACGCGCGATAATGTCAAAAAAAAAGGGCCCCCGTTTTGGGAGCCCATCCTTAACCTTTGCCGACAACTATTGATAGAATAATTCCTGCATGTTAGTCCAGTCGAGTTTGTAGTACACGCCGTTTTCTTCGACTTCCAGTTTAGAGTCACACATACCATTGCCCCAGAAAATCGTGAAAGAACCTTCCTGTCCGTCTTGTTTGTAGCGGACGAATTCCCGGCCGGAGACGTATATCGGTACATGATGCCATGTTGCGCTGCTCACAGAAGGATACATAGAGAACCATGGACTGCAATCGTAACGCATCTTAAGTGGTTCGAGGACTACGCTGTGAAAGTAGTTGTCGCCTGAACGCAAGGTACCCGAACTTTCTTCAATGGTGGAAGTCTTGTGCGTGTAGCTGATGCGTGTTGATCCCGTATAGGTGCGAGCTTCTCCGTTGAATACGCTTTCGCCTTCATGATTCGTTGTACAGCTGCCCCAGAACACATCCCCTGATTTGTTGCGTGAAGTCGTTCCCGTCGTGGACCCCTCCCAGTTTGAAAGCCATTCAACATCATCGGTGCCGTTAAAATAACTTCCGCCATAGTTGTCGGACAGGTAGGAAAATTTGAAAGACTCGGTAACAATTGGTCCGGCCTCATTGAGATCCGAAGACTCCGTGTATGCATATTTGCCGTGCATGAAGTACTTATAGGTATCGAATCCTTCTTCACAGCCATCGCCGTAATTGACCTCCGTTGTTACGCTGCCGTCGGGGTTTGCCGATGTGTTCGTCGTCGCACAGGTTGCCCAGGGTAAAGACGCGACTGAATCCTGCACGCGGCGGGTGGATCTGTCAATAGGAGAAAAGAGTCGTCTTAATGCACCGTTGAAGGGAACACCTGGTACGGGCATGCCAAACGTTCCGGGTGTCGAAATCATCTGAAGGTATTCGCGGGCCGGTTTGCTGAGATTGGTCGGATCGGGAGTCAGAGAATTGTCTTCCTGGCATGAAATCCCGGCGAGAATTATAGAAAAAAGGATGAGCCGTTTGAATGGTCGCATAGGCGGCAGGTGAGTTGGTAGGTATTAGACAACCGGGTACGCAGGAAGGTTGGAAATATTGTCTCCAAATGAGTAACCCGGGCAGGGGTATATTTTGGAAAAAGCTGCATTTTCAGTTACCGTTCAAATCACAAAAATGAAATGTAAAACAAAATTCCGGCGCGGACGTAATTCGACTCCCGCTCCCAATACATATCTGACGTATGCTGAAAAATTTCATCAAAACCGCGCTCCGGAACGTACTCAAGTATAAGGTGTACGCCGGAATAAATTTCGCCGGACTGACAGCAGGTCTTGCCCTGGCCTTGCTAATCTTCACGTATGTCCGGCATGAGCTGACTTACGATAACTTCCACGAGCATAAAGACCGGTTGTACCGTCTGTCTTACACGGCGCCCAATGGATTGCAGCTGGCGACGAGCCCGCCGCCAATAGCTCCGAATATGAAAGACTTCTTCCCTGAAGTCGAGGATGCCGCGCGGCTTTTCGGCCGGAATATGAGTATTTCCGTTCCGGGCAAAGACGAAATCTTTGAAGAGAACAACGTATTCTTCGCCGATTCGGCGCTCGCGTCCATGTTTACATTCGACTACGTCAAGGGTAATCCGAAGAAAGCTTTGCGCGACCCGTTCACGGTGGTAATCACGGAGGAAATGGCGACGAAGTATTTCGGCGATCAGGATCCGATAGGAGAGTCGCTGATGTTTGGCGGTAAACACTTGTTTAAAGTCGTCGGCGTTGTCAGGGAGTTTCCGGAGAACTCGCACATTCAATTCAACATGCTGGTTCCATATCACAATATGTTTGATATGGAAAATGAACCGGGGGCGACTGTGCTGAGGAAAAATCTTGCAATCAATTATATCATCAGTCACTCATATACCTACGTGTTGTTGAAACCCGGTGCCGATCCGCAAGCGGTTGATCGCAATATGGAAGCGTTTCTTAAAAAGTACGCGAATCCGCAGTTTCTCGTGGGTCAGATATTTACGCTTATGCCCGTTCCGGACATACATCTTAAGAGTACGTTGCTTGCAGAGCCATCGTCAGTCAATAACATGACGAACCTGTATATCTTTGTTGGTGTTGGGATTCTTACATTGTTGATCGCGTGCGTCAACTACATTAATCTGAGTACGGCGCAATCATTTTCACGGCTTAAAGAAATTGGTATCCGCAAGATTCTGGGGTCACAGAAGTACCAGCTCATTGTGCAGTTCATTGCGGAAAGTTTTATTTTCTGTCTTGTCGCGATTTTGTTTGCATACCTTATTTTCTATTATACGCTGCCGGTTCTTAATCAGCTTTTAAACAAACAACTTGTGTTCTCGGAAGCTGTGGATCTCGTGCTTATTGCGGCATCGGTGATACTGCTTTTACTTGTTACGGCTTTTGCGGGTGGTTATCCCGCCTATTTCGTATCGCGGTTTGAATCCGTGAATGTGTTGAAAGGTGCAGGCATTACACAGACCGGTAGCAGGACGTTTCGCAATGCATTGGTGGTCTTTCAACTCACCATTGCGTGTATGTTGTTAAGTGGGGCGCTACTGATCGTTAAACAACTCCGCTATCTTGAAACGCGCCCCCTCGGATTTCAAAAAGATCTGATTGTCAACGTTCCGTTATTCAGCAACAACCTGAACGGAATTTTCCGTCAAAGCGATTCTACGTTTCGCAGCAAACTTGAAGTGTTTAGAAACGAGATTGAATCGCAGACCGGAGTGATGGGAACAACCCTGTCATCGGGAGCACCTGGTCTGGGAGCGGTGTATCGCGGAACAGTTCCCGAAGGATTCACCGATGAGGATGTTATGTTTATTGCAAACCTTTCAGTCGATTTTGACTTTGTGAAGACGTACGACATTGAACTCGTCGCCGGACGCGCATTCGATGAAAGTTTTGGTACCGATGTTCGCGAGGCGTTTCTCGTTAATGAAACCGCAGTTCGTGAGTTTCATTGGGACACACCGGAAGCTGCCCTTGGTAAGACCATCAATCGCGAAGGTAAACTGGGTAAAGTTGTCGGGGTAGTTCGCGATTTCAATTTTGCATCGCTGACAACAGCTATCTCAGCCCTGGTGATGGAGGTCGGACCAAATCAGTACAATACGCTTTCCGTGAGATTTGAAAACCGTGAGATCACCGAAACGTTGTCGGCAATCGAGGCGTCCTGGAACCGCACTTTTTCTGAAAAGGCATTTCAGTATACATTTCTGGATGAACAACTTAACTCCCAGTATCAGAATTTTCAAAACTTCGGCATGATGGTGCAGGTGTTCACGGGCATCGCGATTCTGATTTCATGCCTTGGTGTATATGGCCTTGTGTTGTTCGTCGTTCAGCGGAAGGTGAAGGAAATCGGCGTGCGGAAAGTGCTTGGCGCGAATATCGGCAGTATCCTGAAATTAATTTGTCTTGATTTCGTGTGGCTTGTTGTGATCGGATTTGTGATTGCCATTCCGATTTCATGGTACTTCCTCAATGGCTGGCTCGAGAATTTCACGTATCGCACAACGATTGATCCGCTGAGTTATGTGATCAGTTTTGTGCTCGTAATGCTTATCGTCGCGCTTACGATAAGTTACAACGCAGTCCGCGCGTCGGTGGCGAATCCGGTGGATTCGTTGCGCAGTGAATAATGGCAAGATAGCAGCTTGCTACTGGTACTGGCTTGTTCGGTCTTAAATTCGAATGACATCTCATTATCTGCGATTCGCAACGACGTTTTCGTCATTTAATAGCGCGCGCATTGTGACGCCCCTACAGGGCTGGCGGTGCGCGGGATTCTTAACCGTGGGACGAGCCCCGCGGTTGAAGGGTGACACCCGCCAAAGGCGGGCTAATGCAGATTCGCATGGTATCTATGGCGAAAGCAACAAGATGACCCAAGGAATTCTGGTGCCGCACCACTAGTTAGAAATATTAGAAATTATGAATCAATTATGAATTATCATAAATGAGAAATTAAACCCTCCTTCAGCGTCGACCACGAATTACTTTGTCAAACCAATTTTCGAACGAACTTGAAACCTGAAACCTTCGAACCTGAAACCTGCCTGCCCGCCAGAGCGTTTCGCGGCGGCGGGTAACTTCCAACCTGAAACTGTTTCCGAAGCTCCAGCCCCTCCGTTACACACCTGCAAAATCCGGTTTACGACGCGACAGGCAACAAATCGTACCCCATTTCTGAACGATTGAATAACCTGCAATTTTTAATGCGCAGGTACTTTTGCACATCTATCGCGATGGAAAAACTAAAACGCAAAACCAGAATGATGCTCGCTATTGAAGTTGCCATTTACCTGGTTATCGCGATCTCCGTAGCTCTCCTTATCATACTTTAGGTCTTCTTATGTTCATAAGGACGTCTCCACGATGTTGATTTTCAGTGGAGTACATTTCACATGCTCTCATCCTATGGAGCACCCTGTGATTTTCAGGTTTTTCCGAAAAAGACCGCCAGGGGCCGCCAGATTCTGGTGAGGAAATCCTGACTTAACAATTTGACCCCCATCCGGAAACAAATTGCTACCCTCTGTTAACGGTCGGACACCCTATCCTGAACATTTTGGTACCCTCGGTTGAACACACAACACATAAATTTATGCAACCGTTTTCGAAGAAAATCAATCGCTTTCGGTTGCACCTATGACCTATACCTTAACCTACAAACTCTCTTCAGTTGTCTGTTTTGCTGCCCTGCTTTTTGTTGCCGGATGTACCTCAAAAACAAGTAATTACCAAAAAATCGATGGTGGCGTCGTCGTTTCCCTGAGCGGCGATCAGGCCAAAAAAGTCCGACTTACGGTCATCGCCGATGACATAATTCGCGTTTCCGCGAGCCCAACCGATAATTTTTCCTCCAAAAACAGCCTGATGATTGTGCCTCAGGAGGGAAAATCTCAATTCGAAGTCAACGAATCTCCCGGAGTTGTTTCCGTTGTTACCGGTTCACTGAAGGCAACGGTTTCCCTGGAAACTGGTGAAGTTTCGTTCTTTGACCAAAACGGCAACCCTATATTAAAGGAGAAGCAGGGTGGTGGAAAGCAGTTCACGCCTTCTTCCGCTGTTGCAGGCACCTATACCATTCGCCAGGTGTTTGAATCACCCGAAGACGAAGCCTTTTACGGACTCGGCGGCCATCAGAACGGACAAATGAATTACAAAGGCGACGATGTTGAACTGGTGCAGCACAACATCGTTGACGTGGTCCCATTCCTTTACTCATCGAAAAATTATGGTCTGCTTTGGGATAACTATTCGATCTCAAAATTCGGTGACCCCCGTGATTATGAGCCGCTTTCCGGTTTGCAGCTTTTCACGACATCAGGTGAATCCGGTGGACTTACCGCAACGTGGTACACAAACGAGGGTGTCAAAAGCACCGGTAAGGAAGACAAGATTGACTATGAATATCTCGAGACGCCGCAGTACGACAACTTCCCGAAAGACGTAACCCGTGTTGTATGGGAAGGCGAGTTTGCTTCCGACGTCGAAGGAGACCACAAGCTTTTGTTTTACTCATCAGGTTACATCAGAGTATGGGTAGACGGTACGTTGGTTCTCGACAAGTGGCGGCAGAACTGGAACCCATGGACGAACAAATTCCGGGTTGCGTTAAAGAAGGGTGAAAAGAAATCTATAAAGATTGACTGGATTCCTGACGGTGGTTACCTCGCTGTAAAACACCTTGATCCGGTTCCGGCAGCGGAACAAAATCAACTTTCGTTATGGTCGGAAGTCGCCGACAACATCGACTACTATTTTATTAAGGGAGACAATGCTGATGACGTAATCGCCGGTTACCGCCAACTCACGGGCAAGGCGCCGATCGTGCCGAAGTGGGCAATGGGCTACTGGCAAAGCCGTGAACGTTATCGCAATCAACAGGAACTTGTCGATGCCGTAAAAGAATATCGCAAGCGCGGTATTCCTCTCGACAACATAGTACTCGACTGGCAATACTGGGAAGATCCGAAATGGGGATCTCACGATTTTGACAAAACGCGCTTCCCTGATCCGAAAGGCATGATCGACCAGTTGCACAATGAACTGAATGCACACATTATGATTTCCGTCTGGCCAAAGTTCAATACAGGCACAGACCACTATAATGACATGAATTCAAAAGGTTTCCTCTTCACCCGTAACGTGGATAAGAAACGAAAGGACTGGGTGGGACCTGGTTACGAATCAACATTCTACGATCCCTTCAACGCGGAAGCCGGCAAACTTTTCTGGCAACAACTCGATACAAAACTCAATAGTATCGGCATTGATGCATGGTGGCTCGATGCTACCGAACCCGATATGCATTCGAACCTTTCATTGGAGGAACGCAAGCTGAACATGAGTCCGACAGCGCTGGGTCCCGGTGCGGAGTATTTCAATGCGTATTCGTTAATGAATGCCAAAGGTGTCTATGAAGGTCAGCGTGCCTCATCACCTGAAAAACGCGTATTCATTTTAACACGTTCGGCATACGCAGGTCAGCAACGCTACGGTGCGGTTACCTGGAGCGGAGATATCGTTTCGCGCTGGAGCGATTTCAAAGATCAGATCGCAACCGGAATCAATTTCTCACTGTCGGGAATTCCTTATTGGACAATGGACATTGGCGGTTTTGCTGTTGAACGTCGTTATGAACGTCCTGACGACGCAAACCTGAAAGAGTGGCGTGAGTTGAATACGCGCTGGTTCCAGTTTGGCGCATTTTGCCCGGTGTTCCGTTCACACGGCCAGTACCCGTTCCGCGAGATTTACAACATCGCTCCTGAGGGCCATGAAGCCTATAAGAGCATGGTGTATTACACTAAGCTGCGCTATAAGCTGATGCCTTATTTCTATTCGCTTGCAGGTCATTGTTACTGGAATGACTATACGATGATGCGCGGCCTGATCATGGACTTCCCCGGTGATTTGAAAGTGAGAAACATTGCAGATCAATATATGATTGGTCCGGCGATAATGGTTAATCCCGTTACGGAATACGGTGCAACAAAACGGTCAGTCTATCTGCCTTCATCTTCCGGCTGGTATGATTTCTACACCGGCGAATACCTGAAGGGTGGACAACATATTGAAGCTGCGGCACCTTACGGACGGATTCCGCTTTATGTAAAGGCAGGTTCTATTCTTCCGATAGGACCGGAGTTGCAATACGCACTCGAGAAGAAATCCGATCCGGTGACGCTGTACGTGTACACCGGAGCTGATGCATCGTTCACGCTGTACGAAGACGAGGGCATTAATTACAATTACGAACAAGGCAAACACGCTACCATACCTGTTGTTTATGAGGAGGAAAGTAAAACACTCACAATAGGAGCAAGAGAGGGTAGCTATGAAGGAATGCCGGAGGGGCAAACCTTCCGGATAGTTTGGGTTAAGACAGATCGTCCTGCAGGGGTCGGAGTTTCCGGCACCCCTCAGGAGATCCGTTATTCCGGCGAGGAAGTGACCCTGACGATGAACTAATATGTAACCTCTGCCTGGAGGTTAACCCAGGACCAAACACATATATCAACTCAACCAAAAACTATGAAGATGAAGAAAATCTACCGAGACTATCTCCGGATTGCTTCCGTCTTTTTGTTGCTGCTATGGACGACATCGGCGTACGCCCAGTCGAAAGTAGTCACAGGAACAATAACGGATGAATCGGGGTCCCCGATGCCAGGGGTAAACGTCGTGATTAAAGGCACGACAATCGGAACGACGACGGGTGCGAATGGCTCGTACACAATCGAGGCTAACAGCGATGCCATCATTGGCGTGTCGTTTATCGGTTACGTGACACAGGAGGTTCGTGTTGGCGATCGCTCTGTGATAAACTTCACACTGGTGGAGGACGTTGCTACGCTGCAGGAAGTTGTTGTAGTCGGCTACGGTGAAATGCGACGCAATGATATCACCGCTGCTCAGACTGCGATTTCATCGAAGGATATCGAACGCACCATTAATACAACTATTGAGCAGGCCATACAGGGAAGATCTGCGGGTGTTTTCGTCGTCCAGAATACGGGTGCCCCGGGTGGTGGTATTTCTGTGAACATCCGTGGTGTCAACTCGATCAGCGGAACAAACCAGCCATTGTATGTAATCGATGGTATCCAGATGCAGGGGTCGACTTCCACCGGAGGTGATAACCCGCTTAGTTCGCTTAACCCTGCAGATATAGAGAACATGGAAGTTCTGCAAGGACCTTCCGCTACAGCTATCTATGGTTCGCGTGCAACAAATGGCGTTGTGCTGATCACAACAAAACGCGGTAAGGCTGGTGATGTCAGGATTTCTTATGGTCTTACCTATAGCGTACAGACGGCCCCGAAGCCCCTTGACGTTATGAACCTCCGCGAGTATGCGCAAATGGAGAATGAGTTTAAGGGTATCGTTGGTGGGGATGTTCGCGAGGACTTCCTCGATCCTTCTATCCTGGGTGATGGTACTAACTGGCAGGACGAACTGTTTAGGTCGGCGGCACTACAAAAGCATCAGGTAACACTAAGTGGCGGCAGTGAAAAAACAACGTTCTATCTGTCAGGTGAACGAATGATCCAGGATGGTGTAGCGCTGGGCTCTGGTTTTGACAGGAGTTCAGTACGCCTGAACCTCGACAACAAACCCCGTGATTGGTTCTCCATTGGCGCAAATGTCAACTATACACAAACAAATGAACAACTTGCTGCTAATAACCTTGACGGAAACAACCTGATTGTGAACGCAATTCAGCTTGGTCCTCAGATACCCGTAAGAAATCTTGATGGTACATTTGGCGGCGGTAATACGACAAACTCGGGAGCAGAACAATTTGCACCCCCGAACCCTGTGGGTATTGCCAGCATCTCGACAAATGAATTGACACGAAGAAGACTGCTCGGCGGAATCAACGCCGGTTTGCGGATCATCGAAGGACTGGAATTGCGCTCAAGCTTCAGCACAGATATCGGTTTTTCAAATTCAACGTACTTTCTGCCTACCTATCAATTTGGCTGGCAGCAGAATGTGAATGCAAAGCTTGAGAACAACCACAATCTGAACACGTACTGGCAATGGAGTCAGACGTTGAACTACATCAAGCAAATCAATCGCCATCACATCAATGCAATGGTAACGCACGAAGCGCAGGAATCCACCTGGAAAAATCTTCGCGCAGAACGGACTGGCTTCCTTACAAACGAAGTTCTTGACCTTAACGCGGGGGACGCTGATCGTGCAGGCAATGCCGGTGGACAAGGCGCCTGGGCAATGGAGTCTTATCTTGGTCGCATTAACTACAACTTTGACGACCGTTATATCGTGACCGCTGCATTCCGCGCAGATGGATCTGCGAACTTTGGTCCGGATAATAAATGGGGGTACTTCCCGTCGATTTCCGCTGCATGGCGTTTGTCGCAGGAAGCATTCTTTAATGCACCATTCGTAAGCGATTTACGGTTCCGCTTCGAAACCGGTTTAACCGGTGCGCAAGGTAACGGAGGCGCTATCTACGGTACGTTTGCCGCGGCTCTGCCTACAGAATGGGGGCCTGGCTTCCGCCCGGGGAGATATCCGAACCCTGGCTTCAGCTGGGAAGAAACCAAAACAGACAACTTCGGTTTAACGCTTGGTCTGTTTGACAACAGAATCACGCTCGACGCTGACTACTATATCAAGGAAACAGATAACCTGATCCTGGAAGCTCAGCCACCGGAATATATGGGTACGCGTGGTGACGCCGCAATCGCTCCTCCGTTTATCAATGTTGGTTCACTGCAGAACAAAGGTTGGGGGGTTTCAATCAATACGGTCAACGTGAATACAAACGGATTCAAGTGGGAATCCAACCTTAACGTTTCGTCGTTCAAGACAAAGATCACGGCACTTACTACTGGTTCAAACCACATCACTCGTGAAGGTCCTGATTGGTTCCTGGCAAACTTTGCACAGCGCTCTCAGGTTGATTACGCACCGAACCTGTTCTTCGGTTACATCGAAGAGGGAATCTTCCAAAGCATAGAAGAACTTGAGAACAGTGCGCTGCCAGTTGACAATACCGGAGCTGAACGGCCAATCGCCGAAAACAGTATCTGGATAGGTGATGTAAAATATCGCGACGTAAGCGGACCTGAGGGCGTTCCTGACGGAAAGATTACGGCGGATGACAGAACGTTCCTTGGAAGCCCGTGGCCTAAATGGTTTGGAGGATTTACAAACAACTTCTCTTACAAGGGTTTTCAACTCAGCGTTCTTATCACGGCAAGTTACGGCAACAAGGTGTACAACTACCTGCGTTATCAGAACAACAACCCGAATAACATCAATCTTGGACGTAACATGTTCGTAGAAGCACTTGATTATGCAAGGGTTGCAACTGACGAAGAAGGTAATCCTTACCTCGAAAATCCGGGAACGACGATAAACCGTTTTTCAAGTTCAAGCGTCAACGGTAACTATACCCGTCTGACGGACAAGTATCTCGAAGATGGATCGTATATGCGCGTGAAGAACATCACGATCACATACAGCCTGCCGATGTCATTGATCGGAAAACAAAAGATTGTCAGAGCGGTCAGACTCGGCGCAAGCGTGCAGAATGCATTCACGATAACCAACTATACGGGTTACGATCCGGAAGTTGGTATGTACGTCGGACCGAACCCGGCTCAGGCAGGTTCATTCGTCGGAGTCGACTATGGCCGTTACCCTTTGACTCCGGTTTATTCATTCAACGTTGGTGTTGATTTCTAATCCTAAAGGCAAAACAAAATGAAACGTAAGAATATATTACTGGCGGGACTGACAGCATGTGTGATGCTTGCAGGTTGTTCGGATGAATTCCTGAACAGACCGCCTCAGGACGCGCTTGTTGATGCCAATTTCTTCAAGACTAATGAACAGGTATTGGCCAGTACAGCGCCGTTGTACAGCGGTGCGTGGAAGTCGTATGTGGACAAGGCCAACTTTAAGTTGGGTGACATCCGTGGCGGAACTGTGTTTCGCGCATGGGGTGACCGTGATGCGGTTGAATTCAACATCACCGATGTATCAGAAGCGAACGGACAAGCGTACCGCGCTTTCTTTATTGTTGTAGGTCAGGCCAACATGGCAATCCACAACATCAACACATACGCAGGATCTGAAGTATCTCAGGAGATCAGGAACCATGCAATCGCTGAGGCGCGTTTTATGCGTGCTACCGCGTACACACATCTCGTGATGAATTATGGTCCGGTGCCGATTATTGAGGATAACCTCGAACACCTTTCGAATCCCGGCCTTCGTCGAAATCTCGTGTCTGACGTTTGGGAATTCATCAAACGCGACTATGAATTCGCTGCTGCGAACCTTCCGGAAGTTGCTGTTCAGCCCGGACGCGTTACTAAATGGTCCGCGGAAGGTATGCTTGCAAGAACACACCTGACAATGGCAGGGCTCAGCGGCACACGTGACCCTGAACACCTTAACAAAGCAAAAGAGTACGCTGAACGTGTGATCACGATGAGCGACAGAAAGCTCCTGACGAAGTATGAAGATTTGTTCCGCTATCCTTATGACAACAACGAGGAGTCTTTGTTTGAATTGCAATGGGTTTTCACCAATGCGACCAATGGATACGAAGCGTCTAATACAATGGTATCGCAAATCACGTTCAGCAACGAGATCGCTGCCAACGGCGATGGCTGGGGTGGAGACCTTAGTGCTACCTGGTGGATGCTTAAACTCTATGACGGTCTGATAAGAGACGCAATTCCCGAAGAAGATAAAGAAGAAGGTGAGACCGCCGGATTTACATTGGATCAGCGATTGAAGGCAACATTCATGCTTCCAGGATTTACGTATCCTGAAATCAGTCGAATCAAATCAGGGACCACCGAACCGGAACCCCTTGTGTTTGACGCTCCGGCAGACGAGGCTGACAACAGTTATGCGAGTATCAAGAAGTACGTCGTGGGTAAAGCAATAGATTTGGATGGTCAGGCAGATCGTCAGCGTTATCCGAATAATACATACATGCTGCGCCTTGCCGAGATGTATTTGATTTATGCAGAGGCCGCACTCGAAACAGGCGGAGATGCTCTGGGTTATTTCAACGCTGTTCATACGCGTGCCGGTTTACCTGCTCACGAAGGACCGTTGACCTGGGACGACATCTTTGAGGAACGTGCAAAGGAGTTTGCTATGGAAAGTATGATCTGGTATGACCTGGTAAGACTACATTATTATGATGCTCAAAAGGCTTATGATATTATTAACAACCAGGATCGTGGTCTCTTTGTAGTGAAGCCGAATCAGTGGCCGAATCCTACAGCGTGGACATTCGCCAAGACTTCGTGGTTCAGCCCGAGGTTTGCAGCAGCGACAGATGGTAATTTCGAACTCCCTCTGCCTGCAACCGAAGCGAGCAATGTGCCGAGTCTGGCACTGGAGCCGGTGCCTTATGATTTCAACGATTAATAACAATGACTAGACGAAGTATGAAAACGATATATAAGTATTCAATGCTCCTGTGCATCGCCGCCGCGCTCTCGGTAATTATCGCGGGCTGTGATGACGATGAGGGCGGAGAACCCCGGATATCCTACGTTCGGATAACCAGGGCGGCGTCATCGGATTCGCTCCTGATCTCCGCGGGGCAGGGCCAGATGATCGCTATTATGGGTCAGAATCTTCAGAATACACAGGAAGTATGGTTCAACGATCAACGTGCGACACTGACCGCCACGTTCATTACAAGCACATCAATTATTGTTCGGATACCGGCAGACATTCCGGAAGAGATAACAAATGAATTACGGCTTGTATTCGCCAACGGAGAAACACTTACGTATGATTTCACTGTGGACATCAGCGAACCAGTGGTGAACAGAATGAAGAGTGAATACGTGAATACCGGTGACGTTGCGACGTTCTACGGGAACTTCTTCTATCCACCTCTGCAGGTAACATTCACCGGCGGTGTCGAAGCTGAAATTGTCTCTGTAGAGGATCAGATTCTCTCCGTAACCGTGCCTGAAGGCGCGCAACCCGGACCTGTAACAATCACTTCGAACTTTGGTGAAACTGTGACCAACTTCTGGTTCCGCGATAGCCGAAACATCGTCGCTAATTTTGAAGGACCTTTCGTCAATGGATTCTGGAGAGGTGGTGACTTTGTGGTTGAGACCGATCCTGATATCAACAACGTAAACGGAAAGTTCATGCGTGTTAACCGCGGACAACAAGGCGCGTGGCCTTATCTTGAAGTGTACGGCGGACCAGCTGACGGTGATGTTGCCCAACTTACGAAGGTAATACCCGAAGAGGCATTCATTAACCCCGCCGGGTTCAGTCTTAAGTTTGAGATCAACACGCTCGAAACGATTACCGGTGCTGTAATGCGTTTGTATTTCGGCGGCGCGGATGGTGCCTCATTCGGCGATGCCCGAAACAATCTGTATTATCAGTGGCTGGCGAATCTTGATACAGGAGGCGAATGGGAAACTGTTACAATTCCCTGGGCCGATGTGTACGCAGCTAACGCGCAGTTTGACTATAACCCCAATGGATATGGAATGTACATATACTTCCATGGCCCGAACGCTGCGATCTACAATTTCGGTGCCGACAATTTCCGTGTAGTGCCTAATCAATCCGAGTGACAATTATGAAAACGATAATCGAAATAAAATATCTGATGAGGACGTTTTCCGTCTTGTGCCTCGCCCTGTCATTGGCAGTCTTTAGTTCCTGCGACGATGATGAGACTAAAGACAACGGACAGGTTGAGTTGCTCAGTTTCGGACCCTCCGGAGTTCAGCACGGGGAACAGATTGTCTTCATAGGAAGAAACCTTGATAAGGTGACATCAATTGTTTTTCAACCTGCAGTTGAAGTTCCAAGGAGCGCATTTGCGTCTGCATCGAATGATAAAATCACTGTCGTTGTTCCGGATGCAGTGGAATCAGGAAAGGTTGTTCTAAAAACACCATCCGGTGACATCGAATCGAAAACAAATTTCGATCTTGATGTTCCGGTTGTGATTTCATCGATTACTGCGGAAGCAAAACCGGGTACCAACATCACCATCACTGGCGAAAAGATCAACTGGATTGAAAGCGTCACTTTCTCCGCTGACCTCGTCGTTGAGAAGGCTGCTTTCGTGAGCCAGTCCCTTACCGAACTTGTGGTAACGGTACCAATGGAAGCGAAGACCGGATTCCTGACCTTCGTTACCGGTGGAACGGAGTCATTGACATTCAATTCGGAAGACCCGTTGACTGTGACACTACCCGCCGCTACCGGTATAAATCCATCTTCGATTCGTCATACGGATAACCTTACGATATCAGGTACGGATCTTGACCTGGTAACCGAAGTGAAATTCCCCGGCGGAGGATCTGTGGCGCAGGGCGACTTTGTGAGCCAGTCTGAAACGGAAGTAGTCGTCGCGGTCCCTTCAACAACCACAAACGGTAAGCTGATTTTGGTTGCACCGTCGGGACTCGAAGTTGAAACCGAAGACGAGATTTCGATCATCCTGCCGAATGTCACAGCGTTTTCACCTTCGGATACTGGTGATCACGATCCGGGTGTAACGTTGACCATGACGGGAACGGATCTGGACCTTGTGCAGAAACTCGCATTCCCGAACGTTGCTGAGCCTGTTGAAACTTTCGTGAGTCAGTCGGCTACACAAATACAAGTTGTGATCCCTGCCGGAGCGAAAGGTGGCACAGTAGTAATTACAACAATTCATGGTTTCCTCGTTCCGATTACCGTACCCTTCGGTGATCAGCTCACGCTAGCCAAGGTGATCTTCGATGACGCGGTACAAGCTCCGCTTGGAGCAGGTGGCGGATGGGGCGACGTGGTTACTGATCCTGCAAATACCGAGAATCCAAGGGTTGGTACAGTTGGTATTAAAGTAACATTTGTAGGTAGCTGGGGTGGTGGCGGACAGTTTGGTAACTGGAGCGGCGAATCCGTTTCGACTGCCGGAATGTCCTTCTATGCTTTCTCGATCTACGGAGGTGCCGGTACCGATGGAAAGGAGATTAACGTGAACGTGGCCGGAACGCAGGTTCAGGTTGCTATCAAAGAAGGCGAATGGACAGACGTGCAGATACCGTTGACTTCGTTCAACAGCCCTGCGGGAATCAGTGAAGTCTGGTTCCAGGATCGCGGCTGGTCCGGAGTCGTATATATCGACCACATTGGTCTTAAGTAAGCCTAAACAAAAAAGCCACCCGCATCCGGGTGGCTTTTTTTAACTTAGCAAGATGACGCGTAAGCTTGTCACCATTGTTATCCTGTTTGCCGTGATGACAGCCTGTTCACAGCAAGATAAAACCATGTTTTCAAAACTTGGGAAAAATCAGACCGGTATTGATTTCGTCAACGATAATCACGAAACCGAACGAAGCAACATTTTTACATATGAGTACTTCTATAATGGCGGCGGCGTGGCAATTGGCGATATCAATAATGACGGGTTAGCCGACATTTACTTTACGTCGAATATTTTCAGTAACAAACTTTATCTGAACGAAGGCAATTTCAAATTTCGCGATATCACTGAGTCGTCGGGAACCGCCTGCGAAACAGGATGGAAAACCGGTGTGACGATGGTTGACATCAACGGCGACGGGCTCCTCGATATTTATGTATCGCGATCTGCAAGTCCTGACCCCGAACGCCGGAGAAATATCCTGCTCATCAATAATGGTGACCTAACGTTCACCGACAAGGCAAAAGAATTCAACCTTGACGATGCCTCGTATTCAACCCACGCGGCATTTTTCGATTTTGATAATGACAACGATCTTGATGCGATATTGCTCAATCATTCGTTGCTTGACTTATCGAACAGTTTCGACATCAGAGTAAAAAACTCTGATGTTCGTTTTCCTGATGTCGGCAACAGACTTTTGCGTAATGACAATGGCCGGTTTACCGACGTGAGCGACTCCGTTGGAGTGTATGGTTCGGCATTCAACTATGGTCTTGGCCTGAGCTTGTCAGACATTAATAATGATGGCTGGATCGATATTTACACCGGCTGTGACTACACCGGCAGGGACAAGTTGCTCATCAACGCTGAAGGTAAGTCTTTCCGCGACGTCACTGCCGAACAACTTAGTCATATCTCGAAGTTTACCATGGGTACCGATATCGCGGATATAAACGGCGACGGTTTGATGGATATTTTCACGCTTGACATGCTGCCGGAAGACAATCGCAGGCAAAAGCAGTTGATGGGCACTGATCGTTATGACGTCCACGCTACGATGGTGAAGAATGGTCTTCATTCCCAGTACATGCGGAATATGCTGCACCTGAACAATGGTAACGGTACCTTTAGTGAAATCGGTCAACTGGCCGGAGTCTCGAATACTGACTGGAGTTGGGCACCACTCTTTGCTGATTTTGATAACGATGGTGTTTTGGATCTGTTTGTTACCAATGGGTTCAAACGTGACCTTACCGATAATGACTTTGCAAAATTTGCAGCCTTTCAGGAAATCGTCGATGCGAGAAAAGCTGGCAAGGATGTGAGCTTTCTGGAAGTGATTTCAAAGTTCACCGAGAACAGAATTCCAAACTACATCTACCAGGGAAACGAAGGCCTTACATTTTCAGACCGCACGAAGGAATGGGGGTTCGATCATTCTTGTATCTCGAATGGAGCAGCGTATGCCGATCTTGACAATGACGGAGACCTTGATCTCGTTGTCAACAACATCAACGAAAGAGCGGGTATTTATCGCAACAATGCGAATAAGTTCGGAAACCATTTTCTGCAGATACAACTGGCAGGAGACGGGCAAAATAAATCCGCAATCGGCGCAAGAGTTGAAGTATACGCCGGTAAGAAACACTTGGTTCGCGAGATGTTTCCTGTTCGCGGATTTCAGTCATCGATCGATCCTGTTTTGCACTTCGGCCTCGGAACAACGGCTTCGGTTGATTCAATAGTTGTACGCTGGGCGGACGGTGAGACGAAAGTTGTCTCCGGTACTGGCATCGATCAAAAAATTGTCATCACGCGCAACGATGGTGTGACGCGCACGCCTGTTGTTCAAAATAATAAACCATTGTTCTCTGCTTTGTCCGATGCAATTCCTTTTACGCATCGGGAAAATGAATACATCGACTTTCGTGTGCAAGCCTTGCTACCGCGTATGTATTCAACGCAAGGGCCGGCGATGGCTCTAGGTGACGTCAACAACGACGGGCTCCAGGATGTGTACGTAGGGGGCGCGAAAGGTCAAACTGCGGGATTATTCATTCAAACCAGAGACGGAAATTTCCAGGAAAAAACGACCGATGTTTTCAGCGCCGGTACAAGGTCTGAAGATGTTGACGCCGTTTTCTTTGATATGGATAAGGATGGTGATCTTGACTTGTATGTTGTCACCGGCGGTTACGAATATGAGATAGACGATACGTTGCTACAGGATAAGCTTTATGAGAATGACGGCAAGGGAAACTTCAAAATCAAGAACCTGCCTGAGTTCTCATCCAGCGGGTCGCGCGTTCGACCTTCAGACGTAGACGGCGACGGAGATATTGATCTTTTTGTCACAGGGAGGATCGTTCCAGGAAGGTATCCGGAAATACCTTCGAGTTACATGCTCATTAATGACGGTAAAGGGAATTTTTCCATAGATCCTAACCTTTCGAACCGATTGAAATTTGCAGGGATGATCACGGATGCTTTATGGGTTGATCTTAACAAGGATAACATCGATGATCTCATTGTCGTAGGTGAGTGGATGCCAATACGCGTGTTTATCAATGAAAAGGGATCGTTAACAGAGCACACTGAACAATACGTCGAAGCCGGAACAGAAGGACTTTGGAATTGCATCATTGCCGCGGACTTTGACGGCGACGGCGATCAGGATTTTGTCGCCGGCAACTTTGGCCGAAACTCCCAGATGAAAGTTGATCGCGATAAGCCGGCGACGCTTTTTTATCATGACTACGATGCGAATGGTTCCATCGATCTTTTCCTGAATTATTATGTCAAAGGAAAAAGTTACCCCTATCCAACCCGTGATGAATTGACAGAACAGGTGCCGTCTTTCAAAAAGCGATTTACGAACTATAGTTCATACTCAAATGCTGTAATCGAAAACGTGTTAACGGAAAGTGAAATCGCTGCTTCCAAACAACTTTCCGCCTATGAATTAAATTCCTGTTATATACGAAACGATGGGAATAAGTTCACAATGGTACCGATGCCTGCAGCGTTTCAGTTCGCGCCGGTTTTCGCAATGGAAACAATGGATGTAAACAATGATGGACACCTGGATATCATTTCCGGGGGAAACCTTTCGGCCACACGTTCGAGAACTGGTAAACTGTCGGGTAATGGGGGCTTCGTATTTCACGGCGATGGTAAAGGCAACTTCACTTTCGTACATCCGGCAAGAACCGGTATAAAAGTACCTGATGATGTTCGTCAGATAAAAAAAGATGGTGTAACGCTGTTCTTTGCAATCAATAACAGACCGGTGCAGGTGTACAGATTGAATTGATAAGGGCCGGGTTGTAGTGATGAGAATGTGTATCACTGGATGTATTAAAATGTAGTTAACAAATCGTGCCCGAGATAGAAACATTTGGTCCCTGTACGATACAAGCGTATACCCTTTTGGTATCAAATGTAGCCCTATGCTCTCGCGATTTTGAGTGAAATTGACACCTCAGATAGTAGTACGCTCTTACTGAGTTGCGAGTAAAAAAAACAGACGCCATGAATCGATACCTTTTTACCGTCATAGTTGTATGTCTCCTTGCCATAACGGCTAATGCACAATCTCCCGGATTTTTCCTGGATAGTGAAGAGAAGGCGGCTGTCGTTCCATCGTACACAGAGCACGCGAAACCTACGGCGTCACCAACGGTCACAGTGAACGTGAACGCCGCAGGAGCTTCCATTCCTGTCTCGAAGTACATCTACGGCAACAACGTCAATCCTTACATGACGCAGATCGTGGATCAGCCTGCCCTGCTTGGACATATCAAGGAGCTCTCTCCGAATGTAATTCGTTTCCCCGGAGGAAATCTCAGCAGCGTTTACTTCTGGGATGCTGAAAAAGATACTCCGCCGGCAGGTGCACCGGCGAAACTGGTAAATGGTGACGGTGCGGAAATAGACCCGGGATATTGGTACGGTGGCAACGATGAGGGATGGACGCTGTCATTGGATAATTATTACAACATGCTGGAACTTACCGGGAACACGGGGATGATTACGGTTAACTATGGGTACGCGCGCTACAGTACTGCTGAGGATCCCGTTGCGTCTGCTGCCCATTATGCTGCCGAATGGGTACGCTACGATAACGGGCGAACAAAATTCTGGGAAATCGGCAATGAAAGCAACGGTAGCTGGCAGGCCGGGTGGCGCATTAAGACTGCCGACAACAAAGACGGTCAACCCGAAATTATCACGGGCGCGCTATACGGAAAACATTTCCGAGTATTCGCTGATTCCATGCGCAAGGCCGCGGATGAAATTGGTGCAGAAATATTCATCGGTGCACAGTTACTCGCGGAGCCACCCGCCAGTTGGTGGACGAACACGGACAAGAACTGGAACAACGGCGTGTTTCAGGAGGCAGAGGACCTCCCGGATTACTACATCATCCACAGTTACTACACACCCTACAACACCAACTCGAATGCATCATCCATTCTGACGAGTGCCACTGATGTGACGCATGATATGATGGAGTATGTAACCAACTCAATTAACGCTGCGGGAAGACAACAAAAACCGATTGCGCTCACAGAGTGGAACATTTTCGCGGTAGGGTCAAAACAACAGATATCGTATATCAACGGTATGCACGCCGCCATTGTACTTGGGGAACTGGTAAAGAACAAGTATGGAATGGCGAGTCGCTGGGACATGGCCAACGGGTACAACAATGGGGATGATCACGGAACTTTTAGTCAGGGTGATGAACCGGGCATTCCGCGATGGAATCCCCGGCCTTCGTTTTACTATATGTATTACTTCCAGAAGTTTTTCGGAAATCAGATGATTGCTTCAGAAGTAACCGGTAGCCCGGACGTTCTTTCCTATGCTTCGACCTTTACTTCAGGAGAGTGCGGAATAGTGCTCGTCAACAAAGGAACAACGTCTCATGTAGCGCGTGTGAACCTGTCAAATCACGGAGTGGGTGAACGTTATTATCATTACACATTGAATGGAGGAAGCGATAACGGTGAGTTTTCGCTCAAAGTGAACGTTAATGGTGTTGGTCCAACCTTACCGGCAGGTGGACCGGCTAATTACAAGACGTTACAGGCAAGGTCATCAATGGTGCAGGGTGGAGTCGTCGTCACGTTGCCACCGCGATCCGTGGTTTATCTGATGATCGATGAAGGGGAAGATATTATCACCGGCGCCGCCAGGGGGGAGAGTGGGTCTTTCCGCATTGCGCCAAATCCTTCGAGTGGTATGGTCACAATTGACTTGCCTTCACGGGAGTTTCGTCAGGTTGAAGTAACAGATTTGCGCGGCCGGATTTTCTTTACGCATCCGGTTAGCCGCCAGGACGAGAAAGTTTCGTTTTCTCCGGGAGTCCCGCCGGGCATGTACATCGTACGGCTGAAGGGAGAAAGAGGAACTACATCAGCGAAACTTATGGTAGAGTGAGCGAAATCGGGCAAATACGTAGCGTGAAAACAAGGCCATTTATTCCAGGCCAAACGATATTAATCCGCTCCGGCGATGATGTTCGTTGGGTCAATCAAAATATTGAACCCTTATTATTCGAATGATTAACTAAAACCTCACATGAAGCAAATAACAACTGCAGCCGTCGTATTGCTGGTCTTAATTATCTATGGATGTTCATCACCCGACAGTGTGTCCACAAATGGTCCGAATGAAAAAAGGATCGATTCTCTAATCTCGCTGATGACACTGGAAGAGAAAGTGACGATGATCCACGCGATCTCGTCTTTTCGCTCGGGAGGCGTTGAGCGACTCGGAATTCCGACGTGGGCGATGTCTGACGGACCACATGGTGTGCGTAAAGAACACGGGACCGACTATATACCCGACGTAGGCGTCCAGGATTCAGTGACGTATCTGCCGGTAGGCGTGACCCTTGCGTCGACATGGAATCCCGAACTCGGTTATGCTTATGGTAAAGTACTTGGTGCAGAAGCAAACGCTCGTGGAAAGGATGTTATCCTTGGTCCCGGTGTGAATATTATTCGAACCCCGTTAAACGGTCGGAATTTCGAATACCTCAGTGAGGATCCGTTTCTTGCTTCGAGGATGGTCGTCGGATATGTTAAGGGTGTGCAGGATCAGGGTGTGTCGACAAGTGTAAAACACTACGCGGCCAACAACCAGGAAATCGAACGAAATTCCATCAACGTAGAGATGGATGAACGTGCACTTCGGGAAATATACCTCCCGGCATTCAGGGCTGCCGTTGTAGAAGGTGATGCCAATACAGTAATGGGTTCTTACAACAGATTCCGTGGGCAGTTTGCGACACACAATGAATATCTGGTCAATACAATACTTAAAGGTGAATGGGGCTTTAAAGGTGTGGTGATGAGTGACTGGGGTGCTGTGCAAAATACGATGGAGGCAATCACAAACGGTACTGACCTTGAGATGGGAACCGATCTGGCGCTTGGTTTCAAACCCGACTACGGAAAATTCTACATGGGTGACACTGTGATCTCCCTTGTTCGTTCAGGCGCCGTTGATGAGGCGTTAATCGACGACAAAGTAAGACGCATTCTTCGCATCATGTTCAAGACACACATGTTCGGCAAACGACCTGAAGGGGCGGTTAACACCAGGGATCATCAGCAGGTTGCAAGAAAGGTTGCTGAAGAGGGAATTGTCCTTTTGAAGAATGATGGTGTGTTGCCGCTGAAGGGCGGCGTGAGGAGTATCGCCGTTATTGGGGCGAACGCTGACCGCAAGCACGCGGGTGCCGGTGGAAGTTCGCAGGTGAATGCGAAGTATGAAATCACAGCGCTCGAAGGCATTCGGAAGGCTGCTGACGAGAATACGAAAGTCTTGTATGCACCCGGTTATGTGATTTCAAAGGATGGTAAAGTGGATGAAAAACTAATGCGCGAAGCCGTGAACCTTGCGTCCGGTGCCGATATGGTCGTTTATGTTGGCGGATGGATCCACGGATATTCTGATGCGTGGATGGACAACGCATTCGATTCGGAAAGTCTGGACAAGCCATCGATGAATCTTCCTTTTGGACAGGATCGGCTGATCAGTGAGGTGCAGAAAGCGAATGCGAACAACGTCGTCATCCTCTACGGCGGAGCAGCGACTGATATGGTGGGCTGGGACAAGGATGCCAAAGCAATCATCCAGGCGTGGTATCCCGGTATGGAAGGTGGCGCTGCACTTGCAGATATTATTTTTGGTAAAGTCAACCCATCAGGTAAGTTGCCTATGACGTTCCCGAAAAAACTTGAAGATAGTCCGGCCCATGCCATGGGTGAATACCCGGGTCAGAACGGTGTGGTTCGTTACAATGAGGGACTGCTTGTGGGTTACAGATACTTTGATACAAAGAACGTGGAACCGCTCTTCCCCTTCGGTCATGGCCTTTCATACACCTCGTTTGAAATGACTAACCTTGGAGTTGCGAAAAAGGGTGAAACGGTAACAGTGTCACTTACTTTAAAGAATACCGGCGAGATGGGGGGTGCTGAAGTAGTGCAGGTGTACGTACGCGATGATCAATCTGCGCTGGCCCGTCCTGACAAGGAACTGAAAGCATTTAAGAAAGTCTTCCTCGAACCGGGTGCGTCCGGCAACGTGGAGCTTACCCTTGAAAAGGATGCCTTCATGTACTATGACGACACTAAAAAACAATGGGTACTCGAGCCTGGGAAGTTTACAATTCTCGTCGGTAGTTCATCGCGGGATATCAAACTTACTGGCGAGGTTACGCTTTAGAAAGTGCGGTTTCTACACGAAAGGGCTGTCTGCGGGCAGCCCTTTTTCGTAGGTCGCGTGTGTCATAGTGCCTTGTTTTAACCTCATAATTTGCCAACTTGCATTTACAATTACATGGATGGATACAATCAAAGACCTTCGACTCGCCGTTCTCATTGACGCCGACAATGTACCCCACTCGCAGATCCAGCCGATGCTTCAGGAAATTGCGAAGTATGGTACGCCAACGTTCAAACGAATTTACGCCGACTGGACAAAGCCGACTGTTTCCGGATGGAAAAGTAAACTGCTTGAACATGCGATCACGCCGGTGCAACAGTACAGTTATACCACCGGAAAGAATTCGACAGACTCGGCGCTGATTATCGATGCAATGGATATACTTTACACCGGTCGCGTCGATGGATTCTGTATTGTGTCAAGCGATAGCGATTTTACGCGGCTCGCAACGCGATTACGTGAAGCCGGAATGAAGGTGTTTGGTATGGGTGAGCGAAAGACACCACACGCGTTCATATCAGCCGTTGACAAATTCATATACATAGAGATTTTGAAAGGTAACGGCGAGCAAAAAAAGAAAGCGCAGGCGCCACAGAAGAAAAAGTCGTCACCAAAGAAGCAACAACAGGAGAATATTGAATCGGCAGCGCCTGTTGAAACGGACCCGTTCGCGAACTACGAATTAGTCAACCTCATCGAATCATCCGTTAACGATCTCGCCGACGAAAGTGGTTGGGTTTTCCTCGGAGAACTCGGTAACCTGTTGCTTAAAAAGAAACCGGACTTCGATCCGCGGAATTATGGATTCAAGAAACTGGTTTCGCTGATCGAGAGCCTCGAACAGTTTGAAGTACACAAGGAGAGTTCGGGTAAAGGAAATATTTCGCACGTTTACGTAAAAAGCAAGGCATCATAACCGTAGGAGCGATCAGAGAGTTCCAGGCAAAGGTTGGTGAGCGAGTCGTGACAGCTAAATAAAATTCAAAAAAAAGTTAACTTGACGCCTATGACAACAAGTTTCGAAAACCCATCATCACGCCGGAGTGCCCTGAAGAAAATGGCAGGCTCGGCTGCGGTAACCCTGGCAGGTTTGTCCCTTTCTGAACGCGTCAGCGCGGCGGAGGCTTCATTGGAAAACCAATTGAAGGGCAAGATCAATCACTCTGTATGTCGCTGGTGTTATCAGAATATTCCGTTTGAAGATCTTTGCAAGGCAGCAAAAAATATCGGGATAGCTTCCATTGAACTTGTTGGTCCTGAAGAATGGCCGATCCTCCGCAAGTATGGCCTCACGGCGGCGCTACCCTGGGGTGCGGGCAAGGGCATAACCGAAGGTTTTAACAATCCCGCATTTCATGACGAACTCATCCAAAGCTACACCGACATGATCCCGAGGGTGGCGGCAGCGGGTTACTCACAGATTATTTGTTTTTCGGGAAATCGCAACGGACTGGATGATGAACAGGGTATCGAAAACTGTGCTGTCGGTTTGAAAAAACTCATGTCTGTCGCCGAAAAACATAAGGTCACGCTGGTTATGGAGTTGCTCAACAGTAAGGTTGATCATAAGGATTATCAGTGTGATCACACTGAATGGGGTGTTGCACTTTGTGAAAAGGTCGGCTCGGAACGATTCAAGCTACTGTACGATATCTATCACATGCAGATTATGGAGGGTGATGTGATCGCGACTATTCGTAAATACAACAAATACATTTCACACTACCACACCGGCGGCGTCCCTGGTCGAAACGAAATCGACGATACACAGGAATTGAATTACCCGGCGATCATGAAAGCGATTGTCGAAACAGGATTCAAAGGCTTTGTGGCTCAGGAGTTTATTCCGAAGAGAGAAGACAAGATCGCTTCGCTCAGGCAAGGCGTCACGATCTGTGACGTGTGATGCTATCGAAAAAGCGGTCATTTCTCCATATGATTGTTGACAATCTGTTCTTCCTTCTTTCCGGACAGGGCTTCCCGGATCTTGTTGAATAGTGTTTTCTTGTCGCGGTCATGGCTGTCGCCAATGATGAATCCGATTGGTTTCAGACTTTCCACGTGGTCGAAAATAATCTTGAGAATACCCATTATCGGAAGGAAGAGTATCATTCCGGCGACGCCCCATAACATCCCCCCGGCTACTATGCTTACGATACTTGTAAGAGCGCTGAGATTTACTTCGCCTCCGACTACATTTGGTTCGATGAAGTAGTTGTCAATAGTCTGTATCAGGATGATTGCTCCGCCAACCATGAGAGCGGAATGGTACGATGGTTCCGTGGTCAACGCCACAAGAAAAGGAAACAGCCCGCCGATGGTTGTACCGACATACGGAATGATTGTCAGCATGGCTGCGATTCCTCCCAACAACAAAGCGTTATCAAGTCCGATGGCATAAAGTGCAATCGAATATAGTGTGGTGAGAATGATCACGGACATTGCGCGACCGGTAAGGTAACGTTGACCAACCATAGAAATTTTTCCAACAATGTTTTTCACTTTTTCGGGGTCTTCCGAATGAAATATGCGAACAAAGAATGTTTCAAACTTCTCCTTATTATAAAGGAAAAGGAATGTGTAGACCAGCATAAGTACGATGGTTCCGATCGTGGACGAAAAGCCTGCGAGTATCAGTCTGGCGAGTCCACCCTGGTTTTCCTCCGATGTAATCTGCTCCTTTGCTATGTTCTCCTGGTTTTTCCTGGGGATATTGAATTTTGCTTCAATCCACGTTTGAATATCCCACAGGATGCTCTTGGTTTTGGCCTTGATCATCGCCATGTCTTCCATAAAGGAGTTCACCTGTGCAATCAGGATGGAAAGTACAGCAACGATAGCGACAGCCAGAATGATAATACAAATGGCCGAGGCCAGCCCGCGATGACAGCCGCGGTCATCCAATGTCTGGCAAACAGGCGCCATTAGCATCGCGAGTAATACCCCGAACATTACGGGGACCAGAACGGGTTTCCCGAAATAGAGGACAACAACAGACAATACAAAAAATAGAAGCTGCTGATTAACGCGCTTGAGGATATCGGTCATGTGAAAATACTTTGTACTTATTCGACAGAAATTATAAAGCCCGGAGCCTGGTCCCGTACGCCATGGCAGGAGGCGGCTAAACAAACGCGCCGGCGGATGGGATTGATTTGCTTTCTGAAGTTGTGTAGATAATTACACAGGTTGATGAAGATATAACGATCTTTGTAAGTCGGTCGTGGCATTAGATTGTTAATTTGGTAGGCGCTTCAAACATGAATCGGGGTAAGGCAAGGAAGATTGGAATCAGAGTTCTAAAGATTCTGGGATGGACTATTACCGGTATAATAGTCCTGCTTTTGCTTGTCATGCTGGCCATTCAGATACCCTGGGTGCAGAACAAAATCCGGGGTGAAGCGATTTCGTTTTTGGAAAACAAGATCGGAACGCCGGTAAGGCTCGCTCATTTCAGCTTGTCATTTCCCAAGAAAATTGTTTTGGAGGGACTCTATATAGAAGATCAGGCGCAGGATACATTATTGTATGCGGGCCGGATAGGCATTGACACGGACCTGTGGGCTCTCACCGACAACACAATTGAGTTAAACAAGTTGGAGCTTGAAAACATCGTATCGACGATAAAAAGGTCGGAGGCTGACAGTGCCTTCAACTTCGATTATATTATCGCAGCATTTGCAACAGCAGACACTACACCGGTTGACACTACCGCAGCCCCGTGGACATTCCGGCTTGGCGAAATCGAACTTGACAGACTTGCCTTTTATCTCAATGATTCCATCTCAGGAAACCGCCTTGACCTTAAGCTCAACAGGTTTACGATAGATACCGAGCTGTTCGATCTCGACAGCGGTGCCATTCGCTTTAATGAAATCTTTGTTGCCGGAGTATCAGCAGACGTAATGCAGTTCAGGATTCCCGACGCTGTTCCGGATTCGGCGGAAGTCATACCTGAGGATAGCGCAGCCGTTGGACTGAACATTTCCTTTAACAAGATCAGCCTGAATCAAATAGATGCAGAATATAATCAGAAACCCTTGGGCCAGGTTGTGGTTGCAAGGTTGGAGGAGGCCATTATTGAAACTGACACCATCGATATCAAAAAACAAATCATTGATCTCACGCGGGTCACGTTGACGGATCCTTTTATCTCTGTGCAGATGACTGGTAAGGAGCCATCCCATGAACCTGTGGACCCGGCGGTTGTCCGGCACGAGCAGGCGCAGGATCCGTGGAGGTTTTCGTTGGATAACTTTGCGATTGACGGAGGAAAGGTTCAGTATTTCGATCATATGAAACCAGTGCAGACGAGCGGGATTGATTTCGCTCATACCGTTCTGTCAAATATCAACATACACCTGAACGGAGTCCGGTACAATCAGGGGCAGGCATTCGGTACGATTGATGAATTTTCCTTTCGGGAAAAAAGCGGGTTTCTGCTAGAATCGCTCAATGGCTCCCTGGCGATGTTTCGCGATTCGCTTGCAATCAGTGATTTGAGCGTCCGCACAGGTCACAGCAACATTGCCGTTGAAGTATTTGCAACGTATCCGTCAATCGAAGCAGTTTCGAAAACGCCAGCGGCCGCGAATGGCGTGATCGATCTTACCTCATCTTCTGTCGCATTGCGTGACCTCCTTTATCTGAGTCCGACCAGTCTGGACAGTATTCCCGTATCACTTCCGGAGTCGTCAGTGTTCAAACTTGCAGGACGATTCAGCGGCTCAATGGAAGACGTAACGATTGATCACTTTCAGTTGCACGCGATGGAGAATACGAGCCTGTTCCTGAATGGATCACTTTCAAATTTGTCCGAAACTGACAGGATACATCTTGTAGTGGATATAGACAAGTTTTACACCACAGCTACAGACATAAAAACGTTGCTGGTGGACTCACTAATTCCTTCGTCGATGCAATTACCTGAGTGGTTGAGTCTTCGTGCGGGTTATCGCGGTACACTCTCGACGCCCGATGTGAAAGCGGAACTCACGTCGGAATTCGGAAACGTTTATCTCGACGCAAAAATGAATCTGGATAAGTCGACGAAAGAAAACTATCGTGGTGAAGTCAGAATTGTTGACTTCTTTCTCGGCAAACTGCTTGGTCAGCCGGATCAGATTGGAAAGCTTGATATGGTTGCAACCGCGAATGGCGCCGGTATCACAATGGAGGAACTGGATGGGGTCTTCAAAGTCCGCGTTAATAAATTTGACTTTAACGGATATGCATACCGTGACTTCCGGCTCAACGGTACGATGAAGAAGTATTTTTTCTCAGGCGAGGCAGAGATGTCGGATGAAAACCTTGACTTCAATCTGACGGGTGATCTTGATTACGACAATGACGTACCGCGTTACAAACTTGCATTAGATCTTCGTAACGCTGATCTCGAAAAGCTGGGGCTGTCAGCGGGACCAATGCGCGCACGTGCGTTGCTGACTGTTGATCTTGAAACGCCCGATTTTCAGAAGTTGAACGGGGACGTCGGTATTCGCAATTTTGCAATCTTCAATGGGTCCGACCTGTATTCAGTTGATTCGCTTTTATTTGCGTCAATAGACCAGGAGGGCCGGAGCGAAATCACTATACGGTCCGATGTCGTCACCGGCGATTTCGAAGGCACAATAAACATTTTTACGCTCCCGGATGTGCTTAGGCGCCACTTCAATAAGTACTTCTCCCTCAATGATACGACGTACAGTCAACCCGTTGGTGATCAGCGATTCAGTTTTGATCTTGTCTTAAAGAATACTGATCTGATTACTGAGGTGCTCGTCCCTGAACTCGAACCATTCGTGCCGGGTAAGATTCAGGGAGAATACAGCAGTGCTTCGGATGAGCTTAAACTGGACTTTTTGGTTTCTGAAATTAATTACTCCGGAATTGCCCTTGATACGATTTCGTTGCGGGCGATTTCAGATTCACGTTCATTTGATGTGACGCTTGATCTGAAAGACATCCTGATTGACACGCTGAATATCAAATCAATTCGCCTGGCTGCGAATGTCATGAATGACTCTATCCGGACTAATCTTTCTATTCTCGATTCGGCGAAACAGGAGAAATATTACCTGGGTGGTGCGTTCTACAGTCTTGAAGATGCATTCCGCTTTTCGTTTCTGCAGAATCAGGTGACATTGAATTACAAGGGCTGGCAGACTCCATTGTATAATACACTCGTTTTTGGCAAACATGGTCTTGAGCCGAATAATTTTTATATCGCTCATGAAAACCAGCGCGTGCTTTTGTACAAGAAGCATAATGCCGATTCGACACTTTCGATTGCTTTCCGGGAGGTGGAGCTGAGTAATCTTACGAGTCTTGTTGAGGGCACGACACCAATAGCGGGTACGATTGACGGAGAATTGACACTTGCGTCCTCTGTAGCTGGTACTTTTGGGACACAGCTGCTGATTAAAAACCTTGCTATTCTCGAACAAACCTGGGGCGACCTTCGCCTCGATGTTAACAAGAAGCCCGGCGGACCTATGAACTATGCTCTCGATTTGCGTGGAGAAGACGCTGATCTGGATGCGCGCGGTTTCCTTTCACAGGGTACAACTCCGGAGATACTCCTCGAAGCACAATTGACACGCCTCAACCTTTCGATTGTTGAGCCGCTTACTATGGGTCAGTTGCAAAACCTGAAGGGCGGCCTCACAGGTGAGTTTACCATGCGGGGTCCAGCCGCGGATCCCGATTTATCCGGACGAATTAATTTCAAAGATGCTTCGTTCTTTTCGACATTCGCGAAGACTTCGTTCACCGTGGAGAATGAGTCCATCTATTTACGCGAGGACGAAATCGTGTTTGATAGGTTCGATTTGTCAGATACCAGAAAGAACAAAGCTACGTTGGATGGACTTGTTGCTTTCCGCGACCAGGGTGGGTTTAGTCTTAAGTTGAACCTGACTGCAAATGATTTCCAGTTACTGAATACATCCGCGGGCGATAATGATCTTTTTTATGGTAACATAAGAATCAATACAACTACAACCATCACCGGGACGAGTCTTGCGCCAAAGGTAAATATGAATGTTAGTCTTTCCGACGGTAGTGAGCTTACTTACATCGTCCCGCAGTCGGAAAGCGGGGTACTTGAACAGAAAGGAATTGTGGTGTTTATTGACAAAGACGCAGAGAAGGATCCGTTCATGCGTTCGATCGACTTACGCGACACTGTGGAAGTCGGATTCACCGGTGTTGATCTTACTGCCAACATTCAGCTCAACGGCAAGGAGCGTTTCAAAGTTGTGATCGACCCTGTCACCGGTGATCAACTTTCCGTACGCGGCGAGTCAACATTGACCTTACAGATGGATCCCACCGGCGATATGCAACTCACAGGCCGTTACGAAATAGTTGAAGGCAGCTACGACTTGTCATTCGCGAAATTTGTTAAACGCAGTTTCTCGATTGAAAAGGGAAGCACAATGACATGGGCGGGCGAAGTTCTTAATGCCCAATTGAATATTCGTGCAATGTATCAGGTTGAGACTTCACCTATTGACCTCGTTGCAAATCAGGTTCCGGAAGAAAACCTCAATTCGTACAAAAAGGCAGTGCCGGTTAACGTCTTTCTCATAATAAAGGGAGAATTACTTAGCCCGGAGATTTCATTTGAATTGGGTATGCCTGAAAATGCACGAAATGAATTTGACGGAAGTCTGTACGCCCGGCTACAGGATATCAATACGCGCGAGTCGGATCTTAATAAACAGGTCTTTGCACTTCTGGTACTGAAACGATTTATCTCTGAAAATCCGTTCGAGAGTCAGGCCGGCGGAGGTGTTGCAGGTTCTGCTCGTAGGAGCGTTAGCAAAATATTGTCGGACCAACTCAACAGACTTTCCTCAAACGTAAAGGGTGTCGAACTCAGTTTTGATCTTAAATCGTATGAGGATTATTCCAGTGGTGAAGCCACCAATACAACGGATCTCGAACTTGGTGTTTCGAAAAGCCTTCTCAATGATCGGCTCGTTGTCAAGGTCTCAGGCAACGTGAACCTTGAAGGTGACGATACTCAGCAGGACAGTTTTACCGACTTCATTGGCGATCTGGCACTGGAATACAAACTTACCAAAGATGGAAGGTTGCGTATAACCGGGTTTAGAAATAACACCTACGATATGATCAACGGCGACATCATTGAAACCGGAGCCGGTCTGATCTATATTAAAGACTACGACGCACTCAGGGAGTTGTTCAGAGCGAACGACAAAGTAAGGGCCAACGATAAGGGAAACAAAAATGAGTAGGCGTCTCGTTACCGGAATAGTTTGTGCGATCGCGTTAACATTGTCAGGATGTACCGGCACCAAATACCTTGGCCCTGGACAAAAGTTTTATGGTGGTGCAGAAATCCGGTATGAAAAGCAGGGAAAGACGGGTGGAACGAAAAATTTAACGAACAGCCTCCTGCCACTAATAACTCCCGAGCGCAATACCAAAGTACTGGGTATGCGCCCCGGAGTATGGTTTTATTACCAGCAGAAGGATGAAACCAAAACCAAAGGACTCAAAGCATTTCTGCGGCGAAAACTTGGTCAGGCGCCGGTTCTCATGAGCGATGTCCGACCCGAACGGATCGCCAGCATGCTAACCGGACAATTGCAGAACGAAGGATATTTCGCATCGGAGGTGAAATACGATGTGAAAGAAGGTAAACATGAAAACGACGTTGTGTATACCGTGCTTTTGCATCCTCCATATCGTCTTCGTGAAATAAACTTTCCGACACCAAGGGATAGCGTTTATGCGCGGATTGTTCGTACGCTCAGGGAAAATACGTATCTGAAGGAAGGCCAGCGATACGAACTCGCGCGACTAGCCGCTGAGCAGGAACGTATCGAAACCGAAGTTGAGGACTACGGAATCTACTACTTTGACGACAGGTATCTCATCTTTGAAGCGGATAGTACGGTCGGATACAAGCAGGTGGACCTTGATCTTCGCCTTGAACCCGGAATGCCACAGCGCGCAAAACGGATTTACAGCATCGGGGAGATAAACATCTATCCCAACTTCATGCTGGATTCCGATACTACGAGGCTGCAACAGTCTGGTGAGGTTGTGGATAGCATGAACTATTACGACGTTGTGCACAAGTTCCGGCCGAAAGTAATTACAAATAACATAAACCTGGGCGTTGACAAAATCTATTCACGTACCAATCATAGTCTTACCTTATCGCATCTGATGGATATGGGGGTGTTCAAGTTCGTCAACATTCAGTATGCGGAGCTATTTTCTGATTCAAATGTCTTGAAGGCGGATATTTTTCTGACGCCGATGAAGCAAAAGTCAGTGCGTGCAGAATTTCGTGCGGTATCCAAGTCCAATAGTTTTGTCGGCCCCGGCCTGGAAATAACGCATACGAACCGGAACCTGTTTGGCGGAGCTGAGCTGTTTGAGCTCAGAGTGAACGGTTCATACGAGGTGCAAATTGGTCAGCGAATATCCGGTCCGTTGAATTCGGTGGAGTTTGGCGCTGAGGCAGGGTTGACTGTCCCGCGGTTTATGTTTCCCTTCAAAGTTGATTACTCTTCCCGCAAATACCTTCCGAAAACGGACTTTCGAATTGGTTACGATCTTCAAAACCGCGTCAGCTACTTCAGGTTGAATTCCTTCAATGCTTCGGCGGGCTATACATGGCGCGAGACGGATGCCAAGTCACATCAGTTGTACCCCATGGATATCACGTACGTTCAAACCGCCAGTCGTTCACCGAGGTTTGACGACGCGCTGACACGGAACCCGTTTCTCGCACAGTCACTCGAAAACCAGTTCATACTCGGATCACGCTATACCTATACGCTGAACAATCAGCTTGCGCCCGATATCCTCAATCAGTTTAAGGAGAAGAAGTTTAAGACCCACAGCATTTTCTTCAGTGGATCGATTCAACTTGCCGGGAACCTGCTGAACCTGATTCAGGACGCGGCCCGGGATAATGAAACCGGGGCATTCGAACTTTTTGGAGTTCCTTATTCACAATTTGTGCGCGGTGACATTGACTTTCGTCACTACTGGCAACTGGATAAACACAACAAACTTGCGAGCCGCCTTGTGATTGGAACGGGGTACCCGTTTGGAAACAGTGATGTGATGCCATATATCCGGCAGTTTTCAATCGGTGGATCAAATAGTATTCGCGCATTTCCGGCGAGATCACTCGGGCCTGGCACCTACTACGTGGTCGAAGAACTGGGCGGAGAGGCGAACAGGGCAATTTTCATTGACCAGCGGGCGGATATTAAACTGGAAGGGAATGTTGAATTGCGTTTCGATATAGTGAAAGCTTTCAAGGGAGCTGTGTTCGTTGATGCGGGAAATATCTGGAGCTTCAATGAGGACTCGCGACCGGGAGGAAAATTCGAATGGGATGATTTTTACGACGAGCTCGCAGTAGGCACAGGGTTGGGTTTCCGTTTCGACTTCAACTTCTTCGTCCTGCGCTTTGATGTTGCTTTTCCGGTGAGAAAGCCCTTCCTTCCAAAAGGTGATCGTTGGGTTTTTCACGAAATCGATCTGGACAGCAGTAAATGGAGACGCAATAACCTGATCTTTAATATCGCTATCGGCTACCCGTTCTGATTCGCAGAACATTCATTGTTCATCGGTACAAGAATTTTACTTCCCTGCCGCATGGAAATACGTTCTGTATCGGGATTGGCCAATCTCACCCACCAGGAGGTGCTGCAACTTGACAGGGACTACCTTCAGTCCGCGCGAAAAGCACGCCTTCAATATGTAAGTGATACACGCGATGGCATTGGAAGGGTAAAGAGAGGGAATGGATTCGCATATTATTTCAGAGGAAAACTGGTGCGAAACCGTGAAGACACAGACCGGATAAAGAAGCTTGCTATTCCGCCGGCTTGGACAAGAGTATGGATATGCCCGTCTCACAACGGGCACATTCAGGCAACGGGTTATGATATCCGTGGCCGCAAGCAATACCGGTACCATCAGGCCTGGAGCGCTGTCAGAAGTGAAACCAAATTTCACCGGCTCTATGAATTCGGCCGGGCGCTCCCGGGATTGAGAAAGACCATCGAGAAAAATATGAAGGATAAAGGTCTGACGCGGACGCGGGTTCTCGCCACCATCGTTAGTTTGATGAAACGGACGTATATACGTATTGGGAATGAGGACTACAACAAACTCTATGGGTCTCACGGCATCACCACCCTTCAGGATAATCATGTTCGGATCGAAGGAAGTAAGCTTCGCTTTTCATTCATCGGAAAGAAAGGAAAAAATCAAACGGTAACTTTGCGAAATTCACGGCTTGCACGGATTGTTCGCCAGTGCCGCGATATTCCCGGGAAAGTATTGTTTCAGTATTTCGATGACGACGGACAACGTCAGCCTGTTGATTCCGGGATGGTGAACGACTACATCAAAGCGGCGAGTGGTGGCGACTTCACTGCTAAAGACTTCCGGACATGGGCCGGTTCACTGAACTTGTTGCGTTCGTTATGCCTTGTGGGTAATCCTGAAAGCAAGGCGGAATGTAAGAAGAATATCCTCTATGCACTTGATGAAGTCAGCCGCAAGCTTGGAAACACACGGGCTGTATGTCGCAAATACTATGTGCATCCGGGGCTCATTGATTTGTATGAGAAGAATGCGCTATCGCGCTATCTCGAAGAGCTTGATGCGATCGAAGAACCTGATGAGAAAGCCGAACTGACGTCGGATGAAAAGGTTTTCATGCGCATATTGAAGGAATTGCACAAGTGAAGGGTAGAATCAATTGATCGATAAACCGGAAGTGGTGAATCGAAAATTTTCCAGCGTCTCGGTAGCGGTTGCAGAGACTACAGTCCAATTTTCATTTGTTGCCGACCTTACGTCTTTCAGAATACCAACGAGCTGAGATCTTTTCCTGAGTAACGCCTCGCGACGAATGCTGAGTTCGTTTGATTTGTCGGCACGTTGCTCAAGTTTGCTGAGATTATTATCAACGTTGCGAAGAACGAAAGTGAGACCTTCCTTTAATCTCCGCTTTTCTAATTCAATATCGCGACGTTCTTTCTGAATGGTCAGCGCTGTTTCTTTTGTAGGTTCACAACTAAAAAGAGAAACGATAAACATGAAAATCAAAAAGAGAACAAGTAGTGCTCTTACCCTGTCAGCCAGATTTCCGCGTATTGACCGATCCATAACTTTACGGTTTAGGTTTTCCGATGTATGATATTGTAGGGTTTATGAATCTTTTTCCAGGTAGTCTGAGACTCCCGGTATTGGTAGTGAAAAGAAGGTACCCGATCAGCGGGAAATTTGCGGTCAATTAGGCGGCATTAAGTGTAGAATTTAATACTCAAAGAGCCGCACGTAAAGGCGTGACTTTGTTTCACTTGCTGGCACAGCTTTTCTCTGACAAGATGTATGTTTTACTTAAAATAATTAGTTATGCTTCGCTGGACTATAATCTTCCTGGTAGTTGCAATTATCGCAGCTATCTTTGGATTTGGTGGAATTGCGGCGGGTGCTGCTGGAATAGCAAAAGTCCTGTTCTTCCTGTTCTTGATACTGTTTGTGATATCGCTTATAACAGGAATGGCTCGACGTCCGTAGTCGCCGGATTTACACCAGGAAGGTCTGTCAATCAATTATTGACAGACCTTTTTTTTGGACAGCCCTCCCGTTGCACGCCGTGAATGGCATTACATTTTCAAATTTTTGCTCTGTAACATTCAAACATGAGTGTACTGAGTCGAAACTGGATGTTGATCACGATCCTTTGTGTCCTGAATAGTTGCGGGGATGACTCTGGTAAAAGAAATATTCAGGGTCTCAACAAGGAAAAGTTCTCTTCGAAGGAAAAAAGAAGTGAGGCGAAATTCCTGGTTGATGTGATTGATAAGTCGCATGCTCTTCTTCGACTTGGCTCTCTCGGTGAGAAACATTTGTCCGATACGTCTGATCGAAATCTTGCGCATGATTTCGTGCAACGTCATACAAAGGTCACGCTGCGTTTGAAGACGTATGCCGAAAGCCGGGATATCACAACTCCGTTATCCGGCGAGTTTGACTCCGCACGGAATATTGAACGTTTCACAAGAATGGAACCTGACAAATTCAATAAAGAATGGAGTGATCAGGTCGAAAAACTTAACGCAAGGCTCATGAAAGATATTCGCGACTATCGCGAGGAAGCTTCTGATTCGCTCAGGATACTTCTGGATAATACCACGTATCTGATGAGTCGGAATGACAGCTTGCTGAATACGCTCCGACAACAATAAACATTTACTAACTCAATATTATCATGAATAGTCCATCGAACCCCAACATTAAGGTTCCCTACATGCGGGATCTGACACAGTACCTGAACAAACTGCTGCAAGCGGGATACGACAAAAACTTCAAAGCCCAGGAAGATGGCTTATGCTGTTTGGAGACGGAGAAAATTTATCGTCCGGAGGATATTCACGTTGTGAACTTTTTTCGGTTCGAAGGGATTTCCGATCCTTCTGATAACTCCATACTATACGCAATTGAAGCAACCGATGGCGTTAAAGGTACCTTAATCAACGCCTACGGAGCGTACTCGGATGAATACGTCGACAAGTTCATGAAGAAAGTCCGGATTGAGGAACGCGAATAAATCTGTACGGGTTTGCGATTCTGGAGAGTATTGAAGAGAGCGGGTGTCGACTTCATCGAGGATCACGGGATGAAGCTTAGTGCATCGTTGTCGTACTATACGATATTTTCCATTGGTCCGGTCCTCATCATCATGATTTCATTGGCCGGGTTGTTCTACGGTCGCGAGGCTGTAGAAGGAAAGATATATTATCAACTCAACGGCGTTCTCGGTAGCAATGCTGCGCTTCAGATTCAGGAAATCATCCGGAATATTGAACATTCGCAGCTGAGCACGTCAGGTGCCGTCCTGGGTATTGCCATCCTGCTTGTAGGTGCGACAGGGGTGTTTACCGAAATACAGGATTCTATCAATTACATCTGGTCCGTAAAGGCAAAGCCGCAGAAAGGTTGGCTGAAACTTGTGGTCAATCGCGTCATTAGTTTTTCGCTCATCGTAAGTTTCGGATTTGTACTCCTTGTCAGTCTTATCATTCACGCCCTGGTTGATCTGCTTTACGATAACATTATCAACCTCTTTGATGAGGCTACTGTTTACATTTTTCAGGCAATCAACTATGTTTTCCTTTTTGTTATCATCTCCACGCTTTTTGCAATAATTTTTAAGGTATTGCCTGATGCGCGAATAAGCTGGCGGGATGCATTTGTTGGCGCTGCCTTCACAGCTGCGTTGTTCATGATAGGCAAATATCTCATCGGATTATATATCGTGAACTCAAATGTTGGCGTGACCTTCGGCGCCGCGGCCTCTATCGTATTGATCTTACTGTGGGTCTATTACTCGTCTATAATTCTTTATTTCGGCGCCGAGTTTACCAAGGTGTATGCCCTCACTTTTGGTGCTGGTATCGAACCGGATAAGACTGCGGTATTCATCGTTAAACAGGAAGTCAGGGAAATTGACTTTGACAAATTGAAATAATACATCATGAAAAAATCAAAACTGGTCGACAAAAAGTTTGTCGCGATTCGGTCGGACTATAAGAGCGCCTGGCGACTTGAAAATAAGGTAGCGATAATAACCGGTGGTGATAGTGGTATTGGCAGGGCTATCTCCGTTCATTACGCAGCCGAGGGAGCTGACATCGCTATTGTTTACCACAGGAGTGACGGCGATGCCAGGGAGACGCAGGAGATGGTGGAGGCTTATGGCAAACAGTGTGTCCTGTTTAAAGGAGATATCGCCAATGAAAAATTTTGTCGGGAAGTCGTCAGGGATACGGTTCGGAAACTGAAGCGCCTGGACATTCTTGTCAATAACGCAGGTACTCACGAAAATGCGGACGACCTTCTTGAGATAACATCGAAACAATGGCAGCGGACATTTGATGTCAATGTGTCTTCTTTTTTTTATTTTGCAAGAGCCGCTTTATCGAAAATGGAGAAGGGCGGATGTATTATCAATACCACCTCAGTTACAGCATACCGGGGAAGTGATCACCTTATCGATTACGCATCTACGAAGGGAGCTATCGTTTCATTCACGCGCTCACTGGCAAAAAATCTCGCGGGCGAAGGAATACGTGTCAATGCAGTGGCGCCCGGGCCGGTATGGACACCGTTGATTACAGCGTCGTTTAGCAAATCGCACATTGATAAATTCGGAAAAAGCACGCCGATGGGTCGTGCAGGTTATCCTTACGAAGTCGCACCGGCATATGTCTTCCTCGCCTCTGATGATGCTTCATATATTACCGGGCAGGTGATTCATATTAATGGCGGTGAAGTAGTGGGTGGGTAACAAGCCGGCGGCTAGCCGTATCGTGGAATGCGGAAACAGTCGGTCGCAAAATTTCTGTAGAACCCACTTCCCAAAACTTACGTACAATATGGCATTGCTGTAGCTGGAGCGTTGGTTCAGCAGGGCATTTTATTTTCATCATTTTCAGAAAATAAAGATTTCTGCTATGGCGGCAATGATTGTGATTTCTTTCCTGGTTGGATATGCAGCTTTCATGTTTCTGGGCTACTTCCTATTTCGCGCGCTGTTCCCCACAGATCAAAAGCTCGCGTACAAATATCAGACAGAGAAGATGGTGCTACTGCAGCGCGCGCAACGTGTGAGACGCCGTGAACGCATTCGTGTACGCGAACCGAAACATGTCGACGAACCGGTATTCGCCCTGACTCCTTACAAACTTGGGAACTCATGAAGTTTGTAGTGGCAATTACCTTTGTGATGTGCGCGTTATGCATCACGCATGCGTATTCGCAAATTGGTCGTCATGAGGAGCCGATTGACACAATATCTATGGGTGGCGCCGAGCAGGACAGGCAGACCATGCAGATGGAGAGACACGATGAATTACATTCGACCTTGCTGACACTTCGTGACTCTGTCAAAACGCTGATGAGATCAGATCACCGGGATCACACGAGTAACAGTTCTGCGAAACTTGCGGAACAACGAGCGAAGATCGATAAACTTATCAAGGGTTTTGATGCAACAGAACGGGATGAATCCTTAATGAGGAAGGCCGAAATTGTCATACAGGAAACCCGCCGCCGATTGCGCGAAGTAACAAAAGACTGAGTCGTTTTTCGGGAGTCAAACATTGACAATTCACTACCCGACGGAGCGCAAATACTCCAGACGCCTGCTTAAATTCCACACTTTCTGCCCTTTATTAGTTAACTTACGTTCCCCAATATGGGGAAATTTATACTCGTGTCCTCATTCTGCGGGGAGCGTTTGTTGTGATATCTTTTTGTAAGCGGCTGTGTATCAGGTTTTTGTCAGAATTGAAATTTTTGGATCGCTGGTTGTAAGACTAAGTGCTCGTGACCTAAAAGACCAAACTCTATGCTGTATCAACATATAACCCAGAAACAACAACTCAAGATACATCCTCAGCAACTTCAGATGTTGCATCTTTTCCATCTGAATACGATCGAACTGGAACAACGTATTCAGAATGAGCTCGAGGAGAATCCACTCATCGAACAGAACGCTGACGCGGATCTGCAGACCGAGAAAAACGACAAAGATGAACCTCAGGAATATCAGGATTGGGATGAATATGCATACGATGACACTCCCGACTATCACCAGAATAATCCTCAGTTTTCAAAGCAGGAAATCCTTCCGAGCAAAACCCTGGTAACGATATCTGATTTCAGGGAAGAAGCAATCAATCAACTTAATCTTTCATCTGCGCTCAACGAAGATGAAAAACAACTTGGATACTTCATCATCAATTGTTTGAGTGATGAGGGTTTCCTTGAAGGTGACGCCGATAGTATCGCCGACGACTATTCGCTCAAACAATTGAAAATTATTGATCCTGCACAGGTACAAAAAGTTATTAACCACCTGCGGACTTTTGAACCGGTTGGTCTGGCAACATCATGTATCCGTGAATGTATGCTTGCACAACTGAAGCGCATGAACACCAAAGAACCGGACGTGAAACTGGCAATCCGGATACTTGAAGATTATTACAACGAACTGAAGGGCCGGAACTTCAACCGCATTCTCGATGCGCTGGATATCGATGAAGAGGATTTTAATCTCACACTTGATCTCCTGTCCACGCTCAAACTCAAGCCGGTACCAAAAGGTGACAGTTCACCCGTTCAGCAGGATACGATCATTCCTGATTTTATTGTTACTCAGCAAGACAACACCTTGCATGTTTCGTTGTACAAGGAAAAGGCATCTTCACTGAAAATCAATTCATCATGGAAGGCTAAAGTTCACGACATCGAGAAAAGCAACGGCGATCAGGCAACAGCGCGTTATCTTTCAAATAAACTGAGCGCCGCGGAATGGTTCGTTAATGCAATCAAGCAACGCGAGTCGACCATGCTGAAGGTGATGAAAGCTATTGTGAAACTTCAGTACGACTATTTCACCACAGGTGATGAGTTGCTGCTCAAACCTATGATTCTCAAGAACGTCGCCGATATGGTCGGCGTCGATATATCAACCGTATCGCGTATTACATGTAACAAGTACGTCCAAACTCCATCGGGAAACATGCTGATCAAGAATTTGTTCAACGAGGGGATCACGAACCAGGAAGGTGTCGCAGTGAGTGTGAGAAAGGTTCAGGAAGCAATCCAACAGGTAATCATGGCGGAAGACAAAAACAGTCCTTATTCCGATCAACAGATTGCGACTCTATTGGCTAACCGCGGTCTCAAGATTGCAAGGCGGACGGTTGCCAAATACCGGGATGAACTCAGAATTCCGGCAGCTCAACTCCGGTGGAATACGATTCACCATCGTACGGCTGCTGCTTAACTTAAACATACACAATGGCGAAAATTTTGATTATTGACGACGAGAAGGACTTGTGCCTTGTCCTCAGTCGTTTTCTTTCCAAACACGGTTACGAAGTTCTGGAGGCACACAAGGGCAAGAAAGCTCTTGAGATTATCAACGAAAGTGTTCCCGATCTTATCCTTTGCGATTTCATGCTTGAGGATATGGATGGAACCACTGTGCTTAAGGCGATTAAAGAAATTAATCCCTCAACACCTGTAATTATCATCACAGGCTTTAGCAACATCAAGACTGCTGTTGAGGTTATGCGCCTTGGAGCCGTTGACTACGTGATCAAGCCGCTGATTCCGGAAGAAATTCTCTTGACGATCAGAAAGGCTCTTGATCGTGCGCTGCTTCCTGTTCCGGACCAGGTATCTCAGACTTCGACACCGTCCGGCGGTCGGAATGATAAGCCGACCCCGCGAAGGAGTTCTTCGCAAAACGGAAAGTCCGAATACATCTTCGGTGACAGTCCCTATTTCAAAAATATCCTGAAACAGATTGACCTGGTTGCACCGACGAATTACAGCGTAATCATTTACGGTGAAAGCGGAAGCGGAAAGGAAGCTATCGCTCAGGAAATTCATAAGCGCAGCAGGCGTAGTCACAAACCATTCGTGGCTATCGACTGCGGCGTGCTCTCAAAGGAACTTGCAGGCAGTGAATTGTTCGGCCACGAAAAAGGATCCTTCACCGGTGCACTCAATCAGAAGATCGGAAGTTTTGAGATTGCCAATGAGGGCACGATCTTCCTCGATGAGATTGCCAACCTTTCGTACGACGTGCAGATATCACTGCTTCGTGTGGTACAGGAAAGGAAAATGCGCCGTGTAGGCGGAACAAAAGACATTGATCTTGATGTCCGCATTATCGTAGCAAGTAATGAAAAACTGTGGGATGCAGCGGGTGCAGGGAAGTTGCGTGAAGACCTGTATCACAGGTTCAACGAATTTGCCATCCAGGTGGCGCCGCTGCGGGAACGCCCCGGTGACATTATGATTTTTGCAAATCACTTCCTGGGTATTGCCAATGATGAGCTTAATAAAAATATCAAAGGCTTCCATCCTGAAGTAGAACGCCTGTTTCAGTCGTACGTATGGTATGGAAACCTGCGTGAATTGAAAAACGTCGTGAAACGCGCCACACTCCTTTGTGACGAAGAGTATATCGATGTAAAAAGCATTCCGTTCGAGCTTACCAACTTTGCAAAGCTGCAGTTTGATAATTCATCGAGTGACTTGACTCAGCCCATACAGGTTACGGGAGTCACGCCTTATCCGGTAGCGTCAGGTTCGATGGCAGGAGGTTACACGCCAGTGAAGAAACCTGTACTGAGGGAACAAAGCCTGAAAAGCGCCGGTATCGACGCCGAGTATGAGCTGATCCTTGAGGCATTGAAGAAAGTTAACTTCAACAAGAGTAAAGCCGCCAAGGTACTTCAGATTGACAGGAAAACTTTGTATAATAAGATCAGACAATACCAGGAATTGAGAGGCGAGAAGTTTGAGTCTGAAATATGAATGAAACCGTTCAGTTTTCGACTGCTCGAGTGAAATCAACGGAAAAGGAACAAAGTACGCTGGAAAACTACATCAATTTTTTCCCGGCTCCGGTCTATGTGGTAGATCCGAACCGGATGGAATTTCTTTCAATAAACGACGTGCTCCGTGAATTGCTCGGATTTTCCGAAAGTGATGTGGAATTGTTGGGTTCGAATGTGTCATCCTTCCTTCATAAGGAGGATGACAATCTTTTCCGTACGACCCTGCAAAGTCTGAATACCGGCGGCAATGCGACAACGCATACGTTCACAGTTCGCTTTAATAAAAAGGATGGCGGCTGTATCTATGCAAGGAACGTTTGCCGCGCCATTTCCGATGAAGGATGGCCGCGGGGATCTCTGTTCTGTGTCGTCGAAAATATCAGCGACCAGGTTCGCGCTGAAGAAGAATTGCATGCAATTCGTCAGCTTTTTCATGAAACAGAACGCCTCATCCTCTTTGGTACCTGGAGTTGGACACCGTCTACTGATAAACTTGAATGGACTGACGGCATGTATGCCCTACTTGATTACTCCAGGGGTGAGGTTGGTCATGTTGACAACGAATTTTTCCAAAAGCATATCGTTCCAGATCATATAAATGTTCTCCGCCAGGCAGTAGCAGACGTGATGGAGCAGAAAAAGGATTTTGACCGCGAATTCGTTATTCGTACACGAAACGGCCGCGAGAAATTTGTACACAGCAAGGGCAAGCCGATCCTTGACAAGGACGGTAACATCAAGAAGATAGTCGGCATAACCAGGGATGTGACGCATAAGAAGACCTTTGAAAAGGAGCGTGAACGTTACATTCGTGAGCTCAACAGATCGAATAAGGAACTGGAAGAATTCGCGTACGTGGCATCCCACGATATGCACGAGCCGCTGCGGAAGATTCTTACGTTTTCCGAACGCCTGAAAAGTAAATACATCAACGCGCTGGGTGAAAACGGTAAATTGTATCTCGAACGGATTTCGGCTTCCGCCGGAAACATGAGAAACCTGATCGACAACCTGCTTGAGTTCTCAAGAGTATCGAGGGGGACGCGTAACTTTGAACGCTGCGACCTGAATGCAATTCTCCATGATGTAATCTCCGACCAGGAATTAAAGATCGAAGAAACAACTACCCGGATTTCTGTTGAAAAACTTCCTGAAATCGAGGGCGTACAATCCGAATTGCGGCAACTCTTTAATAACCTTATCGGAAACGCCCTGAAGTTCAGGAAAAAAGATACCCCGCCGGTGATTACTATTTCATCCCACCGGCTTACACATAAGGAGAAGTCTGACTTGTTGCTTCCGTTCAATCAGCTTTTCTACAGAATTGATGTCGCGGATAACGGGATCGGTTTTGAAGGGATTTACGCTGAGAAAATATTCGAGATATTTCAGCGACTTCATGGAAAGTCGGACTACAGCGGATCAGGTATAGGCCTTGCGATCTGCAAGAAGATCGCAGAAAATCATGGCGGGTGGATACATGCAACGGGAGCGGCAGATGCCGGTGCAACGTTTTCGGTAATTCTGCCTGAAAAACAAAGTCATTAGCATGTCACAGCGCAAAGATTCGATCAATATTTTGATCATCGACGATGATCACGACGACTTCCTTATCATCAGTGACTACCTGAGTGCAATTGATCGCGATCGTTTCAAGATTGCGTGGTGCCCACAATACCAGGAGGCCCTACAACAAATCGAACGTCGTGCGCACGATATCTACTTTGTCGACTACCGACTCGGTGCAAAAACAGGCCTTGACCTTTTACGCGACGCCGGTGCGATGAAGATTGAAGAGCCCATTATTTTATTGACAGGTTTCGGGAACCCGGAAGTTGATAAGGAAGCGATGCGTATCGGAGCCATGGACTACCTCATCAAGGCCGAGCTCACTACGGAAAAGCTCGAACGATGTATCCGGTATTCGCTCGAACGGTCCGCTGCGCTAAAGGCGCTAAGGGCAAACGAACAGAAGTATCGAAACATATTCGAGCGCTCGAAAGATGCGATTTTTATCACGGATTCAGATCTTCGTTTTCGCGATGTAAATCAGGCAATGAGTCAGTTACTTGAATACGAAGTGGAAACGCTTCTGCAAAAATCGCTTTATGATCTCATCGACGACAAAACAATCAGGACAAAAATCCGCGAGGCGCTTGAGGCCACCGGTGAGATAATAGATCTTGAATTGGTGATGACGGATCAAAGTCAGGAGAAAAAATATTTTGTACTGACCGCTTCCCTGCAACCCGGCAACGACATCAATTATGTGCAGGGAATCCTACATGATATCACCAACCTGAAACGAGCAGAACGCGCTACGCTTTATGCGGAAAAGCTGGCATCGGCAGGACGACTGGTAAGAACACTTGCTCACGAGGTACGCAATCCATTGAACAACGTTCAAATGGCGATCGAACAAATCAGCCCCGAAAGTTTGTCTGAAGAGGACAAAGTGTTTGTTGAAATTATTCAGCGTAATGCGAAACGGATTGATAACCTGATCGCCGAATTGCTTGACAGTTATAAACCCAACGAGAAAAAGTTTCGTGTGACAAATCTGCAGAACGTTCTTGAGGATACGATTCAGCTTGTTTCAGACAGAATACATCTTAAGGGAATCAATGTTTCGAAACAATACCCCGATGCTCCGTGCATCATCCACGCAGACGAAGAGAAACTCAAGATTGCTTTTCTGAATATTCTTGTTAATGCCACTGAGGCCATTGCAAATGGGGATGGGCGCGTTGGCGTTACGCTTGCTGAAAGGAGCGAAGAGTATGTGGTCGAGATTACTGACAACGGCAGCGGAATCCCCCCGGAAATTTTGACTAAGCTTTTTGAACCATATTTCACTTCCAAACGCAATGGCATGGGGCTGGGCCTGGCGGCTACGTTGAATATTGTACAGTCACATGGTGGAACTATAGACGTTGAGTCGGAGTTGAATGCGGGATCCAAATTCATTGTAACGGTACCGAAAATCAAGGAAGAAGACTAGAATAATGCATGAATTACAAAAAAAGGCCGGACGAACCGGCCTTTTTTATTTTTTTTGACAGGCTATCTCTAGAAACCGAATCCGATGAAGATCGTTCCCACGCTGTTTTTCGAATTCTTTGTGAACTCGCCGGCAATGCTTCCCGATTCCCCGACTTCTTTGAAGCCATGGGTATAACGTGCACCAATGATGAAACCGTTAAAGTCAAACCCGATACCGGCAGCAAGTCCGTAGTCAAAACGATTAAAGTCGCCTTCATCCAGGTCTGCGATGTCCTGAATATCGAGATCGTCGTCCAGGTTCTTGATATTCGCGGACGTTAGATATGAAATGTACGGTCCGACCTGAATGTTGAATACGTCGCCGATATGGAAAACCCCCATTACAGGAAGCTCGAGATAGTTGAAGTTGAATCTGTATTCGCCTTCTCCCTGAACGAAGTTGTCGTAACTGAGTTTTGCTCCCTTACTACTATAGAGTAACTCCGGCTGAATTGCAACAGCCTCCGACACAGGTAACTTCATAAACAATCCCAGGTTTAGTCCGGCTTTCACATTATTGTCTTCCAGTTCATCGACCCGGAAATTGGAAAAGTTTGCACCACCCTTGACTCCAAAGCGTGTGACATTCGACTCCTGGGCATGCGTGGTTATTGCTCCCAGCAGGCAAAGCGCAACTACTGGTAAAATATATTTCATCTTTTTCATAGCGTTCAAATGTTTGTTTTGTGTTGTTTATCTCGCTGATGCTTGTTCTTTGGCTTCCTCAATCATTTGTTCATTTGCATAGATGGCGAACTCAACTCTGCGATTTTTGGCCATATTCTCTGCATTGTCATTGGGGAATTTCGGCTGTCCTTCGCCATACCAGTCTGTTTCAATGCGGGATGCCCCAATGTTTGCTCCCTGCAGATAAGTGCTAACTGCATTTGCCCGGCGCTTTGACAACTTCTTGTTATACGCGTCTGTACCCGTTGCATCCGTGTGCCCCTCAACAAGAATATTTGTGTCAGGATACTTCTTGAGTATCTCGGCAAGTTGATTTAGTTTCTCTTTTGACTCTGCGCTCAGTTCTTCACTGTCGTGAGCGAAAAGCACACCTGAATCAAATGTCACGTTAATTCCTTCACCTACACGCGTTACTTCTGCACCTGGGATTTGTTCGATCTCTTCGGCTTGTTTGTCCATTTTGCGCCCGATAATTCCACCGGCCACACCACCTACTGTAGCACCGATGATCGCACCGAGAGCAGTGTTTCCTGCGGCTTTACCTACACCAGCACCTACGGCACCACCAGCACCAGCACCAATCATCGCGCCTTTCTGCGACTTGGTAAGCGTCTTGCAGCTGAATGTGGATGCGCTTAAGAAAACGACTATTAAAACTGCGAATGTTTGTTTCATAATAAGTTTTTTGGTTCAACATCTTGCTGTTCGTTACAGCTTCATTCTATATCGAAGGATAAAAAAACGAAATGCCACAGGCGATTTCCTGTCCTAAACGACTTACGTGGTTTTTGAAAAAGGAATTTGTCCGCAAAAATGCGGAGGATTTCCGCAGGCGTCCGTAAGGAAAAAGGACGGCAGACAAGACCACTCGTCTGATGTCAGCCGTCCCAGTTTATTGGACAGGTTCTGCGTGTACAGGTTTTTGTTCTCGCACGATAGTTCTTTCAACAACGGTTTTTTTGAATTTCGGTCTGCGAAACATCGGTGGTGCATCGGGAAGAATATGCGATGTAAGATTTTTCAAAATCGCTGGTAGCACAAGACGCAAAAGGAAATTTGATTTTGAAAACAACTTCGCCACAAGGATGTCGATTCCGATGTTGGTACCCGCTGCCATGATGGGATCTTTGCCGTCGTCGCGACTAAGCAGTTTCGTTACATTTTCAGAGAGACTCACTATTGGGCGAAATTCATTCTTTAATTCGTCAATATCCCTTTGAATCTGAGCACGCTGACCTTTCAGCGCCTCTGTCAGGCGTTCCTTTTCCCGAACCAGGTCTTCGTATGAGGAGATAGGTCTGCTATTCATATGTGCTTTTGATTATAAGGTTTCTGAAGAATGGAAGTAATACACTTTTTCGCAGTGCGATAATAAGAATTGCGATCAAAGCGTAGAATCCAGCGATAGTGGCAAATCCTAAAAGCATGTTTTCCATTTGCTGACCGAGCCAGTAACCGAGGCCGATGCTTACAAGTAGTATGAAAAAGAATGCAAATACGGCAACAAGCACCCCGGTGATACTCGACGACGCTATTCCGGCCGCCTTGTCGGTTGCTTTGAGTACATTGAGAGCAAAATACGTTTCCATGTATTCTGTAACATGGTCGGTAAGGTTCTCTGCTTTATGTTTAATTTCTTTCATAGGCTGTGACAATTAGATCATTATTTACCTGATTAAGGCAAAAAAACTTATGCCGTTCGTGATTCATCCCTTCGTCGGGTTGTGAAATTCCTTCCCCATTGCTAGCTTTTACAAAAATTCGCCGTTACCTGTAACTTTTTGATTTCCTATGCAACTAAGTCGGTATGAATTTGAATTCTCCTCCCACTGTTGTGATTATCGATGATGAACCAGATTCATGTCTTCTCTGGAAGTCTTTCCTGACGCAATTAAAATATACCGTATTCACTGCACTCACCCTTCGTGACGGGCTCACATTGCTGGAGTCGGTCAAGCCAGACGTTATCTTTCTTGATAATAACCTGCCCGACGGACTCGGCTGGGAACACCTGGATGAAATTTGTGCACGTCATCCAAAGTGCAGGATTCATCTCGTGAGTGCCTACGAGTTCGACGCCAGGCGATTTGAACGCGAAAACGTAACTGTTCACAACAAACCCCTGACTCTTTCCTACATCCGGCAACTGCTCTCCTGATCGGCCAGGCATGGCATTATCTTTTTAACTGTTCAGGTTTTTACCTGAAACTCAATGAGTAAATTTTTGCTGGAATTGGCTCGCATCGCAAGATTCGTAGCAAAGACAATTCGTCATTTCTTTATCTCATTTGAATTCAGGGAAATGATAAACCAATGCTTTATCGTTGGTTACAGATCCCTGTTTCTCATTGGGTTCACAGCTTTCATTGCCGGAATTGTCTTTACGAAACAGTCCCGGCCTTCTCTTGCGTCTTTTGGCGCGGAGTCGTGGCTTCCATCTCTCGTTTCGCAGGCCGTGGTGCGGTCCCTCGGACCACTCATCACCGGATTAATATGTGCAGGTAAACTGGGGTCGAACATCGGCGCTGAACTCGGAAGTATGAAAGTGTCGGAACAGATCGATGCAATGGAAGTTTCGGGAACGCGCCCGTTCTCTTATCTGGTTGTAACACGCGTCCTGGCAACGACGCTCATGCTGCCTGTGCTCGTGGTATATACTGATGTGATCGCATTGTTCGGTTCGTACATGATGGTGAACATGGTGAATAACTCAAGCCTGCAATTGTTTTTTAACGAAGTGTCGGTATCGATTACCTATCTCGATATTTTCTCATCACTTATCAAGTCAGCGTTCTTTGGTTTCGCCATTGGTATAATCAGCTGCTATGCAGGATACCATACAACGGGTGGAACATCAGGTGTGGGCAAGGCGGCTAATACCTCCGTCGTGGTATCGATGATTTTCATTTTTGTGATTGACCTGGTTTCGCTTCAATTCATCAACCTTTTCCGCTGATGCTGCACAGAGAACAAAATAAAGGCGTCAATATTCTTCACTCCGAGGACAAGCGCGTTGTGCGAATCCGTCATTTGCAGAAATCATTTAATGACAAGGTAGTACTGCGCGATGTAAACCTTGACTTATACGAAGGTGAAAATCTTGTTGTCCTGGGACGATCCGGCACGGGGAAGTCAGTTACTATAAAATGTATGGTCGGCCTTATTCAGGCTGATGGCGGCGAAATCGACGTTTTGGGATACGATGTTCAGAAGTTAAACATCAAAGAACTGAATGATCTTCGAAAGCAGGTTGGCTTTTCATTTCAGGGAAGCGCGTTGTATGATTCAATGAGTGTCCGGCAAAATCTTGAGTTTCCATTGAGGCGAAATCTTGGAATTCACGATCCACACGAACTTGAGCAACGCATAATGAATGCACTTGATGACGTGGGGCTTACGCATGCAGTTGATCTCATGCCGGCAGAATTGTCCGGCGGGATGAAGAAACGAATTGGGATTGCGAGAACGCTTATCCTCAACCCGAAAATTATGCTTTATGACGAACCGACAGCCGGGCTTGATCCGATCACCTCTCAGGAAATCAACGACCTGATCGTCGGCGTTCGGGATAAGTACAGCACGTCGTCAATTATCATCACACATGATATCGCCTCTGCCCGTCAGACTGGCGACAGAATTGTAGTTCTTATTGATGGCGTTAATGCCCTAGAGGGCACGTTTGATGAACTCCGGAATTCCGGTCACCCGGAACTGGACGCCTTCTTTAGTTATAACTGATAATATGAACAAACACTACCATGAAATCCAATGAAGTTCAGCAGAGTATAAAACTGGGGATATTTGTCCTGACCGGGCTCGTACTCTTTTTTGTTGCTGTATTTCTTGTTGGCAGCGAGAATAACTTGTTCAGTCGAACCTTTACCGCACACGCTGTCTTCAAGAATGTGGAAGGACTCAAAGAAGGAGACAACGTCTGGCTGTCTGGAGTGAAAATAGGGACCGTGAAAGAAGTCAGGATTGTAAAAGAGGGACGTGTGGTGGTGACGTTAAGCCTGAAGGATCGTCAAAACAAGTTCATCAAGCGTGATGCGACAGCGTCAATCGGTTCCGATGGGTTGGTGGGGAGCAAGATCGTTGTCATACGGCCCGGACAATCCGATCAGATCATCCAGGATACTGATACTATTGGCGCCATGTCACCGGCAGACACGCAGGAATTAATCAACATCGCGCGAGACGTTGGCGACAATACGCGCAGCCTGACCGAGAATCTTAAGGAGCTTACGAGTCGGATCAGTGAAGGCAAGGGCATCGTGGGTGAATTATTACACGATGGTGATTTTGCGCGGGATATTCGGAGTGCCGCTGAAAATATCAGGCAGACGACAATGCAGACGTCTGCGGCCTCAAATGAACTTCATGCGATGTTGATCAAACTCAATAACGGAAACGGACTTGTCCATAAACTGGCTACTGACACAACGTTGAATTATGTGTTCGACCAGACGTTGATGAATGTGAAGAAGGTTAGCGAGAATTCAGCAGAAATGTCACAGGGGATTGAGCGTCTTGTTGAAAAACTGAATAACGGGGACAACGCAATAGGTGTCCTGCTCTCAGATACTGTCTTCGCGGAGCGCTTGCAGGTTACCCTCGAGAATGCACAATCTGCTTCAGCGAAACTGGATGAAAATATGGAAGCGTTGCAACACAACTTTTTACTACGGGGATATTTCCGGAAGAAGGAACGTCGCGAAGCACGAGGAAGCAAAGACTAACCTCATGGCCGACTGGCAGAAGTTTTTATGCGGGTTGTTTAAAAACAATTCAAAAAAATGAGAAGCATCTTATACATTATCGCTGTGATCCTCATCATTGGGTGGTTACTTGGCGTATTCTATTACAGCGTCAGCGGACTTATCCACATCCTGCTTGTGATTGCGGTTATTGCACTCCTTCTTGGTGTCATAAGACGAGCCTAGCGTGCTGATCTTATGATGTGGCGGAAGGAGTGCGCAAACCGGTAACCAGCTGTAGATAAGCGTCTACAAGAGTTACCGGTTTCACCCGCCGGGTTCGGGTATAATTTTTTTACCTCATGGGGTTAACCATTAATTATAAAAACGTAAAGTTTAAAGGCTATGACAACAACAAAAGTGCTTTTAGGTATACTGGGTGCAGCGGCCGCTGGCCTGGTCGTGGGTATGTTGATCGCCCCTGAGAAAGGGTCAGACATGCGCAAAAATTTGAAGAAATCCGCCGATGATTTCGCAGACGAATTATCGAACTGGATCGGAAAAGGAAAGGAATATATCGACGAAGTCAGAAATCGCGCGGGCGCCGAGATGGACGAGCTGCAGACTGAAGCCAGCGAAGGCTTTGATTCGATGAAGGACGACCTCGCCCGCCGGAGAGGGTAAAAAAAATATTTGGGGTGAGAGCCATGAAAAAGTCGGATGACCCGGATAAAAGGATAACCAATGCGGACGAACAGGACGTGGCGGTGAATCATAGCGCGCGACAGGAGAAAGGGTTTGACGAACCGGCATCGACGGAACCGGCGCCTACTGCCGAACCACAGGGTAAACCTGAAAGCGGAAGGGAACAGGCGCCCGAGAAAAAACGTCCGGGTGCGGACTCACCACGAAGAAAGGCGAATTAAGGTTTTACGTATAATGATCCGCCTCGGTGGATGATTATACAAAAGGGGCTCCGTAAAGCCCTTTTTTTATTCCTCGTATATAACGGTTGCCATAGACGCAGATGTTTTCTGATATTCAACCAGACAAATTGATTTTATCGAAAAGACCATTACTTCCCGGGAAGAGCGTTCACATGAATACCATGCCGATAAAAATCGACGACCTTGTTTGTTTTAGTCATGTCAGGTGGCGCTCAGTTTACCAGCGGCCGCATCACCTTCTCTCGCGGTTTGCGAATAATTTCCGCGTATTTTTTGTGGAAGAACCCGTATTTCATTCAACACACGATGCAGTTGAAAAGGTGCATGAAGGTTCCACTGTTGTGGTGACACCGCATCTCACCGGAGATGAAGCCCGAGGGGACGCGGACTTTCGCGCGGCGGAACTACTTAGCGAGTTCTTTTGCGATCAGGGAATCAACGAATACATATTCTGGTATTATGCGGCGACCGCACTTCGGTATACCCGGGGATTTCAGCCGCGTTTCGTAGTGTACGATTGCGTGAACCTTCCGCCGTCGTTACGCCCGGCCTCGGACGAAATAAAACATCTTGAGAACGAACTCACACGAAAATCGGACATTGTATTCGCTGCAGGGCCGAGTATTTACGAAGTAAAAAGAAAGCAACATCACCGGACGTACCTTTTCCCGGGAAGCATCGACAAGAAACATTTCAGGCAGGCGCGGGCCACGATGGATGAGCCCGCAGATCAGAAAGTTATTCCACAACCCAGGTTTGGATTTTTTGGCGTTATAGACGAGAGGCTGGATCTCGACCTCCTGGAAAACGTTTCACGGTTGAGGCCTGCCTGGCAGTTTGTGATGATAGGACCGGTGCAGGGTATCAGCCCTTTTGCTCTTCCTAATTTTGCGAATATTCACTACCTCGGCGAAAAACAGTACAGTGATCTGCCGCGTTACCTCGCTGGCTGGGATGCCGCCATGATCCCGTATGTGCACGTGGAAGCTACACGTTATGCAAGTCCGCTGAAGACCGCCGAATATCTGGCCGGTGGAAGACAAGTCATTGCAACGCCAATTATAGATGTCATAAGACCTTACGGGAATAAGGGGCTGGTGCACATAGCAGGGACACCCGAAGAATTCGTCAAAGTTGCAGAACGTATCCTGCGACATAATGATGACGAGGACTGGATTGAAAAAGTCGATACTCACCTTGCAGGCACATCGTGGGATACAACCTATAATGAAATGCTGCAGATTATCCGGACGACACTTGTCGGACGACCTGTTGAAACGGTCATTCACGACAGACGCGCCGTTTGATCAGCAAGTCCGTTGTCGATGATCTGCGCAAGTGGCACCACATTTTTGTTTCTATACTGATTAAAACAAAACTTCACTATTATGGCAAACTCAAGCACACGCAAGTCAGACGGCGCAAACGGCGCGTCTCAGCTTCAGGAATATTTTCTCAATGAATTGAAAGATGTTTATGGTGCCGAGAAGCAACTCGTGCAGGCGTTACCGAAACTGCAGAAGGCTGCGACTACAGAGGAACTAAAAGGCGCATTTGAAGAACACCTCGCGATCACAAAGGAACAAATTACGAGACTCGAAAAAGTGTTCGAACTTTTGGATCAGAAGCCTCAGTCGAAAAAATGCGAGGCAATGGATGGAATCACCAAAGAAGGAGAAAGCGTGATTGAGGAGACGGAATCCGGATCGAAGACCCGCGATGCTGCGATCATTATGGCTGCTCAGAAGGCTGAACATTATGAAATCGCTTCTTACGGAGGTCTGGTAACTCTCGCAAAAACCATGGGACGCACCGACATAGCAGAACTTCTCGCTCAGACGCTTGCAGAAGAGAAAGAAGCCGACCAGCTGCTTACTGAAATTGCTGAAAGCAGCATCAACGCTGAAGCAGACCAGGAGGAGGCGAGCTGATTTGGAAAATCTGAATAACATGAAGGGCCGAAAGGCCCTTTTGTTTTTCGGGGCTTTGATGTGGAATTCCATACTCAGCGGGTAAATGAACCGTTGCGTCTTTCCTTCCCGCCGTGGGGCACTTACAGGGGCATTGCTTTTTCCTGAATAATGTTAAAGAAAATCTGAAACGAAATAACCTCAATATGATCTCAGGTAAAGGAATGCTTATAACTGTGCTGACAGCTTCGGCCGCTGCAGCAATCGTCGGATCGATGCTTACGAAGGAAAGAGGGCAGTCGATAAAAAGGTTTGTTGACAAAATCAGGGATCTTTCCGGAACGTCAAAAATGCAAAAGAGCGACACGCTGTCGCAAGGTGAAGACCTCGCAAGCGCGGGCCATGCCTGATCTGTTTATTTTCCTGCGTGGGGATCGTTGTCAACCAGCCCCATGCATGGAGATTTAACAACGAAGAAGAAGGAGGCGTGGTGAATCGAAGGATTTATTTCCTGGTAACTGCTTATAACGCGGTGGTCATTTCAATGATTATGATGGCCAGGAAATGCCGCTACCAACATGTCAGGAAAATGTTTCGGTCAGGACATGCTCCGCTGAGAATTTACGCCCGCCGTCTTTAGACACGTCTCACAAAAACACGAAAAAAACGCTAACAAAACAACGATGGACTCACTCGACAATTCTCCCGATCATACATCAGGTTATCACGATTCTTTCTGGACGGATTCAGCGGCGCGACCGGTTTTCCCTGCACTCGACCAGGACATCAATACCGATGTAGTCGTTGTTGGAGCGGGTATAGCCGGACTTACTGTTGCATATTGCCTCGCCAAAGAGGGTAGACGGGTAGTTGTGATTGATGATGGAGAAATCGCCAGTGGTGAAACAGGTCGCACAAGTGCCCATCTTTCGAACGCCCTTGACGATCGATATTACGAGATAGAGAAAACGTTTGGTCTTGAGAAGTCGAAAATTGCAGCTGAGAGTCACACAGCAGCGATTGACTTTGTTGAACGTGTCGTGCAGGAAGAGAGTATTGACTGTGAATTTCGCCGCGTTGACGGATATTTATTTCTTCATCCTTCTGATGAATTGTCCACTCTCGAGAATGAATTCGAAGCCGCCCAACGCGCAGGCCTGGATGTGGAGCTTCTTCCGGGTGTGCCCGGATTAGAGAATTATTCCGGACCGTGCATTCGTTTCCCGCGGCAAGGACAGTTTCATCCGGTGAAGTATGTAGCAGGGCTGGCGCGCACGATCACTAATGCAGGTGGAGAAATTTATTGCAACAGCCATGTCGATAACGTGTCGAAAGAAGGCGTGAGTGTTGGCGCGTTTCGTGTACTGGCAAAGGACGTCGTCGTAGCTACAAATTCTCCAATCAATGACATCGTTACGATGCATACGAAACAGCATCCGTATAGAACATACATCATCGCGGCGGAAATCCCACGGGGATCGTTGCAGAATTCTCTTTGGTGGGATACAGGCGATAACAACACACCCTGGGTGGCAAATCCATATCACTATGTTCGTGTACAACCTTTCAACGGCTCAAGTGACCTTCTCATTATTGGCGGGGCGGATCACAAGACCGGCCAGGCCGATAAGGAAGAAATTCCCGAGACGGATCGCTATCTGTATCTTGAAGGATGGGCCAAACTGCATTTTCCGATGATCACGAATATTGCATATACGTGGTCGGGGCAGGTGATGGAGCCCGTGGATATGATGGGTTTCATTGGTCTCAATCCCGGTGATGAGAATATTTTCATCGCCACTGGTGATTCGGGTAACGGGCTTACGCATGGTACGATCGCGGGTATCCTGATCCGCGACCTAATTCAGGGGGCCAAAAACCAGTGGAGTGATCTTTACGATCCGTCACGCATAACGTGGTCGCTATCTGTCGCGCCTGACTTTCTAAAAGAGGCGCTCAATATGGCAGGACAGTACCGTGACTATTTCACGCCCGGTGACATTAAACTGCTTCGCGAACTGCATCCCGATGACGGTGCAATAATCAGAGCGGGGGCAATGAAGGTGGCTGTTTACAAGGACCCGGAATCGCAGGTGCACGCCTATTCAGCGGTTTGTCCGCATCTCGGTTGTTACGTTCGATGGAACGCTGACGAAAAATCATTTGATTGCCCGTGTCACGGATCACGGTTCTCATGTAATGGCAAAGTCATGAACGGCCCTGCCCTTTCTGACTTGAAACCATTCGATATGTCGGTGCTGAGAGAAAACGATGCTAAACGCGAACAAAAATTTGGCGGGGATATCAACCGGATCGGATAGTATAAGCCTGTGTCATCGAAACCGAAACCAATGAAATCGTCTTCTTCGGCTTTGTCCGCGGAATCGATTTGCGCGCACGGGGTGGCCCCGTGTGCTCGTTAGTAAGTGAGCTGACGGATTGGATAAACGCACTATGTAACGTGCGACCAATAGCGGTCCACACGGAAGTGTGCTCGTATGGAAGATCTCGCCTGAAATACACTTCGTCAAGTGCCCGAATCATCGGCTTTCCAGGGAACCGCACGAGATCGCGTGATGACACTGATACAACTCCTTCCAATTCCTGTTTTACGTACCCGATTACGCGATTCTGCATTGTCCCTGCTTCAGTGTAAATGCTGAGCAGTCCTTGTGGTACATCGCGTATACCCACATCGTTGAGGTACTGTTGGACGTCAGAAAGATTCAGCTCCTTTATTCTTGCACTGATGTTGAAGGACGGGTGAGCTGCCTGGGCATTAGCATCAAGGTCAATGTATAAATTGGCGTCTTCTATGCGGCCTGTCGCTCTGCCTACGGCGGGGAGTCGCCTCGTACCTACCATCACATTCTGCAGGTTACGTATGCGAAGCCCGATCTCTGTTATCGAAAGCGCAGGGTCACTTTCTCGGGTGTTTTTGAAGTAAAGAGATGCTTTCGCTACAGAAAACTCATTCACCGGGAGTATGGCAATCTTTTGCAGATACGTTGGTAAGTCTGACGGATCGGAATTCTGAATTGATTCGATTGAGTGGAAAAGAATGGCGTCATGTATCCCGATTCGACTGAACCATTGTCCAGCCTTCAATGCGTCGACGTCCAGCGCAATGTGAATACGTGTCGCTTGAAATTCTGTTGTGCCGTCATGTTTCGTCAGTGTAACATCGTGCAGGTCGAAGGAACCTGCAAGTAAAGAGATCGTAATTTTATTTGTTCTCAGGTCATAACCGCTTAACGCAGATGCAATGTCGTTGACATGCCGGCGAAGAATTTCCGGAAGCAGCAGGAAGCGAATCACAAATCCGGCCGTCAGCATAAACACAGCCAAAACGAACATCACCTTCCATCTATGCATACATCGGTCCCTCCGTCGGAATCAATAAAAAAACTATACCGGTGTGCGTGGACGGCTGAACAGCTGCGAAGCCGGACCGATTGGCATATCATTTTGACTCTCTGAAACAGGTTTGGAAGAGATGTCCGCTCAGGGCGGATATGGGCAGCGTGGGCCAATGTCGTCAAAGGTGATGTTTAGCGGACTCGTTGAAGTGCGACATTGGCCTCGACTGCCACATTGCAACAGCATCCGGAATCGTTTCCGGTATCGATTTTCTGGAAAAATTCCTTACATCTAAAACGTTTTCGCCCGCGTTTCCTGTACCTTTTTCCGCCTTAGTCGAGTCATACGACCGGCGAATGCAAACATATTTACCCGACCAGAATGAGAAGTCTTTTTGTCGCTCTACTGATTTCAGTTTTCCTTTTTTCATGTAGCACACCGTCAGAAAAGAAACGCCCACGGGAAGCCTGGGTGATCCGATCCGTCCTTGATCAACAGCCACGTATCATCAGCATTGCGCTTCATGATAATCTTTGGGTGGCGTACAGCACCCAATACGGATCTCTGTTTAAAGCGTGGTCAGGCGGAATAAATTTCGACGGGCCTGTTTACACCAGTGCTCACGGGCCACAGCCAACCACCCAGGGTTCAACATACCTTGAAGAAGCGGTAACCAATCCGTGGAGGGTTGTCGGCGGTGGTGAATCTGTTAAACCCAACATTATTTACAAAGGGCATCGTTTCACCAACGGTCAGGTTACGTTGTTGTATGTGCTCGACGCTAATGGAACAAAGATATCAGTCTCGGAAACTCCCGAGTACGCCGACGGCGCGGATGGCAAGACATCATTCGAACGAGCTTTTGTTGTCTCTGGCCTTCCCGATGGAAGAACCCTTACACTTAGCATGCGCGTAACCTCTGTCGTTGCACCCGATGATATCAATGCACCCTCATTTACAATTGAGAAGACAAGCGAGGAAACGATTGACGAAAAAAGGTACCTCATTGTTGATGGTGTTCTTTCGCTTAACAACGGAAACAACAAGTTCGTCGTCCGTCTCTCCGGGAGACCGGTAGCAAAACAAGGCGAAACTGCTCTCGTTGGTGAAGGTGCCGTTCAGGCACTCATGGCAAAAAGTGATTGCAACACATGTCATAACCGTGATGTGAAAACAGTTGGTCCGGCTTACATTGAAATCGCGCGTCGTTATGACACATCGCCACAGCGCAAGGAATCACTCATCCAAAAAATCAAGGATGGCGGTGCGGGCAATTGGGGTGACGTTCCGATGACAGCCCATCCAAATCTTTCTGTCGAAGATGCCGCGACAATGGTTGATTATATACTCGCTCTGGATGCGAAAGAGGAAGCAGAAGCTGCGGCTAACAAGCTGATGCCAAAACCTTCCTATGAAGTGAAATTCACACCGGTTGATCCGCAACAATTCGATTTTACAACGGAACATCCGGGTATAGCGGTTAACGTGTATAAGTTTGATGAACTCGTAAGTGATTTTCCTGCTGTCAACGATGAAATTCTACCGATGGTCGCCGGCGTAGCCAACACCATTCACTTCAATGAAAATGATTTTGGAAACCTGACCGAGAATTTTGTCGTCCATGCAACTGGATTTATCACCGTGAAACAAACCACCAACCTCGTGTTCCGACTCGTGAGTGATGACGGTTCGAAGTTGTGGGTTGACAATAAACTTGTCGTGGACAATGGTGGTAATCACGGCCTTGATCCGCGCGACGGTGAAATAATTCTAAAGGCCGGCAAACACCCCTTCCGTATCGAATACTTTCAGGGTGGCGGGGGAAAGGGGCTGTCATTTCAATGGCGCCCTCACGGATCGGAAGAGTTTGTTGTCGCGCCTCCGGAATTGTTTTCATTCAGTGGAAAGGATATAAAGCGGACGCAAGAAGCTCCGGTGGCGATAAAAAAAGATCTCGTTCCCGGTGATGGCTCAGCTCTCGTCGATGTTCATCCCGCGTTCACGCTTTCACAGGCACGCCCTGCAGATTTCAAACCCAAGGTTGGTGGTATGGATTTTCTTTCCGATGGCAGGCTCGTTGTCAGTACCTGGGATTCATTGGGTTCAGTATTCCTGCTTGACGGAGTTTCCAAAGGCGCCGGGAACATTACCGTGAAGCGTATTGCATTCGGGCTCGCCGAACCGCTCGGTGTGAAAGTTGTCGACGACGAGATCTATGTTTTGCAGAAACAGGAACTCACCAAACTCATCGATCACAACAACGACGATGTGATCGATGAATATGAAACGATTTGCAACGGCTGGCGTGTGTCTGCAAACTTCCACGAATTTGCTTTTGGTCTGCTTTACAAAGACGGGTACTTCTACGGAACACTGGCGACGGCAATTAACCCCGGTGGCGCCAGTACCAAACCACAGATCCCGGATCGTGGCAAGGCGGTGAAGATATCGAAAGAGGACGGATCGTTTTCTTTCGTAGCAAGCGGTTTAAGAACGCCAAATGGTATCGGATTCGGAGTTGATGATGAGATTTATATTGCAGATAATCAGGGTGACTGGCTGCCAGCGAGCAAAATCATCCACCTTCAGGAAGGCGCCTGGTACGGTTCGCGTTCGGTCGACTTCGAAGGTACCGCCAACGCAACGGAGACGTTACCGGTTGTATGGCTTCCCCAGGATGAAATCGGAAACTCACCAAGTCAACCCGCACCGCTGAATGTAGGTCCCTATAGAAATCAAATGATTCATGGTGAGGTTACGCACGGTGGTATCAAGCGCGTGTTCGCCGAAAAGGTTAACGGCCAGTATCAGGGCGCGGTTTTCAGATTTACACAGGGCCTTGAAGCGGGTGTTAACCGTATTGTATGGGGCCCGGATAGCGCGCTGTATATCGGTGGCGTGGGTTCTACAGGTAACTGGGGTCATTATGGAAAGCTTGATCATGGCCTGCAACGCCTGCGTTACAACGGTTCGTCTGTTTTTGAAATGCTTGCAGTTCGCGCCCAGCCGGATGGTATTGAGATCGAGTTCACAGAACCTGTTGCAAAGGATGCGATTAAGGCTGAAAACTTTAATATCAGTCAGTGGTGGTATAAGCCTACAGAAAATTATGGCGGACCGAAACTGGATGAAGAGCGCCTCGCTGTAAAAAGTATTATCGCATCCGAAGACGGGACACGCATAAAACTTGTCCTCAGCAATATGAAACCTCGTCACGTGGTTTATGTGAGGCTGAACAAGGCTGATGTGAAAAGCGCTTCAGGCTCCGAATTGTGGTCGACGGAAGCGTGGTACACGATGAACTCTATTCCCGGTAATCAGATTCCATAACGCACAAATTTCCGGGAATTACCTAAGGGTGTGGTATGTGTAATGTGTACATACCGCGGGAATTGCATCAGTTTGTTATAGTCAGAAATCACGAATATCTCCGCAGCGAAATTTCCTCCGTAGCGGGTAAATGCTACTTTTACTTCGCCGGTGACTACAACGATGACCGTGTATGATTACAGCATGTGTTGGGTCGCCGCACTTTAATAACAATCGATTATAATCTGAAAATATGGAACGTGTTTCTACGGCCCGGTTATTCTTATTACTCCTGATTTGTTCATGTGCATCTGTCAGTGCGCAGGAGTGGAAACTTGCGAACCCGCGTATTGTCACGTCGTGGGGTGAAAAACTCGATCCGAAAAACGTACACCCTGAATATCCGCGACCACAAATGGTTCGCGACAGGTGGATGAACCTCAATGGCCTCTGGAGTTATGCGATCGTATCTGCCGATGCAGCGAAACCTGCCTCGTGGCAGGGTGATATTCTCGTTCCGTTTCCTGTTGAGTCCGCGCTTTCGGGTGTAGGGAAAACGGTTGGCAAGGAGAACAAACTTTGGTATAGACGCACCGTTGTGATTCCGACGGCAATGCGCAAGGGTAAGCATTTGTTACACTTCGGCGCCGTTGACTGGCGCTGCGAAGTTTTTGTTAATGGAAAACCGGCTGGCGTTCACGAAGGCGGCTACGATCCGTTTTATTTTGACATAACCAGTCTGGTCACGAAATCGGGACCACAGGAGATTGTTTTGGCTGCATGGGATCCGACAGACGAAGGACCGCAGCCGCGTGGAAAGCAGGTAAAGAAACCGCAAAGTATCTGGTACACACCTGTAACGGGTATCTGGCAGACGGTATGGCTCGAATCCGTACCTGAGACGTACATCGCATCAACGCGTCAAACAGCTGAGTTTGATTCGAGAACTCTTCACGTGAACGCCGTCATTGAAGGACAACGCAGCGGTGATCGCCTTCGGGTTTCGGTGTGGGACGGAACTTCGAAAATTGGTGAGGTGGAGCAGGAAGGAGCGTCGGTATCAATTCCTGTGAAGGACGTCCAAATCTGGGCACCCGATGCACCAAAACTTTATGATCTGCAATTGAGCATTGTTCGCAAAGGCAAAGTCGTCGACGAAATCAGAAGCTATTTTGCCATGCGCAAGATTTCAGTAGCGAAAGACGCTAACGGTGTGCAGCGCATGTTGTTGAATGACAAGTTTTTGTTTCAGTTCGGACCATTAGACCAGGGGTGGTGGCCCGACGGCCTATACACGGCGCCCTCGGATGAAGCCCTCCAGTTTGATGTCATCAAAACAAAAGAAATGGGTTTCAACATGATCCGGAAACACGTTAAGGTTGAGCCTGCACGTTGGTACTACCACTGTGACAAACTCGGTATGCTGGTATGGCAGGACATGCCCAGCGGCGACCTGGGCAACCATTGGGATAGCCGCCCTGGTGTTGTGGGAGTTGCCACCTCCCGGGAACGGACTCCCGGGTCTGAGTCGATTTTCCGTAAGGAGTGGCGTGCCATCATGAATGCGAATTATAACTTTCCTTCCATTGTGGTCTGGGTGCCTTTTAACGAAGCATGGGGCCAATTCAAAACAAAAGAGATTGTTGACTTCACAAGGGAAATTGATCCGACGCGGCTTGTCAATGAGGCGAGTGGGGGTAATTTTCATTACACCGGCGATATTCTGGATATTCACAATTACCCGGCGCCTGTGTTACCCGATCCGACCTACTTCGGCGAAAAACACGTACTGGTGCTCGGCGAATACGGCGGTTTGGGTTTGCCAATCGACGGCCATACCTGGCAAACGAAGGACAATTGGGGCTATCAATCTTTTACGTCTGTTGAGGACTTGCAAAAACGCTACGAACGCTTTATCACGGATATGCAGGCGCTGATTCGGGCGGGCTTGTCGGCCGCGGTCTACACGCAGACAACCGATGTTGAGATCGAAACCAACGGTTTGATGACTTACGATCGTAAGGTAATCAAGATGCCTGCGGAGTCTCTCAGGAAGGCCCATGCACCCCTTTATCAAATTGCAGTTCCCATCAAGTAATTTCATCGTGCGCTGTCAGAATTGCTGGCGCCACTTTAAGAAAAGCTCTCTGATCAAGGGCGACCGGATTTAAGATTTTTATTGTATCATTGACAAAAATTTTCGCGGTCACCTTTCACCATGGCATCTGTTTATCCTGAGGTTCATGAAAAGTTTGTAAGTCTCTTCAATTCTGAACCGGTGATCGTTCGTTCCCCCGGGCGTATTAATCTTATCGGTGAACACACCGATTACAACGGTGGATTTGTCATGCCTGCGGCGATCAATTATGATACGGTATTTGCAATCGCTCCCGCTACGGATGAAGTATCTGAAGTATATTCGGTCAAATATGATGAGCGTTTTGAAGTAATTCCTGCTGCAGTCGTACCGGTGGAAAGTCCCAAATGGGCGAACTACCTCCTTGGTGTGATCAGGCAACTTCAACTTCGCGGCTTGCATGTGGCGCCGTTCAAATGCGTTTTTGGCGGCAACGTCCCTTTGGGCGCCGGGTTATCGTCATCAGCATCCGTTGAGTGCGGTTTCGTTTTTGCGCTCAACGAGCTTAACAGCTTTGAACTTCCGCGTATTGAAATGATTCACATCGCACAATGGGCGGAACACAATTTCGCTGGTGTCAAGTGTGGTATCATGGATCAGTTTGCCAGTATGATGGGCAGGAAAGGACATGTTATTGTCCTCGACTGTCGTTCTCTTGAATTCACGTATTCGCCGCTTCGCCTTCCTGATCACGATATTGTATTGTGCGATACCCATGTTAAACATTCCCTTGTTGATTCCCAGTACAATCAACGCCGCCTTCAATGCGAGGCGGGTGTCAACCTGTTGAAGAAATATCACCCTGATGTGACGTTGCTCCGCGATGTTTCCGCAGAAATGCTGCGTCGACACGAGAATGAGTTTGAGCAGAAAGTTTTTGACAGGTGCCTGTACGTTGTTCAGGAGATTCGTCGTGTTGAAGAAGCTGCCTCGGATCTCGCTGCTGATCGGCTTCAGGCGTTCGGTGAAAAGATGTATCAGACACATGATGGTCTGTCACGCCTTTATGAGGTCAGCTGCAAAGAACTGGATTTCCTCGTCAGCCAGGCAAAATCTTCAAATGTTGTTGGTGCAAGGATGATGGGTGGTGGTTTTGGCGGATGTACAATCAACATCGTTTCGCGAAATGAAACAGAAAAATTCATCGAAAAAACAGGCCGCGCCTATAAACAGGAATTTGGAATCGATATGGGCAGTTATGTCGTCAGCATTGAAGACGGAACAAGTGTCGTCAATTCAAACCATGTGGAACACATGCGCGTGGAATAACAAATAGGATAAATAAAAATAATTAAGGCTTTGAAGAAGATTTTGGTAACAGGCGGAACAGGATACATTGGTTCCCATACAGTGGTTGAGCTTGTACGTGAAGGTTTTGATGTTGTCATTGTTGATGATCTGTCAAATTCCCAGATTGAAGTCCTGGACGGAATTGAAAAGATATGCGGCAAAAGGCCGGAGCTTCATACGTTCGATTTGTGTAATGAAGCGGAGTTGAACGAGTTACTGGACAAGCATCCTGACATCGATGGTATTATTCATTTCGCCGCCAGCAAGGCCGTTGGCGAGTCAGTTGAAAAGCCACTGCATTACTATCGTAACAACCTTTTCTCTCTCGTGTTTTTGCTCGAGGCAATGAAGCGATTGAATATACCCGACATCGTGTTCTCATCATCATGTACCGTGTACGGTCAGCCGGATGTATTGCCCGTTACAGAAGCAACGCCGTTTAAACCGGCCGAGTCTCCCTATGGCAATACAAAACAGATTTGTGAAGAAATACTTCGTGATACGTGTCGCGCTACTCCGCAAATCAACGCAATCTCACTTCGATATTTTAATCCGGTTGGGGCACATGAGTCCGCGCTGATAGGTGAGCTTCCGATTGGCGCGCCAAACAACCTCGTGCCATTTATCACCCAGACCGCCGCGGGACTCAGAAAAGAACTCCTTGTTTTTGGTAATGACTACGATACGCCTGACGGCTCTGCAGTTCGTGACTATATTCACGTGGTCGATCTTGCAATCGCTCACGTGGCCGCTGTGAAACGACTTGTTAACAAAGAACAAAAAAATAATTTCGAATTCTATAATCTCGGAACCGGTAAGGGTATGAGTGTGCTCGAAATTATCCGCGTATTCGAAAATGTAAACGGAGTCAAGGTGAATTATCGCATTGTTGACAGAAGACCTGGTGACGTGGAGAAGATTTATGCCGACACCAGTCTTGCCAACCGGGAACTCGGCTGGAGAACAACGCGCGATGCCGAAGACATGATGCGCTCAGCATGGAAGTGGCAACAATATGTCGTTGAATCTAAAATGATGAAGTCTCTCTGAATAAAAACCCTTAAACCTGTAATCATGCGCCCACTTATTCAAACCACATTCGCCGTCAGTTTGGCAGCGGGAGTTTTTTTCTCCTGCGGATCGGGAACCAAAACCGCCGAAGTGGCAAATGACACAACTGCAAATGAATCAACAACTATGCAAAAAGAACTTTTTGGAACGACTCCTGAAGGCCAGGAGGTTTACCGGTATGTGATGAAGAACAAGAACGGTATCGAGATTCACGTCATCAACTACGGTGCCATCATCACCCACCTGAAAACACCTGATTCATCCGGCAAGTTCGACGACATCGTTCTCGGATATGACCAGTTACAGGGTTATCTGGATTCGTCGCCCTACTTTGGCGCGATCGTCGGGCGATTTGGGAATCGCATTGCAAAAGGAAAGTTCACGCTTGATGGTACAACGTACTCGCTGGCCGGAAACAATAATGGTCAGCATCTGCATGGTGGTATAAAGGGATTCGATAAAGTATACTGGAATATTGATCCTGTATCACCTACAAAACTCAAATTGACATATCGTAGCAAGGATATGGAGGAAGGATACCCCGGTAACCTTGACGTGACCGTTTACTATACCCTCACAGAGGATAACGCACTTGAAATTGAGTATGAAGCGACGACGGATAAGAAGACCGTCGTGAATCTTACCCAGCATTCTTATTTCAACCTGACCGGTGCAAAGCGTGACATACTTGATCACGTACTGACGATTTACGCGGACCGTTATGTGCCGGTTGACAAAGTCTTGATTCCTGTTGGCGATCTCAAGCCTGTTAACGGCACACCATTTGACTTCACCAATCCCACACCGGTTGGTCAGCGTATTAATGACAACCATGAGCAACTTAAACTCGGTGGTGGCTATGACCATTGCTGGGTATTGAACGGACAGGATTCGCTGAAGACAGCCGCTTCATTGTATGATCCGTCTTCGGGGCGGTATGTTGAAGTCCTGACTACAGAGCCTGGTATACAATTTTATTCAGGAAACTTCCTCGATGGTACGATCACCGGAAAAGGGGGAGTAACATATACCCACCGTTACGGCCTTTGCCTGGAAACGGAACACTTTCCGGATTCACCGAATCGCCCCGAGTACCCTTCAGTTGTGTTGAACCCGGGTGAAGTTTATAAGACAACAACTATCTATCGTTTCGGAACACGATAGGTTATTTAACCAGATATTTGTCATCGCCGTGCACCCTGCAAGGATGTAAGGCGATGACTTTTGTCATGTGAAAAAGTGTCATCGTGACACCAGATTCTTTAGTCTTGCAAAAGGGTGTGAGAGTTCGATCCAATTGTTATATTTCGCCGTTTTAATTATTGCCTACCTACAACGCTATAACAAATGGGCCTAACTACATTGGACATCATCGTCTTCGGCGCCTACTGCCTCTTGATCCTCGGGATCGGCCTCTGGGTATCACGCGATAAAAAAGGTCATCAAAAGAGTGCCGAGGATTACTTTCTCGCCGGTAAGTCACTTCCGTGGTGGGCTATCGGTGCTTCACTGATCGCAGCCAACATTTCGGCGGAACAATTCATCGGGATGTCGGGATCGGGATTCGCTATCGGACTGGCTATTGCATCCTACGAATGGATGGCCGCGATCACACTCCTCGTCGTCGGCAAGTTCTTCCTGCCAATCTTTATTAAGAAAGGTATTTACACGATTCCTGAGTTCGTTGAAAAACGTTTCAGTACCAACCTGAAAACTATACTTGCAGTCTTTTGGCTGGCGCTGTTTGTCTTCGTTAACCTGACTTCGGTTCTCTACCTGGGAGCTCGCGCCCTCGATACCATCATCGGAACTGGTGACAACAGTCTCATGGTCACATCCATTGTCGCGCTCGGACTTTTCGCCGCCGCGTACTCACTTTATGGTGGCCTCTCTGCCGTGGCCTGGACTGACGTTGTGCAGGTTGTGCTGCTTATTTTTGGCGGGCTCGTAACTACGTATCTCGCACTCGAACACGTTTCACCTTCCGGAAACATTATTGACGGCTTCGCTCACATCATTGACAAGGTTCCCCAAAAATTTTCGATGATCCTCGACAAGGGTGAGATCATAGATCCAAACGGGAAAGATGCATGGTTTGATTTGCCGGGACTCGCGGTTCTCATTGGTGGTATGTGGGTGGCGAACCTTTACTACTGGGGATTCAACCAGTATATCATTCAAAGAACGCTGGCAGCGAAGAGCCTGGCAGAATCACAAAAAGGGATCGTATTCGCCGCATTTCTCAAATTGTTATTACCGTTGATTGTCGTAGTTCCTGGTATCATAGCATTTGTTCTTAATGCCGACGACGCAGGGAATCTGACCCAATCATCGCTTGACTCCAGCTTCATCAATCTCGATGGATCTGTCGCGAATGACAATGCATGGCCGTGGCTGATTCAGAAGTTTGTACCTGCGGGTGTGAAAGGACTTGTGTTGGCTGCCCTTGCCGCGGCTATCGTTTCTTCACTTGCAAGTATGCTTAACTCCACTGCGACCATATTTACGATGGATATCTATCGTCCGTACATCAACAAGACCGCTACAGATAAACAAACGGTATCTGTTGGACGTATCACCGCGGGAGTTGCGCTCGTTATTGCCATGCTGATTGCGCCACAACTTGGAAATCTCGGTCAGGCGTTCCAGTTCATCCAGGAATACACCGGCGTATTTTCTCCTGGTATTCTTGCTGTATTCCTTGCCGGATTGTTTTACAAACGTGCAACCAACAGGGCCGCCATTTGGGGCGCCGTAATATCTATTCCCATTGCAGTATACTTCAAGGTTGCGCCGAAGGGATGGTCAGATGCCGCGATCTTTGTTAACCTGCCCTTCCTCCATCAGATGATGATAACAGCAATCCTTACGTTCCTTGTAATCGTACTGCTTAGCAATATTCAGGGTAAAGGCAAGGATGATGAAAAAGGCATTTCGCTCGTTCCTGGCCTGTTTAAAACGCCACCTGCGTTCAATATTGGCGCAACCATCGTCATTTTGATTTGTATTGTCCTGTATTCCGTCTTCTGGTAAGATATTTAACCAAAACCAAACCTCTGAAAGGATCCCTCTCGCAGGGGTCCTTTCTTATTTTCAAGCCTTGACGCCGACGATGCCGGGGTGCGTGGCATGCATTTTTGACTGGCAATTCCGGGTAAAAATGATAAATTTACCTACCCTAACCGATTTGTCATGTTACTATCGCGGCTTTGCTGTACACTGGGGGGGTGCTTTATTGTCTTCGCGTGTGTCGTTACATACGCGCAAGTCCCCAAAATCGTAATCGACTCCAAGGGCCATTCTGCCCGGATCAACAATATCCATTATACGAAGGACGGACATCAACTTGTCACCATTTCGGAGGACAAGACCATCAAGATATGGGATGTCGAATCCGGTAAGATGGTGAAGAAATTCGAATCACAAATAGGGGCGGGGCCTGAAGGTATGTTCTATGCCTCAGCGTTATCACCGGATGGAAAACTCCTCGCTGTCGCGGGCTACAAAGTGAATGCTGAAAAGGAGAACTACATCATTGTGCTTGACCTTGAAAAGGAAGTCCAGGTTTCGACAGCGGTGGGCCACACCGATGTGATAAACGCACTCAGCTTTAGTGGCAACGGCAAGTACCTTGCGAGCGGAGCCGCAGACCAATCAGTTGGGATCTGGAAAGTGGGCGAGGAGGCAGACTTAAAAATGGTCGTCTCGCTTCCGGTTCAGGGTATAGTTTCGTCCCTGTCATTTAATTCACGTACACAGGACCTCGCAGTTGCTTATGAAGAGAGGGACATAGTTGTTTTTTCGCTCGCAGGCCTCGACCAGGGTGCTACGCGCTTTCCACCCCGGGTCTTCAAACATCATAAAGGCCCCGTAGAGAAGGTGCTTTACTCTCCGGACGGAACCTTTCTGGCAAGTTCAAGCCTCGAGAATGAACTTCTCCTGTGGCGCGCCGACGGATCAATAGCGAAAGATTTCGGAAAGATGAGTGACCCGGTTTACGCCCTTGCCTTTTCATCGGATTCAAAAATTCTGGTAGGTCTTAATATCCGCGGCAACGGAACAAGCTGGTCTATTCCATCGGGAAACAAGTTTTCAGATTTCAAAGGCCACGATAATACCGTCTTCTGTGCCGCATTCTCGCCTTCTATGACAAACTATGTCGTTGCGTCTGCCGGCGGCGTGAATAACGAAATCCTGCTGTGGAACCCGATCAACGGTATGGCTATCCAAAGAATCAAGGGTAAAGGGAGTGCCGTTCATTCGGTAGCGTTTGGCGATGGGCTGGAATTGTATGTGAGTCAGGAAGTGAAGGCGGGAGGTAAACCGGTCTATGGAACGAGGTTTGATTTTGCCTCCCTTGTTATGAACAGAAACGTAACAGGAGCTGCAATCCCCGCACGGAATACGCCAAAAGACGTCGTTCAAACCGGAGAGAATCAATTATCGCTGGGACGTGGGAAGAACATACTGACAGATCCAAATGAGGATGGCCGGATTCTGGACTTTCTCGTCATGAAGGACGGCAACGTCGTTGTGGCAAGTGATTTCTCATTGAAGATGTTCAATAAGGACGGACTACCGGTGAAGGAATTCGTCGGCCACTTTGGTGCTGTGCGGACCATTTCGGTTAGCGCCGATGGCGTGTACCTGGCGTCCGGCGGCGATGACCAGACTATCATCCTTTGGAAGCTGGCAGATACCGGCAATGCGCCCACACTTCGCCAGGCATTTGACGGTCCGGAATGGGCAGAGTTTTTCTCCGCACTGCCATACGATTCGCTTACCTATGTGCCTACACGCAAGGCCTGGCAGGATGTTATCGGTCAACTGAAAAAAGACGGCGTAAAGGCAGTGCGAAATGTCGAAGAAGTCTACCGCGGCCTCGCCGAAATGGTGATACCATTCGTAACACTGTTTGTGGCGGAAGATAAGGAATGGGTATGCTGGACTCCGCATGGTTACTTCGGTTGTTCTTCCGAAGGCAGTCAGTACTTTGGATGGCATGTCAACCGTGGAATCAATAAGCTCGCCGATTACTACGCAGCCGAACAATTCTTTGAAATCCTGTTCCGGCCAAAAGAAGTTGCAAAAAGTATTCAGGAAGGAAGACGCGTTGAAGATATCCTTCGTGAATCAGGTGAACGAATCTTCGACCTTTCCAAGCTGCATCGTCCGCCGGCTGCTTTTTTCGATACGCGCGTAATCAGCCGTTCTACCGACCTGTTGAAGTTTGAAAAAGGCAAGATATATACGCAAGCCAAACAGTTGCCACTTATTGTGGAAGTTTATGACGGCGGTGGTGGCATTAAAGAAGTAAATATATACCAGAACGACAAGCTCATCATTACCGACAATTCTATCAAGACCAAAGGTGAAGGCGACAAAGTCACGCGTACCTACGAGGTGGAGATGGTCAACGAAGTGAATGAATTTAAGGTAGTCGTCATCAACTATCAGAAAATTGAATCAAGGCCTGATTTGCTCACCGTTGAGTACAAAGGTGAGATACTTGTCACGTCTACGCTGCACGTGCTGGCAATAGGTATAAACAAGTATCAGAACGAAAACTATAACCTGAATTACGCGCAACCTGATGCGCGCGCATTCGTAAGCAAACTTAGTGAACGCGGTAAGAGGCTTTTCCGTAATATCAACAAGATTGAGATCTACGACGAAGACGCGACGCGCGATAATATCATGATGGCGTTTAAGACCATGGCATCCTATGCCAAGCCGGAAGATGTCTTCCTGTTTTATTATGCCGGCCACGGAACGCTCGATGAAGACCACAGTGAAGAGTTCTACCTCGTACCGACGAACGTGACACGACTTTATGGAGATTCTGAACAGTTGATGCAGAAAGGTATTTCCGCCTCCGATTTGCGACAGATGCTGACACAGGTCAAGAGCCAGAAACAGGTTATACTCATGGATGCATGTCACTCCGGAGGCGCTGTTAAGAGCATGTCGGTTCGTTCAGCGGCTAACGATGAAAAAGCAATCTTCCAGCTCGCTCGTAGCGCAGGAGTTGTGATCATCGCGTCGAGCGGATCCAAACAGTTTGCCACCGAATTTGAAGAACTGAAGCATGGCGTGTTCACCTATGCACTGCTTGAGGCACTCGATGGTAAGGCCGACAACGGTGACAAACGAATTACGGTTAACGAACTGAACTCCTACATGGATAGCCGTGTCCCGGACCTTACCAAGAAGTATGGTGGAAAAACCCAGCACCCTGTAGTGCATATCACCGGAAACGACTTCCCGATTTCCGTACTTGACTGACGGATTTTTTGAACGTCCGGCGCGTATTGCGTGGCGTCGATTGAGCGCTTTATTTATCTTCAACCCAAGAGTATTCTGAAAAGAAAATGAACCGAATCGATCGCCTGTCCGCTATACTGATTCAACTGCAAACAAAACGCGTAGTAAAAGCAGAGGAAATCGCAGAACGTTTTGAGATAAGCCTCCGTACGGTATACCGTGACGTGAAAGCCTTGATGGAAGCCGGTGTTCCGATCGGGTCTGAAGCGGGAAAGGGATACTTCATCGTTGACGGTTATCACCTTCCGCCGGTGATGTTCACGCAGACGGAGGCCAGTGCGCTCATGGTTGCAGCAAAACTGGTGGAAAAAATGACCGACCGCTCGGTGCGTGAATCATTTGAATCGGCCCTGACCAAAATCCGCGCGGTGCTAAATGAACGCGAAAAGGATCATCTGGAAACATTACAGGAACAAATTGAAGTGTGGCAGGGTCCTAAAAGCGAGACCACATTCCCGGACAATTTTATCAACGACATTCAGAAGGCCGTTGTATCGCGGGAGGTTCTTTGTCTGGACTACTTCTCAAACTACAGCAATGAAATCACCAGGCGGGAAGTTGAACCAATTGGTTTATTCTTTTATGGTGGGGCGTGGCACCTTATTGCATGGTGCCGGTTGCGCGGCAGCTATCGCGATTTCCGTGTCGACCGTATTCAGAGCCTCGCGAATACCAGCGAGAACTATGATACCCGAAATCTGATCACACTAAAAGAATATATCGCCACCGTAGCGCAGTCGAATAAGGAAATGATCCGAGTTGTTGTGCGTTTTCAAAAAAGTGCGTCGCGATATATTGGTAACTCCAAATACGGATACGGATTTATTTCTGAAGAAGAAGTCGATGGCTGGATTCGCATGACGTTCCTGACATGCTACATCAAAGGCATTACGCGATGGCTGCTCATGTTCGGTAATAGCGTTGAAATAGAATCACCTGAACTTGTTCGTGAAACCATGATTCATCTCACAGAAGAGTTGGCTGAACACTACCTCCAGGCGGTCGCTGCAAACTAGAGACTTTCTCAACCGGTAAGATTTATTCACACACTACACGTAGCTGAACAGCCAGTGTTTGCTTTGTGATTTGATTTTATTATACCACAGGCACAAAGGATACAGCACAAGAACGAAGCCGATCCACGCGAGGTGCACCATAGACAGTGAAATGCCGTTCCCAGCCGTTATCCCGCCAAAGGTTGCGGTGGCATGAAAATCGATCGCCGACCATGGCGTGCCCGTCTGAGCCATGAAGATCACAAGTGCGACGATGTGAATAAGGAAAAAATGGATGACATAAAAGAAAAGCGGTACTCGTCCTATCGTCTGCAGTGGGTTGAAGACTTTCGTTCTTACTTTCTCCAGTGCCGCCAGTGTAATGAAGACCGGCCCTAATGTCATGAGTATGTAAAGAAGCGAAGGTGGATACTTCTCACAATTGAGAAAACTCAGCAGCGTAAACACAAAGTTGTCCTGAACCTGCCATCCATGCGGATCACCGTAGACATTTGTGAAACGCAGTATCACAAAAAGTACAACCATTGCGCAGCCGGTCATAAACAGGTACGGTTGCCGCAGTCTGTCGAAGTCGTTCAAATACCACTTACCCAGGACATAACCCAGCAGCAACACGCCGAGCCAGGGTATGAGTGGATACATTACCAGAATTCCGGAGTTCGCGAGGGGAATGTAACCGCCACGGAAGAACAGTGTGAAAGGAACATACAGGGAGTGTGACTCGTTGACGTCAAACTGGTCGAGTATGTTGTGACCGAACAGAATAATGAGCGAAATAGCGAGTATCAGTTTTTCGTCGAGTTTGATAAAGGCTGCGAGTACAATCATCGACGCGCCTATTGCCCAGATTACCTGGAAGAAAATCAGGTCAAAATACCAGTTGAATGTGAAGCTGAAACGCATGACAACAACTTCAAGGAGGAGTAGCCAGATCCCGCGGGTAAGCAGGAACGTCCTCATCGCCGAAGAGGACTTACGTTTCGAACTGATGCGGATAGCCATCCCGGCAAGTAAAACAAAGGCAGGCGCACAGAAATGGGTGATCCAGCGGGTGAAAAAAAGAATCGGAGTCGTCTCCGAAAGCTCGGTGGGCTCGTATAGAAGTGCGTCGGCGTGCATGAAGTGGCGGACGTGATCAAGCACCATGATCACCATCACCAGACCGCGAACAATATCTATGGATGATACTCTCGGTTTTTCAACCAAAACGCCCTGTTGAACGTGTTGCATTGCGAATTTGCTTTGTAAAGAGACGGGTTACTGGACGAAACAACGGAAAACGATCATCAGCAGTTGTTAATTTACACCAAAAAACACTGAAAAGCCTACCGTCGCGTCAAGCAAGAATTGTCTAATTTTGGCGATTTGACCGGAAACCAGCCATTGAATGATCAATCTGGATGAATTCAGGAAGGCCGCCGAACGCCGGCAGGAAGAGAATCGAAAGTATTTGCTCTCGCTGAAGAAAAAAGATGCCCGCCGCGTTGATGATGCATTTCATCGCGTTCACGACGAAGTCTTTGAAGACATCGACTGTCTCCAGTGTGCGAACTGCTGCAAGACGACGAGTCCCATTTTCTATCAGAACGACATTGACAGGATCGCAAAAACACTTCGGATGAAGCCCGGCGACTTCGTTGAACGCTATCTCCGGGTGGACGAGGACAACGATTTTGTGCTCAAGTCGTCGCCCTGTCCCTTTCTTGATGGTGACAACTACTGCTCCGTTTATGAGGATCGCCCACGGGCCTGCCGCGAGTATCCTCACACCGATCGGAAGAAAATGGTTCAGCTAATGGACCTTACGCACAAAAATACGCTCGTGTGTCCTGCTGTTCTTGAAATGGTTGAACGCCTCAGGAGGATCATCTAGACGATGATCCTCACGAGAAGCACGATGAGAATGAGAAAGAATATGATCATAGGAGTGGGGTTTTCGAATTACTAATGTCTACGGATTATCTCAGGGGTACCACGATAATCGATATCGGTTGCAAGACCTTCGTCGATCTCAAGCCTCCTCACCACATTTACCTTCGCTGTTGACGCGCCTCTAACCTCCAGCACGGCTTCCTGAACTTCGAAGTCATAAGCGTTGAGCCGCGATGCGAACTCAACGTCCGCATTCATGCGGTTGGCCCGTCCTTCGAGATCAAGGTATGACTTCCCTGAAAGGTTGATCATCACCTCATCCGTTATCAACGTTCCTGAAATCCGGATTGGGCCGCGTATCTCGAATTCAACGTCGTTAGTGTTGAATTCCTCAAAGTCAATGGAACCGAACCCCGTTGCCTTGATTTTGTCAAGCTCCGGCATGGTTATCGAAATGTAGACTTTGTCGTTAAGTACCTTGTCCGCCTTCCAGTCCCAGTTAAACGTTTTCTTGCCCTCGAAGTCAACTACAAGCGTCTTACCTGTCCTGTAAATGTTGTACTTCCGCTTTTCATTTTCAGGGCCGCTCAACTCGACGGTGAAGTCGTTTCCGTTGAATATTCTGATGTCGAAGATCCCGTGGAGGTCGAGTTGATCAAAGTCGCGTAATTCTTCACTGGCAAGCTCGGCCTCCGTTGGCTTGGGACACGTAACACACTCAAGACCTTCTTCCGTCATTCTCCATGTATAGCCGTCACGGTAGTTCCAGTCAATCCACTGACGGATAAACTCACTCGAGGAACGATCCAGTATAAACGGATAGTTGTAGGGAATGTACAATGTCATATCAAGTTCCTGGGCTCTGAAGATCGCGCCTGGTTTGAAGGTCACGTTGCTGTCAAAGGTCAGTATCGAATCTTGAAGCGACACCTGGTAGTCTACCATTTTAGCGTTTTCAATTGCCTGTGCACGCGTGCTTCCCTGTGCCTTAAAGTCCTGAACAAGTTTGAATTCCTTGCCGTCATAACCGCGAAGTTGGAGTGATGTCGAGTGGTAATTATCCATTCCAACTTCCCTGATTTTCAGAACTGCTGTCTTACCGGTCGGGCTGTACAGCGTTTCCACACGGTATTCGCCATCCTGGCTGAATGCAAAGACGATCCGGGGGATACCTACCGAAAGCATGCCCAGACTTATGATAAATACGGCAAGCAACGACCATCCAACGGTAGCGCTGAACACAATGCGGCGCGCGACGACCGAGATTCCCAGCAGAATAATAAACAGGCTTGGAATCAGCATCGCAAGAAGGCCCGCGACAAGGGTCCAGCCGGGAAATGCCCGTACAAACGCGTCAACGGGAAAACTCATGTGATTGTTTTCGCTCCAGGGAACGTCCATCATCGTAGATGAAAGAAGGCCAATTCCGACACCACCGGAGATCAGTGTTGATCCAAGCAAAGTGAGTCCGACGAAAACAATAAAGATTCCCACAAGTACCCGCACAGCCTCGGCGATGGGCCCGATGGCCTTTGCCAGGGCCTGCAGAATGGTACCGATAAGGCGGAACGGAAAGAGCAGGATCTTGGTCAGATCACTTTCAGTGGATGTACCCTGGCTCTCCTGGTTTTTTTTTATAGAGCTTTCAATGTTCGACAGGGTAACCGGTTCGCCCTGCATCTGCATCCGGTCCGTAAGCGTTCGCGCCTCCGGAAGGATTACCCACAGGATGATATAGAGAAATATTCCGAAACCTCCGCCGAACGCGAGCAGTACAAATAGAATTCGCACAGCCAGAATATCAATACCAAGGTAAGAAGCAACGCCGCCGCTTACACCGCCAAGAACTTTGCGTTCGGGATCGCGGAACATCTTCTTCGAACCCTCCGGCTCACTCAGGTCATAGGAACCAGGCACAACGATCCACATGATGATGTAAACGAATATGGCCAGGCCCCAGGCAAACGCCAGTACCGCAAATATCAACCGGATCCAAAGAGCGTCGACGTTCAGGTAATTTCCGACTCCGGCACACACGCCACCCAGGATTTTTCTTTTCTGATCCCGCATGAATGATTTCGGAGGTGTATACGTGTACCCAGACCCTGGCTCTGACGCGGGCTCCGGTCCGGAATCTGAACCGGAGGTCGTGTTGGCAGCATTTTCTGCCTCTTCCGCAGCCTTAAAGTCATTCACGCTTCCCATCGTGGTCATCAAAGCGTTCACGTCTTCAAGCGTTATGACCTGTTTACCTTCATTGAGTTTGGACAGGAATATCTCAGCAATGCGGCTCTCGATGTCCGCCATAATCTCCGTACTATCTTCAAAGGTGGAGAAGTACTTGTTGATCGAATCCAGGTAACGACGGAGGACCTCGTACCCGTCTTCCTCAATGTGAAAGATTATTCCGCTAATATTTATACTTATATTCTTTTTCATAAGAACTAGAGATCAGATGGGTTAGTGGTCGTAGCGTTCGCCTTGGTAGTAATCAGTTGTGTAGAATGCACAAGCTCATCCCATGTCTCAGTAAGTTTACTGAGAAACTTGCTCCCTTTGTCGGTTAGCTTGTAATATTTCCGGGGCGGTCCTGATTTGGACTCAATCCATTTATACTCGAGGAGACCGGCGTTTTTCAGCCTCGTTAACAGGGGATACAGCGTTCCTTCCACTACAATTATTCGGGCGGAAGTAAGCTCATCCAGCATGTCCGATGCATAGGTCTCACCCCGTGATATAATGTGTAGGATGCAGTATTCCAGAATCCCCTTCCTCATTTGAACTTGCGTGTTTTCAAGGTTCATACATCCCTTTCTTTTTGCTATGCCGGAATTCATTCAATTACTGTGCGAGTACTATGTATAACCAAGTACTTGATACGAAAAAATGCCCAATTGCTTTTTAATATATTGATAATCAGTACGATATGAACTGAAACATTTTTGCAGAATCCCTGCACCTCAAACCCGGACTGCCTTCAAAATGGCTATTTGTGTTCGTTTTTGTTCACTACCTGTGTTCACTTTTGTCTTGTCAGAGGGTGGGGGCTGTACCTGATTCAGGTTGCATGGGCAGGTTATGGACCGGCCGTTGTGGAAGAAAAATCCCAATTGCCCCGGCGCGATTTGATGGTGATCGGGCACCTGTTTTTCAATTCAGTTTTTCGACATCACCATGGAGAAAAAGGAGCGATGGGCAAGTGACTTTTTAATGTCGAGCTCTCCAACTACAGAATGCGCCGAAGAGATTTTCCTTTCTGAAGCATTTGTCCATCCTGTTTTGCAGTATACCTACCGTCGAACCGGAGTTGAAGGGATTCCTTTTTCCCTGTAGTGATTGTCGCTGAACTCCACTTTAATCTTTTGTCTATGAAAACCAGACTTAACCAACTCATCCTGGCTCTAGCGATACTTGTTATTCCTCTTTCCAGCCTTGTTGCGCAACACGGTGACGGCGGAAAAGGCCCGAAAATAAGCTTTGAAAATGACCGCACCGACAATCTTGATTATGCATTGGTATTGCTTAACGTTGACGCCATGCCTGTAAGCCCCGGCGCGGGAATTCAATTGAGCATTACAGCAGATTTTAAGCAGTTTGATTTTTATCCTGTCGTACGCCGCGACCAGACTCAGTATGTATTGAAGAACCTGCTCCCCGACAGGAAATACTTTGCGCGGGCGGTCTCAACCGTGTCCGGTAGGGGACCCGTTGTTTCGTTCTCGACCAGGCCGGCTGCGGCAGGTATCCGGATAGGCGGCGTTACTACAACGGGCGGATCCAACGATCAGGGCACCGCATTCTTGTTTGACCCGGTGACTGGTGCCATTTCCAAAATTCACGATTATTCACACCCGGACGACTTCGTAACCCTTGCGGGGAATCTGGTCCGCACACCTGCGGGCTTTGCCTGTTACAGCATCTCCGACGGCACCGGTGCGGGAGAATTGCTCACACTCAATGAAGATGGCGAATCACAAGTGATCGATTCATACTCGGCACACAACGGAAGCGCCGTCCTTGCAAGTGATAACCACCTCTATGTTGTTGACGACTGGATTAACTATTTCCGTGGTGGAATTTACAGGATACACTCGGAAGGCGATGACGTGAGCGCGCTCGACAGGATAATCCTTCGCTTTAACCGGGATCCCCAGGGCATTAACCCATACGCGCCGTTGCTTCAGCTAGGGTCGACGCTTTATGGAACCGCTCCGTACGGCGGCGATAATGGGTCCGGAACGATTTTCAAACTCGAAATGGATGGGAGCAGCTTCAGAACGCTGCACAGTTTTGCAGGGGCTGACGGAAGCACGCCTTCAGGTGCGTTGATCGAAGGTGAAGATGGTTTCCTCTACGGTGTTACGCAAAAAGGAGGCAAACAAAACCAGGGCACTGTGTTTCGGATTAAGCCTGACGGCTCCGGTTTTTCAACCGTTGTTTCTTTCTCTGGTGCTGATGGATCCGAACCAATGGGATCGCTGCTTTCATACCACGGGCGAATCTACGGTACGACAAGCACCGGCGGAGCATTTGGCCATGGCGTTATTTTCTCAATACGGCCCGATGGTAAGAACTTCAGAGTGCTGCATCATTGCGATGGCACGACAGCTGCGCGTCCACTTAACGGTCTTGCCGCCGGTGACGACGGTACACTCTACGGAATGACTTCACGCGGTGGGCACAGTAACCTTGGTGTTATATACTCAATAAAAAAATCCGGAGCTCAGTTTCGCCAGCTTTTCAGCTTTACCAGTGAGACGGGTGGCGCTCCCAACGGCGTTCCGTTAGTGATGCCTAACCATTCACCAGAGGCCATCGGCAACGAAGCTGTTGTCCAATTCCCCGACGTGATCGAAACTGGCAACGAGGTTTCCGTCTTTCCGAATCCATTTCGGGAATCATTCACCGCGACAGTGAATACGTCTCCGTCGGATGAACCCCTCCAATTCTCGATCAGCGATTCCAGAGGCAACGTGATCAAATCTCATGTCGGTTCGGTTAACGCACCTGTCGAGATGGGACGGGATCTCGAAAAAGGTGTGTACGTTTTGCGTATCGTCCGTGGGGAAACCGTCACCACACGGAAGCTGATCAAGAACTGAGCAATCTTGTTTTTTTAGCTGTATTCAGTACACGATCCGGGTTTTTGTCTGACCCGTACGGAAAAGCTGTTTCGTTCGATTACCTTTGTGTATCGACGGGTATACTCTGTTAATGGTGAGGCAAGTATCGGTTCTTTTCATTTGCGTCTGGTCGCACCTGCTGGTAGCGCAGCCAGCCAATCAATGGATAAATTTTGACCAGACTTACGTTCGCATTCCGGTAGCGAAAAAGGGTATCTATCGTGTATCCTACCAGCAACTGTTGGATAATGGCTTCCCGGCAGGGTCTGTAGATCCGTCGCGCATTCAGCTTTTTCATCGCGGCACCGAAGTGGCAATTAATGTCGAAGGCTCGGATGACGGTTCTTTTGACCCGGGTGATTTCATTCTTTTTTACGGTCGGCCAAATGACGGCGAATCCGATGCACCGCTTTACCGCAGCCCTTCAAACCAGCCGCATCAGTTCTATAACCTGTTTTCCGACACCACCAGTTTCTTCCTGACGGAAGGGAGCGCGCCCGGCAAACGCATGAACACATACCCCGTCAGTGGCGGAGACGATGTTCAGTTTCATTTCGCCGAAAAACTTATTCTGCTCAGTGAAAGCTACGCCAAAGGTCCGGGTGTAAGCGACGAAATATTTTCCAGCGCGTTTGATGCCGGTGAGGGTTGGACGAGCAATCCGATAAGGCAGGGGCAATTCAGGGATATTCAGCTGACGGGAATCACGAAGGCCGTGACTTCCGAATCCAAACCACGGCTGGAACTCGTTTTCACAGGCAGGAACGCCATAGAGCATACCGTTGAAATTCGCGTAGGCACTGGGTTGCGACTATTAACCACGCTCAGTGTTGAAGCATTTCAGCCGCTTAAATATGAAGCCGATCTCGAATGGACAGATATCACAGCTGCCGGCGGGCTCACGGTACGCATCGCTGTTCCCAACCGCGGTTACAATGATCAGGTGAGCGTCTCATATGTCCGGCTCACGTTTCCCCAGGAGACGGATGCTTTCAACGCATCACAAAGTGAATTCAGTATCCCGGGCTTTGCATCGACCCGCAAACTCAAGGTACAGAATGCTCCTGCAGGTTTTATGCTTTTTGATATCAGTGATCCGGCCAACGTTTCCGTATACGAGTCGGATGCCGATCCCGCTTTATTTGTAACGGTACCGCCATCCGTTGATTCCCGTCATCTTTTAGGTACATCTGAGTTTATCACGCCTGCCAAAGTCATACCTGTAACCTTTGAGTTGTTCGAAGGCTGGCAGCCAGACTACGTGATTATTACGCACCCGCTATTGCGCACACCCGCAGGGGGAGTATCAGACCCCGTCGCGGCTTATGCGGATTATCGCGCGTCAGATCAAGGGGGAGGTTTCGACCCACTGGTTGTCAATATTGGCGACCTGTATAATCAGTTTAACTATGGTGAACAATCGCCACTCGCAATTTTCAGATTTCTTGAATTCCTTTCTTCGACAAAGCAACCTTCGTATCTGTTTCTGGTTGGCAAAGGACTCGAATATGATCAGCGCTATTATCGAACAGCGAACTCAGGCACGTGGCAATACCAGGACCTGGTGCCGACGGGTGGAATGCCGGGATCGGATGTGGCATTCAGTATGCCGCGTAGTATCACGACTGAAGAAGCGGTTGCAACCGGGCGGATTCCGGCAATGACTTCCCTGGAAGTATATAACTACCTGGAAAAGATTATTGAACTGGAATCGCAGCCGTTGTCGGATCTCAGTCACAAAAGAATTCTTCACCTCAGTGGCGGGATTGAAGAATGGGAACCCGAAGCGTTCAAAGGATATCTCGCGGAATTCCAATCTGTCGCCGAAGGCCCTTACTTCGGCGGACTTGTGAATGCCGTTGCAAAACAGTCCCGGGAAGTGCAGACCATTAATATAGCTCAGCAGGTCAACGAAGGTCTGCAGCTGGTAACATTCTTCGGGCATTCATCGACGGCAACACTGGACTTTGACATCGGTTACGTGACTGATAAGAAAATGGGATACAGCAACCGGGGCAAGTATCCAATGATGTTGATGAACGGTTGCGAGGTTGGAGCATTTTTCCTCAGAGCAAAACTGTTTGGGGAAGACTGGATATTGGCCGAAAAACTTGGAGCCAGTAACTTTATTGGACACAACGCAATTGCAGGAACAAACACGTTGTACCGATACTCACAGGCGTTTTATGATGTCGCTTTCGCGGATGCAGGATTTGTAGGCAAGGGAATCGGCGACGTAAAACGCGAGACGGCAAAACGTTTTCTTGAGGGGCAATCTTCCGGTACGATCAATCGCTCGCAGGTTGAACAGATGATCCTGCTTGGTGATCCTGCGATAAAACTGGTGTCGGCATCAAAGCCTGACCTCGAGGTAAAAGCTTCTCACATTTCGTTTGTTCCGTTTAACGATCAACGCGTCACGGCGTTGGCTGATTCCTTTGCAATCAAGTTTGTCGTCGCCAATTACGGACTCGCTACGGATGAGCCGTTCCGCGTTGAGGTGACCCGTACGCTGGATGACAACTCAACGATCGTGTATGACTCCATCTATCCGATCCCGCGAAACATCGATACGCTGACCATGGTCATTCGACGTGGCATGGAGGACCCGGCCGGAAACAATACATTTCATATCCACCTCGATGCTGACGACATCATTGACGAATTGAGTGAGTCCAACAACGCCGCTGAGGCGGTACTTGCAATCCCCGGAAACGGAACGAAACATTTGTATCCAACACCGTTTGCTATCGTGAACTCTTCCCGGGTAAGTCTGTCGTTACAAGCCACCAATGTCTTTTCCGAAAAGCGAAATTTCACCGTTCAACTTGATACGGTTCCTTCATTCGATTCGGAATGGGTTCAAGACTTTACTCTTGAAGGAAAGGTACTTGCGAGTCACTTGCTGGACGTTCTTGATTTGGATTCGGTCACATATTACTGGCGTTCAAAACTTGCAGAACCGCTTGAGGGCGAGTCGGACGAATGGACGGCGACTTCCTTTACCGTAATTAATGGATCACCGGAGGGCTGGGCGCAGCTTGATTTTCCACAATACGTCGAAAACATGGCGGAAGGACTGGCCGTTGATCCGGGAAGCCGCCGTGTCAGCTTTCTTGAGAGTGTTTTACCCGTTGACATCATCACGTTTGGTGCGTCGTCAGGCAAACCGCGCGATTCTGTCAGCGTTCGTCTTGCGGGTCAGGAGTATAACTTGTTCAGTCAGGGGTTTGGATGCCGCTTGAATACAATCAACGCTATCGCTTTTGATCGCAAATCTACCACGCCCTACGTTGGTCTTTATTTGAAATGGTACGAAATCCTGTTTCAGTTTGGTGGCCGTCGTTTATTGTGTGGTCGCGAACCGTTCGTCATCAACAGTTTCACCTACAACGAGACCTATACCGGTTCCGGTAAAGATTTGGTCGAGTATGTCGACAATATTGCGGAAGGTGACAGTGTTGTTTTGTTCAACATTGGAAACGCCAATATCCCGTTGTGGCCCGGTGCTGCAAAGACCAAGGTCGGTGAACTTGGGATTTCAACAGCCCAACTAAGTCAGCTAACTGCCGGCGAGCCTGTCATAATTTTCGGGCGCAAAGGTGCAGCACCCGGATCGGCGCGGATTTACCGGTTCGAAGGCGCTAATCCTGCATCAGCGCGACTCGTTGTCAACGGTACGGTTACTGGTGGATACAGCAGCGGTACGATTACATCGACGTTAATCGGTCCGGCGCAGGCATGGAACTCAATTCATTATCGGACCACTGAGGTGGAGCCGCAGGATAATGTTCGCGTCGAAGTTCGGGGTGTGACGCTGGACCGTCAGGAGGTTGAACTTGTTGCATCCGCGGAAGCGAATCAGGACCTTTCATTCATTGACGCGGAACAATATCCATTCCTCCGGCTTCTATTTCATACTGAGGACGATGTTCTGCTAACGTCGGCGCAGCTTGAGAAATGGCTGGTGCTGTTCACACCTGTTCCTGAGGGTATCCTGCTTCCTGAAGAGGGGTCCGATACACAGGTGGAATTGCAGGAAGGGGAGGAATTCAGTCGTGCTTTCCGGTTCGTGAATGTAAGTTCAAGAGATTTCACAGATTCACTTTCGGTGGTTGCTTCCATGTACAGCCACAACAGTGCAGAGACAACTGAATCCTCTTTTAGAATCGGCGGCCCTGCCGCAGGAGATACCACCTTTTTCGTTGTGAAACGTGGAACATCAGGCTATACCGGCCTGAACGACCTCGGTGTTTTTGTTAATCCGAGAATTCTTCCGGAGCAATACTACGACAACAACAACGTCCTCCTTCGCCGCGCCGTGGATGTAACGGGAGACATGTCTCCACCGGTAACGGAAGTGACGTTTGATGGAAAGCTCATTGAAAACGGAGATTATGTATCAGCGACGCCAGTCATTCGTGTAACGGTGCGCGATGAAAACACATTTCTGCCAAAACAGGATACGGTTGGGATCGGGATGCAACTTGTTTCGCCATGCGATATCGAACCATGTGATGCAGAACCAGTTTATTTTTCGCGCGAAGATGTACAGTTCCAGCCCGCGAATTCTGAATCAACATACGTCATTCAGTTTACCCCGGTGCTGAAAAATGGTGAATACACATTTAGTGTGCATGCGTCCGATTCCAAAGGTAACCGCGCGGCGAAACCCTATACAGTCTCATTCAGGGTCGATCACGAGTCAGGCGTTACCTTCGAACTGCCGGCGCCCAACCCATTCTTTTTCGAGACGGAGATTGGAATTACAGTCCGTGGCAATGTAGTACCTGAGGCGATCAACGTTCAGATTTTTGACATAGCTGGCAAGCCGGTCTGGCAGGCAAACACCGGTAGCATGTCGATTGGCCGAAACATTCTACGATGGAATGGCACCGATTCCAAGGGCGGATACCTCAAAAGTGGAGTCTACCTGTATACAATCTCGCTTTCCGTTGGCGGCAAATCCTTCCGCCAGGCCGGTAAAATCGTGCTGCAACGATAGGGCTGGGCAACTACTCATACTTCAGCGTCTGCGCCGGGTTGGCGGCGGCAGCGCGGAATGATTGAATACTTACCGTCACGATTGCCAGCAGTACCGCGAGTAAAGCCGCAATTGCAAACACGAAAACGTTTATGTTAATGTGGTAGGCAAATGTGTTTAGCCACTCGTTCATAAAGTACCACGCTACCGGCCATGCGATGGCATTTGCGACCAAAATCAGAATCACCGTTTCTTTCGACAAAAGCCCGAGTATTTGCGGAATGGTCGCACCAAGGACTTTTCTGATACCAATCTCTTTTATGCGTTGCGTTGCGTTAAAGGTGGCCAGTCCCAACAGTCCAAGACACGCGATAAATATCGCCAGCAAAGAAAATGTTGTGAATAATGTGCTCTGTTTCTGTTCTGCATCATAAAGCGCCTGATAATTCTCGCTGAGAAACTGAAAGCTGAAAGGACGCGAGGGTACGAACGACTTCCACAACTGTTCGAGTCGCTCGATGGCTTCCCGTCTTGATCCGCTGTTGATCTTCACGGATACCACATTATATCGATTTGAGTTCAGGAAGATCATGGGGACGATGGGCTGATGCAGTGACTCAAAATGGAAATCACTGACGATGCCAACAAGTTTGCCGCGAACGCCGGCGTATTGCACGTCTTCATTGATGTGATCTTTCGGATTCTCCCATCCGAATTCACGCGCGGCAGCCTCATTAATGATGAATGCGAGCGAGTCATCCGTAACGATGTTTTTCGAGAAATTCCGGCCCGTCACCATGCGGATATCGTAAGTATCAAAGAAGGTTTCATCGATACAGATTGTCTTCAGACTGACCGGGGATGTTGTCAGACTGTCGTCTTTGAGTATGCGAACGTTGCCAAATGAGTCGAGTAGCCTACCCGTTGGTATTCGCGAAGATCGACTAACGTCAAGGATCTCATTGCTGCGCGTTGCTTCGTTGTAAAACGCATCGAAGTTGTTATTGAGTTCCGGAAAATTGGGTAGTGTCACCACCATTTCTCTGTTATAACCAAGTGAGCGATTGTTGAGATAGTTGAGTTGCTGAAAGGTGAGTAAAGTGGCAATCACAAGAATGACGGATATCGCGAACTGCGCGACCACCAGTGTTCTGCGAAGCGCCAGGCTTGCCCGCGAGCCCGACTGAGCGCCTTTCAGACTGACAGCGGGTCTGAATCCGGACAATACAAACGCCGGGTAGACCCCCGCAATGATGCCAATGACAATCGCGAAGCCCACCAATCCACCGATGAATGATGGCTTCAATCCCGTAGTAAGTGAAAGATTCTTGTTTGTGAATCCGTTAAGCCACTCGAGCCCGGCGGTTGAAAGCGCAATGGCCAAAAGCAGAGCAAAGGCTGCAATGAGAACCGATTCTGTGAGATATTGCGTCACCAATTGAAAACGGAAAGCGCCGGCAACTTTTCGAAGACCTACTTCCTTGCCACGCTTTGTCGCACGTGCAGTTGACAAATTGATGAAGTTGAAACACGCAATGAGAATGATGAAAGCTCCGATTACTGACATCATGTATACATTGTTAATGTTTCCGTTGGGCTCAATCTCGTCGTCAAGGTGAGAGCGTAAGTGAATATCCGTAAGCTTCTGAAGATATAACGTCGTTACTTTTGATGCCTCAAAATCAGGGGGTGCACCGAAGTTTGTTTTCGCAAAATTTCCGAAATGCCGGTTCATGAAATCGGGCAATTGTAATTCAATAGTTTTTGCATCTGCTCCCGGCTGAAGCAGAAGGTATGTTCCGAATGCATTGTTACCCCAGTTGGTCTCCAGCCCAACCCGACCATACACGTTGTCGTCGTTCATTGTACTGAAGGAGACCATGAATTCAGGATGCCAGTGAGACTGATCGGGGAAGTCTTCATAGACACCAGTCACATCCAAATCAAATTGGTTGTTGGCCCGAAGTCGTTTGCCGATCACGTCTGTCGTGTTGAAGTATCGCAGAGCAGTCTTTTTCGAAAGCATCACCGTAAACGGTCGCTCCAATGACTTCGCAGGATCACCTGAGATAACGGGGATGTCCATGATGTCAAACAGCGCCGGCTCGACGATGAACAGGTTTTGTTCGCTGTTCATCATCTTCAATTCGCCATTTTCCTCAAGCCCCACGACGATGCCGAAGTTTATCGTGCGTGCCACAGCCTCGATTTGGCCAAAATCATTCTTCAACAACGGACCAATTGGCGGTGCGACTCTTGACAGATGCAGGTTTACCTCACCCTCAGCGGAATGGAAACTGCGTGTTGCGCGATAGATACGGTCTGCTTTTGAGTGATGGCGGTCGTATGACAATTCATCCTGGACAAACAGAAAGATGAGGATACAACAAGCCATCCCCAGTCCGAGACCGAGAATGTTGATGATCGCAGTCAGTTTGTGCCGGGACAGCGATCGCAGGGCGACTTTGAGGTAATTGGTCAGCATACAGTCGGATTTTTGAGTCGTTTACCTTTCAAACAATGTGCAAAATATGAAGAGGCGTCTCAGGCTCTGAATGGCCGTTTTGTCACGGATGCGTGTACGCAAATGCAATCGATGTGTCCGCGAGCGAACTCGCGGCCAGGCTGACAGCAATCCACTTTTTTTTCTATTTTTAGCGTTCGCAAAGTCGGTTTTATGAGGAAGTGGTTACTCTTTGTGTTGTTGTTGATGAGTCTTAACGCGGTCTTCGCATCCAACGAGCTCAGCGACAGCCTCCTGGTTGAACTGCTAAATACAATTGATAACAGGTCGACTTTTGTCAATCAACGCCTCGAACGGATCAAACACCTGCATCAGAAGCTCGCCGAAGCATACGCAAATCCGAATACTGGTCTTTTTAGTGTTTACAACGCACTTTTCCTTGAAAACCGCAAATTCATCTACGACTCGGCTTTTAAATACGCGACGCGTTTGATCGACGTCGCGCACAAGCAGAAGGATCCCGTACAGATTGGTCTCGCGCGGTCACAGCTTGGATTTGTTCTCGTGTCTTCCGGACTCTTCAAAGAAGCGTTCGATACGCTGCATCGTGTGGAGGCGAGGCGATTGCCTGATTCAGCCCGTGTCGAATTCTACACACTGATGGCCCGTGGATGTTACGACCTGGGCGACTTTGACAATGACGCGTATTACAAAACGTACTATTTCAACCTCGGTCACAGTTATGTTGATTCTGCGCGCATGTTTTGTCCGCCGGGAAGTTACCGCGACCTATACCTTAGCCGTGTCAAGAATCTCAAAACCCGGAACTACGAGGGTGGGCTCAAAGACTCGCGCGCAATTATTGATTTGTTTTCGCTGCCATATGAGGAACAGGCCATCAATTTCTATGACCTGAGCCTTTCTTACCGCATGATTGGTGATATGGAGAAGTCGCGGGAGTATCTGATTCGTTCAGCGCTTGCTGATTTGCATGCAGCCACAAAAGAAACTGCTGCAATGCATGCTCTCGCCCGCATGATGTACGATGAAGGGCGCATCGAATATGCATATCGGTTTATCCAGCAAGCCAGAGAGGATGCGTTATTTTATGGGGCACGACAGCGTCAGTTCGAGATATCGGCAATCGAACCTCTGATTTCATCCGCGAAACTCAACAGCGTCGACGCACAACGCAGAAATTTGTTGCTGCTGTCGGGGGCGTTGGTTATCCTGATATTGTTGGTGATCGCATTTGCGGTGATCATTTTTAAACAGTTACGCCGTCTGAAAGTGGCTGAACTCGCCGTAAAAGATGCCAACGAGGAATTGCGGATCAGCAACCATGAACTGAGAGAGGCCAACCGCATCAAGGAAGAGTATATCGGGTATTATTTCAATATCAATGCAGATTACCTCAACAAGATCGAAGCATTCAAAAAGGCCGTGGACCAAAAACTGATTAACCGGCGTTATGACGAACTGCGGTTTATAGTGGATAACATCAACCTCAAACGCGAACGGGAAATCCTCTCGTACAGCTTCGATAAAGTGTTTTTAAGGCTTTTTCCGGATTTCATCCAGCAATACAACTCAATGTTTAAACCGGAAGATCAGGTCCAGGTAAAGGACGAGGCTGTGCTTAATACAGAAATGAGGATTTTTGCATTGATCCGTATGGGGATCGACGACCCGGAAAAAATTGCGAAGATTCTTGGATACTCCGTCAACACAATTTACGCCTATAAGACCCGGGTCAAAAGCAAGTCGGTTGTACCTAATGACCACTTCGAGGAAATGATCAAAGAAATAAAGACGGCCTGATCGGACAATATTCCGTTTATATTTTTCAGCTTACCTTTTTAAATAAAATTCTGATGATCAGATTCTTGTAAAAATATCCTTTAATATTTTCTGATATTTTCAAAATACAAATTGTCGCCGGCGTCATGTGACGATAAATTTGGTTGTACCACGATATCCCTGTGGAAATCTCGTTGACTGCCTTTAACCCAAATCGAATTTCATGCAAAAGAACACCAACCAGCCCCGGAGAATTGAGTTTATCGGAAATCACAAGAACGACTCTATTGTGATCGGAAATTACGGCGACGTCCGGTTGATAGCGAAGGGAACGTTTGACCTGTCAGGGTTGATCTACTGTGGGAAAAATACCGTTGAAATCAACCTTGCCGGGGAAGGTGTAGTCTCTTTCAGCGGCGTATGCAAAAAATTGATGCTGCGGGGAATCGACGGTGCCTGTACGTTAAACCTCACCAATCTGTCCTGCGACACTGTATGGTGCGAGTCAGTAAAAGGCAAATCGGTTATCAATCTCGGTCCTACGCGACTAATTGAACTGATAAGCCTTGACAATGAAGCCGTGGTTCGATATCCCGGAAAGGCATTATTGCTGAATTATTCCCTCCGCGGAAATTCAAAAATTGAGTCGCTCGCTGCCTAAGACATTACGTGTCGTTATCTGACGCGTACGCCGTTTTCACTGAGTTTTTTCTTTTGATCGTCAGTCAAAGTCCATTGATCCGAGAAATAGCCGTCAACCACTGGCGAAGTTGATGACCCTTTGTACAGGGTAAAATCTTTGAAATTGCCGAGGAATTGAAAAGGCATAGGCGGACCAAATCGCGACACCTCCGTTGTAATCCACCACGGTAGGCCTGAGTGCACAACCACGTATCGTGAGCCTATCGGGTAAATGTACAGCAGACCCACATTATCGTCAGAAGCGGTGAGTTGCATCGGCAACTGTTCACTGTACTTTTGAATGATCGAATTTGTTTGGGGTGTTCCGAACAAGATGAGATTTGCGGATTCAATATCGCTGGGACGGACTTCCTTGTCGGACACTATGCGCGGAAAAACCATCACACGGCCAAGGAACGAGCCGCGGTAGACAGACCAGTCAGCTGCTTTGGTGGCAACTTCCGCTCTGGACTTCAGTTCTTCCTGCCCTGGATTGTCCGCCGTTCCGTAGACGTAAATATGACGATCGGAGAATGCGGCATTGACTGGTCCTTCGAACCCGCGACGTTTCGCTGTCGCGGATTTGTCATCACGACCATTGATCCATTTTCCATTCTTAAGCACAAAAGAGACCGAATCACCAGGTGTGGTTTTGATTTTCTTGCCGTTGATGGTTACGTCGATCGCTGATGCCGCCTGATATTGCGGGTGACCGGCAACGGTCAGGGTAAACGCGCCGGTGTTGGCAACGTTTATTTCGAGCCTGTTCTTACCAACAAAGTTTGCGTCCACACGTGCGGTAACTCCCGGCGTAAGCTTGTCAATCCTGACCCAGTACGCCTTGTCATATTCATACCATTGTGTGTTGAACTTCACCCGCGCGGGAAACCGGTTGCGCGTGTGCTTCCCGACCCATTCGAAGACGGCTGCGTCGGCGTAGGCGTTTTCCCAGCTGTTGTGCTGAACTCCGGGATATTCAGTGTACTCGACATGCGTGCCGTTTTCCTTCAGGCGCTTGACCCAATCACGTGAGACCGATACAGGCACAGCCTGGTCTGCATCGCCGTGATGAAAATACATCGGTATATTCAAACTGTTTGGGAGATATTCATCCGTGCCCCGCGGCGGAGCAGGACATACAGGCACAAGCGCTGCCCAAAGATCTGGGCGTGTCAGGCCGAGCCATACAGTGCCGCCACCACCCATGGAGAGACCAGTGAGATATGTCCTGTCTTCGTCAATATTAAATCGCTGTTTGACGTCAGCGAGAACATCGTAGACATCCTTTTCCGCAACGCCCTGATAGCCCATCGTTCCTCTTGCATACGGTGACGCTACGATAAAGTCGACGTCCTTCCATGATGGAAAATAACGGCTGGCCTCGACGTCAGTTTCACCGGGACCGTTGCTCTTTCCGAAAACACGGCGAAGTGCGAGGCGGTGGTTGGAACCCGCACCGTGTAACATAATCACCAGCGGATATTTTTTATTCGCGTCATAGTTTTTGGGAATGTAAACACCATAAGGCTGTTCCGTATCATCAACGGACGAATGGAACGTGAGCACCTGCGGGCCGGGTCTGAGCGTTTGGGAAAAACCTTCGGACGGCTGAACGAGAATCAGCAGCAGAACAACAAGTGTGATAGGGTATTGCATTGGTTTCATGTTTTGCAGACTTTAGTTGTATCAGGCGAAACGGCTATCGGATACGCTATACGACAGGAATTCCTGCGCTATGCTGCACCTTAACCTGCGCGGCGATTATTTGTGCGCAGAGCTTTTTCAATATCCGCAGGCGTATCTATGCCAATGGTCTCAATGTTCGTTTCGGCCACTTTGATTTTGTAGCCGTGGGTCAGCCACCGTAATTGCTCCAGAGATTCCGCACTCTCAAGGGTTGCCACGGGAAGTTTTGTAATCGCCTGAAGAATATCACTTCGGTACGCGTACATACCAATGTGTTTGTAGAATGTATGCGACGACAACCAGTCTTCCTTTGGTGTGTTTCGCAGATACGGGATAGTGGCGCGACTGAAATACAGGGCGTCGCCGGTAGCAGCGACGACAACTTTGACGATGTTCGGGTTGAAAAGCGTCTCGGCGTCGGTAATGCGCTTTACCAGGGTCGCAATCTCAGTCTTTCCATCAAGCGCACTGATGAGTAGATTAATCTGTTCCGGATCTATGAACGGTTCATCGCCCTGAATATTGATCACATAATCAAAAGGTTTTCCCAACAACTCCATTGCTTCGTAACACCGGTCGGTACCTGATACGTGACTTTCCTTTGTCATGCATGCCTGACCACCGAAGCCTGTCACGTGGTCGTAAATCTCTTTGTGATCCGTGGCGATAACCACTTCGTCAAGCGCAGATTTTCGGGCCTGTTCCCAAACGCGGCGGATCATCGTTTTTCCATCGATGTCAATGAGTGGTTTGCCGGGAAACCGTGTTGAAGCAAATCGCGCGGGGATGATGCCGAGAATCTTCATCTGCTAACGGTATGGCTAAGCACGATCGGGATTTACCTTGCGTACACGAAGCGATGTGGTTTCTTCTCCGATCACTTCAATCTGCTCGCCCTGGTTGACGTATTCACCCTGCGTGTATGCGTCATAGATTTTGCCTTCAATCATGACTTTTCCACCAGGTCTGAGTACAGTGTGGGCAACGCCGGTCTTGCCCGTCATCGGCTCTGTGAAAAAAGTTGAGGTGTATCCCTGTGCCCGGTCCTGCGTTGCCGTGAGTGCAACTCTTTTGAAGACACTGGATTCAACAAACTTTGATCCGCCGACAAACAAGAGAATAATTCCTCCGAGTAATCCAGCGAATGCAGCCAGCACCGCGGCGAAAATATCCTCACCCGGAACGAATTCGAAATTGAAGACGTCGTTATTGATCATGATAAGGATCAGGGACGTGACTGTAAGCGTTATCCCGGCCACGCCGGCCACACCGAAGCCAGGTATCACAAAAATTTCGAGAGCTATTAGAATGAGTCCGACAAAAAACGCGATGATTTCCCAGTTGGCCGCAAGCCCTGAAAGGTAATACGGCACGAGGTACAGGATCAATGCTACCAGCGCCGCGATGCCGGGGAAACCTACACCCGGTGTCTGAAGTTCGAACCAAAGGCCTCCAACAATCACCAGTATAAGCAGACCGCTTACGAATGGGTTGAGAAAAAAACTGATCACCCGTTCAACACCACCCAGCTCGAATCTGATGAGTTCATAATTTGTAACGCCATTGCGCTCAAGGAGATCTTCAATCGATTTGACCTTCGCCTCGCAGTAGCCGTATTTTATTGCTTCATCAGTAGAGAAGGTAATCACCTGACCTGCCGGGGAAATGCTGTCGATTTCAAGCGTTTCATCAACCATGCCTTCGGCGATACGCGGGTCTCGGTTGTTCTCCGTCGCCGTTGATCGCATAATTGAACGCATGTAGGATTGATATTTATCCGGTGCTTTCTGCCCTGTACCGTCGACGACGGTTGCAGCCCCGATAGTCGCACCAGGAGCCATGTAAATACTATCACAGGCGATTGAAATCAGTGCTCCTGCAGAGGCAGCGTCGGCATTGATAAAAACCCAGATCGGTTTTTCGAATTTCATGATCAGGTCCACGATCTCCTTGGCATCTGTGAGAACACCACCGTAAGTATCCATTTCGATGATCACGATGTCAGCCTTCGTGTCTTCTGCATGACCGAGAGCCACCTCGACGTAACGTTTCATAGGCGGATCAATCGTCGCCTTGATATCCATTACCATCACCTGCTGTCGTTGCGCAAAAGCTGTTAGCGAAATCGCGAGGAAAAATATTGTGAACCAGTATTGTTTCATGGATTACAGGAATACTTTCGGGCTTTATTGCAATTCATCGGTTTTGCCTTTCATAACTGGAAAGGTCGGCATAAACTTGCATAAAATAAACAATTAAGCAAGTTGGACGGTCACCTTCGGTTGAACTTTTCTCATCACTTCGAAGCAGTAATCTGGAACATGGTGGTTTCACCCGAAGCTGATACGCTGGTGCTGGAGTTGCGTGACCTGGAGAAGAAGGAGGTGCGTTTTTCGGCGCTTGATCTCAGATCGAACGTCTTTATCTGGCGTGACAAAGGCCTTGACGAACCATGGTGGGTGAACCTCTCGCTGATCGCGCGCGGGGTCCTGGTATTTACTGTGTATATGGACACCAATAATCCCGATAAGAAGGGTGTGGTGGCGTGCGCGCTTGGGGATCTCCGTCCCCTTTGGTGGAATAACGATTTTTCAGTCGCAACTCTCGGCGAAAATGAAGTAAGTGGGTTTACGAGCAAATTTGGATTACAGCAGATCGTACTGGATATACAAACGGGCCAGAAACGCGATGGTGTCCGGGAAATTCAGCCAATTTCTATCCGTGGGCTGCAAAAACCCCATCAATACACCGAAGGATCACAATATTTTGAAACCGTAAAAACATTTTTGCTAAATCAGTCAAATTTGAGCGCAGTTTCGGCGTTAGAGTATCTGGAAACGGACAAGATTATCGTGATTTCAGGCTACGTCGAAAATCAAGGCGCTGGCGATCTGGCCAATTTTTTGATAGTGCTGACGCGGCAGGGAGAGGTTCTCTTGAAAGAATCCCTTAGCCCCCAGGTCAAGGGTATCGGCTCGGATACATTTTTTCTCCTGGGTGATTTGTTACTTTTTGTTAAGAATAAGACTGAACTGGTAAGCTACACAATCCTATGATGTACGAAATTGTTTTGGCAGGCGCACTGCTTTTGCATCCACAGGCTGAAACCGATTCCCTCGGCACAGAAATGATCGACGGTAAGCTCTACGTGATTCACAAAGTGGATGAGAAAGAAACACTTTATGCAATCTCAAGAAGGTATGGATCATCCGTTGAATCGATCCTCAAAAGCAATCCCGGGGCGTCGCCGAACCTTGAAATCGGTCAGATACTCAAAGTGCCTTATGACCGGAAAGTATCCGTAAAACCCGGACCTAACAACACGATTCATAAAGTCGCTGCCGGCGAAACGATGTATTCAATTTCCCGATCGTATGGCGTAACCGTTGACGAACTGCGAAAGTGGAACAATCTGCCGGATAACGCACTTGCTATTGGTCGGGAACTCATCGTTCGGAAAGGCCCGGCTGTCGTCGTAAAAACAGAGCAGGAGGTAAGCAAGCCAAACCGGGAAGAAACGGCACAACCAATTCCGGCTTCCGGCCTCCACACCGTCGCCTCAAAGGAAACGTTGTATTCCATTGCAAGGCAATACGGGCTGACGGTTAGCCAGATCAAATCCTGGAATTCGCTGGAGGAAGATGAACTCAAAGTGGGTCAGGTTATCGCAGTTTCTGCAAATGCAAAAATTCAACAGACCGAACCTGCCGTCGCGACCACAACGGCACCACAACAAACAAGTACAGCGACTGAACGCCAGCGCGAAGAACCTGTGGCCTCAACACCACGTCCCGTTGAGACCGCGCCAAAAACAAATACACAGACAATCCGTATTTCGGAGTCCGTAAAAAATAGTGATGAGATTGTCCAGAACGGACTGGCCGAATTGATTGAGGGAACCGAAGGAAACCGAAAATATCTCGCCATGCACAGGACTGCACCAATAGGTACGATCCTGAAAGTGAGGAATGAGATGAATAACCGGGAAGTCTTTGTTCGCGTAATGGGTAAATTGCCGGACACCGGTGTCAATGACAAACTTATCATAAAGTTGTCGCGTTCTGCGTACGATCGCCTTGGTGCAATAGATCCTCGTTTCCGGGTTGAGGTTACGTATTATAAGTAGCAGATTCCTTGATCGCAATAAAATAACTGCCCTGAAAAGCAGTTATTTTTCTATGCGGATTTTTTCGATACTGTTTCTGGTTGCGGGCGGCACCTTATCAACTGCACAGAATCTTGTACCCAATTCAGGTTTCGAGGATTATCCAAAGTGCCCGGGAAGTTTTTCAAGAACGAAGTCCGAGTTCAGGATGAACGGATGGTATTCGCCCAACGAAGGTACTCCCGACTCTTATAATACGTGTGCATCCGGCGAAGGTGGTGTACCCTACAACTGGGCCGGAGTATCTGAAGCGTATGAGGGAAAAGGCTATATCGGAATTTACCTTTGGCTCGGACGCCGTGAGTTTCGTGAGTACATTCAGTCGGCACTGTCTGCACCGTTGATTCGCGATACAACCTATGTCATTTCATTTCGCTACCGACTTTCTTCATACTCAATTTTTGTATGTGATCGCATTGGTCTGCATTTGTCGGATTCGGCACTTGCCGTGAGGAATGACGCGGCGTGGAATATAAGGCCCACGCTTTCTGTCGAGGCGGATTCGATACTTACGCTCAGCACAGGTTTATGGGAAACAGCTGAAATGCTCTACCGTGCAAAAGGCGGCGAGCGCTTCGTCACAATTGGGAATTTCTATGACGATGAACACACACGCACGTACAGGATCAAACATCGTTTGGACCAACAGGAGATGCTCAGCGACGCCGCGTATTACTATATCGACGACGTAGTTGTTCGAATGAAATATGATCCTGCGATTCCGATTTTGCCTATTGCTGCGTTCCGGCCGTATGAATTGCGTCTTGATGAACGCTACATTCTCGATAATATCCTTTTTGATTTTAATAGTTACAGACTTCTCTCACGTTCTTTCGATCAACTCGACGAGCTTGTGCGAGTGATGCAGCGCAACCGCGACACGCACGTTGAGGTTTCCGGTCATACTGATGATGTTGGCAGCGACAACTACAACCAGCGACTTTCAATGAGACGAGCAGAATCCGTCGCGGCCTATCTGATAAGTCGTGGAATATCCAGGGGCCGCATAATCACACGCGGCTTTGGAAAGACGATGCCGTTGGTTGAGGGCGAGACCGACGAAATTCGCGAGGCGAACCGGAGGGTGGAAATCCGTTTTTTCAGAGACTGATCTTGTTGGGGTCTGAAGAGAGCTTTCAGGTTTTCTGGTGATTCTAGTTTTCCTGAAATAGCGGCTTTTTCTCTGTGGTCAGATTTGACTCCACCAGCATTTTACCGTTGCGATCCAGGAAACGATTAAACAACCTTGCCATGCTGTCGTATTGCAGGCGCAACTGAGTTACGCGCTGATCCGAAAGCAAAACCTCGTCAACAAGTTTTTGCATCGTAATATTGTATCCGTATTCTGCACGCGATTCTGCTGTCGTTACAAGTTCCAGGATCAGTGCACGCGTGGCGTAGTCGTATTCACGAACAACATCAGGATTGAACATTGACTTCGGTGTGTATCGCATGCGCGACAGCTGATCCAGCTGCTCATTGTAGGCCCGATATCTCCCGGAGTCCGCACCGGTTACAGCAAGCTCATGCAGCAGATTGCCCATGGCCTGGATCTTTTTGTTGTCGCTGGTGATCATGAGATTCCACTGTACGTGCAGTGTGTCCTGCATTCTTAAATAGTAATCCGTTACAGAGTCTGCTTTTGTAAACGATGCCGAAGGTTCCTGCTTCGGCGAGCACTGCATAAAGGCGGTTGTCAGTACGGCGAGTAGTGTCGTTGTGTAAATAATACGCATGCGTTCGTGTTCAGGCAGATAAACGACACAATTAAATAAAAGTTAACCGCATATTTACCGATTCCGCTCGAATGTAAGGTTTTTCACACTATAGTGGCTTGAATTGCTCGAATGACTCGCGGCAGTCGTTACAATAATGGATAGAGCGACATAACGTAGATCCAAATGCGCTCTTTAATTCGGTGTTTCGGCCGCTGCAACGAGGACATTCGACGTTTTCCAGGATATCCAGGTCGGTGATGAGAACACCCTGAGGTGGTGGAGCAAGCCCGTATCTTTTCAACGCTTTTCGCCCTTTTTCCGAGAGCAAATCACTCGTCCACGGCTCGCGAAAACTAACTTCTACAGACAAATCACGAACACCGTTTTCCCGAAGGACTGACTCAATATCCGAGCGCATGGTGTCCAGAGCAGGACATCCCACGAAAGTGGGCGTAATGACCACGCGGACTTCATCACCCGCAACGTCAACATGTTTTATGATGCCCAGATCAACCAGCGAAAGAACCGGTATTTCGGGGTCTTTTATCTTTTCAAGCAACTTGTAGATATCGTTTGAAGTGTACCGCATGCCTATGGATAGGTGATATCGAACGCGTTTTCAAAGATCTGATTCAAGTGATGTTTCAGATGTTTCACATAATCAATTGCAAGCCATTCGATGCTGTGGAGTTCGAGTCCGACCTTGCCCGTGTTGCAAACCCTGGCGAGGTTTTCTTCAGGCATATTCTCGAGTACGCGACAGATCGCCTCGTTCATGTTTACCCACATCGAAATGATTACGGATCCCTTCATGGAGTGGTAGTCAATCGCCTTCACCCAGAATTCCTGATCATACACTATCCGTGCTGAAGGATCGTCGTACTGCCCACAAACAAATCGCCTGTAGTTGTTGTGCGCGGAATCAACCAGGTGGCCGAGAACTTCTTTGCGGCTCCACTTCACCGGACTGCGTCTAAAGGCAAGACCGTCCTCGCCAAGATCGGAGAGTCGGGCTTCAAATTCATAAATGATACTCCGAAGTTCGTCAGTCATTTCTTGTATCGCTGTCATAGTTTACCATTCAGCAGTGGGGTCGATTCGAAATACTTCGCCCATTTCATCAAGCAGGGGCTGCAGGTATTCCGAATGTTTACCGGTTCGTCCGCCGTTAACCGGTTCGATTTTTTCAGGGTTGGGCATTGTCAGCTTAGTCTCACTCAGTACACCCGCAATCTTTTCAATCCACGCTGCCCGAAGCACTTCCTCTCCGCGAAATATACCTGCGGAAATGATTTCATTTTCCATGGGCGTTTTCTCAAACATTCCAAGCGCATATGGAAGCGCATAATTCAACGCTTTTTGCAGTCTTGAAATGCTTTCCTCATTGGCGTTTCCGAGTTTCCGGACCCACGTCGTTGCGTGAAGGGTATGGTAGCGCAGTTCGCCGCTGATTTTTCGCGCGAGGTTGGCGAGTTCTTCAACGGAAGATTGCTGCAAAAGTTCGAAACGCAAGGCTTCGGCGTAATCGTAAAGGAAATGTCTTATCAAACTGAAGTCATATTCGCCGTTAGGAAGCTCCACAAGCTGACAGTTATGGAACTGATCAGCGGATCGTGTAAAGGCTGTTGCATCCGGCTCAGGTTCGCCCAATGCATGCAGGAGCTGATACAGCGCGTGGCTGTGACCAATCTTGTCCTGTGCCATGCTTGAAAACGCAATATCCTCCTCAAGCAAAGGTCCAAATCCGGTCCACTCAGAATTACGATGACCGAGTATCAGCTGATCATCTGCGATCTTGTACAGGAATTCCTTCAGGGCTGCGCGTGCATTCACCATGGTTTATCGTTTTTCAAGAAAGTCTTTCAGTTTGTCGCCGGCTTTATATGCAATGGCATCGCGGAATTTCTTATCCGGAAGTGTATCCCAGAATGTTTTTTCCTCCGGTGTCGTAAAGCGAATATCACCCTGTCGTACAGCCCAGAGGTTATAGACGACTGCGTTTGGACGGAGCGTGTTGTGCGCCTGCCTCAAAGCATCGTCGGGACTACCCGCGTTTACCGTGCCTGCATGTATGTGCTGTTTGCCACGTTTCAGCAAGTGGAATATCTCGTATGGTTCGTTCCCGGTTTCAATAGGCGTGGCGCTGCCAAGAGTGTCGTAAACGGATTGGTTGCCTTCTGTCATCGCTGAAACGAAAATGGTTCGGGTATCGGCGACAAACAGGCTGGTACATGTAAACCTCCGCGTGAAAGTTTCCTTCGCCAGGACAAAAGCCAGTTCGAGATCCGGAGCGTGCACGGCGCCTTCATGCTGAAATGGTTTGCCTTCGCGGGGTTGCACAAACACCTCGAAAGTGCCAAATTGATCAAGGGGGGCCTTGGCACGCATGGGCGGTGCCTCGATGGGGAATGGTAGTCGGTTTACGCGGGGATCGAGGGACTTCACAAATTTTATTGAGGTTTTTTGACTGGTATTTCTTTTTATCCGTTAATATAATTCCCGATAATTTTCGACACTCTTGAAAATCTAAGCGTCGCTAACATATGGTTAAGTATCTCGACTTTTTGTTTTTGCTTGATTTGCTTTCGCGGTACTACCCAAAGTATCATTCGAACGAATTGTTGATGCTTGCCGACGATGTGGTCAAATGGCTCCACAATGAATTACCCGAAGACAGCAGCGCATTAATCCACTTGAAGAGTTTGTTCAATTCACCCGCTGATGCGCTGAACGCAATCTGGAAAGAACTGCTGCTGATTGCAGGTCCTTTTACCCGTTTGAACTAATCAGGCGAGTGGCGCCACGTACCTGAGACCCGGCGCCTTCAATGCTTCCCGTACCCATCTGCCTCGTTCTTCCGCGATCCGTCGCACCGCGAGCCGCTCCTTATTACAGGGACCATCTCCATTGATCACACGTTTAAATTCCTCCCAGTCGGGCTCGGTGTATTCCCATTTGCCGGTCTCTTCGTTTTTGCGAAGTGCCGGATCAGGTATGGTGAATCCCAACTCCCGGATCTTTGGCACATACATGTCGAGGAACTGGTTCCTCATTTCATCGTTGGTCGCCATCTTAACTTTCCAGCGCATTAAAATTTCCGTGTGCGCTGAAATCTTGTCGGATGGTCCGAAGAAATGCATCATCGGTGGCCACCACCGATTGATTGCATCCTGGAACATTTGCCTTTGCACTGGTGTACCCGTTGCGAGGTAGATGACGCAGTGGTGACCGAACTTTAAATGAAAGGATTCTTCTGCGCAGATTCGTTCAAGGGCGCGGCAGTATGGCCCGTAGCTGCCCTTTGCGTTCGCGAGCTGGTTGACAATCGCACCCGCATCGACCAGCCAGGATATGAAACACGAGTCCGCCCACGTAAACGCGGGGTAGTTGAAGATGTTCGAATACTTCGATTTTCCGTTGATGAGATCTTCGATCATTTGCTCCCGTGTTTTACCCAGCGTTTCTGCAGCGCTGTAGAGCAATTGGGCATGACCGACCTCGTCCTGAACTTTTGCCATCAGAGCAAGCTTTCGCCTGAATCCGGGTGCTCTTGTAATCCACGTGCCCTCGGGAAGCGCGCCAATAATTTCGCTGTGAGCATGCTGTTCGATCATCCGGATCAGCTGACGCCGATACAATGCCGGCATCCAGTCGCCCGGCTCAATCTTTTCGCCCCGGGCGATTCGTGCGTCGAACGCAGCAAGCTTTACCGGATCTTCCGATTCCAGTTCCGAAGTCTTTATGGATTCAAAAATATTTCCCCCTCCGTACATAGCTAATTGTACCAAAGCCGGTGCAAACCAGGCTCATTCAAATCGCTAGTTACGATTTTAAAACGTTTGCACCAAACGATTGTTAGGCAATCCGATTAAACTTTTTTGAGGCCGTTGACCAGCATGTCAGCCAGCTGGTAGCCCAGCTGTTGGGGGTCGATTGCGGAGCCTGGATCGTACCACATCGGCATCCAGTTAAGAGACGAAAACAGGGTCATTACCGCCAGCTTGGTATCAATAGTGTTTTTGAATTCCCCGGACTTCACACCTTGTTCGATTATGCTCTTAAAACGATTGATATAATTGATACGCAACAGCAGGAAGTCGCGAAGGTACGGCTGGCTGAGGTGACGGTGCTCATTCATGAAGACCGCGGAAGCGGTAAGGTCTTTGGCCATCACCTGAATGTGGCCGATGATACCTTTCTTGAGTTTTTCGCTCGCGCTTACATCCTGACTTTCGACTTCCTCCAGTGACTTACGGAATTCTGCGGCCATGTCAAAACAGAGACTTCTCAGGATTTCTTCCTTGGACTTAATGTGCGAATACAGACTTGCGGCCTCAATGCCAAGCAATTGAGCGAGGTCACGCATCGAAGCGGCGGCGTATCCTTTTTCCTTGAAGAGTTCCGCTGCCTTCCGGATTACCTGTTCCTTGCGCGATAAATTTGAAATGCCTTCTGCCATAATCTGCAATGTAGCTAAGATAATTGTTACAATCCACCTAAAAGTAGCATTCAAAATGGAGTAGAAAAAGAGTGAACGTAAAATCCTTCACTTGTTCCGATAAAGCAAAGAAAAAGCTCCGGTAATGGCCGGAGCTTCCATGCGTTAGTTTGTCAGATGCAATTTCTAGAAGATCAACCCAAAGCTTATCGCATTTACCTTTGGACCCTTTCCTTCCGAGAAGAGTTCGTTTAGATCATAGTTGAAGAACAAATCTGTGGAGCGATACCCAATCTGTACACGGATCCCGTATCTCAGGTTGTTGAGGTAGTAGCTGTCGCGTTCTTTTTCACGCTCCTTGTCGCCGTCATCATAGACAAGTTTGGAGTGGCTCGCGATCCGGTACGCAACATAGGGTCCTGCACCAATCCGGAATGCACTCTTGTCGCCGTCCCAGAATCGGTTTCGTGTAAACCTGTCGTTGAAGTCAAGGACCGGGATCAATGACGCCTGGAGGTACGATGCCGTCAGCTTGCTCTTGATGAAATCAACCTCGCGGGTATCGGAAACGAAGGTCACCCCGTCGTCACCTTTCACAATCAGGGTGTTGTCATCTTCAAATTTGAAGTTGTACCAGTTTACGCCAAGTCCCCATTCGACGAAGAAGTTTTTGGCGATTCGGCTGCGCTGTACCGAAGCGATACCGACGTACCATGAACCCCAGGGACGTACCGCATGCTGAGCTGCATCGGTAGGAAATTCGCCATCTTCAAGAATGTTGTTTAGCCCGAGATCAAAATTGAACGCCTGAGATGTTCTGCGCCACTTGCGGTCGCGGTGCCATTCCCAGTCATCGTCGTCGTCATCATCATCCTCGTTTGCGTAACTACTACTGTCGTTGTTATCAGTTTCCGATCCGTCGTCGTTATTGCGTTCATCATCTTCGCGAGCGACTCCTTCGTTGTTTTCTCTGACTTCGGATGAATCCGGAGTCAGACCATTCTTTTGCTCAAGTTTCTTCAGAATGTCATCAAACAGATTCTGAAAGTTGTAGTGTTTCAGGACATCGAGGTCGGCCGGGTCTTCCATGGTGAAGATGATTTTGCTCGATTGACCCAGAGAAACTTTAACCGTATCTGCCTTTTGCGCGTATCCCATCGTTGCAAAGACCAGCAGCAACAATGTTGAAACAATGCTTTTCATTTTCTTACTTGTTTTGTCCACGTTTGTCTGATTTGAAATTCAGTGCAAGAAGTTCATCCTTCATTTGCCTGAGATCACCGATCGGATCCTGATCGTTGTTCTTGAGTTCCGATGCCTTCTTGAGCACCTTCTTCAACGTAGATGTTTTCTTTTCCTCAGGGGTTGCATCGCCTTTGACATTTTTATTAACGTACGCTAATGTTTCTTCGGCGGAGATAACAATTGTCACACTTTCCTGAGCGTTGTTCGCAGGTTGCGAATTTTCATTTGATGCAAAAATTGGTTCGCTTGTTTGAAGTTGCTCTTCGACTATACTATCAGGATCTTTCTCAGCTGTCTTTTCATTGGCTTGATTATCATGTTGTGCAATGCTCGGAGTGTCATGAACAACGGCGTTAACCCTTTTACGATCTGATGCAGCCTTCGGTTTGTTTTCCTTCTCTTTTGATTCAATCGGAAAATCTCGCGTCACCTTATTATCAATGCGATCCTGTGCGCGATCATTTGCAACGGAATCCAATTGAGTGGATTTCTTTTCCTCCTGTGATTCGGGGGCGATTGTTGCTTCATTATTTTTCGGTTGAGTTGCATTCAGCTGATCATTTGAGGCAACTGTAACCTGGCTGGTGTCATCTCGCAACCACAACGTAGCGGCTACTCCGCAAATCAGGAGCAGCGAGGCGGCAACGGCTGCGCGCATCCACGGAAACGCTTTCCGTTCCATGGCCGTCTCGACGCGGTCCCATGCATTTGAGGAAACCGGTCTTTGGTATCCGGCGAGTTTCTCGCGGAAAATTTTATCTGGCTGCTGTTCCTTCATCATCGTTCAGTTTGCTTTGTAGTGATGTTTCATGATCTGCAAGCAGTTTCTGCAGATGTGTACGTGCGCGGCTCAGTTGTGACTTCGAAGTGTTTTCGGTGATACCAAGATGTTCGGCGATTTCCTTGTGTGAATAGCCGTCAATGGCGTACATATTAAACACAACACGGTATCCCGGCGGAAGCGACTCGATCATGGTCAACAGATCCTCCGCCTCCAGGTGATCCGACAGATTGCCGTAGTCGGGTTCGCGGTCCGCGTATTCCAGTTCGACCTCCACCGACATCGCCCGACCCTTGCGCAGCCAGGTGAGTGACTCATTCACAATCACACGTCGAATCCATCCTTCGAAACTTCCTTCCCTTTTGAATTGCGAGATTTTCTCGAATATTTTGGTGAATCCCGAAATCAGAATATCCTCCGCGTGCATAGGATCCCTGACATAGCGATAACAAACGCCGTACATTTTGGGCGAATACATTTCAAACAGATGACGCTGAGCGTTTTTGTCGCCCCGCATGCATCCCGTGATCAATTCGTCGTCAGTAAACCGTAGAATCTTTAATGCCATTTAGGTTGCTACGCGAAACTAAGATGCAACCGCCGGACCAGGGGTTGCACGGCCAGGAAAATATTCTTTCCAGGTTAAGCAAACGAAAAAGGGCACCCATTGGATGCCCCTTTTTATGTCGGATTGAGAATAAGATTCAAAATTAAACTACTTGAGCCTGAAGCTCCTGAGTTCCTCGGTTTTTTGCGCAACTCTGTGAAAATGGCGATTCGAGCTTAATTTCTGCTTTTTTTGTTAGGACGTGGGTGTCCCAGGATTAACTTTAAGCGTGTTTGTACGAAAAAAACCTA
>JAEYWY010000015.1 GCA_023428695.1 Bacteroidota bacterium
ATCTTATTCCCGGTACGACTTATCACTACAGGTTGCGGGCAGTGACCAAGTCAGGCAATTCGTCGTATACATCAACCGTCGCGGTGAAAACCATCAGCGACACCCAGAAGCCTTCGGTTCCGCAGGAGCTGAGGGTGGAAAGTGGAAACTTCTCACGCGCGATCCTTCGCTGGGAACCGTCAACAGACAATGTCGGAATTGCAGGGTACGAAATTTGGGCTGACGACAAACGCATAGGCTTCAGCAAGGTACCTGCCTATGACTTCACCGCGATGGAGCAAGGCAAAACTTACTGGTTCCACGTCGTTGCTGTCGACATCAGCGGAAACCGGTCCAATCCCTCGGAGAAAATCAACAACGAATCGTTCGTTACCGACGTGACTCCCGAAAAACGAGAAAATTTTTCCTTATCAGTATTTCCTAACCCGGCGTCTCCGGCCCAATTGACGATACAGATTTCTTCTGTAAGCGGGCATGAAATTTCAGTCTGCATAACGGACATGACGCAGAGGACAGTCTTCCGCAAAACTCTAAAAATTTCTCCGGGAGATGTCTATATGAGACTACCGGCAGAACAATCACTGCCGGATGGTCTCTACATCATTGATGTGAAACAGGGTGATACTTATCTTCAGCGAAAGCTGGTGATAAGAAATCGTTAGCCGTCCGGCGGTTCCGGACACATCACGCTGTTTGACCGCTATCGTTTTCGCATGTGCATTAATCGAACGCAACACCAACTATGAAGAAGTTTTACGCCTCGCTTTGCCTTTTGCTCCTGGTGACGGGGACTTATGCCCAACTCGATACCGCCAATATCACGATCACGAATTTCCGGCTGAGAGAAGGTACATTCAGCTGGCGTGGCACGGGTACCTATTTCGATCGAACGAATTTCGATTCATCACCTTATATCGACGGATATCTTGAACATTACAACGGAACCTTTCGGCAAAACTTTCGCCTCCTTATCCCGAAAGGATATGACCCGAATTATGAACCGGGTTATCCGGTAATGCTTGTTTGGCACGGTGCCGTTGAACGAGGAAATTGTTATGATCAGGATTGTTATCACGGCACCCGGGGTTATAACCCCAACGATCCACCCATTGTTACAGAAGACTCCGACATCGACAATCTGCTCAACAACGACCACCACCTCCTGCATGGCGGCGATGATCACATCACCGCCTGGAACATTGCTGATACGCGGAAAGTCGACGACCCTGCTCTTCCAATCAGAGCTTTTCCGGGATTTGTATTGTTCTGTCAAAACTTCAACGGCTGGGGCACAAACGACGTAAGAGACGCGATCCGCACACTTAGACTCGTCATCAAGAAATATAATATCGATCCCGACCGCGTTTATACACACGGACTTTCCAACGGCGGCCAGGGTCTGCTCAATGCGCTCGTAGAGGCACCGTGGCTTTTTGCGGCCGCGGCGCCTATGTCAGCCGTTACGTCAAACAACTTCCGTAATAACGCGAGCAAAGTAGCCGGCATTCCGCTGTGGTATTTCCAGGGCGGCAAGGACGACAATCCGACACCGGGAGCCACCGAGACAACAATATCCATCTTTCGCGCCGCGGGTGGTAGTGTCCGCTACACGCTCTATCCGAATCTTGGGCACGGCACGTGGAACACTGCGTACCGCGAACCAGATTTCTATAGCTGGTTTCTCGGGAACACCAAAGCCAAAATTCATATCTCCTTTGGCACACCTACGATCTGCGGGACAAACGGTCAACCTGCAAGACTCAATCTTCCGGAAGGGTTTTTTGCCTATCAGTGGCAACGCAATGGTGTGACTATCCCGGGGGCAACGAGCTATTTCTACGAAGCAAGCGAACCTGGCGTGTATCGGGCACGTTATAGCCGCGTATCGGCAACGCCCACGGAAGAACAGTGGAACCGATGGTCTGATGAAGTAACCGTCACCGAATCGTTTCCCGGAGCACCCGACCTCGATCAAATCGGTTCCGTGCACCTGCGCGATATCAACGGAAGCAATACAGCGCGACTGTCCGGCCCGCCGGGATTCTACCGTTATTACTGGTATAAGGACGGTGTGCTTACCAACCTGTCTAACACAAATCCAAATCCGGTTATAACCTCCGGTACAGACAATGTGAACATGGGAACGTACACGCTTGTCACCGCGGGTTTCGACAACTGCCCGAGCGAACCTTCTGATCCGAAGGCGGTCTTCTTCAGTAATCTCGCGCCGGTGAACATTTCACCACCAACGAATTTCGCAGGAACGCTCTCCTCACCTACTTCTGTACTGTTGCGATGGAACGATGTTTCCGGTAATGAACGCCACTACGAAATCTGGCGAAGGAAGTCGACCGATCCTTCAAACAACGGCTGGACCATGATTGCACTCACGGATGAAGACGTGATTGTGTACGAAGACAGGAACCTTGAACCTGCAACAGAATACTGGTACAAGATACGTGCTGTGAGCCTCACCGGAAGATCGAACCATGCGCCCGGTGAAAGCAAGACAGCACCCGCTGACAATCTTATCATATCAACCGGCACCGATACCACGCCGCCCACTGTCCCACAAAATCTTACCGCAGAACAATACAACACCGATATCGCAACACGAACAGTAAGTATGCGCTTGTCCTGGTCGCCATCGTCGGACGATGGCGGCATAAAGGAATACGTGATACAATACGGCAACGAATCAGTAACAGCACCTGCCTCCGAAGGCACAACGTATGTGCTACAGGGTCTTCCGCTGAATACTGTCTACGACTTCAGAGTACTGGCGCGTGACATTTCCGGGAATACGTCAAACCCAAGCAATCAGGCTAATGCCAACACGTATATCGATGGCTTCTTCTGGGAACACAGTACATCCGCGTATACCGACATGCGTGATATTCCACAATCATTGTGGGATGATCCCGAGTTCGAGGGAAGGTCGCCGAATCTTACGCTTGAACCCGCGTTACAGGATGAATTTCTCGTCTTCCGTTTTTTTGGATACGTGTACATCAGCACGGCGGGAATGCATCAATTCCGGATGCGATCAAATGACGGCGTTATCCTCTACATCGATGGTGTCCAACGGATCCGAAGAAACGGATTGGTAACTTCCACGGATTGCGCGGTGACAAACTTCAACCCTAATGAACCCATTTTCCTCGATGAGGGCGCTCACACCGTTGAAGTACGTTACTTCCAGTACACGGGTCCAAAGTGTCTTTCGATCCAATGGCGCGGACCTGATGCGGATCCAAATCCGACACAATGGCGCGACGTTCCCAATGAGCGCATTCGCAGCTATGGCGAGCCACCCGAAACCACCGTACCGCCAGCACCGGAAAATCTGGTAGCAGTAGCAAACGGAATGACACAAATTGACCTTTCATGGGACTTCACGGATGAACTACCCGTCGAATTTGAAGTCTATCGTTCAGATGCAGCCGATGGAACCTACGCCGTGGTCAACAGTACCGATGCGGAGTCGTATTCCGATACCGATTTGCTGCCGTCGACAACGTACTACTACAAAGTCAGGGCAGTTTCACCAACGGCGCAATCCGAATTTTCAAACGTAGCCAGCGCTGCCACAGACGAAGACACGGAGCCACCCTCACAACCAACAGCGCTCACGTTGTTTTCAACAACACTCACTACGGCTTCGGTTGCCTGGACAGCTTCTACCGACAACACAGGTGTCGCAGGATATGAGATTTGGGTGAATGACATCCTGCACGGAACAAGCCCGACAAACTTCTTTCTGATAGAAACCCTCCAGCCGCTTTCGAACTATGAGGCGTATGTGATTGCGTTCGATCACAACGACAACAAGTCGGAGCCGTCGAATACGATAACATTTGATACCTCTAATCCGCTAACCTATTATAGTAAAGCTTCAGGTGACCTCAACGAAACTGCAACATGGGGCACGAATGCAGACGGTACAGGCGAGGCACCGGCAAACTTTAACACCAACGGATCCTTCTTCGTACTTGCGAACAGGACCACAACAAATGTCGGCGGATCATGGAACGTTCAGGGAACTGTTTCCAGGATCGTCATCCCTTCGGGCGTTACGCTTACGACTGAAAGTCCCGTTCAGGGCCGGATGGAAGTTCAGGATGGTGGAACGGTAATTCTAGGTAACGCGACGATTCCCACTTTTGTTAATCTTGGAACCAACAGCACGGTACAGTATGGACAGAATGTTCAGCAGATACAGAATGCAGAATATGGCAACCTCGTGCTGGCAGGTACGGGTACCAGGATATTCCCTGCGGGCACGGTTACCGTTCATGGTAATCTCCAGGCCGCAAACAATATCTCGTTGCGCGGCGCCGCAGGCAATCAGAGTACGATGGCATTATTTGGTGACCTCGTATTCTCGGGCACTCCTGCTTTCACTCCCGTGGGAAATACAATCGCTGTAAACTTCCGCAAGACCGGTACCCAAACCGTTGGTTTCAGCGGTGAGTTGGCATTGTTTGCTATTGCAACCGGTTCGGGCACACAAATCGCACTTGACAACGGCGGTTCACCCGTTACACTGACGCTGGGCGCCGAGTCCGGCGGCGGACTTACGCTCGTCAACGGATCATCGTTTGCACTTGGAACCAACACGCTGCGATTAGTCGGTGGTGCGGTGCTTAACCCGGACAATAACGAGGGCACGATCCTCGTCAATGATGGAACGATTGACATAAGCTCATCGGCGTCACAACATTCAAACCTGTACACCGATGCGTCCCAAAACAATATTTACCTGCTGCGTGCGAACATGAGCGGAGCCGGAAACCTGGTTGTGCAGACACCCGTGCTGGTAACCGATGGCTTAAAAGTTTCACGCGGCGTGCTGAACTCGAATGGAAACATAACGTTGCTGTCCAACGCGGAAAAGACAGCAAACCTGCAGCAAATCGAAAACAACGGTCAGGTTACTGGCAATGTTCACGTTCAGCGTTACGTGCCGCAGAAGCCTCGCGTGTATCGTTATATTTCCTCACCTGTTGCAGGACTTAAGGTGGCGGACTGGCAGGAATACTTTGCCATCACGGGACCATTTGACGGCGCGTCAACGGGGCCGGGCTTAAGTGGTCTGCACTCACTTTACCGTTATGAACAACAGGGTTGGGTGGGCTATCCTTCATCGGAGTTGCCGGCGCCATTTAACGATAATCAGGCGCCTCTCGAAAAAGGCCGCGGTTACTCCGCATTTGTACGCAACACGACCGCGTTCAATATGATTTCGACCGGCGTCCCATACCAGGGCACTGTTGTTTATGACATCCACGTGCCGGATGCCGGAATTGAACAAAGCGGATGGAACCTTCTCGGAAATCCGTATGCTTCAACGATCGCGTGGACGAATGACGCCGGCGCATGGAACAGAAATCAGATCAGCAGCATCACAGCCGTACGAAACAACGCATCCGCTACCGCAGGACAGTTCATGTATTATGATGCAGCAACCGGACTCGGCACTGGCACAGGCGGAACACTTGCCGGCGGACGTATCGCACCGGGTCAGGCGTTCTGGGTGCTGGCTACCGGTACAAACGCGTCTTTGAGTATGAACGAAAGCGCAAAGAGCACGGGCCAGCAGGGGTTGTATCGTGAAGCTGCTTCCGAAATCAGTCACGTTCATCTGAATCTCCGGAGTGCAGACAAGACTGACCAGGCACTTATTGTGTTTACCGATTTCGGGTCAGATGAATACGACAAGGCATTCGACGGTGTGAAGATGGAAAATGACGAAGTGTTTAATCTCGCTACGGTCACCGGCGATGGTGTTACTGCGGCAATCAATAACGTCTCCGATGCATTTTGTACAAAAACAATTGGCATCAGCATTCGCGACGTGACACCAGGTACGTATACGCTCGGGTTCGAATCGGCACAAACACTGTGGGGAGTGGGATCAGCCCGATTGATCGACAATTACAAGAATACCTCCGTTGATCTCACCGAGACGGCGTACACATTCGACGTGACCACTGACCCCGTTTCGTTCGGCAGTCAGCGATTTGTGTTAATGCTGGAGAGACCTGCACTTGATCCGGACATTATACCGATTGCCGAAGTGTCGTGTGACGAGGGTGCGATGATCGCGCTTCCGAAAACACAACGGGGTGCAACGTACCGGGTACTCACTACCGATCATCAGCAAGTCGGTGACGCGTTAACGGCGGATGGCGGTAACGTTGTGTTTACCGTGCCGGCCAAAGATCTTCGCGACGGTACGAACGAATTTGTGATAGAGGCCGCTTTCAAGGGCTGTAACTCAACACTGCTGAATGAAAAAGTGGTGATAGAACACTACACACCACCGACGGTCTTCGCGGAGGATGTGTTTGTCTGTATCGGGGAGCAGGCCACCCTGCACGCAACGGCAAACGGTTCCGTATCCCATTACGAATGGCGAAATTCCTCCGGACTTATCAAAAGCGTTACTGAATCCGAATTCACAACGGAACCGGTAAACGCAGAAGAGCACTACCTTGTTAATGCGGTAGCACCGAACGGATGCTCCGGCCCGCAGTTCCAGATCACAGTAGTGCCTGATTCACTTTCAACTCCGGATATTGTGTATGCCGGCGATACGTTGAAATCCTCCGTGCTCGGCAGCGAGTACACATGGATGAAAAACGATGTCATAGTTTTGCATAGTTCTTCGGCATGGTACTTCATTCCGACAGAAACAGGTAGCTATACCGTTACAGTAAAACGCGGTCAGTGTACAGTGACCTCGCGAGCATTTAATGTGACGTATGTGCCGGGCATAGCAGAGGGACCGCGATTGGCATTGTTTCCGAATCCGACCACGTCAGATAATATTAACCTGCGCGTGCAGCTTGACGGACGCGGGCAGACACGCCTTGAGATCACGGATGTTGTTGGAAGAGTGGTATTTACGGCGGCTTATGGACCCGACGAACTCACGGGCGAGGTGCAGCTGGAAACTGGCCGATCCCTGAAATCCGGCGTTTATTTCTTAACCCTGGAAAGAAATTCCAAAAAAGAGAAAATCCGGTTTATCATACACGACTGATCGCCACCAAAAATCGGGGTAGAGAGTGCCAAAACGGCTTTTTGCCGGTTTATCGTGCTCTTTTTTTATGTGCGGCCGTCAATTTGCCGAAATTCCTTACATTTACCTCTGGATTTAACACCATCTGGCTATTGCAGAGATGCGTGCTTTTCCGGTCATAACGTGGTTGGACGTTAATCGGGTAGTCTTTAATCGTATTTTGTGCAAAAAAGCGCAAAAGAAAGGCTATTATATGGCACAAGGAGCGGTTTCCTGTCGGTATCCAGAGGTATTAACAGTTTGCTTTAATGTACCATATGAACCGTTTCTTAACAATTCTGCTGTTCTTTTTTGTGACCACGCATGCCGTCGGCCAGAATAAGGACACCGTCGGCATCCTGAATGGCCAGCCTTACAACATCTCCATTACAGGTTACAGACTCATTGAAGGGACAACCTTCAGCTACCGGGGTACCGGCACATTCCGGGATATGACAAGCTGGAACTCGAATGACTACACCCAGGGCTATATGGTCCAGGGTGGCGGCAATGCGTTCCGGATGAATTACCGTCTGTTGTTTCCGGGAAACCATCAGCCGAACTATCAGCCAGGGTATCCCATGATCGTCATGCTCCACGGAGCTGGCGAAAGGGGAAATTGCTGGGATCAGAACTGCTATTGGGACACCCCTAACTGGAATCCCAACACGAATAATCCACCGGCGCCTGCCGAGGCAAACCACCAGTTGCTGAACAATGACCATAGCATGGCGCACGGCGGCCAACCTCACCTTACTGCGCGCAACCAGGCTCAGGGTAAATTGCCTGATGACCCGACAATGCATCCCAGGGGATTCCCGGGTTTTGTACTTTTCCCCCAGATGCTCAACCAGTGGCGTAAGTCGAGCGATCCGACTATCTCCGAGCTTGCCAATGCAATCCGGTTAATCCGGCTTGTCTGCAAGAAATACAACATTGATCAGGATCGCATTTACGTTCACGGCTTGTCCATGGGGGGCCAGGCAACGCTTGAGGCATTGAACATGGCCGACTGGCTTTTCGCAGCGGCGGCGCCTATGTCTGCGCTCAGCTATCAGAACTCACTTGAATACGATAGTGTAAAAAATATTCCCATCTGGTTTTTCCAGGGAGGACGTGACTCCAACCCGAAACCCAGCCAGACAGAAACGATGATCCGCAACCTTCGTCAAAAAGGGGCGAACATACGGTACACACTGTATCCATCCCTTGGCCACGGAACGTGGAACTCCGCTTACGCGGAACTCGACTTTTTCTCGTGGCTGTTATCCAAACGAAAATCGAACATCCACGTCGATTTTGACAATCCAAATATCTGCGGCACAACGGGGGCCGGGGCTCGGCTTGAACTGCCGCAGGGTTTCTTTGCTTACCAATGGGAACGTGACGGGGAGATAATACCGGGCGCTACCAGCCATACATATCTGGCCACGTTTCCAGGAACATACCGGGCTCGGTTCAGCAGGAAATCGAGTAATCCAACCGAGGCTGAATGGAACCGCTGGTCTGATCCCGTCACTGTAGGTGAAAAAACTCCGGAAGCACCTGTGGTCGAACAGATAGGTACGGTGGTATTGGGAGATTTGAACAATAATCGGGATGCCTATCTCAACGCACCTGAGGGATTTGAAACCTACGAATGGTACCGGAATGGAACATTGTATACAAACTTCAACGAACTCCACGTCCTTGATGAGCCACACAAATTCATGATCGATGGCTGCGGAGCAACGTTGAATTGTACAAAGTCCGGTGCGTGGACGCTTGTTACAAAGGGATTTGATGGATGCCCCTCACTGCCTTCCAAGCCAATGTATATCATAATGGGTACACACAACACAGACCAAGTACCTCCGGCGATCGTCAACAGACCCACAAACCTTACAGCGGAGATTAAATCCCCGACCAGCGTGGTGCTCAGGTGGAATGATAATTCTTCGGACGAACGGGCCTTTGAAGTCTGGCGCCGAAGGTACTATAATGTCCAAGGCGAAAATTACAATAGCGGGTGGGTTTTGGCAGCTTTTACAGAAGAAGATCAGACGCTTTTTGTCGACACCGGATTAGAACCTGGAGTAACGTACTGGTACAAAATCAGGGCCGTCAACAACAAAGGTCGATCAATTTATTTTCCGGATAATAGGACGGGCGCCAACGTGAATTACCACGTTTATGTAACTATGCCCGGCGAGACAACGCCCCCCACACCTCCAACTAATCTTTTTGCTGAAGCGGCCGGAGTCGGAACGATACGTTTGAGCTGGCAGCCCTCTGCTGATGCATCCAATATTCGACAATATCGCATCTACTTTGACGAAGACGTCTTTGAAACCAACAGCGCTGATACAGTCTTCGTCCTGTCTGAACTTCCGATAAATACCATCTTCAATTTTACCGTGCGAGCTGAGGACACAGGCGGAAATCTTTCAGAACCGAGCAATCCGTCTCAAGCGCATACTTTTGTTTTCGGCTTGTATTACAAACATTCAACCGGCGTCTGGCCGAACGGTGGTTCAGGTGGATTCAACCTGCCAAGCATGGATCAAAGCTTTGAGAACCCGGAGTTCACGGGCTGGGTGCCAAACTTCACACTTGCAGAAGCAACACAGGACGATTTCTTCAACTTCGAATTCAGCGGTTACCTTTACCTTCCGTCTAGCGGAGATTACCGGTTTCGTATCAATTCAGATGACGGGCACCGCCTTTACTTTAATGGCGAGGAAATTTTTGTTCGCAATTCAAATGGACAGTCAACAAGCTCGAATGAGTCCTATAACGCAGGTGCTTACCCGATTGTCGTGCAAATGTATGAATACACAGGGGGGCAATCACTGACCGTTCAGTATAGCCTTAACAACGGCGGTTGGACTACTATTCCAACGTCAATGCTCCGAAGCGGAACCCCGCCGGACCTCCCTGTTCCTCCAGCAGCGCCCTCTAATCTTTCCGCGAACGCAACCGGAATGCAGACCATCGACCTCACATGGAACGGTCCCGCTGGTCCTGATCTGACGTTTGAACTTCAGCGCAGCCTCGATGTGAATGGTCCGTTTAATGCGGTCACTTCCACTGACCAATACTCATTCTCTGATGCGAACCTCGTTCCCGGCACAACTTATTACTACCGGGTAAGAACTCTTTCTGCTGATACGCTCTCCGCCTTTGCGGCCGTAGCCAATGGAACGACATTTTCGGACAACGCGGCGCCTACCCAGCCCGGTATGCCTGTTGAATCGAAGATCAGCTATTCCGTAGTTGCATTCTCCTGGCCGGCATCGACGGATAACATTGCGATCAAAGAATACGATGTTTATGCGAACAATATTTTGATCGGTACGAGTCCGACAAATGCATTCCAGGCTGTTGACCTTGCACCCGGCACCGATTACGATTTCCACGTCGTAGCGCGCGATCTCAATGACAACGCGTCACCGCCATCACCGGTCCTCGAAGTAACTACGCTTCAGGGGCAGTCTTACTTCACGCGTCCGGAAGCCACCGTGTTGAACGAAACTTCAGCATGGCAAAACAGTGATGGTGACTCGCCGGCAAGCTTTGAACACAACGGTCAGATCTTCTACGTGCAGAAATCGGCGCCCATTACTTCGCAATGGACCGTGGATGGAGCTGCGTCAAAAGTTGTCATAGAAGATAACGTAACCGTGACCGTAGGAAATAATCCGATGTACTCCAAAGTTGAAATCCCGGGGAACGGGGTACTTAACCTCAACAGTAACAATAACGCCACGTTCCCGGAACTTGTCAGCCTGTCGCCGACAAGTACGGTTAACTATTCATCAAAATTCATTCAGCCGGCAGACTATGGAAATCTTGCCTTTACAACTTCCGGTGCTTTCACATTCTCCGCTGGTGTCACACGCGTAAGAGGCAATCTGAGCGTTGCTAACAATGCCTCACTCAAAGGTGCGTCCAGCAATGGCACGACGGTTGAACTTACCGGAGACCTGCTTGTAACCGGCACCCCGGCTGCTTTGGCTCCGAGCTTTGGCGTCAACCTTGAACTTGTTGGAAATGGAAATCACACCATTCAGACAGGTGGTACCCTCGACCTGTACCGGATTCAGAAAAGTGGCAATGGAACGATCACGTTCAACAACAACGGTTCGCCTGCTACATTGAATATCGGTGCAACCAGTGGCGGCGGTTTGTCACTCGGATCTGGCGCGACGTTGAGCATCGGTAACAACACACTCAACTTATCCGGCGCGGCATCGGTCAACGGAAACGGCGAGACCGGGCGAATTGCGCTCAACGAAGGCACGATCAATATCAATTCGTCATCGAATCTGAACTCGAACCTGCATTTCAGTCCGACGACAAATACCGCACACACCCTTTACCAGAACATGACAGGTGGCGGTGACGTTGTGGTGCATTCGGCGCTTGACGTATCCGATGGAATAAAGATCCTACGGGGTGAATTGCACTCGAACGGAAATATCCGACTGCTCTCGAACGCGACAAGAACCGCCAACCTGCAGCAAATCGAAAACAACGGTTCAGTCGTGGGCGACATGATTGTCGAAAGATATTTCAGTCCCAAAGCACGTTCTTACCGGTACATCGCATCACCTGTGGCGGGTACAACGGTGGCGAACTGGCAGCAATTCTTCCCTATCACGGGTAACTTCCAGGGAACCTCACAAGGTGCAGGCCTGAGTACCAATCCGTCGATGTATATCCGCGAACCTGAAGGATGGGTCCCCTACCCTGAGGCTCCTGAAACCAACGCAGCCCCTGTTGAACGTGGTCGCGGTTACGCGGCCTTTGTTCGACCCACCACGGAGTTTACCATGGCGGTAACAGGTGAACCCAATCAGGGTGATATCAACTTCAGCAATGTGCTGTTTGGCGCACAGGGCGGCGAACTGATTAACGATTGGAACTTGCTTGGTAACCCCTATCCGTCGACGATTCAGTGGAGCAACAACCCTGCACAATGGACGAAGTCCGGTTGGAGCGATGTCGTTGTGGTTAGAAACAACTCGGCTGTAGGTGTTGGACAGTTCCAGTATTACGATGCCGGCACCAACCTCCACCTCGGTATGGAAGATGGCAGAATTTCTCCCGGCCAGGCGTTCTGGGTGCGCGCAACGTCCGCTAACCCGACGTTGATCATTCACGAGGCCGCAAAATATGCCGGACAGCAAACATTCTACAGGGAAAGCGCGCCCCAGGTCAGCCATATCAAAATCAGGCTGACACAAAATACACTGGCTGACGAAGCCGCTATCGTCCTGACGGACTACGGTACCGATGCTTTCGATCCACAATACGACGGATCAAAGATGAGTAACGAAGGCATGTTCAATCTTACTTCACTGTCAACGAACAAAGTCTCGCTCGCGATCAACAACATGAGCGACGAATTCTGCTCGAAGACCGTTCCGCTTGAAATATCAAGTACTCCGGCGGGAACATATCACCTTGATGTTGATTCACCGGAAACACTGTACGGCGTAGGTCAACTTCGTCTCATCGACTACTTTGTGGATTCCACTATGGTGATCGATGCAGCAACGCGCTACACGTTTACCGTGACTGGTGATACTGCATCATTTGGCAAGTACCGTTTTGCACTTGTACTTGATCGTCCGGAACTCCAATTGAATGCGGCGGTTGAGGTATCAACGGCATGCGACCAACCTGCACAGGTAACATTGACCAACACCCAGGCCGGTGCTACCTACGCGATCTTCAGGGACAATACTGCCATCACAGATGCCGTCACAAGCAGCGGCGCTCCGATAACGTTCACACTTTCAGACGCAACGCTTGCTGAAGGCGTTAACGAGCTTCGCGTGCAGACAGCACTCAAAGGGTGTACCTCGGCATTTATGCCTGAAAAAGTTTCCGTGACGAAATACGCACAACCGACACTCACGGTGACGGAGGAAGAAGTATCAGTATGTGCCGGATCTCCTGCCACGCTGAAAGCTGTGGCTTCCGGGTCAGCGACTTCATATCAATGGTCGACAAGTGCGGGCGTGATCAAAGGAGCGAACGCTGCAGAACTGGTGACTGAACCGGTGCAGTTCGCGAACTACTATTACGTGCGTGCACTTACACCTGAAGGATGTGTCGGTCCGAAGAAAGTAATTCTTGTAAGGCCGGAACACCTTTCTCAACCGGAAATCATCCAGATGGGCGATACACTGGTTTCGGAGATAAGTAACGACTCCTACATCTGGTCACTCAACGGTCAGGAAATTGCCAGCACAATTTCTGAAAACTTCCTCGTTGCAAAAGATCCCGGCAGTTATACGCTGTCATTCAAACAAGGTGGCTGCTACAAAACGTCTCGCGAACACGTGATCACGTCTGTTGAAGAATCATCCAATGGTTTCTTCATCCACGTGTTCCCGAACCCTGCGACTACGAAAAACTTCAACCTGAAAGTTGAGACGCCGTCGCAGGAGGCCGTTCTCGTTAAGGTGGTGGACATCCTGGGCAGGCAATTCTTCCAGTCGGTTTACGAACCGGTTGAGCTTCGCGAGGGTGTAACCCTTGAACCCGAGCACGACCTGAAAGCCGGCGTGTACTTTGTTCTCACAGAACAGGGATCGCGCAAAGCTCACCTGAAAGTGCTGGTGAAAGAATAGGAAAATCTAAAGTCAATCGTAAAAACCCGGAGCAGACTTGTTCCGGGTTTTTTGTTCCTACTCAATATCCATTCTCCTCGCTTCTCACTTCGTTCCGTCATCCTGACTTGAACAAATATTGCTCTTGTACTCACGGGTTCGAAGAGAAAATTATAATGAAGCCACACGTATTGTAAAAGGATCGCGTCTTTCACGTGAACACTGATCCCGCCTGTACTTGCGGTTTCGAAAGCAATCTTGATCCAAAATCGCGAGCTTTCAAATTAGCCCGAAACAACCTGCAGTTCGCAGCGTGTAGCTGAAAGGATCCGGACCTTGAAGGTCGTAACAGTCCGGAAAGGGTACGCGATGCAAGAAAAGTCCCTGCCTCTTCAAACGACCAATCATCTCCGTTTTCGTCACGCAAGCAAGTCGCCAGTGGCCTGTGCCTGATCAATTAAAACTGAAGAAACCCGGAAATCAGGAAGAACCCTCAAAAATTGAAGGCTCCACAAGACCAGGCAAACAGTGGACGGAGAGTGGACGGAGAGTGGACAAACGCGGGACAACGCCCGAAACATTACGCCATAAAAGACGGGATTCTGCACGCGGTGTGCCTCATCGTCCAGACCGATCTTGAATTCAGGTTGTAACACAAGAGTTCGAACGCGAATATCAACGAAGGTGCATATACCCCCAACGGCATCAATCGCTGTGTACGTTTCCAAAAAACCAAATAATATTGGCTCTTTTACGCTTCATTTCTTACATCGGGATTATTTCCCAAAAATACCGTTTAGCGTCTCCAAAACTTATTTAGCCTTCATATTGACATGCTATATTTCATTTTTGTTAAATTGTGACTAGTTTCTTACATACCCCTATTCAAAAAAACCTTTACCCATTATTCTATGAAAAAATTAGTTGGCTTCTTAATGATCCTTGCGTGCTTTACAGCCAGGGGTCAGGTTGACACGTCGTACGTCTACAACACGTCAACGCCATTCGGGACGCTCGATATCCGGCTGGCGAAATCCGCAACGCGTTACTACTACCTCCAGGAAAACATTACGTTCAGCTATCGCGAAAGCTCACCGGGGGTTCGTACGAACACGTATCGTGATATGACGTCGTGGGATTCAAGCCCTTACTCACAGGGTAACATGCGTGAGAAGAACGGTAGCAAAGACTACTTCATCATGAACTATCGTCTCTTGTTCCCGCAAAGCTACAATGCATCTTACAGTGAGGGATATCCACTCATCGTCATGATGCACGGTGCCGGTGAACGTGCCAACTGCTGGGATGCCAACTGCTATTGGGCTACCAAATCTTACAACCCCAACAACAACAGTCCGGTTGCACCAACCACTTCGAATCATCAATTGTTGAACAATGATCACAACCTCGCGCACGGCGGACAACCTCACCTCACTGCACGTAACCTTGCAGCTGGTAAACTTCCCGACGATCCGACACTACACCCGCGTGCGTTTCCGGGCTTTGTGCTTTTTGCGCAAAACCTGAATGGATGGAATGTGACCGCGGTACAGGATCTGATTCGCCTGGTGCGCCTTGCTGTAAAGAAGTATAATATCAATCCCGACCAGATATACATTCACGGTCTCTCCAATGGTGGAAGCGCCGTTTACGAAGCTATCAAACGCGCACCGTGGTTGTTCTCCGGAGCGTTACCTATGTCTGCTATTGGCGACGCAGGTATAACCAGCAAGAATCTTTATTCACGGGTGGCTCATATTCCGGTCTGGACATTCCAGGGTGGAAGAGATACAAGCCCGACACCGGGAAAAACTCAGGGTTACGTAACCAAATTCCGTAACGCTGGTATGGAAGTACGCTACTCACTCTATCCTAACCTTGGTCACGGAACCTGGAACACCGCGTACGCCGAACCCGATTTCTTTACATGGATGCTGAGTAAGAGCAAGTCAAAACTGCACGTCTATTTTGATGTCCCTGTCATATGCGGAACTACAGGTCAGGGTGTTCGCATGGGCTTCTCACCAGGTTTCCATGCCTATCAATGGCAACGCAACGGTTCCAATATTCCCGGAGCGACAAGTAACGAGTACGTTGCAACTACTGCGGGCGAATACCGGGCCCGTTTCAGTCGCAAAGCAAATCCGGGACCTGATGACTGGAACGAATGGTCACAGGTTGTAACCGTGACGCACAACTCTCCCGCGAAGCCGACGATTGCTGTTACAGGTACTCAGTTCATGCGTGGTCCGGATAATAAGTCTGCTTACAACGTAGTCTATCTTTCGTCAACGCCCGGCGACAAGTACTTCTGGTACAAGAACGGCGCGCTCGTAAACATTCCAAACACATCACTGGATGATACGACACGGGTTTACCGCCTCAGCTCAGGAAGTACCGGAAGCAACGGTGCCTTTACTGTTCAGACGAGAGGGAATGACAATTGCCCCAGCCCGGTATCTGATCCTGTGAACTTATACTTCGCGAACTCAGGTCCGTTCATGGCCGACAGTAATATCCCGAGCAACTTCACCGGAGTTGCAACATCGGCGGCGACGATCGACCTGTCCTGGCAGGACAACTCAAACATCGAAACCGGATTTGAAATCTGGCGAAGGAAGCCAGGCGGTATATTTGAACTTGCGGGCAAGACTGGCGCAAACGTGACAACGTTTCAGGATACCAAACTTGAACCATCAATTGCTTATCAATACAAGGTGCGTGCATTCCATGGCACGGGCCGCACTAAATATTCGCCGGGTGACAACGTGAACACAAACCTCGTTATCACTACCGACGCCGATCCTATCGCGCCGACGGCACCGTCTAACCTGGTCGTTACCGACAACACTACAAGCACGATCAGTCTTTCATGGACTGCGGCGACGGACAACACCGGCATCCGCAGATACCACGTGAATTACGGAGCAAACACCGTCTTCACTCCTTCGGCAGCCACCACATTCACGATAACGGGCCTGCCAATGAATGCTGCATATGACATCAGCGTGATCGCCGAAGACTTTGGCGGAAACCTTTCGCCGGCGAGCAATTCAGTCGTTGGATCAACTTACGTCACAGGCCTGGCGTATGGACACGCTACCGGTGCCTGGACAGATCTTGACCTGATCACGAACTGGAACGCGCCCGAATTTACAGGTCACGTTCCGAACTTCACGCTGGCTCCACGCACGCAGGAGGACTTCTTCTATTTTGAATTCACCGGTTTCCTATACATCAATACGGGAGGTAGCTACCAGTTCCGTACCACCTCTGACGACGGTAGCCGCGTAACGCTGGATAACGTGGTCCGTGTTAACAACGACGGCGTTCACAATGGTGATGTGACGGTGACCAGCGGAACGTTCTCGCTTTCCGCAGGAACCCACACCATCAACGTCCGTTACTTTGAGTACATCGGTAGTCAGTCTCTCACCGTTCTGTATAGAGGACCCGATACTGGCAACACCTGGGTTGAAATCCCCGACGAAGCGCTCAAGAGCGGTGGCGCACCTCCGGTACCTGTAAACGCAGCCAGTGCCGGCGATGTGCTTATCGTGTCACAACCCGAAGTACAACCCTTCAAGGTCAACGTTTACCCGAACCCGGCAAGAGCTGACAATATCTTCGTAAGACTGGAACCTGAAACCGATGCTCCGGTTGAAATACAAATGCTCGACCTGGTTGGAAAATCGTTCTATTCAAAAACGTTTGAGGCCGATGAAGTACGCCAGGGCGTTGCGATCCAGCCTGCAAACAGGGTAATCCCCGGTATCTATGTGCTCGTTGCAAATCAGGGCCGAATAATCGGCAAAGAGAAGGTGATAGTACGAGAATAACGAAGCCCATCATTATTTAAAGACCCGGCCATTTGACCGGGTCTTTATTTTTCCGGATCATTGTAAGACGTAGCTTCTGTTTATTTTAATTACCTAAAAAGCTGATTTGTTGTGAAAATACTTCGCATTCTCAAAGTCGTTTCGATAAATGTAGTTTCCTTTCTCGTCCTGCTCTTCATCGTAAACTGGTTATGTGGCCGCTTTTTGAAGGATACAAGGGCTACACGCGACCAATTGCCGAATTACGAAGGCAATCGCGACCACGCCAAAGCCGTGTTTCGTGACTATAACAGCCTCAAATTCGAGTACTATCCGTTTGTTGGATGGAAAGCTCTTCCGTATAAGGGCACTACGACAACCGTTAACCAGCAGGGAAATCGCGAACACACTCCGCCGGCATACGATAGTGAGCGCACTCAGTCAGTGCACTTTTTCGGTGGCTCCACAATGTGGGGCGAAGGTTCTGATGACCAGCATACAATCCCGGCGTTGTTTAATGAGAAATTTCCCCAGTACAATGTGGTCAATCACGGTCAGCTTGCGTACAACACGCGCCAGGAGGTCGATGCACTGATTTCATTGTACAGCAAGAAAGTAGTCCCTGATGTCGTGGTCTTTTACGATGGCGTCAACGATGCGTCTTTCCTCTGTCCTACCGAAATAAATGAATTACCCGCGCACAGGTTGGTGCCGATGTTCCGGAACAAGATCTATGTGCCGAAATCCGCTTACGTAAAGGAAGCCTTGTACAAGGCGTTCCTGGAGAACATCGTCTTGCTTATGAACCGCTACAGGCAGCCAGCGCAAGGTGAGTCGCCTTATGATTGCATCAGCAATCCTGCGAAGGCAGAAGAAATTGCCGAGATGTTCATGCTTAACTGGGAGATGGCCCATGAAATCGTAACTGCGCGCGGAGGGAAATTTATCGCAATCCTGCAACCTGCCGCACTCTTTGGAAATCCGAAAACCGATCACATGAAGATCGACGATGATCTCAAGGCGAACTTCAGCGACATCTACGTACGCATTCAAAAGAAGATCGCGGAACGCCAACACCCGTGGATATACGATTTGAGCGACGTGCTCAGCCGGGACGAGTACATCTATATCGACTGGTGCCACGTGTCTCCTAACGGCAATGAAATTGTCGCCGAAAACCTTGCGAATATTTTCAAACAAATGGAGCAGCCAGGATAGCTGCAACTACACAGAATCAGCTAGAGCTTGAGTTTCTTGAAAATTGACTCGGGGATGGCGCATATAATAAGCATGATGTAACGCCACATCCAGAGGACATAGCTGACGTTCCTGCGCTTAATCGTGGCGTTATAAATCGCATCAGCGGCTTTTTCCGGCGACGCTGTGATCGGACCCGGGGTTTTCATTCCCTCAATCATTCGTGTCTTCATGAACCCCGGTTTTACCGTGAGAACGTGGACATTACTTTTGAACAGACGGTTTCTCAGCCCGGACAAATACGCCGTAAATCCTGCCTTCGCACTTCCGTATATGTAATTGCTCTGCCGGCCACGGTCACCTGCGACTGAGCTGATGCCGACGATCGTACCGCCGCGTCGTTTCTCAAATTCGTTTGCCACGATGTTCAGGATCGACACCGCACCGGTGAAGTTGCTGTCAAGAACGGCAGCACACGCCTTCCAGTCATTCTGTGCATCAACCTGGTTTCCAAGCAAACCGAATACGCATATTACGATATCGGGCTTCTCGCGCAGCGCCGCATAAAATCCGGAGTGACTGTCAAAATCAAGCGCGTCGAAACCATAAAAATCCACCGGCACCCGGTAACGGATATGCAGGTCGGAAGCGATGATGTTAATCCTGTCCAGATCGCGTCCAGCCAGCGAAAGAGAATAATTTTCACGCGCAAATCTTGCTGCCAGAGCGACAGCGAGATCTGAAGTTGCCCCAAGGATCAAGACATGAGCTTTTTGTAGACGCGCTTCCATTAGTCGTTATTCTTTCGTGTAAACCTCGATGTAGGAGATCTCCGGAATTCTTGGTGCCAGGAATTTAAATTTGAACACATAGTTTTCCACAATACAATCACGTACCTCATACGGATAAAATTGATTTACATTGGGGATATCTTCAAACAGGATCACATCATATTCACGCCGCGCAACCTTCCCGCAAAACAGTTCAACCTCCCGATCGAAGAAAGACACGCCCTTGTGGAACCACAGCGGATAGGCCGGACCAGTTTCAAGCGCCAGGTTGAAGTCATGCGCAAGCGGTGTCAGTTCTGACATGTTAAGCAGTTTCACATCCGGTTTTTTCATTTCGGGCAGTTCATTTATACGCGTTATCCCCTCTACGGTATTTTCCGGAATCCGGATGCGTTTAAACGACGGCGCATTGTGAGGAACAATCCACTTTGAACGGTTGTAATTCGTGGTGTCACCGGAAAGAAGATATGTTCGTTTGGAAATTACGTTTTCACGCGTCGCCTTGTCCGATACGAGAAGCGATTCGACACGTTGACGCAGGAAGCGCGTCCAAAAAACTCCCGACCACCACAGACAAATCAGTACCGTAAATGTGGCCAGCGAAACTGCGCGCTGAAGGTTGACGCGCGCCAGGAAGAATGATCCGATAAACGCAAACGCGAAACTGTGGAAGTAAATGTTGCCGTCGACCGGGGTGTAGCTTGTAACCTGTATGATAGCGGCCTGTCCAAGGATCGCGAGTGTTACCAGGGTAAAAAACAGGAAACGTTTTTGCGCCTTCCAGTCGGAGTTTTCCCTGAATTGGATGAATAGTATTCCCACCAGCAGAAGCAGGTAGAGTTTGATGAGTTCGGATGCACCGAGGAATTCATTGACGATGTCGAACTTATCAACGCGGGCGTTGTGGGGAAACTGCCCCATGTTAAACCAGTAGGTAAACTCCCACTGCAGAAACGGCCCTATAAGAAGTGCCATACTTGCGACATACCCCGATACAAACCATATCGCTGCCTTTAGCTTGCGTTCGTACACAAAGTCGAATGCGAGCAATGCGAGAGCAATGAAAAATCCGAGTGCGCCGGTATCCTGTTTTGTCAGAAAGCTGAAAGCCATCACAAATGCACTCAACACCAGCAGCCAGGGCTTGCGTTGCTCCGGTATCTTCATGATTTCGCGAGCCAGCAGGAAGAGTGACAGAAGTTCAAAGACGACTACAAGGTGGTTGTACCATGGCCAGAAATTGAACATCGAATATGAGAGGCAATAAATCAGTATACTGAGAAAACGAACGCCGGGAGCTACGCTGAAGATGTTAAGTATTCCGCGGAATAAAAGACCGGAGCCTACATTGACAAACGACTGGAAAACCAGTAAGGTGAAAACATAAGGTCCGAATATGCGGAAGAAAAGTGCCGGGAGTACCCAGAAACCGTAACCAACAGGGCTTCCGAAGTCGCGATAAGGAATCTCTCCGTTTGACATGCGGAAAGCGCCCTCCCAGGCGAGAAACAAATTGATCCGGTAAGGATGCTGAAGTAACAGCGGGATGAAGGCCGTGACCACGATCAACGCTACCTCGAGCCAGGTAATTCTTTTTTCCGATAGCGACAAAGACATCAGCTTCATTTCTTCGATTTCTTTAACAATAGCACTTTAATAGTCGGTGGCGTAAATACCATTATAGCGAAAACATATATCAATGTAACTACAATCCACAAATCGTAAGGCACGGCCCACTTTCCGGGCGTGATAAGTTTATCGCGATTTACAACAACAAAATACGCGAGTACAACGCATAGCACAAAGGACAAAGCGGCATAAAGCCAGTAGCCCCGGCGTCGAATATACGATTGAAATACCGGCGCGTTGTTTCGAATGAAATCGAGAAAGATGACGACAAACCAGGGAAATGCCAGATAAAGCAATCGAATCTCATTATATATCCCGCCTACAAAGGTCGTCAGCAGAATGATTACCAGCGTAAAGAGACCGGAACGATAATAGAACCGGACCGGGGTTTGCGACCTGACAATGGATTCCCTGAAAAAGTACAAATGAATCAGGAATGTGATCCAGCTCACGTTGAACGTGAGGAAAAGGAAACCCACGACCTGTTCGGGATTGGCGAGATTCCATTTAAGGCCGAGCCATGTATCGTATGGCTCGTGTGTCGGGAGAAGTCGAACGAGAAGCCATGCAACACAGGGCAGGCCTGATATCAACAATCTTCGAACAAGGTTCTTATCCGGTGCAAAAAAGAAATATAGCAACGGCAATAGCAGAAGTGTTTCCCGGGTCAATGCTCCGGCCAGGGCGAACGCAAGAAACCACCACACCCTGTCGCGAGCCAGAAATGCAAGGGCGCCGAAGAAAAACGTATATGCCAAAGTATCTTCGCGCGTATGAACGGGCAGCGAGAAGGCCAGCAACATCGCGGGAAATAACAGGAACATCCCGACACCGGCGAGGCTATACGCGCGCGAAAAGCCCAGCGTCAGCAGCAGTATGAACAAAGCGATGGCACTGCTGCCATAAAATACCGCGCTCCAGAATTTGTACGTGTGATAAAACAGCGTCGGGTTGTTGGTATCCGTGAGCAAATGATACGTGCCTTTTACGACCATCGGAAAAACAGGGCGGTATTTGAATGGTGCTTCGTCTGCGTGGCGGTATTGTTCGAGCGAATCAACAGGTGATTTTAGCTCCTTTCCAAGGGTCTCCGGAGAACGGAGATAGCCCCGGAGCGCATGATTGCTGACAAAGAACAAGCCGACTGCAAAAACAAAAATCAACAGGATTGTAACCTTATCGCCTTTCATGATTTTAACTGCCTACGAAGTATCGACTCTTGTCTTTCATTACTACACGAACAAGTTTAACCAACCCGAGCGTAATCAACACTACGACGGCAAAATATGCGATAAAAATTATAACATTCGGCGGAGATATGCGCAGGTAACCTCCACGGTCCAGGAGGCGGAACACCTGTATTACATAGAGATGCACAAAGAAGACACCGAAGCTGTAGTCTCCCATCAGTTTGAGAAACGAATAATTGGCTTCAGGTCGCTGGAAGAAATACACGAGTGCACCGACGCAAAAGATATGCATTTTGAACTTGTTCCAGTTGAAGCGATAGATTGTATACTTCACGTCGCGAAGGGAAATCGTCTCGCTGAATGGAAGCCATTCAAAAAATTCAGCCAGGGTAATCGCAACAAAGGCAACGCCCAGAATGATCAGGAACGCTTTGGCGTGTCCGAATATGAAGTCTTTCAGCCGGTATACCCAGATTCCAAAAAGATACACCGGAACAAAATATTCAAGCGAGAGCGCGATGTTCGCATAGTATCCGAATCGGAAGGTAAAAAGTCCGAGAACCACGAGCACGGGGACCAGATACAGGAACAACTGTGTCTTGGCGAACTTCAGGATCAACGGCGCGAAAATGTAGACCACACTGATCATGGGAATGAACCAGAACACACCCATGTGCCGGCCTGTGAGCAGCAAAAAAAATACTTTTGCCACCGTACTGTGTTCAACGAATTCGTGATTCATCCACCAGTGATCGCCGACTTTGGAAAAATAAAATTTATCGAAAAGGGCCGGAATAGAGACGAAGAGATATGGCAGGATTACATACAAAAACTTCTTCTTGAGATAGTCGAAGTAATTGAATTTGTTCTTGTTGAGATGATAGAACAGGTAACCGGCGATGAATACGAAGAGCACGGTACCATTGTTGAAAAGTACGATCAGCGCTTTACGCTGAAGGAACCGGTCGTCCCAGTTCAACGTAACGGCAGCATGCAGACCAACTATAAAGAGAATAGCCAGCCCCCGGAAATAGTGAATATAGTTTAGGAATTCTCGCTTCTGCATGACAGTTGACGCAACGGACCCAGGGCCCGATTTCGGACTCAACGGGAAGAATAGGCGTCAGTGTTACCTGACGTCTTCCAGATTCATGCCGATAAGCTTTTCCAGATCGAGCTTTGTGTTCTTGTAGTCCGTTTCTGCGGTGAGCAACACGATCGACGCGCGATTGTAATTAGCCTGGCTGGCTGAATAGCTTTCAAACGTCGTCTCTCCATTCTTGAATTTTTGTTCAAGAAGCTTGTGCGCGTTTTCAATATCGGAGAATACCTGAGTCTGTATCTTGTAAATCTTCTCTTTCAGGAGATAGTCGTTGTAGGTCTTCATCACAATATTCCTGATTTCGAGCTTCTGTGCATCGAGGTTTGATTCCGCAATAGCCAGAGACTCACGATCCATCTTGGTGGACATAGGTATTGTTACGAACATACCCAGTGAAATGCCTGCACGGATGTTGTACCGCGGATAAAAGCTGGCCCGCGCCTCCTGAGTTTCGTCGACAGGATTAATTGTAAACTCGTTAAGGTTACCCTGCAGTGAAAGGATGTCCAGCCACTGTCCGGCATTTCGCTTTACCTGATATTCGTTCCGCTTGATCTCCCGGCGCAACATTTCATTAACGGGGTTATTCCGCCATGCCAATTGAACCAGCTTTTCTGCAAAGTCGGGGCTCTGAACGTGGTCGGGAAGGATAATCTTATTGTAATCCACACTTTGTCCGAGCACGTGTGTAGTCACGAAAAGCAAAACGATGATTTTTTTCATAGGGGTATTAAGGATTATTTAAGGCTTCTTATCGTACGTTGGCAGGACCAATACGGCCGCATACGTTGCAATAATAACGATATATGCAGGTTTTTGAAACATCGCGTCCTGTGTAAAGTGCGCAACTGACATCGCGAAAAACGGTACAATATACGCCAGGTTGTAGGTTTTTATGAGAGGATCGCGAATCGAAAAATAATTATTTATTCCCTTCAGAACAACGGCAAAAAAGAGGGCCATCCCGATAATCAGACCCACCCATCCCAGCTCAAGCGCGGTGAGCAGGTACCCACTGTCAGCATCCCAGCCCTCGGCCAAAGGGTGCCCCGGTGAGTATTTGAGACCATTTGAACCGGTAGTGTTCAATCCGCCCCCGAATGGGTGTGTCTGTACATAAGCCTGCAGGCGTATGCGTTTTTTGTCGCGGACATTCATCGACGCGTCCTCTCCCGATTCAAACGTAGACCGGAGCCTCTTGACTGTTCCCCCATAGAAAGGCCCGAAGAGCAGGGCCAGTACGCCAATCCCCGCCAGCGCCATGACCATGAGCGATTTCCTGCTTTTCAGCGTCATCAAGATATAAAAGGCGATACCGACCGCGACCATAGCCGTGGCCGTTCTTGTTCCCGAATACGTCATCGACCAGAACATCATTGTTGCGAGACCGCCAAACAATATCCTGTGAGCGGCGGAGAATGGCCCCAGCATAAGCACGAAGCAACTCAACCCGCTGAATCCCATGAACAGCCCATAGGCCGAGGGATCCGACAACAATGAAAACTTCCGCAGGTGACCCCAGATCATGTACAGGCCAAGGCGTGTAGGGTTGGAATAAATCCAGTGTTGCTCCCGCTGGTTCAATCCTATGAACTCCTGCCAAAGACCGTAGAACGCGACTATCGCGGCCAGGATGATCCACAGATAAGTGAATTTCTTGAGCTCTTCAAAAGACTGAAACAGGTGGTAGAGAGCAAAAAACAGCAGGAAGGACGTGTTCGCGCGGAAAGCGACGATCCATCCCAGAAAGGAAACTGCATTCGGATTAAACACCTGAAGCAATTGATAAACAACTACGGCAATGTACAGGTACGTAATCGCCGATTTCAGGTGGGTCCAGTTCGTGCGTTGCTTATTCGAAAACAGCATCACGAAAAATATGAGTGCGGCAAGGGCATCAAGTACAACACCAAACGGAATTGATTGCCCGGACATCCGGTTGATATACGACATCACAACGGCCAGGATGAAGGAGAAGTAAATCCCGAGTTTGTAGTCCTTCATCATCAGACCAAGAGCCAGCAGGCTCCCTACTCCGGCGGCGATCATAGGACCGGCCATCATACCCCGCGTTACGATCAGGTACGTGGTATACAACGACCCAACCATCAAAGCGATAACCAGGAGCACCGTGGGATAAACCGATTTGATCCTTTCGAGCTGCATTGACCTAGTCGAGTATCATGATTTTCAGGAAAATAACGCCGTAAATCCCCAGTACAAACATGATCGCCAGGAACTTGATCAGGACCAGGTCAGTGAGCGGCTTGTAATCTTCCGGTATGTTATTTTCGTCTTCGTTCATCCTTTTTCCAGATTGGTTTTTACGAGTTCTACCAATTGTTTTGCCCGCGCTTCCCAATTGTTGCCGGCAGCATAAGTCACCCGATTTTGGGCCTTTTCCGGCGTATCGGAATCGATTGCCTGCTGAATGTTCGCAACAAAGGCGTCGTGGTCGCCCGAAACGAATGCCACATCTCCAAAATTAGCGATATCCTCGGAAAAATCCGTCGTTACGACCGGTTTCCCGGCAGAGAGATACTCATTTATTTTGAGCGGATATATGCTCCTGGTGAGAGTATTGCAGAGGAACGGGATGATACAACAATCCGCGTAAGCGACGTAAGCCGGCAGACTGGTCAGCGGTTTACTGTCGGTAAAAATGACGTTGGGCATCGTATCCAGTCCCGCCTTGCGGTAGTTATCCACACTCCGGGGGCCGACCATGACCAGTGTCTTATCCGAATGGATCTGCGCAATTTTTGTCAGCAGCGGGTAGTCTATCCGATGGCAAATGTTACCCATGTAAAGGATCACTTTCCGCCCCGCCGGCATCGCCCTGAGTTCGTCCGGCCTTTCCGGTTTGTTCAGGAATGCGCTCTGGAATAAAGCCACGTTCGCCGCGTTGGGATGATAGTATACCCGGGCGGAATCGCGTTCCTTCAATCGCTTCAGTTCCATCGAAGTTGTCAGTGTGAAATCCGCTTTCTTCACGGCCGCACGCTCAAGACGCGTTCCGTGACGCGAGATATATTCCGACTTGCTGATATCATCTACACAATGGTAGATATTCAGCATCGGCTTAAACCATGTTGGGAAAGACCGCGCATAAATCGGATTGAACGAATTGATAAAAACGAAGTCACGAATATTGTAGTGACTGATCATCTTGCGGATTGCACGAAACAAAATCCGGTCATTAACCGATGACATCATATCGTACATTTTTCCCGGGGGAAGGAAATTTACGGGGAACGTTACCTGCGGCGTAACAGCAACAAGATTGGAATTTGCCGGAACCGGTTGAAAGAACAAATCCTTGCCGTAGAGCAAGGCATTTTTTCGTTTCCGAATCTGTTCGCGTTTCCGGCCGGTGATATAGTCCTTTATGGTGAACGGATTATCGATATAAAAAACGCGCGTAAAATTAGCCAGCTCCTGCGCGAGTGAATACGCCGTTGATGAATACGGACCATCCCAACGGGGCAGGGCGAGCATTACGATGTCGAATGGCAAACTTTCTGCTGATTTCATGCGCTCTTGAATATCCGTTTCCTGATCATCTCGTAGCCTGTACGATACCAGTCCCATATAGCGGGAATAACCTTGAATGTACTGATGCCGTACATTCTGTACAGGATTGCCTGGTTGAGGATAAATATCACAATGTAGGCCAGCAGCGTACCGTAGGCGGCTCCGATCGTTCCGTAAGCATCGATCAGAAAGTAGTTTGACACGACATTCAATAACCCCATCATCACGAGCAAATAAAAATTGATCTTCGGTCTCTTCAACGCGTCCATCAACGTTCCGAATTGCCTGTTAAAAGGAATAAGCAGCGTGAAAAAGAGCGTAACCCTGAGGATAGGCGACGCTTCCATATACGCCGACGTGAATATCAATTTTATCACCAGATCTGAAAAGACATACAACGGAACGACTATAGGAAGCATCATCGCCAGGATTACGCTGACAGATTTTACATAGACGTCTTCGAGGCCGGCCTTCCCACCCTGCTGCATTTTCCTGTTCACCTGTGGAAAGACTACGCTCGCGACGGCAAGTGTCGGGACTTCAATAAGATTTGAAATCCGAAGTGCAGGGTTATAAGAAGCGACACCTTCGGCGGAGATCATCCTTCCTATCATCCACGAGTCGGTGTTTTTAATTGCCATCGAGCTGATGGTCGTTCCGAGTGTGAATTTTCCAAAACCGGAAAGGACACCGATCGAACGCCAGTCAATCCCGGGATAGATAACCCGGGTACCGCGAAGAAAAAGATAGCCGACGAAAACCGAAAACACTGCCGAAAGCAATTGAACCACAACAATGTCATATAATGTTGGAGGCACGCCTATCGCGAAAAACTCAACCAGTATATACTTTACCAGGATGTAAATACCCGTAGGTGCGAGTTTGGCAACATTTCCCCAGAAGATTGCGCGGAAATTCACCTGGCTCTGCTGCAGGTATTCGAATTGAAGGGAGGGAATAAGTGCAAACCCGCGAAGAATGTAGATGTAAAAAAGGACGTCGAGTTGCGGCGCGTCCCAGAAACGCGTTAGTGGCACCGCGATAGCAAAGAGGATCAGTGATGTGAACGCCACAAGGATTCCGTGTAGCACCCATGACGCTGTAATGACCTTAGCCCGTTCTTCTTCCGTTTCGGCGCTTACCAGGTGCGTTATCATCGGATTGCGGATAAAGCCGTTGCGGAGGAGTTCAAGAATGGTGGTAACGCTGATAAAGAGCGACCACACGCCGATGTCGTTCTTGGGTATCATCCGGACCATAAAGAATATGTTCTGGAAGCCAAAGAAAACGATCACAAGACGGTTTAGCAGAGAATAAGCGCCGCTACGATATGAATGCGAGGAAAAGGAAAAGGCCAATTCGTGGGTTGATTAGGGATTAAACTTCTTTCCTTCTGGCAATTGTTTTTAGTCCGACAGTTGAACTCCGACTGCGCAAAAAAAATTCTTGCCAGGAGCTCGCGTGTGTGAGGCTGCAAATATAAGTCTTTAAAAAATTGTTTTTAAGTATTAGAATTGTTGTAAAAAACACGAAATGTCCGGAAAGAAATTTGAAGGTTTGCCTGATTTTTTGGTAATCGGGGCGGGTAAATCGGGAACTACATCGATTGATAAGTACCTGAATCAACACCCCGGCATATTCGTACCCAGGAGTAAGGAGCCTAATTTCTTTGGATACGAAAATAAAACGGAGGCGGAGTTCGCCGGAAACCCGGATGACCTGGCTCACTTCCGAAGATCAGTCACAACCCTTGAGGCATACCTTGGCATATTCGCCGATGCCCGGCCGGACCAGATAAAAGGTGAGACGTCAAACACATACATGTATCACCCCCAGGCTCCGGAACGGATCAAATACTACAATCCCGACATAAAACTCATTGCCGTATTGCGTCAACCTGCAGCCAGGCTTTACTCGAGATTTATGCACCTGGCCCGCGAGAACCGCGCACCTTCGGAGAATTTTTCCGATTGCCTCGACCGGAATTCTGTCTGGTGGAAACGGAACGACCTTATCAGTGAAGGTTTTTATTATCGAAACCTGAAACCATACTTCGATCTGTTTTCGCGTGAACAAATGCGGATCTATCTGTATGAGGATTTACAGCAGTCGCCACAAAAAGTAATGCAGGAAATCTATACGTTTCTTGGTGCCGACCCCACGTTTACACCCAATGTTTCTCTTCGGTATAATGAGTCGGGACTGATTAAAAATCGTCTCCTGAATCGAATCTATGGCCAGGGTGGATTACTCAGTCGTTCGATCCGCGCAATACTGCCTGGCACCGTCGTTCAACGCCTCAGAAGCAATTTGTCCCTGAAGAAGAAAATCCTTGACCTCAGGGGTAAGAACCTCTACAAACCAAAAATAGACACTGAACTGAAACGAACACTTACGAAGGACGTTTACGGGGAAGACATAAGGCAACTTCAAAATCTTATCGGTCGTGACCTGAGTCACTGGCTTAACGTGTAAAACTTACGACAATGAATAAGTTCAGATTGTATACCGCGACGGCGATTTTGATAGGAGTTTCAGGCTACCTCGCCTATCAGCTGTACTTCCCGGTAATGGTTGCAAAGAGCATCACAGACGAAAGCACTTTCCTCGTGCCTGATAGAATTCAAAAGCGTATAAAGAAAATCCGGCAGCCGGTAAATGAGGGCGCGGACGCTGTGGTCGAAACGATGCATCGCTCCGGTGTAACCATGGACCAGGTGTTGGAAGCTATTGATAACGCGCGCGAAGAGCAAGCTCTCGCCATGCTTGATGAACTCAATTCACGCAAGGAAACGGACGCTGACGAACTTTTCTCGATCGCCAAAAAGCATTTCCCTGTTGAATTCGATGTTGAAGTATTTCGTGAGGCTTTCAAACAAAAGGTAAGTCCCGGTCTCATCAAAAAAGGGATCAAGTACGCGAACATATACAAGGAACGCGAAGAGATTGACGTGGAAACCGCTAAATCAATCGCAAAACGTATTCTCATCCAAAAAGAAAGCGAGTTCAACCGTATCGTTCAAAAGAACTAAAAAAAAATCCTGAGCACGGAGCCCAGGATTTGTATTCAAACGTTCTGAATTTCTCCTAGAGTTTTAAATCCTTCGTATTAAGGCGGTTCAGGATTGCTCCGCCGAACTTCTTACCTAATGACCGGAAGTAGCCGATGGATTCTTTGTCGAGCTGTTTGATCGTAGTGTCCGCAGAGAAGACGGCATAAACCCTGTCGGAAAAAGTCACCAATTCCTTGGTATCTGAAAAATCGTTAAGTGACGCGCCTTCCATCAGGATATAATCAAAACTTTCTTTCAGTACTTCGATCAGGTTCTTAAAGTCGCGACCGCTGAGTATTTCTGCGGGTGATTCACTTCCCCCGCCGGCGTTACCGACTATAAAGATATTCTTATACTTGGTAGGGTTGATCAGCTCGTATGTGCTCTCGCCGTCGCCTTCGCCATCAACGGCCTCCTTCGCCTCTTTACCTGAACCGATGAGCAGATTCACGCGTCGTCCTTCCAGTACCTTGATCTCGCTGTTCGGCTTAACCAGCAACTGCGACAACGAATTGTTCTTGAAGTTCGTGTCGATAATCAGGACGCGCTTGTTGATAAGGCTTAGCACATAGGCCAGTGAAAAGATAAGGAATGTCTTACCATCCTTGCGTTTGGGACTCGTAAACAGGAGCACTTTCGATCCCTGAGCGTTTTCAACTTCATGCCGGAACTTCCGGAGCATGGATTTATACATCTCCGTCTCTTCATTGTTCGTAGTCTGATTGAAATACGAACGGATGTTGAAATTCCTGCTGTCGATTTTGTTAAGCATTCCGGCTAACGGAAGCCCAACAATACGTTTAAATTTCTCCGGCGTTTTGATCGAAACATCAATAAGTTCGAGACCGATAATCGCAAAGAGACAAATCGCAAAGCTGCTGAATCCTGCGGCACCGATAACCAGATAACGCTTCGATGATTCCGGATATGGCGGCGGAGCTGCTGCAATCACCTTGCGGAGCGTCGTTGAGGAGATCATGCGATTTTGCGCCTCGTTGTACTTGTTCACAGCCTCAAGGTATTCCTGCTGCGCCAACTCAACTTCCTTCTGAATTGCTTCGAGGGCGGCCTCCTTGGAAGCGAATCCCGAAGCAGCATATCTGAGACTGCCAATCTTGTCTTCAATTCCAACAAGATTAGTGCGCTCGACTCTGAGGTCGATTTCAGCATCCTTCAGGCGTGACTGCAACTCCGGAAGACGCGAAGCATCAGCGCTTGGTGTAGCCTGGGTGTTGCGTTCCATCTGGAGGCGAAGCTGTTCTCTCAGGGAGGCCAGCGAATCGGCAAGCGCCCGGTTAGACGAACCACTGGTGATGTAACGTTCGTTCATGCGTGTAATCCTGTCACGCAGTTCGATGATCTTTTGATTATTGACCGTCTGCTGGCCACCAGTTCCTATGCTCCTTATATCATCATTAAGGCGCTGGATCGTCAGCTCAAGTTTCTGAACTCTGCTGCGTGCATCGGAACGCAAGCGTTCAAGTTCCTGTAACTGGGCAAGCTTGGCTTCGCTTTCACGGTTTATATCAAAAAGCCCGTTGCTTGACTTGAATACCTTTTGTGTTTCAGTCTTTTCATCGTAAGCAGCCTTCTTCTGATCCATGAGGGCCTTCAGAAACTCAACAGACTGTCCGGTGCGTTCAGATTTCAGTGAGTTGTAATATTTGATAAACTCATCCACGTATGCGTTCGCACCAAGTGCCGACACGTTTGGATCGTCAGAAACAAATTCGACGATGACATTGTCGGTATTTTGTACGCGTGAGATGTTGATTGACTCAAGGACGTGCGGGTAGCTGTATCGGTAGGCTGTCAAAAACTTGCGAACCAGGTTATAATGCTCGTCGGAGGTGGACAGCGGCGAGAAATTCGCGACTTTTTCTTTCAGGAATTTAACTACTGTTTCCGTTTCCTCGGGAGTTGGATAAAAGTTCTGAGGTTTGCGGAATGGTGTTTCAGATTCGAGGTCATGGAGCAGGAGCCGGAACGCCACGAGGTTCATCGGGATGGCCGTCCTCATCGTGCTGAGTAGGTTATTAAACTTCACATCCGCATCCCGGATGTTAAACTTTTCATCAGTGATTGAGACAACGTCATTTTGAGTAAAGCCAGTTGCGATTTGGCTCGAAGAGCGATACATGTCAACGGTGTCCATTGTAAAAATGAAGGCAGCAACGGCCGCCACCAATGGAATGGAGATCAATATCCATTTCTTTCGCCACAATACTTTTGCGAGCAATAACAAATCCATTGTAAAAATTTATTTAACCTCTAAAATTAAGTATTTTTTGCCTTTATTACCGTACGGTTGCGGAAATGCCAGAAAAACTGTTGTAAGACTCCGTACAAAATCCCGAAATTCTACCCACTTCTTTAAACGAAATCCCATGTTCCTGTTATAAAATCTAAAGCCAACGATAGTTACGTGCTCAAACTGATCAACGACAACCGGAAAATCATCCTCTTCAATCTCGCGACTTTCGTAATCCTGGCGCTTATCGTCGAAGGCCTTATCTATGTCGGCCTCCGAAATCCGTCAATCATACCAGACGCGATTTTGCCGGTATTCCGGCGTTATTATCAGTACAGCGACCGTCAGATCATTCAGGTGTCGTCCTGCGGCAGATATGACCGTGAGTTGTTTTACATGCTCAAGCCCGGCACCTGCGTTTTCGAAAACAGGGAATTCCGCGTCACCAACGAAATCAACAGCCTTGGTCTGCGCGATGACGAATCATCACTGGAATCCCCTGAAGTCATTTTCCTGGGCGATTCCTATACCCTGGGTTGGGGGGTTCCCGGTGACGACGCATTCCCCAGCGTGATCGAGACCCGGATCGGACGCAAAGTCCTCAACGCCGGAATGTCATCCTTTGGCACCGCCCGCGAGATGATCCTCCTCGACCGACTCCCAACTGATAAGACGGAAATCCTCGTCATTCAGTTTCATCCCAATGACCACGAAGAGAACGAGAAGTTCATCGCAAACGGTTATTCTCTGCCAATCAGGACCGAATTCTCGTACGACAGCCTGGCCTCAGCTATTCAACGCCGCCAGCGGTACTTTTTGTTCAAGCACCTGTACGGTATTTCAAAAAACCTTGGGCAACAGCTTTTTGCCGGTGTTCGGGGCCAAAAAGGTGCGGCAACCGTGGCCGAAGAGGCAGAACTGTTCCTGAAAATCCTGTCAGGTCGGCGCGACAAGCTCGAAAACAAGCAGATTTTTGCGTTTAAGACCAACGATTTTGATAAGTTGGAGGATAAATTCGCCGACGCTGTCGATTCCCTGGCGCGCAAAAATGAGTATGAATGGCTAAATATTACAACTGTCAGAATAAACAATGTGCTTGATGAAGACGATTACTTCACTTTGGATGATCACATCAATTCGTCCGGGCACCGGAAGATAGCCGATATCATTCATAACAAACTTGTAAATCCTTAACCAGTCTATAGCCTCTTCAGTATGAAAATTTTAGGTATTTCCGCGTTTTATCACGATTCAGCCGCCGCCATAATTGAAGATGGCGAGATAATCGCCGCGGCTCAGGAAGAACGATTTACGCGTAAAAAACACGATCCCGGTTTCCCCTCAAATGCAGTGCGTTTTTGCCTGGAATACGGGGGCGTCTCTATTGATCAACTCGATGCAATTGCATTCTATGATAAACCGCTGCTGAAGTTCGAACGTCTGCTCGAAACGTACTATGCCTTCGTCCCAAAAGGCCTTCCCAGCTTCATTACCGCGATTCCCGTGTGGCTCAAGGAAAAAATGTTCCTGAAGCGTTTAATCTACGACGAGCTTGGGAAAATCGAACCATTTGACAAACGAAAACTAAAGCTGTTGTTCCCGGAACATCACTTGTCGCACGCAGCCAGCGCGTACTACTCCTCCCCTTTTGACGACGCCGCCATTCTCACCATCGATGGCGTTGGTGAATGGGCAACGGCATCGATATGTCACGGCCAGGGAAACAATATCAAAATCCTGAAAGAATTGAAGTTCCCGCATTCATTGGGACTGCTTTACAGTGCCTTCACATACTTCCTCGGATTCAAGGTCAATTCCGGTGAATACAAGCTGATGGGACTGGCGCCGTATGGTGTGCCGGATAGCCAGCAGGTTAGCGACTACATCAAAATCATCAAAGAAAATCTGATTCAAATCAAGAACGACGGATCGCTCTGGCTAAACCAAAAGTACTTCAATTACGCAACGGGTCTCCGGATGGTTCATGAGGATAAGTGGGAAAAGCTTTTCGGATTCAAATACCGGAGGCCGGAGTCAGAACTCGAGAGTCATCATTGTAATCTTGGTCTTGCCATCCAGTACATTACAGAGGAAGTGGTGACCAGGATGGGCGAGGAAGCCAAACGCCTTACGGGATCGGCAAACTTGTGTATGGCCGGCGGTGTGGCTCTTAACTGCGTCGCCAACGGCAAGTTGTACAACACGGGAATTTTCAAAAACGTCTTCATCCAGCCGGCGGCAGGTGACGCAGGCGGAGCACTGGGTGCGGCACAGGCTGCGTATCATATCTACTTTGGAAAGGAACGCATTACGCCGAAAGGTCTCGACGGAATGAAGGGTTCATACCTCGGGCCGGAGTTCTCCGACCTCGATACGGAACTTGTTATCAGGAAATACAACGCATCCGCCCTGCACTTTGACGACAGTGCTGCGCTGTGCCAGTACGTGGCACAGAAATTAGCAGAGGAAAACGTGATCGGATGGATGAACGGAAGGATGGAATTCGGACCGCGCGCCCTCGGAGGCAGAAGTATTCTTGGCGACCCGCGAAGCGAAGAGATGCAGAAAAAACTGAACGTCAAGATAAAATATCGTGAATCATTCAGACCGTTTGCGCCTTCTGTGCTCGCTGAAGATTGCAAGGAGTATTTCGAACACGATTCGATTTCGCCGTACATGCTGATGGTGCAGCCGGTGAAGAAAGAACGCAGAAAACAATTGCCGGAGGGTTTCAACAGTCTTTCCATCAAGGAAAAGTTGTATTATCTGCGTTCCGATATGCCGGCGATTACGCACATTGATTTTTCCGCGCGGATCCAGACGGTGCACAAGGAAACGAACCCGCGCTATTATCAACTGATTGAAGAGTTCAAAAAACTGACCGGCTACGGCGTCATCGTAAACACCAGCTTCAATGTTCGCGGCGAGCCGATTATTTGTACGCCGGAGGATGCATATCGCTGTTTCATGCGGACAGAAATGGATTTTCTTGTGATCGGAAACTATGTCTTTGACAAAAAGACGCAGCCGGAATGGAAGGAAAAAGACAATTGGAAGGAAGAATTCACGCTGGATTAACAATATTGTAGTAACTTTAGAGACCAAAATATTGCTGCTATGGATTTTATCAGAGATCTTTTTGCATTCATGAGGGAAAGAAAGAAATGGTGGCTGACACCGATCATTCTCCTGCTGATATTCCTCGGAGTGCTAATCGTTATTGGTGGTGGATCAGCAGTTGCGCCATTTATTTATACACTTTTCTAATCGGCTTTAACTCGTGCAAAATCAGGATCGCTACAAGACAATACTTGTGATTGTCGTCGGATTTACTGCGATCGGATGGATCATCCGTTCGCGTTGGGGAGTCGAGACGTACCTTGACAAGATTGCCCTCGGTCTCGGGCTTCTTTCCATTTTCATTCCCGCTGCTGCAAAGGCTATTGAATGGGCATGGCTGAAATTCGCTTTTGCATTGGGATGGATCAATTCGCGGATACTTTTGAGTATCGTGTACTTTATATTCCTGCTTCCAATCGCATGGCTTTCGAGACTGTTCACCAAAGATCCGCTGCGATTGAAAGCAAAAAGCGCCGAAAGTCTGTACAACACGCGCGATCATGTGTATAAACGCGAGGACCTTGAGAATATCTGGTAGGAAATGAAGGCGATTGTCCGGCTGTTGCGCCCCAAGCAATGGGTTAAGAACTTATTTCTATTTGTCCCAACCTTTTTTGCGGGAAACCTTTTCCATGCTGATCATCTTGTACGGTTGCTGGCTGGCGCCGCTGCATTCAGCCTTGTAGCTTCGGGAATCTACATTATTAACGATTACAAGGACCGTCATGCTGACCGCCTGCATCCGCGTAAGCGACTGAGGCCAATCGCCTCTGGTGAGGTGAGTGAAAATACGGCCAAATTCCTAATGGTACTGCTCCCCGCAGCCGGGCTTGCATGGAGCGCTTTTATAGAATTGAATTTCTTCTACCTATTGTCAGCTTACGTCGTACTTAACCTTGGCTACTCCATGGGGCTAAAGAATGTTGCGATACTCGACTTATTCATCGTAGCGTTCGGATTCCTGCTGCGCATTTACAGCGGCGGTGTTATCGTCGACGTGCCGATAACGGACTGGCTGGCGGTTATGATCCTGCTGCTCGCACTATTCCTCGTAATTGCCAAACGGAGAGACGACCTGATCATAAGTACCGAAACAGGAAACCAGGTTGTGCGTAAAGCTTCGCGCTCTTATAACCTGGAGTTTATCAACTCATGCCTCACGCTGCTTTCCGCTGTGATTATCGTTGCCTACATCATGTATACCGTGTCAACCGAAGTGGTTGAGCGTTTTCAGAGTTCACATCTCTTTATGACGACGATCTTCGTTATCGCGGGCATCATGCGCTATCTTCAAATTACATTCGTCGAACAGGATAGTGGGAATCCTACCAGCATTCTCTACAAGGATAAATTCATTCTTGTAACGATCTTCGGGTGGATTGTCAGTTTTTACATCATCATTTACGCAGTGTGAAAAAACGACTCGTACTATTTGATTTTGATGGTACCATCACGACAAAAGACACATTCCTCGAATTCATAAAGTTTTATTTCGGACAGAAGAAATTCATGACTGGCTTCGCCCTTCAATCGCCGTGGATCGGCTTGATGATGGTTAACGCGATACCAAACTGGAAAGCCAAGGAGCGTGTTTTGAGCTGGTTCTTTGCGGGTGAATCCGTTGAAACGTTTGATGAGAGGAGCCGCGAATTCTGCAAACAGGTTGTACCACAACTCGTTCGTCCCGGTGCGTTGTCGGCTATTGAAGAACATCGCAGCGTTGGTGCCACGGTTGTTGTCATCTCGGCATCGGCAGAAAACTGGGTGCGCCCATGGTGCGAGCAGGCCGGACTCGAGTGCCTCGCCACGCAACTCGAAGTGGTGGACGGCAAACTTACCGGGAGGATCAAGGGATTAAACTGCTACGGACCTGAAAAGGAGAAACGAATTCGTTCGTGCTACAACCTTGAAGATTACGATGAGATAGTCGCATACGGTGATTCGGAAGGCGACCTCGAAATGCTGGCGCTGGCAACTCAACAACACTACAAACCCTTCCGCGGCTGACCTTTCTATTTGAAGAGCAAAATTTCCATAACTGTTTCCTTAGGGTTCTTCTTCCGGAAACGTTCGTTGGGCGCGACAATTAGTCGAATATTATCCAAACCGGATGCGCGTAGTTCATCCGTTACAGCTTTCAACCTGTCGTTGGTAAGTTCGGGTGCATTGTCTTCGAGCACCATAACCTGGATGCTGACGTCAACCTCGGGAGCAACTTTGTTGGCGATATAGAACAGAAGTTCCTTGTCGGCGAAACTCACTGCCGTTGACTTGTCCTGGAAGACCACCCGTCTCGAAACATTGGGAGAACCAAGGATTGCTGCCATTTCTTCGGTGGTGAGATAACGTTGGCCATAGGCGAGAATCTCGTTGCCGGGAACTACCCTGATCTTGTAGATATCGGCATACCGGCCGTTACGATTACTTGCAAAGTACGCTATCGTATCGCCATAAAGGGAGAAGTATCCTTCGAAACTTTTTGTATTAATCTTGTCACCCAGGTTTCGCGGCGCTGACCAGGTATCCCATGAGTTGTAAAGGCGATCACAGTAAAAGATATCGGCGTCGCCAAGACCTTTGTGACCAGTGCTTGAAAAATAAAGACGCTTCTTGTCAGCAGAAAGGAACGGCGAGAACTCAGCTCCCGATGTGTTCACTGACGACCCGAGGTTCTTGGGTGCAGTCCAGTCGCCGGATGAATTGCGATAGGTCACATACAAATCCTCCTCACCCCTGCTGTCATTGCCGCGCATCGAAATAAAAATCACTTCGAAGTCGGGACTTGCATAAAAACTGAGGAAACCGCGAGGTTCGATGTTGTTGATGGGAATGAGTTCCGGTCTCGACCACGTATTGCCAATCCTGCGCGCGAAATAAATTCCCGACGGCTTGCCTGCCGATGTTGTTTTCATCAGATAGATTGTATTGCCATCGGCACTCACACCGACTACGGCGTTATTTCCTTTATCATTAAGCTTTGGAACTGCGCCCGCTTTGGCCCATCGTTTTCCGGAGTCATCCCATCGTGCAACCCAGATATCGGACCCGGCAAATTTTCCACCGGTGTTCTCAGGATAAAGTACCCGCGAGAAGAACATTGTCCTTCCGTCCGGTGAGATCAATGGAAAAACCTCTTCATATTCCGTATTCACCCCACTGCCGACATGCTGCGGGTCAGAAAACTCCCACAGCTGACCAAAAAGGCTCAATGGAAACAAGAGCAGTATAATAACGAATCTTACCATACACGTTGATTAACCTTTTTGTAATTCTTCAGCCGCGCGGCCAGCACCAATTCATGCGTGCTTCCGGAAAACGTGCGCAGTTTGCCCAAAGAAAATTCGTACGAATACGACGCCGTAAACATCGTGTTGAAATTAAATCCACCGGTCACAACACCTGCCTGAATATCCCTGTACGTTAGTCCAAACCAGGTCTTGTCCTGGAGATAACACTTAACCTGGTAATCAATGACAAACTGATTATCGGTTTGCCACAAAGCCAGCACACTTGGTTTTATGTCAATATCTTCATTAAGCGGAAAGGATACGCCGGCCTGGAAGGTCCCGGAATAAAATTGTTCTGTGAATTCAACCGCGGGAGTTCCCACTGTTGTATTCCATGGGTAATAGGTTGCTCCGATGTAGAAATTGTCGGAGTAAATCAATATGCCGGCACGGGTCCAGAGCGAAGCCTGATTAATTGATCCCGCTTCAAGTTTCTTATATATCGGGTCGTTGACGTCAACATTTTCACCCCAATACAATTCGTCTCCGCCCTTCAACTGTGCCCGCTCATACATCGCACCGGCGCCCGCAGCCATCATTATTTTTTCTGACACGGGAATATGAACGGCGTAGTGAACTCCGAGGCCAAACTCTGCCAGTGGACCGATCTTTTCATTAAACACGTTAAAGCCCAATCCGTGATAACTCAGTTTTGATCGCGGCACGATTTGCGTAAAGTTGGTTCGGCTGGGACGCAGAGCGTTCACCTTCAGGTCAAGTGGTTGCTTCGTTCGAAAGTTGACGGCGAGATTTGAAAACTGGGGTGCACTGCTTCCAAACGCCGCCCATTGATAACGATGCCCGAGCTTTACATCGACGAAGTTTTCAATACCTGTGAAAGCAGGATTGTACACCGACGCAAATTGAAAAGGCTGTCCGGTATGGGGAATGTACTGAGCAGAGAGCATTCCGCATAGCGTCATTAACAGACAAAATGTGATAACTGCCTTCAGTCTCATGGCTCGTCGCGTAATATAGTTACCGTTCCTTTGTAGACAATCTTACCGTAGCGCAAATCAATAACATAGTAATACGTACCTGTCGGAACGTGTACGCCGTCTTTCTTTCCGTCCCAGGGTGATGTGAATCCCACGGTTTCAAATACAAGGTGTCCTCTCTGATCAAAAATCCGGATGACTGCATCATTGTAAGGCTCAAGTCCTGAATCATCAGGAAAAGGCCAAATATCATTCATGCCGTTTCCGTCCGGAGTAAAGACCCGCGGAACACTCAACTGAACAAAATCGAATGTCAGGCTGATCTGTCTTTCTGCTATTTCGCTCGTTCCCGTGGCATCACTCAATTTGATATACACCGTTCTTGGGGCATCAATGATGTCGCGGAGGTTTATGAATGTGTACGTAACGCTACGGATTGCCTCCTCATACTCCGCCACCGATGCAACACCGGTAAGGGTGAGTATACCCTGGCCATCGTCGTAGACTCCTTTGATTTTCGCTGTGTTACTAAAAGTGAGCAAATCGTGATTCAGGTCGTAATTTGGTCTCTGGAACCCAATTTCAGCGCTTACTATGTTATCGCCTTCCGGATCCTCAGCCGTGAAGTTGGGAGTAAAAATTTGTGCCACTTCCCTGCCGATATCGTAAACAAGGGGGTCGCTTTCCAGGAACGTAATCCGCGGTGGATCATTCACAGGCGCAATTGTGAAGTGTATGTAACTGTCGACACCACTGGAACTGAAGGCGTCGCGTACCCTGAAGTATGCTGTATCCAGCCCGTTGTAATCAGGTAAGGGCGTGTAAATGAGATTTTCAAGTTCGCTCACCATGATGTCCTGGTTCACTCCCACCGGCGTGGTTCCCAGTTGCAGCGATCCGTGCCTCGGAAGTTCTGTGAAGTACACGGCATTCAGCGGATGTCCATCCGGATCAGAATACGCGAGCGCAAAATTGCCCGCCGACAGGATGACTGCCACATCTTCGTTGGTTGTCACACCAAAGTTTTCTGACGAAGGTCTCCGGTTAATGTTCAATACATAAGTCTGTTCATCCACAACGGCTGCACCATCGCGAAGTTGAATGGTTACATTCGATGGCGTAGCGTTTGCCGGAGGTGTACCTCCGAGCGTCGCCGTGTTCTTGCCCGTGCTTGTGATCGTCGCCCATGCAGGCTTCTGCGTCGCCACCAACGAAAGCGTTTCGTCGACAGGAGTCACTGTGATCTCATAGGCATACAACTCACCGACTACGGCAATAGAAGGTGGCGTTGATGTGATGACCACATTTACAATTTCAATCTGGAACGTGCGCGTAAACTCATTCAACCCCGCGTCGACGGCTTTGACCGTAATGTCAACAACGCCGGATTGGTTTAGTTGTGGTTTGAATGTAAGTGTTGCCGTCGGACCGGTTCCTGCATATGTGATTGTGGGGTGTGGAACGAGTGCTGTGTTTGCAGAGAACGCTGAAAGGAGAACCTGCTCTGTTTCCTGAGGCCCGGGTGAGATGCCCGTGATCGTAATCGTTTTTGTCGCCGCGTTTCGCAACACGCGTTGATTGGCGATCACATCAAACACAGGGGGATCATTTACATTCGCAACCGTAACCGTGATCGTCGCGGTGTTCGATTTGGCTCCGAGGTTGTCGCGCACATTGTACGTCGCAGTAGCGCTGCCAAAAACATTTGCAGCTGGCGTAAACGTTACCGCTCCGGTTGCGGCATTCCGTGCAAACGTACCCTGCGCTGTTGTTACCGTTGCATCAATCGCATCCGTTGCAGGGATCATATCCACAGTAGCCGGATCAATTGTTCCGTCCACATCGGTGTCATTGGCGATGACATTTATTGTGACGGGCGTATCTTCTGTTGTATTCGCTGCATCGTTGTTTGCAACTGGCGGATCGTTCACAGGCGTTACAGTCACCGTCAACGTCGCAACGTTTGACGTCACCCCGATGTTGTCATTAACTGTATAGGAAACCACGGCGGAACCGCTGAAATTTTGCGCAGGGGTAAATGTTACCACACCTGATCCATTTACAACGAAGGTTCCTTCAGGACCGGTGATGGAATTCTGAATACCGCCTACATTCGGATTCAGGTCAACTGTCGCGGTAACAAGCGTACCATCGTCAGTGTCGTTGCTGAGTACATTCATCGTCACCGGCGTATCTTCCGCCGTTGTGACTGCATCATTGTTCGCCACCGGAGCCTGATTGACGAAGTTTACAAGGATACTGATAGTCGCGTTGTTACTTTTTGTACCGAGGTTATCGGCAACGTTGTACGTGATCGTTGACGTACCACTAAAAGCAGGCACAGGTGTAAATGTTAACACACCTGCATTGTCAACGGTGTACGTGCCGCTGGCAATAGTCCGGGTCTTGTCAATTGCTCCGGTTGCAGGATTCAGATCTATAGTGCTCGCGTCAATCGTCCCATCAACATCAAGGTCGTTCGTAAGCAGGTTAAGTGTAATGCTCTGTCCCTGTGGTGTACTTGCTACATCGTTATTCGCGATCGGCGGATCGTTAACCGGACTAACGGTGACTGTGATCGTGGCCGGTTCTGATACCGCACCGTCGTTATCGCTGACCGTGTAGGTGATAATTACGGTTCCGAAGAAGTTGCTTATCGGAACGAACGTAACAACTCCGGACGCATCAACTGAAAAAGTCCCCTCCGGCACCGTGAGTCCGATCTGTATGCCAGGTACAGCAGGATTAAGATCGACTGAATTTGCAACAATAGTTCCGTCGGCATCGGTGTCATTACCAATCACATTTATTACTGCGCTGTTGTCTTCATTCACGGTCCGTGTATCGTTCACGGCTACGGGTTTGTCATTCACCGGCGTTACGGTTATCGTAATTGTAGCGGGATCAGATGTCAACCCTTCGTTGTCTCTCACTGAATATTGAATTGAGGCCATGCCATTAAAATTCGCAACCGGGGTGAACAACACGTTACCCGTCGCGTCGACAGAAAATGTTCCCTGCGGTGTCGTTCTCGTGTTTTGGATTCCTCCGGATGAGGTATTCAAATCCACCGTAGCCGGATCGATGCTGACATCGTCCGTATCGTTCGCCACAACAAGAATACTGACCGGAGTGTCTTCCATTGTCGTAGCGGCATCCTGATTAGCCACCGGTTTTTGATTGATGTGAATAACATTGACGGCAATCGTCGCTTCATTGGAACGCAATCCTTCGTTATCCGCAACGGTATATGTTATACTAACGGTTCCGAAATAATTCGTTACAGGGGAGAATGTCACCGTACCTGAGGAAGTCACAGTGAACGTACCTTGCGTTAATGTGCGCGAAGCCTGGATTCCTGCTGTGCCGGGATCGATATCTACACTCGCTGTATTGAGTGATCCGTCGTCGGTGTCATTTGCAAGTATATTAATCGATACGGCGTTGTTTTGATTCGTCGATGCTGCGTCGTTTACTGCCACGGGGGCATCGTTTATTGCTAAAACAGTGATTGTAATTGACGCCGTATTTGAAACGGCGCCATCGCTGTCTGCAACCGTGTACTGAATTACCGCCGAGCCATTAACGTTTGCAGCTGGCGTAAACGTGAGAACTCCTCCACTCACGGAGTACGTTCCGTTTGTCGTAGTACGCGTCGACTGCACACCGGGAACAGTCAGGTCAATATCAACGGAAGCGGCATTTAATGCTCCTTCCACATCAGTGTCGTTAGCGAGAATGTTGATTGTCACAGGCACATCTTCATTCGTGGTGGCTGCGTCATTTGTAGCCACGGGCACGTCATTCACCGGTGCTACCGTGATGGTGACTGTCGCCGAATTTGAAGTAAGCCCGTCATTGTCTTTCACGTTATAAGAAAACACAACAGAACCATTGAAGTTGGCTGTCGGTGTATAGGATATTACCCCCGAACCATTGATTGTGATGCTGCCACCCGCCAATGAAAGCGAAAGCTGCTGCCCGGGTGTTGAAGGATCAAGATCTACAGTGGCAGGATCAATTGTTCCGTCAGAGTCAGTATCGTTGCTCAGGATGTTCAGCGTCACGGGAACATCCTCGTTTGTCGTTACAGCGTCGGCGTTAGCCACCGGCACGTCGTCAACGGCGTTTACCGTGATCGTAACCGTTGCGGCATTGGAAACGAGTCCGTTGTTGTCTTCAACCGTGTACTGAAATGTAACGGGGCCGTTATAATTTGCCGTGGGCGTGAATGTAACTGCACCTGCAGCATCAACCGTTACACTTCCACCGGTTACCGATATTGAGGTTTGCCTTCCTCCTGTCGAAGGATTGAGGTCAACACTGGCCGCATTGATAGTGCCATCGATATCCGTGTCGTTGCCAAGTATATTGAATGTGACTGGTGTATCTTCCGATGTCGCCGCCGCATCTGCATTGGCGACCGGCGCATCGTTTACGGGATTAACTGTTATCGAAACCGTTGCTTCGCCAGATCGCAATCCCTCATTGTCGGCGACGGTGTAAGTGAATGACACGGGGCCGTTGAAATTCGGATTCGGCGTAAATGTTACCACACCGGAAGTACTAACCGACAGGCTGCCATTCGTAAGTGTCCTTGTGGACTGCTGACCTGCCGTTGCCGGATCCAGGTCAACACTGGCTGCGTTGATAGTACCATCCGGATCGGTGTCGTTGGCCAGGATGTTAATGTTCACCGGCGTATCTTCATTCGTCGAAGCAACGTCCGCGGTGACGACAGGTGGATCATTCGTCGCGTCTACAGTAACTGTAACGGTGGCGTTATTGGAGAACAACCCTTCATTGTCCGCAACGCGATAGCTGAACGTAATAGGCCCTGAATAATTTGAGTTTGGTGTAACGGTTACCACACCCGAGCCGTCAACAGTGACTGTACCCCCCGTCGGAGTTATCGACGTTTGCTGACCGGCCAGTGCAGGATTCAGGTCGACGGATGCGCCGTTGATGCTGCCATCTATGTCAGTATCATTGCTGATGAGGCTGAAGGTGACAGGAACATCCTCGTTTGTTGACGCCGCATCCGCGTTGGCCACCGGGGCATCGTTGACCGGGATTGCCGTTATGGTGACGGTAGCCTCGTTTGAAACCAGCCCCAGATTATCTGCAACGGTATAGGTAAACGAAATGGGGCCATTCGAATTGGCATTCGGTGTATACGTGATCGCGCCCGAACCGTTTACTGTCACCGTTCCAGATGTAAGTGTTCTGCTGGTTTGTTGACCGGCTGTTCCCGGATCAAGATCAACTGAAGCAGCATTTATCGATCCGTCCGGATCGCTGTCATTGCTTAGAATATTAAACGTTACCGGAGTATCCTCATTTGTCGAAATCGCATCTGCGGTTGCAACAGGCGGGTCGTTCGTTGGATTTACGGTGATCGTAACGTTTGCTGTATTGGAAAAGAGGCCTTCATTGTCTGCAACACGATAGCTAAATGTAATTGGCCCGCTATAGTTCGAATTCGGCGTAACTGTTATCATACCGGATCCGTCGACCGATACCGTCCCACCGGTTGGAGTAATCGACGTTTGTTGTCCCGCAAGCGCCGGATTCAGGTCCACAGTGGACGCATCAATTGTACCATCGACATCGGTATCGTTGCTCAGAATGTTCAGCACAACCGGAGTGTCTTCGTTCGTTGACGCGGCATCTGCATTCGCGACAGGCGCGTCGTTTACAGAAGTTACCGTTATCGTAACCGTAGCCTGATTTGAGGTTAAACCCTGGTTGTCCTGAACCGTGTATTGAAAGTTGAAGCTGCCATTGTAGTTCGGGTTAGGTATATAGGTAAGGACACCACCCGGATTAACGGACAGGCTACCCTCAATCGAACGCGTGGTTTGTTGACCAGGTGTAGCCGGATCGAGATCAACGGTTGAAGAAACAATACTTCCATCGGGATCGTTGTCGTTGCTCAGGATATTGAAATTGACCTGTACATCCTCGTTTGTCATGATGGCGTCGTTGTTCGCAACAGGCGGATCATCAGCTGCTGACACTGTGATTGTTACTGCTGCAGCGCCGGATCGCAAGCCCAAATTGTCTGCAACCGTATAGGAAAAATTCACCGGACCATTGAAGTTGGCTATCGGTGTAAATGTTACCTGCCCTGAAGAGACGGTAACGGAACCGCCGCCAAGTGAGAGTGAGGTTTGTATACCTGCGGTGGATGGATCGAGGTCCACCGACGCTGCGTCAATGGATCCATCCGGATCGGAATCGTTGCTGATAAGACTAAAGGTTACCGGGGTATCCTCCGTTGTCGACGCAACATCCGCGACAGCCACAGGGGGATCGTTGACCGGATTAACCGTAACGGAAATCTGGGCTGGTGCCGACACGGCTCCCTCGTTGTCGGAAACCGTGTACATAATACTCACGGGACCATTGAAGTTCAATGTTGGTGTGAACGTAACCTGTCCCATTCCATTCACTGAAAACGTTCCGTCTGTCAACACGCGCGTCGTCTGAATTCCCACTGTGCCCGGGTCAAGGTCTACGGATGCGGCGTTGACTGGTCCCTCGACATCGGTGTCGTTTGCAACAACGCTGAATGTGACCGGCGTATCTTCATTCGTCACTGCATTATCGGCAACAGCGACGGGGAGATCGTTGACAGGTGTAACTGTAATAGTCACCGTTGCAGCATTTGACGTAGCACCTTCGTTGTCGTTCACGGTGTAGGTGAAAACTACCGGGCCGTTGAAGTTAGCAACAGGCGAATACGATATCACACCTGAACCATCAACGGTAATTGTTCCTCCGGCATGCGAGAGTGTGTTCTGTATTCCGCCAACACCAGGCTGCAAGTCTACCGTCGCCGGATTAATTGTGCCGTCCGCGTCTGTGTCATTGCTCACGATGTTGAGCGTCGTCGGCGTATCCTCGTTTGTGCTTGTAGCATCTGCAACGGCGACGGGCGCGGCGTTTATGGCATTGACTGTTATCGTGACCGTTGCGGCGTTTGAAGTCACGCCGTGCGTATCATTTACCGTGTACGAGAAAGTAACGATCCCGCTGAATCCCGGTGACGGTGTAAGCGTGATCAAACCGGAACCGTTGTCTGTAACATTTCCCCCTAACGGAGAAATCGATGTTTGAATACCAGCGGTACCGGGATCAAGATCGACGGTAGAAGCATTCAGGCCATTGTCATCAGTGTCATTCGCAAGAAGGTTGAGATTGACCGGTACGTCCTCATTCGTGCTGGTCGCGTCATCGTTTGCTACGGGAGTTGCGTTGACGATGACGGTAATAGTTGCAGTATTGGATTCAGCACCGTTGTTGTCTTCAATTGTATACGTAGTGCTGGCAACGCCGGTAATGTTGAGAAGTGGAATAAACGTAACAACACCGCCACTTACAGACCACGTTCCCTGGAGAGTAACGCGTATATTCTGGTTTCCGGGAAGAATCGGGTCAAGGTCAATTGATGAAAGTACCAGCGTTCCGTCAACATCTGAATCGTTATCGGTAATGGATATGTTGACTATTCCGTTTATCGGAGTATTGATAATATCGTCATTCGCGACAGGCGGGTCGTTGACACTGTTCACCGTTACAGAAATCGTCGCAGTACCGGCTAAGTTTCCAAGATTATCGTTGACGCTGTAGTCAAGTGTGACCAGACCATTGAAGTTCTGGGCGGGCGTGAACGTGACATTGCCGAGGTTATCAACCACGAAGTTGCCGTCGTCAAGATCAACCATAACCTGACGGCCGGGCGCAGAAATGTCAAGGTCGACAGTAGCGACATCGATACCATCAGGGTCTGTGTCATTTACCGTCACCGAAAAGCTAAAAGGCGTATCCTCATTCGTGGCAACGTCGTCATTTACCGGCTGGGCAAGCGCGGCAAAATGCCAGAATACTGCGAATAGCAGGGAAAGCAGGAATGGGGTTCGCATAACTATCAGACAGACCGGCAAAAATAAGAGAATTAATCTATATACACCTTCAAAATTGAATGTAACTCGTTAGTTTGGGGCAAATTTCATGAGCGGCATGCATACATTTTTTCTGGTCTTGTTTTGGGTCGGAGTTTTCATCGTTTTTTACACCTATCTCGGATATGGAATTGCCATATTCATACTGTCCAAAATCCGCGGACGAAAGGCTCTGTCTGCTATCGCGAACGATGACGAACTCCCGGAAGTGACTTTAGTTGTTGCTGCGTACAACGAGGAGGCTTTTATCACGAGCAAGGTACAAAACTGCCTTGAACTCGATTATCCCGAACACAAGCTTACGTTACTTTTTGTCACTGACGGATCAACAGACAGGACGCCGGAGATACTCCGGCAATTCCCCCGCATCAGACTGTTTCACGAAAATGGCCGCAAGGGAAAAATTCACGCCGTCAATCGTATAATGAGCGAGGTAAAAACACCGGTGACTGTGTTTTGCGACGCGAATACATTTCTCAACCGTGAGTCGATAAAAAATATCGTAAGACACTATCAGGACCCAACTGTTGGCGGCGTGGCCGGCGAAAAGCGGATTTTCTCCAAAGAGTCAGACAACGCCTCCGGATCAGGCGAGGGATTGTATTGGAAATATGAGTCATTCCTGAAGCGGAAAGACGCGGAAGTGTACTCCATTGTCGGTGCCGCGGGTGAGTTATTCTCAATTCGCACGGCATTGTACGAGGCCCCCGCCGAAGACATGATCATCGAGGATTTCTATATGAGCCTTCGGATTGCGGCAAGAGGATATCGATTCGCCTATGAACCGGACGCATTTGCTACAGAAACTGCCTCTGCGTCGGTTGAAGAGGAATGGAAAAGAAAAGTACGCATTTGTGCCGGCGGGTTCCAGGCAATGGGCCGACTGAGCTATTTGCTTAATCCCTTCCGTTATGGGATTCTGACGTTCCAGTATTTCTCACACCGCGTACTCCGATGGACCCTTGCACCGTTGGCTCTTCCTATTGTATTTGTAGCGAACATCCTGCTCGTAGTGTCTGCTCAACCATTATATGTACTGACGCTCACACTGCAAATCATGTTCTACATGTTTGCATTTGTGGGATATGTGCTTCGAAACCAGCCGATTTCGATACGAGGCTTTTTTGTTCCGTACTACTTTTGCGTTATGAATGCCGCAGTTTACGCGGGTCTGATGCGCTTTCTGCGTGGAAAACAGTCCGTCGTCTGGGAACGTGCACAGCGGGCAGAACTGGATCGTGTGGGCAATGCCCGGTCCGGACGCAATTAAGTGTTGACTAATTCACTATCTCGCCTAATTTTGCAGGCCTAACAAAGGGATTATGGGCCGTATTTTTGAAAAAAGAAAGCATAAGATGTTCGCGCGTTTTGACCGTATGGCCAAAGCGTTCACGCGTATAGGAAAAGAGATATCCATTGCCGTAAAGCAGGGTGGCCCTCTCCCGGAAAACAATCCCAAACTCCGACTTGCGATTCAGAACGCCAAAGGCGCGAACATGCCGAAGGATCGGGTCGAGGCGGCCATAAAAAGAGCATCATCCAAAGAAGAAAAAGACTTCCAGGAAGTAACGTATGAAGGTTACGCCCCTCATGGTGTTCCTGTCATCGTTGAGTGTGCTACCGATAACCCTACACGCACTGTGGCAAACGTACGCCTGCATTTTTCGAAAAACGGTGGAAGCATGGGAAACTCAGGGTCCGTGGCGTTTTTGTTTGAACGCAAAGGTGTTTTCAAGTTCGATCCTTCAGCGCTTAACCTTGATGAAATCGAACTTGACCTGATTGACGCGGGCGCCGAAGAAATCGAACGCGGAGAAGAGGAGACCGTGATCTACACGAAGTTTACCGAGTTCGGTCACATGCAGAAATTTCTCGAATCCAAAAATCTCGAAGCAAAGGCGTCGGAAATACAATACATACCGACAACAACAAAGGAACTCACAGACGAAGAACAGGACGAGGTGTTCAAACTTATCGAAGCACTCGAAGGAGACGATGACGTGCAGAACGTCTATCACAACCTCGCCTGACGTTACTGATTTACTACCATCCGGTTTTCGACCAACCGGTTGTTGTATTGCTGCACCATCGCTTTTACTTTCGGCTCAAGTTCGTTCACAACTTCAGGCAATGAGTCCACGAGGTTTTCCTGGAACAGACGATCCGTCTTGAACCGATACAGTCCGCGAGTCTTTTCGCCGTCAAACTGAAGGAGGTAATCGCCCCAAAAGAGTTGGTATTGATTATCCTTGTAGTTCAGCGCAAAGCTCTCTTCTGATAACACATTCGTGCCAAAGGCGACAAACGGCTCGTCAAAGTTGAGGTAACCAAGCACCGTAGGGAGGATATCGGTTTGTTGTATGATCCCGTCCTCCCTCCCGACAAGTGACCCATCAGGCGTAAAGAAAACAACGGGGATACTGTAAAAACCCGCTGCGGTTCGCGACTCGGGAAATTCGATCTCGGACGACGTGTGATCCGCTGTGATCACAAAAACCGAGTTGTCATACCACGGCATCGCCGACACCTGGTTGAAGAATTGGCGCAGGCTGTGATCGGTATATTCAACGCATTTGTGAATGACCAGAGGCCCGCCCTTAAAGCGGCCTTTGTATTCATCGGGAACCTCGAAAGGGTGATGCGATGAAACCGAAAAGAACGAAGAAAAAAACGGCTGCGGAAACTGACCCAGTTTGCCGGCGTAGAAGTCGAGAAACTTGTCATCCCAAATGCCCCAGAGGCCGTCGAAATCGCTGTCATTGCTGTATTCATCCATGCCGTAGTACTCCCTGACACCGGCGATGTTCATAAACGCCTGAAATCCCATTGAGCCGTTTGGTGCGCCGTGAAAGAAAGACGTGTGATAACCCTTCCTTCCGAGCAGCGATGCAAAGCTGTTGATCCGGTTGTCGGAATATGGCGAAAGAAAATACGGCGTTCCCAGGCTCGGTATCGCGCTTACAACCGAAGGCAGCCCATCAATAGACTTTCGTCCGTTGGCAAAAGAATATTCAAACGTAAGGCTGTGACCGATCAACGAGTCAAGAAATGGCGTGTAGCCCTTATACGTACCGTTGTGTTTATCCCTGTTAAATGTTCCGAAGAATTCTTTCGAAAAACTCTCAAGAATGATTACCACGACATTCTTTGCCCGGAACCTTGCGCTATCCGGAGGAATGTGCACGGGCGAGAAGATTTTTTCCGCTTCGTCATCCGTGAAATAGTTGACTTTTTTGATCTTGGTTTTTCCAATAGTTCTGAATACGGCGAAAGGTGTATTTAGCACCAGGCTGATATGTTTGGGATCGCTCACATACTCGCCGGCGTTGCTGAGGGTTATTGGGCGTGTACTGTGCCGGAATCCGCCACGCATTCCGCCGAACATAAGATAAACGATTAACGGCATGGCTAGCGAACCGAACAGATAGAATGCGCGCCGGTCTTTCATCTGGGGGCCTTCATATCGCAAAAGGTTGAAACACCAGATCATAAGTATCATCAGGAAGATCCAGAAGATTGCTGCGTACCAGTAATCGATAAAAAATTTCAACCAAAGGCCACCCATGTTGGTTTCGTTTTCAAATTGTGCGAAAACCTCGGCCGTCGTGCGGCGAAGGGTGAAACGATAGTAAATGAAATCCGCAACGTTCGCGGCAAGCGCAATGCCGTTCGTAGTGAAGAAAAGATATTTAAGTCCGATCCGGTAGTAATGATTGAACCTCACTTTCAGTGGAAGGATCATCAGAAAAATGTACAGCAGATTGACGTACAATACTGTGGATAAATCAAATACAAGTCCTCCGACAAGAATGCGAAACATTTCGCCTGCGGTGACATCAGGAAAGAAGGCCCGGTTGTAGAAATAGAAGCCTACGCGGCAAAGGGTGTATAACGCCATTACCAGCACAAGCCGCAGGACAAGCACAACGTAAACATTAGTTCGCCATGAGATGCCTTCCAGGTATCGGGTCTTTGCCAGATTCATTGAAAAAAACTGTGCGAATTAAGCAAAATTTTAAAGTTTTAAAGCGCCTTTGGACGGTCGATAATGCCTCTAACGGCCGTCAATAGTGTTAATTGACGCCAATTCTGTAATTTGAGATACTTTTTTTCCCTGAACCCAAATGTTAAGGCCATTTTTTTGTCTGATGTTCATTTACTGCTGGTTGCTGGCACCTGCCCAGCAGCATTCAGTCGGCCTTGGCATCCACACCGGCATTGCGATTCCGGTTACCCTGGACAAAGGAATGGACACTGATCCCCGGTACGACAGCCGGTACTCAGTCAAAGGAGCACCTTTTGGAATTGCCCTTATGAAGGACTGGGAGGGCTTTGGTGTCGTGCTTACACCCGGACTGATCACCATTGGTCAGAATTACGACGTCGTTAACACCGAAGGCGGCCACGATGGGATGAGGGAAATAACGCTACGGTATGTTACGGTTCCGGCGGCGTTAAAACTTCACCTTATTGACCTCGATTTTTTTCGCGTCAGCGCTCTGGCGGCGTTTGGCGCAAATTATTTGCTCGATGCATCGGATCATATTTCGCACGACGCTACCAAATTGAAATTCGCGTCTGAAGCACTGCCCATGCTTCCTGAAGACTACATCATCCAATATGACGGCGTACTCGTGCCCAACATAAGCAAACAGACTATTTCCGTTAAGGAAGACTACAACAATCTCCAGCTTTTCGCAGGGCTCGGATTACGTTCTGACTGGGATATCTCTAACCACTGGCGGATAAGTTTTGATGTGCGCGTCAACTATGTATTCTTCGACCCGCGTCAGAGTACGTATCTCGATCGCATTGAGACTTTCCAAAGCTTGTATGACACACCGGGCTCGCGGACGGATTTATACATGTCTTTGAATGTCGGAATCGCGAGATTTATCGAGTTTGATAAGAACGACAGGGAACGTGAGAAAAATCTGAAAGGGAAGAAACGTTATGTTCCGGCACACCAATACAAGACGCGTCGCCGTACCAGCCCGAGGAACCGGTAACAAATAAACTTCCCTTATCCGTTTTTCACTTCTTCTTTATCTTTCCTTCGCGAACCCGAATAAAGTTCGTACTCCAGTAAACGGCAGTCGATTTTTGCATTGAAGAATTCAATCCGGCGACTTGTTTTCAGCCCGATCTTTTTGGCGAGGTCCGGATTGCCCGTGAAGATATAGCCCATGTAGCCCTGACAGCGTTGTTTCATAAAGTCACCTATACGCCGATAGGTATTTTCAAGTTCTTCGAGTTCCCCCAGACGTTCGCCGTATTCGGGATTAAAGAATACAACGCCAGGGCTATCAGGAACCGGTGTTTTTTCGAAGTCCATGACGCCGAATGAAATCAGTTGGTCAACGCCTGCCATACCCGCGTTCACGCGTGAGATTTCCACGGCATCCGCGCTGATGTCGGTGGCTATGATCGTCGGGACACCTTCATCGATTACGTTACTTCTGATGCGTCGCATCTCCTGGAGGTAAAGGGCTTCGTCATATCCACGAACGTGCATAAACGCATAGTTTTCACGAAACAGACCGGGAACACGTTTCGTGGCAATCATCGCGGCCTCGATCGCAAGCGTGGAGGAGCCGCACATGGGGTTTACAAACGGACTCTTCCTGTCCCAGCGTGTAGCCATGACGGTAGAAGCAGCCAGCGCCTCAAGCATCGGAGCTCTTCCCGGAATCTTGCGATAACCGTGTTTGGCAAGCGTTTCACCCGACGTATCGATAAATATTTCAGCGTCGTCGTCTTTCCAATACAGATGCACAACAGCGCGATCCGGTTCCGGACCTGTGTCGGGCCTGCGTCCGGTTACTTCCCGCATCCGGTCAACGATCGCGTCCTTAACCTTCACGTTCGGGAACATGGAGTTCTTAATCGAAGGATGACTTGTATTGTTTGTTATCGACACATAACCGTCATCGGCGAGATATTTCTCCCAGGGAATCCTGCGCAGTTTTTCGTACAAGTCATCCGGAGAAGAAACCCGAAAGCTTTGTAAGGAATAATGTACCTGGCTGGCACAGCGCAAGTTAAGATTCAGCCGAATACAATCGGTCATAGTGCCCTCCAGTTCAATTCCAGTCGCGAATGTGCGGACCGGAACAAAACCAAGGTCGACGACTTCGCGTTCGAGGTAAGGCGTCAATCGTTTATTGCAGGTTACAATGATCTTGCTTCGGGTGGTGAACACGTTCATGAATTGTACAGGGATTAATTATTGAGGTTCGCCGTATCGGATTTCCTTTGCCGAAAATGTACTTAACGTGGATTGTCCTTCGATGTCGATGTTAAGGCGACCTATTTCGTCTACACCTTTGATCGTCCCATAAAAGGAAGTATCACCGGTGTAAAAAAGATTTTTCTCGCCACGCAGGTAAAGCGCATCGTGGTAGTCGGACCGTAATTCGTTTTGGCCATCACGCCGCAGCTGAAGGTAACGTTGTTCAATACAAGTGAGCAATTCGTCAAGCATAATTGGAAGATCGAATTGCATTCCGGTGACAAGAACCATCGAGGTTGCCGATGGCGTTTCAAAATATTGCTGATTAACGTTAACACCCACGCCGACAATACAAGCTCCAAGCCGCTGACCAACGATCTGGTTTTCGATTAGGATGCCGCAAATCTTGCGTTGATCGATCAGAATATCATTCGGCCACTTAATTTGAACTTTTGAACCTGTTTTGTCCGTTAAGAAGTCGCGGATACCAAGAGAGACAACCATCGTCAGGTAAAATTGATCCGATACCGCGAGAAACTCTGGCTTAAGCAGAAAAGAAAAGGTCAGATTTTTGCCAGGTTGAGCTTCCCAGCTATTGCCACGTTGCCCGCGTCCCGCCGTTTGATGTCCCGTAATCACAAGCGAACCCTCTAAAAGCGGCTTCTCCTGACAAAGAAGCAGGAGTTGATCGCTGGTGGAATGGCATTCCGGCATAAAAATGAGATTCTTGCCAAGGAAAGTGGTTGTGGCAGGGATTTTATACAAGGTATTTTGCGTAGTTTTGAGGTTTTATAGAAAAAAACGAAGATAGTTAATGGCCAGAAAACGGAAGGGTGCCACTTCAGAAAAGTTAAGTGATGTAATTGTAAAAGGCATGCAGGAGAAAAAGGCAACGGACATCGTTGTCATGGATCTCAGAAAAGTTAAAAACGCGGTGGCCGATTTCTTCGTGGTTTGTTCGGGCAGCTCGGATAAGCAACTTGACGCTATCACTGATTCTATCGACGCAGAAGTTTATAAGGCGCTCCAGGAAAATCCGTGGCATATTGAAGGCAAGAACAATAAAGAATGGATGCTTCTCGACTATATCGACGTTGTAGCCCATGTTTTCCGAAAGGATCGTAGAGAATTTTATGCACTGGAAAAGCTCTGGGGCGATGCAGATATCGTCGAAATCGACGGTAAGAACTAAAATCAACCCCGCGCGTTATTCCATTATAATTGATACTAATAGACTTATTTTTGATTGACTAACTGTAGAAATGGCGGACAAGAAAGAAAGCAATAAGCCCATACTCCCATCAAAACCTCCCCGTGGTAATTACCAGATCTGGGTGATACTGGCCACTGTGGCAGTAATTTTTGGGGTTATGTGGTTTACCCAGTCATCCCAGTTAAAGGAAAAAGACCAGGAGACCTTCTATCAGATGGTCAGGGACGGGGATGTTAAGAAGGTTGTACTGGTACCGAATAGAAAATACGTAGAAGTCACCCTGACTGATGAAGCCGTGAGTAAGCCAAAATACAAATCGGAGCTGGATCAGTCATTTGGCGTGACAACAGGGGGACCACATTATATGGTGAAGGTTGTAGATGCGGGGAATTTCGATCAGGAGTTCAGAAAACTCAAGGATACGCTGCCGGCCGATCAAAATCGGCCTGAATACCGCCATGACGAGCGCGAAGAATACTTCGGACTTTTCCTGCAATGGGGATTCCTTTTCCTGCTACTATTCGGATTCTGGATGCTTATGCGCCGGATGACCGGTGGTGGTGGCCCCGGTGGACAAATCTTCAATATCGGTAAATCAAAAGCAGCCCTTTTTGATGCCGAGAACAAGGTAAAAATAACGTTTGCCGATGTTGCCGGTCTGGATGAGGCCAAGGAAGAGGTGAAGGAAATCGTTGATTTCCTTAAGAACCCGTCAAAATTCACAAAACTTGGTGGCAAAATCCCAAAAGGCGCCCTCCTCGTGGGCCCTCCGGGAACAGGAAAGACCCTTTTGGCAAAAGCCGTTGCCGGAGAAGCTGCGGTACCTTTCTTCTCACTGTCGGGATCGGATTTCGTGGAAATGTTCGTTGGTGTCGGTGCTGCCCGTGTCCGCGACCTTTTCAAACAAGCCAAGGAAAAAGCACCATGTATCGTATTTATTGATGAAATCGACGCCATCGGCCGGTCACGTGGCCGGGGCCAGATGCCGGGTGCGAATGATGAACGTGAGAATACCCTGAACTCCCTGCTGGTTGAAATGGATGGTTTTGCTACGGACTCGGGTGTAATTATCCTCGCCGCAACAAACCGCCCTGACGTTCTCGATTCAGCGCTCCTGCGCCCGGGTCGTTTTGACCGCCAGATCAGCATTGATAAGCCGGATATCGTGGGCCGTGAGGCGATCTTTAAAGTGCACCTCAAGCCTATCAAGCTCGACGAGACTGTTGACGCTAAAAAGCTTTCCGCACAAACCCCGGGTTTTGCCGGAGCTGAAATAGCCAACGTGTGTAACGAAGCTGCGCTCATAGCAGCGCGTCGCGATAAGAAAGCCGTTGACATGCAGGACTTCCAGGATGCGATTGACCGCGTTATCGGAGGTCTTGAAAAGAAAACAAAAATCATCTCACCCGAAGAAAAACGAATCGTTGCTTACCACGAAGCCGGTCACGCCGTTGCAGGATGGTTCCTGGAGCACGCCGATCCGTTGGTAAAGGTGAGTATCGTTCCGCGTGGTGTTGCCGCGCTGGGTTACGCTCAGTATCTGCCCAAGGAACAGTTCCTGTATCAAACAGAGCAGATGCTCGACGAGATGTGTATGGCCTTTGGTGGTCGCGCAGCTGAGGACATCGTCTTCAGCAAAATCTCGACAGGTGCATTGAGCGATCTCGAGCGCATTACCAAGATGGCGTACAGTATGGTAACCATTTACGGTATGAACGACCAGATTGGAAACATCTCGTTCTACGATTCGAAACAATCGGATTACAACTTCCAGAAACCATACTCCGAGGCGACAGCAGAGCGCATCGACACGGAGGTGAAGCGCATCATCGACGAATGTTATGCGCGTACGAAGGCGTTGCTCAGCCATCACCGCCAGCATCTGGAAGTGATTGCGCAGGAGCTGCTCGAAAAAGAGATACTCTTCCAAAGTGACCTTGAACGACTCATTGGTAAACGTCCTTTCGAAAAACCGACGACGTACCAGCAGTTCACCAATGGGCACGGCAAGTACGAGAAAAAGCAGCACGAGAACGAACAACCCGGCGTTGATCCGACTCCTACCCTGGAAGGTGAACGACCGAATACGCTGGGACAGTCTTGATTTCCGTGAATTGAATTATTTTTGAACTCAGGAGTATGTACTCCTGAGTTTTTTTTTATCCAGTTGCGAATGCTTTCAGACATCAATCTTCCTCCGGGGAAGAAAGTTTTCTTTGCGTCAGATTTTCATCTTGGGGTACCGGACCGTGCTTCGAGTCATGAACGCGAAAAGAAGATCGTGCAGTGGCTTGAATCCATACGGCATGAAGCGCACACAATCTTCCTGCTGGGTGATATTTTTGATTTCTGGTTTGAATACAAACACGCGGTTCCCAAGGGCCACATCCGCCTTCTCGGAAAACTTGCCGAACTTCGCGACAACGGCATTCCAATCGTGTTCTTTACAGGAAACCATGACATGTGGATGTTCGAGTATTTCCAGCAGGAACTTGGTATCCCTGTTTACCGCGATCCGCAGTTGCTGGTGGTTAATTCCCACAGGTTCCTCATCGGTCACGGTGATGGGCTGGGTCCCGGGGACAAGACGTACAAAATTCTCAAGAAAATATTCGCCAGTCGGGTGTGTCAATGGTTGTTTGGCTGGATCCATCCGAATATTGGCATTGCCATTGCAAACAGATGGTCGCGAAGCAGCAGGATCACAAATACCCGGAAGGAAGAACGCTTTCAGGGCGAGGATGGTGAATTCCTCCTCGTCTACTGCCGTGAAATGGAGCGCGTACAGCACCATGACTATTACATTTTCGGGCATCGGCATCTTCCGCTGGATATTCCTGTCGGTGAAAACAGCAGGTATGTAAACCTGGGCGAATGGGTCAACTTCACGACCTACGCTGTCTACGACGGAGAATCGCTCGCACTAAAAGAATTTTGAGGACATGAGGATTCGGATCGGTATCATACTCCTTCTCCTGGCAACGGCATTCAGTGCGTTCGCACAGTTTGAAAAATTGACCAGCTTCACCGTGGGGAAACCGGTCTATTCCGCGGCAGTAGACAGGCCTGGCGAACTTTATCTTGTCTTCGACGACAACACGATAGCACGCCACGGCACGTCGGGGGCGGTTATGGCTTCGGGCCAGCTTCCGTTCAAGCCGGATGTGTTCGACCCGCGTGATGGTTCGAGGCTGTTTGCTTTTAATCGAAAACGTGCTGAGTACATATTCTTTGCGCCGTTTTTTTCACTGCAAAATCCACCCGTAGTTCTCGACTCTGCCTTTGTGATCGACCCGTTTCTCGCGTGCTCATCGGGTGACCGCGACCTGCTGATTATCGACGAAGCGGACTGGAGCCTTAAGAAAGTCAATCTGCGTGCGAACCGACTTCTTTTTGAAAGCATGCTCAGTGACAGCGCCGCTTCGCTCTCAAAGGTGACCTTCGTTCGCGAGTATCAAAATCTCGTCTTTATGCTGCAGCCGGCCAGGGGGATTATGGTCTTTAACATGCTGGGGCACCATCTCCGCACGATTGACGCTGTCGGGGCACGTTACTTCAATTTCCTTGGTGAAGAGGTTTACCATTTGCGCGACCGGCAACTTCTTCTGTTTGATCTTTTCAACGCCGAATCACGCGTTATTGACCTGCCTTACGCTGCGGATTTCGCTCTCCTCACCGATGAACGCCTCTATTTGATAAAGGGTCAAAGCGTTGACGTCTTTTTGGTAAAACCGTGATTTTCGTCCGAGGAAAAATGTTCATTTTTGAACATATTTGTACGAATCAGTTACAAACCGGTTACTGAATCACCTGAAAACCAGCTTTTTCCCTATTGGCATAAATTTTCCTTATTTCCCGAGTTCTTTTAAACCTACAACCTTATCGTGAATACTGAAGGCGGAAAAATTTTGATGATCGACGATGATGAAGACGTCCTTCTCGCAGCAAAGATGTTACTCAAAAAACAAGGCCATCACATTATCATAGAGAAGAATCCGAAGAAGATACCTTTCCTGCTGAACAATGACAGCTACGATGTTATCCTGCTGGATATGAACTTCAGCAAGGACATCACCAGCGGCAAGGAAGGTTTCTACTGGCTTGAGCAGATCCTTGCACACGATCCTACTTCGGTTGTGATCATGATAACCGCCTTTGGTGATGTTGAAATGGCAGTGCGCGCGTTGAAGGCGGGCGCTACCGATTTTATTCTGAAGCCGTGGCAAAATGAAAAACTGATTGCCACGATTTCGACAGCTATAAAACTCAAGCAGTCGTACAACCAGGTTGACAAGCTCAAGAAAGCAAAGGAGATGCTTGAAGAACAGATCAACAAACCGTTTGGCGACATCATTGGGAAAAGCCAGGCGATACAGGAAGTATTCGCTCTTATTGACAAGGTAGCGCGAACAGATGCAAACGTATTGATACTTGGAGAAAACGGGACGGGTAAAGAACTGATCGCCCGCGCGATACATCAGCGGTCGCTGCGTGCCAACAACAGCTTCGTTTCCGTTGATATGGGTGCGATTACGGAGACGCTTTTCGAAAGCGAGTTATTTGGTCACAAGAAGGGCGCGTTTACAGATGCACGCGAAGACCGGCCGGGAAGATTTGAACTGGCAAACGGAGGTACGTTGTTCCTTGACGAAATCGGGAACCTCAGTCTCAGTCTTCAGAGCAAACTCCTGAGCGCACTTCAATCGCGGCAGGTTACCCGGGTTGGTTCCAATCAACCTCAACCAGTAGACATACGGTTGATTTGTGCGACCAATATGCCGCTGGCCAAGATGGTTCAGGAAGGAACGTTCAGGCAGGATTTGCTTTACCGCATCAACACGGTTGAGATCCATGTGCCGCCGCTGTGCGATCGCGTGGAAGACATTCCGCTGCTTGCGGATCACTACCTGAATTACTATGCGAAGAAGTATCACAAACCGGTGCGTTCAATTACACCGGATGCGGTAGACAAGTTGAAGCGTTATGCATGGCCGGGAAATATTCGCGAACTGCAGCATGCGATAGAAAGAGGAGTTATTATGACAGACTCGGAAACTTTGCAGGAAAGTGATTTTCTGCTGAGTCGCACGTTAAGTTCATCGACTTCAAATCATACGCTCAATCTTGACGAAGTTGAGAAATCCGCAATCGTCAAGGCGCTGCAGATGCACAATGGAAACATATCCAAAGCAGCGGATGAACTTGGGCTTACACGTGCATCGCTGTATAGAAGAATGGAAAAATACGGCTTATGACGGCACTGGAGGCCTGACAAGGACTTCCACGACCGCCGGGGCGAGTTGCAGATGAACAATATCCCTCATCAAATGAATTTCAATTGGAGGTCACCCGTACTACCCCGGATCGCGATGCTCGCCGCCTCCATTTTCCTGTTTGCGTTTTTTCTGGCTTCAGGAGACAGCTTCATTGTTGCACTGTTATTCCTCGGTGCAAGTGCATATCAGGTAAAGCTGCTGATCGAATATCTCGATCGTTCACATCATAACATTGCGGACTTCCTGGATTCCATTCAATTCGATGATCTCTCCTATTCTTTCAAAACACAAAGTGACGATCCGTCTGTGATGCGGTTGCATCGCGAATTGAATGAGGCGTTATCAAAACTGCGTTCGGCGCGATCGGAGAAGGATTCCGAATTTCTGTTTTACCGTAACATTGTGATGCACGTTGGTATCGGGCTGATCATCTTCAAGGAAAACGGAAAGATAGAAATCTATAACAGTGCAGCCCGCAAGCTGCTCAAGGTCAGCAGACCCGAGTACGTACGTGACCTGAATGAAGTAAGTGAACAACTTGTAAATGTATTCGAACGACTGAAGACCGGAGGCAGAGAATTATTGCGAATACGCATCGGTGATGAATTCGTTCAACTGTCCATCTATGCTATTGAACTCACGCTTCGTGGCGAGAACGTAAAATTGATTTCGGTACAAAACATTCAAAACGAACTTGACGAAAAAGAAATGGAGGCGTGGCAGAACCTTGTTCGTGTGTTGACGCACGAGATCATGAACTCGGTCACACCCATCTCATCGCTTGCAGGGATCGTGGAAGAGGAAATAAAACCTCACACCACAGACGATAACGGAATTGCGCTTACGCGTGATCAATTGAGTGATATTCATCTTTCGCTGCAAACCATCAGCAAACGAAGCGAAGGCCTCATACAGTTTGTGAAAGAGTTTCGAAGTCTGACGAGCGTGCCAAAACCAAAGCCCGTACAGATCCGGATTCGCGAACTACTCGAGGAACTGGCCATGCTTCACCGAAAAGACCTATCCGAGAACAGCGTTGAATTGAACATATCGGTATACCCCGAAGACCTCACACTGACTGCTGATAAGAACATGATCGAGCAGGTGTTAATCAATCTGCTGAAAAATGCAATTCAATCGTTCGATGACCAGGTTGAAAAACGTATTGAATTAAGGGCATACCTGAACGAGAAATCCAGGACAATTGTATCGATTGCGGATAACGGCTCGGGTATCGATCCCGAGGCATTGGAAAAGATATTCATACCATTCTTCACGACGAAGAAAAACGGCTCCGGTATCGGATTAAGCCTTTCACGTCAGATCATGCGGCAGCATCACGGCTCACTGACCGTAAAATCCACTGTTGGAAAAGGTACCGAGTTTGCCATGAGGTTCTGACAGCTCCCGGAAGCGAATTTGTCGGGGCCGTTGCCATTTAATACATTTGCGCAACAGTTTAAGACTATGCAGGACATTTCCCAAAAAATAACCAAGATTCTGACCGACAAGCTGGGTATTGCGGAGTCAGAGATTACTCCCGATGCAAACTTTGTCAAGGACCTTGGTATTGATTCTCTCGATTACGCAGAGATCGTTATGGAATTTGAGCAGACTTTTGACATTCGCATTCCCGACGACGATGCCGAAAAACTGCAGACATTCGGCCAGGCCGTTAGTTACATCCAGGAAAAGATAAAGAAATAAGAAGCAGTTAGCCCTGACGGGATTCGAAGTAACTGCAGATTCGCACCATCTGCCCGGCCGCATCCCGGGTAAGTTTGGTATTCTCCACCATCCCCTGCTCGCCACTATAACACCAGCAACCCTGGTCGGCATTCCAATGTATAACGTGACGGTCATTTCCGACCAGCACGACATCCATTTCGTACAACTCTTCGTGATGCCGATCAAAGAGCCCGGTGAATTGCAGGATATGATGATCCTTACGAAATAATTCGCCCTTTTCAAACGCGATCGAATCGAGACGCATAAGGAGTCCCGCTTCTTTATCCCAGGCCTTAAACTTCAGTTTTCGTGGTTGAAACTCAAACATCGAAATGATCTCAAAAATTAGTAATGTTGAACTGTGAGCACCGAAGTTAAGAAGGTATTATTTATCGTCAATAAGTTTGCCGGCGGCAAGTACCGGCCGGAGCTTGAAGGCCATATTACCGATGCCTGCGCTGGTTGTAACATCGATGCTGTGATCCGGCATACAGAAGGTCCATCGCACGCCACTACGCTGGCATATTCGGCTGCAGAACTCGGTGTTCAATGTGTGGTCGCTGTTGGTGGTGATGGTACCATAAACGAAACTGCGCGCGGACTTGTAGGTACAGGCATTCCCCTGGCGATTATACCTAAGGGGTCCGGCAACGGGCTCGCTCGTCACCTTGGCATTCCGCTGACAACGAAGGCAGCAATGCACGCCTTCGTGACCGGCGAGACATTCGCTATGGATACCTTCACCCTCAATGGCAAACTTTCGCTCAACGTCTCCGGTATCGGCTTCGACGGCCACATTGCCAATTTGTTTGGCGGTTCTACCAAACGCGGCCTCACAGGTTATGCAAGCCTGACCATGAAAGAATTTCTTCGCTTTCAGGAATTTGAATTCGTACTCTCCCGTGACAACGGCGGATCACTTAATCGTAAGGCGTTCGTGCTGGCGATAGCGAATTCATCACAGTACGGCAACAATGCCTGGATTGCTCCACGTGCTTCGGTGTCCGACGGACTTCTGCATATTAACATCCTGAAAAAGATACCGCCCTACCGGTTCGACTTCGTGTATGCGTTTTTTGCAAAGACAATTGACCGTTCACCGTATTCTGAAATACTCGAGGAAAGATCATTCCGGATCGAAACAAAATTTCCTGTTCCCTATCATGTCGACGGCGAACCTTGTGGCGAAGACACCGTTTTTAATGTTGCAATCATGCCCTCCGCCCTTCACGTTATTGCGCCGGCTATGTCGCGCCGATAGCGAGGTTGTAAATACCGCAGCTTGCGTGAAGGGTGTAACCGTGTAACCTGTACTTTTATAATTCTCAAAACCCAATTGCTTATGAAAAAACTTCTACCCCTGGTGATGCTTGCCTTCATCGGTTTCGGCGTCCAAGCACAAAGTATTACGCTTCCTCCTAGTGGTGATAACCAGAAATCAAGTGTAACGCAATGGATAGGCCTTGCGTCAATCACGATCACGTACAACAGCCCTAACGTTACAGGTCCGAACGGCGAGGATCGCAAAGGACATATCTGGGGCGAACTGGTGCCTTATGGCTTTACGGATCCGCAATACGGAAAGTCAACGAGCGCTCCCTGGCGCGTCGGTGCAAATGAAAACACGACCATTGCGTTTTCGCATGACATGAAAATTGATGGCAAGGATATCAAGGCCGGAAAGTATGGATTATTCCTCGCCGTAAACGAAAGTGGTCCGTGGACGTGGATTTTTTCCAGGGACGCCGACAACTGGGGGCATTATCATTACAATCCTGCCAACGACGCCCTTCGCATTGACGCGACACCGTCCGAGAGTCCCTACACTGAATTCCTGACTTTCGGATTTGACGAACGTCTTCGCACATCCGCCGTTGCCTACATGCAATGGGAAAACAAGCGGGTCAGCTTTAAGATTGACTTCCCGCAGTTCTACGATCTTTATGTTGAAAAAATTCGCGCTGACCTCCAGGGTCACCGTATGGGATTCTCCCACCAGAGCTGGGTAGACGCCGCAATGTTCTGTGCGCAAAACAAGGTGAATCTCCAGGAAGCACTAACGTGGGCAGATTATGCCATCAGCGGACGTTTCATTGGTGTTGAAGATTTCAACTCACTATCCGCCAAGGCTGCAGTATTGACTGCAATGGGCAAAGATGCCGATGCTGAAAACGTTATGGCGAAGGCAGTCGCGCTGCCAACGGCGACGGTTCAGGCGATTCATCAATATGGACGCAGCCTCCTGGCGGCAGGTAAGGTTGAAAAAGCAATGGAAATCTTTCGACTGAATCAAAAAAGAAATCCAGCAGAAAAGTTTACCACGAATGTGGGGCTCGCAAGAGGTTATACTGCGCTGGGTGACAAAAAGAACGCGATCAAACACTGGGAAATCGCGTTAAAGAACCTGCCCGCAAATCAACAGCCGAACAAGGCGTTTTACGAAGGTGAATTGAAAAAACTGAAAGGCTGACACATTTTTCGATCAATAAAAAAAAGAGGTAAGCGTTATGCCTACCTCTTTCTTTTTATTCATAACTCAAAATCAAATCACAACGAATTGAAGTGCTTGAGGGTATAGGTTCCTGAAGCAGGATTAGCAGGGGTTGCTCCGTCGTTGCGGACGTAAGACCACTCAATTGTGATTGTTCCATCCCCATTGATAGTACCATCGAGCGTAAAGGTTCTCGCGGCCGCGGTGCCTGCACCTGCCACGTTGGCGCCTTCACGGTCACTGATCGTTGAGCCGCAAACATTAACTTTCAACTTCGGGTTTGCCCTTGTATCATAGACGATCGGCCAAACACCGCCGGTTACTTCATCAAGTGTGTAGACGCCAGGGCGATCTCTGGTGATGGCCACTACGATTTCGGAACCTGCCGCTTCAACGAGATCGGCAAGTTCAAAAGGATCAACACCGTCCAGGCTACCACTGGCGTCAACGACAAGCCAGTTACCGACAAGCATCGGTGCGCCGAGACATGGTCCGCCAATCGTTGTCGGGATTGTCATTGTTGTAGTCTTCGGATCTTCACGGCCTTTGTCGTCGAGCTGCATATCAGTCACGTTTACGACAAGGTTAAGCGCACGGTCCTCAGACTCTTTGTTCGTGAGGTCGGGATTAGGCGTAAACGTAAACCGGAATTCGCCCTGCTCCTTTCCGACGAGCGCATTGACACTGGCCTCGTCCATTGTGATCGTACCAAAGTCCGGGACTGATCCCGTAACTGACACGCTGCCCACTTTGCCTGGTGCGTCGACAACGGACACGGTGAACGTCACCGGGTCGTCATACAATACGTAAGCGCTGTAAGTCTTTTGCCAGTTATTTACATTCGTCGCTTCAATCAGCTGGTTTGATCCCGTTGCAGATACGCGGAAATGGGGGGCATCAAGCTGAGCCGGGGGATTGAATTCGGTATAATCGTCAACGCACCCGGTGACAGCGGCAATCAGTAACGTCAGATATAGAAGTTTCTTCATAACAATTTCCATTTAAATCTTTTTAACAAACTTCACCGAGGCTAAAATACCGTTGAAGGTTTCGTTCCAGTTCAATACGAATTCGGTCTGATTCGTGCTTGTGTTCAGCACAGGCGGCAGGAAGTTTGGATCCGTTGTCTGGAAATTAACCACGCTACCGAACGATGACGCGGGGAGCATCACAATAGTACCGCAGATGTCGTAGAAATCTGCTGGATATTTCGTACCACCAAACGGAACGTATAGCCCTGCCGTATGGTCGGTTACGCGGTAACGGAATGGCTCCGGTCCGACGAAGGTAACCGTCACATCGACTTTGCCGCCGACACCGATGTCAAAGTTATTGTAGTGCATTGTGCTTTCGTAGTTGCCGGCAATTGCCGCAACATTCGAAGGACAGCCTACATAAACCCGAAATGCAGGCGTGAAACTCGCCGCAGCGCCGCCAGTGATACTGGGTGCAGAGTTTGTGAAATCAATCTCGCGGCCGTCTGTAAGGATAGCTTTGGCTGTAAAGGTTACGTTATCCGCGCCTTCGAAGTAAGAAACTCCGCCAGGCAACCCGAACTTTTCAGCCAGTTCTGCCGCGGTGATTTCAAGTTCCGTTACCTTTCCATTTACGAATGCGCTCCCTGGTACCCGGAAGGCCTCAAAAGACGGAAAGACTGCTTCCGCAGAATCGGCGTCGACGAAAGTAGCCGTGTAAGCAATCTCATCGATATCTGTATTCTCGGAGTAGATATCAAATGCAACGGATGCGGTGGTCAAATCGTCAAAGTTGATAAACGAGCGCTCCGGATAAAGTATAACACGGGCGTTCACTCCTTTCTGAAACTCCGGGAAACGCACCGCTTCCTCGTCGCGACACGAGATCGCAATCCCAAGTACCGCTACCAGAATTAATATTTTCTTCAAATTCATTTTCATGTCATTACAATTTAGAATTAGTCAACATCCCAGAACACCTTCTGCGTAGCGGGGTTGCGTTGCGCCGGTGCGTTCGGATTGATCTCAAGGTCCGAAGTGTAGTAAGGAATCGAAACCGGGTAAGCCCTGTTCAAAATTGTGAATGGGTTATTATCGGTGTTCGGATTAAACATGATCGGATAACCGGTTCTGCGATAGTCAGTATACGAATCGACGCTGAAACCAAAGCTGGCGATCCATTTTTCAGTCAGGATCAATTCCAATTTGCCCTGATCACCCGCTGCATCGTAAAGCGCCAGCACATCATCTACATAGGCAGTCATCTGAGCATCTGGTATATCAACCGGAGCGAGATCGTTCACCTCGTCAAGCGATGCATACATCGCTTGTTCGAACAGATCACGAGCATCACCGGCTGCGCCTTTGGTCAGAGAAAGTTCCGCACGCGTGTAAAGGTGTGCAAAGTAAGGATACAGGCGCTGGAAGCCGGCACCACCAAGGCCCGGGTTCTGATTTGCGCCTACCCCGGCAGTTACACCCTCGCCGTCGTCAAATGCGCCACCTGCAGGATAAAGTCCCACGAGCGTTTGCGATTGCGACTGATCGAAGCCTTCATTCGGATCAATATTAAATGAAGCGAACCAGATTGAAAGGAAGTCACCAAAATATGCCGAAGTCGTCGGATTTTGCGGCGCATCACCTGCAAGCTGGTTGTAGAAGTAGTACGGAATACGCGGATCGCTGATGTCAGGCAGAACGTCATTGAACTGCGTGCTTCCCGTCATGATCAGGTAGAAATGCGGATCGATGTAATTTGCATTGGCCTGAACGTAATCCTGGATAAACAGCGGATGGCGGTTTTCCGGGTTGTTCGATGTTCCATACTTCAGGCGGAACCCGTCAGCCACATCGCCCATCAACTCCATATCATTGATGATTGCATCCACAGCTGCGGCATCATACAATCCGGTCAGACGGACCTGATTGTAAAGTTTCAGCTTGAGGCTGTTCGCGAGTTGAATCCACTGATCGATATCGCCGCCGTAGATGAGGTCGTCGTTGGTAGGGCCAACCTGCGAGTCTTTTTCCAGGTTAGTGGTTGCTTCGTCGAGCAACTTAAAGACTTCCTCATAAACAGCCTGTCCCTGATCGAAAGAGGGGAATGGATTGTCAGTACCCTTTCCAAATTCGAAATAAGGCACGTCGCCCCAAAGGTCGACAGCCATGCTGTACGAATATGCCTTGAGCGTTTGTGCAATGCCGAGATAATGCCACGACTCCTGCGCCGTCGCGTTTTCGATCATTACATTCAAATCCATCAATGCTCCTGAGAACAGGTTAGGCCATGCGTTGGAGATGTTGAACTCTGTTCCACCGATGAAGTAAAAATTGCTCGTATTGCGTTGTACGGTCTGGTGTACCAGCTGGGAAGTCAGATCGGACATACCGCCAGAGCCGTTTCCAAGTGCTTCGGCAATTGTTGCCTGTGCCACCGGCAGAACCAGTTTCAAGTCCGAGTCCAGCGGATTGTTTGGATCGGTATTTATATCAAGAAAGTCGCCGCATCCCGCCATAAAGAAAGCAGGGACAAGCAGGCAAGACTTCACGAATGTATTTATGTTACGCTTCATTTTCATTAGTCTTTATCGTTAGAAAGTCAACCGGAGGTTCACACCCATCCTGCGTACAGAGGGAACGTTGTCGTATTCGAATCCGAGTGCGTTCTGTGTTCCGAATGTCGTCGTTTCCGGATCGAAGTTCGAGTGCTTCGGAAGATTCGGTGCTTTATACCACAGGTTGCGGCCGGTAAACGTAATCGTTGCTGATCCGAAAGGTGTTTTACCCAAAAGCGATTTCGGCAGCGTGTAACCCAGGCTCACTTCACGAAGTCTGAAAACAGTTGCATCGAATACGTTCCACTCGTCGGCGGAGTTAACTGCGAACGTCTCACCGAAGTAGAGGTCGTTCATTTCAACCTGAATCGTATTCGGAATCTTGTTGCCTTCATCATCGAAAAGCGGTTCACCTGTATTGATATCACCAAGGAAACCAGGAATGACCCAGTTCATTTCACGATTTTCCGTATCGCGAGTCACACCACGTCCAAGTTGTGAAAGAAGCGTCGTCGAATAGATGTCACCACCCTGTCTCCAGTCAAACAAAACCGAAAGCGTAATGCCTTTGTAGTTGAATGTGTTTGTAAGACCAGCAATGAAATCGGGATTCGGGTTACCAACGATCTGCGGATCCAATGCGCGGATAAGCTGTCCGTTGGAAGGGTCGATAAGAAGATTGCCTTCATCGTCACGAGCGTTGACCGTACCACGCATGATACCATACTCAGCGCCTGGTCTCAGCACCGGCGTGATTCCACCGCCGAACAGGTTCCGGATAACGATCTCGTCAACACCCTCAGCCAGTTCCTCTACAACGTTCTTGTTGTGTGTGAAGTTGGCGCTGATGTTCCATTCAAATCCATTGGAGAGTCGCAGCGGCGTTCCACCCAGTGTGATTTCAATACCTTTGTTGCTGATCTCACCGAAGTTGGTCTGGTAATTCGTGAAACCGGAAACTGACGGGATCGACTGGAACGCGATTGCATCCGTAGTCCGTTGATCGTAAACCGTTACGTCAAGGTTCATACGGTCGTTGAAAAATTGTAATTGCGTACCCAACTCGATTGTAGTCGTGAATTCAGGAGTCAGATTCGGATTGGTGATGATGTCGCTGGTTCCGGGAACACCGCCAAGCGTTGTACCAGGCACACCGTTGAACGGGAACTGAACGCTTTGTGTAACAAAGAACGGGTTCACCGAATACGTAGTATTTAACAGATAAGGTGCGGCGTCATTTCCAACTTTTGACCAGCTGGCGCGCAATTTACCGGATGTCAGGAAGCTTGAGTTGAGGTCGAGCCCCTCCGTGAAGATGAACGCACCTTCCACAGCGGGATAGAAGAAACTGCGATTGCTGACTGGCAGTGTCGAAGACCAGTCGTTTCTTCCGCGGGCAGTAAGGAACAGATAGTCCCTGTAATTCAACTGCACTTCACCCAACAAACCGATGATACGGCGACGCGAAAAGATACCGCCGTTGTTCAACACGTTCGTCGTGTTATCGATGTCGATGATTTCGAAGTCGATCAGACCGGTTCCGATATAAGACTGCTGGTCATTGGTTCGCTGGTTAAGGTTATGTGCGACGAAACCACTTATCGTGAGATCCTCATTCAGATCTTTTGTGGCCTTCAACATAAGGAAGGATTCGATTTCGGTGAAGACCACGAAGTCGTCAACAACCTGACCGATACCACCTGCAGCGCGACCACCGGGGCGGAACCACTCCTGGTTCTGCTGCGTAAAATTAGTCAAGCCGATACGATAGCTGGCAGATAGCCAATCCGTGATATCGTAACTGAAATTCAGGTTACCGATTACCCTGTTTTCGCGTGTCTCAAATCCGTCATACTTGGCAGCCCAATACGGGTTTGTTGCCTGCGTACGCGCGACGAAGAAGATACTTTGACGCGTAAGGGGGTTTTCATAAGGTTGTCCCTGCAAATCCCAGTCACGGCCGAGATACATCGTACGGGCAAAAGCTGATCCGTTTCCAAGTGCGTTGCTTGCACCTGCTGGCGGTCCATGCTGTACGCGGTTGTTAAATGCCATCGTACCTCCGATCGTGAGCTTGTTGGAAAGAATTGTATTAGCACCTACTGAAATATTCGTCCTTTCAAACCCGGAGTTTGGAACAATACCGTCCTGATCAACTCTTGAAAGCGTTGTTGTGAAGTTTGACTTCTCATTACCACCACTAAACGTCAGCGAGTTTTCCCACAACTTACCTGTATTGAAGAAGTCTTTTACGTTGTTGGGATAAGCCTGATAAGGTACCGTTGCAGGATGGTCGGGAAATGCCTCGGCCATATCAGCCCAATAAGGAATTGTTGTTGTTGTCGGATACGGCACGGCACCAGGAAAACCGGCACCCCATGAACCGTTCACTTGTCCATAGACGAAACCTGTTCCGGATCCATACTTGTTCTGATAATCCGGAAGACCGGAAAGTTGTTCAATAGAGAATCCGGAAGTCACGGTAACTTCAAGACCTTTACGTGAAGAACGGGAGCCTCCTGTTTTGGTAGTGATTACGATTACACCGTTTGCCGCGCGTACACCATAAAGTGCAGCACCGGCACCACCGGGAGGAAGGATGTTCATTGATTCAATGTTGTTCGGGTCGATTGCTGCAAGACCGCTTCCGTACGCACCACCTCCGACGAGTTGGTTCGTCGTGTTGGTTTGTGAGTTGTCGTAGGGAATACCATCTACGACGATGAGCGGTTGGTTGTTCCCAAGGAAGGAACGGTTACCGCGCATTGTAATCCTGGTTGAACTTCCGGGCACACCACTGGATGCAACGATGTTCACACCGGCAACTTTTCCCTGCAATCCACGAAGCGGATCGGCTTCAGATATTTGCTGGAGTTTTGTGCCTTCAACATTCTCGAATCGATAACCCAGTGATTTTTTCTCGCGTTCAATTCCGGCAGCCGTAACGACTACCTCACCCAATTGGGTCACGTCCTGTGAAAGTTGTACGTCAACCGTGTTTCGTTGACCAATTTCAATCTCCTGTGTAACAAATCCGATGAAGGAAAAGACGAGAGTCCCTCCGGAAGAAGGAACACCCAGCGTGTACTGTCCGTTGATGTCGGTTACGGTACCGGTAGCGGTCCCTTTAATCACGACGTTTACGCCAGGCAGCGGGGATTCGTCGTCCCCGGATACCTTGCCGGTAACGGTTCGCTCTTGCGCCCTAACATCGCCCCAGGCAATTATCAGGCACATGCAACTCATTAGTAGAAGTTTTTGCATAATGTTTAGGTTTAATAAAGAGTTATAGTAAGTGCTGAGCCAGCTCACGAAAAAAGATCGCGGCGAGCTTCTTCCAAAACTCCCAAAAGAAGAAAGCAAAAGAATGACTTAATAAGAGGTATATTGGATCGGATCACTTTACCCCTAACGGGGGTATCTTACAACTGAGTCGCTGTGCGCGGAAAGGACAAAAAAAACCCCCGCGACCCGGGGGTTCAATCCTTCGGAAATTTTTCATTAACCTAATCTTACTGAAGAAATTTCTACTCTTGTGATGAAGGAATGTATTGTAAAGATTCATCTTTTAAACCTTACAATCCATCCCGTCTCTGGTAGGATTTTGTATGCGCCCTCATCGCGCTAATTTTCGGTCAGATCAGGCGCTCCTGATTTGCCTTGGCAATCGCTTCTGACTTGCTGTTGACCTGGAGTTTGGAGTAAATATTCTTGATGTGCGTCTTTGCCGTCTCCTTCGATATAAAAAGCTCTTCGGAAATCTGCGTGTACGTCTTCCCCTCTGATATGAGCTGAAGGATTTCGGTTTCTCTTTTTGTAAGTGGCGAATTCGGATTCACATGAAAGTTGTCTATAACCATACGTGCGATTTTACTGCTCATTGGTGCACCACCCCGGGTAATTTCTTCCAGTGCTGTCAGCAGTTCGAGGTAATTGGCACTCTTCGTAATATATCCCGATGCACCGGCCTTAAGTGCTTCAAATACAAGCTCGCTATCTTCATAAACGGAAACCATGATTATGTCAGTATGCGGGGCTTTGTCTTTTATCACTTTCGTTCCCTGAATTCCGTTGATTCCCGGAAGTTCAATGTCCATCAACACGATCTCCGGCCTGTCGCGGTGCAGATTCTCGATAGCATCCTCGACGCGTCCATACGCATTAACGACCATGAACTTTTGTGAACTGTTTACGATCAACGAAAAACTGTTCCGGATTTCATCGTCGTCTTCAACTATCAGCACTCTTTTTTTGAATGGCAATCCCATAATGCAGTTTTTTTAGTTTTCTGAAATATATCGATATAACTGTGCCTTTACCCGGCGCGCTTTCAATTTCAAGACGAACGTTGATCTTCTCCGCCCGCTCGCGCATATTTCGCATACCCCTCTCGGGTGCTTCAATCTTCTCAGGTTCGTAACCCACCCCATCGTCCTCGAGGCAAAGCCGGAACTCCTCGTCGGAAACCTGTTGCAATGCAAGCGTAACGTTTCTCGCGTTAGAGTACTTAAACGCGTTCGTCATCGCCTCCTTGAAAATGAGGTTCGCGTCCCGGCTGAATCCGTATGGTAGCCTTACCGTATCGCGAACCTTGTTTACCGCCCGGAAACTGATTCCCTTCTCATCAAAGAGTTTTTCACCGAAGTCGCGTATGTGAATAAACAATCGCGACAGCTCGTCATTGTTCGGATCGATTGACCAGATAAAATCCCGCGTGCCGGTGTACAAATACTTCGCCGACTGTTCCACCTTCCCATACAGGTCCGCATGATGCTGGCGGTTAGTTCCGTTCATTTTAAGAAGGCTGATGTAATTGATAATCCGCGTGAGCTGATTACCCATCTCATCGTGAAAATCCCGCGCGATATCCTTACGCACATTCTCCTGTTCCTTGAGCCGCACCCGTTCCATCAACAGCATGTGGCGTACCCGTTGACGGACCCTCATGTACAAGATGGTCGTCACCAATATGCCCAGGAACACCATCACTCCGATCATAAACGATGTTCGGGCATAAAAGGGTGTCTTAATCAGAAAATTGTATGAAAAAACATTCTCCTCCCAATTCCCCTCAAACCCGGTACTCATAACCATGAACGTATACTCCCCGGGAGGAAGGTTACTGTACGTCACTTCAGAATTTGACGAAGGCGGCGACCAGGTCTTGTCGAACCCTTGTAGAAAATATTTGAACTTGACCGATTTGGGATTACGCTTGTCAACCTTGTTGAACCTGAACGTAATGTGATTTTTGTCGGGCGGAAGTTTCAGATTAACGGGTATATTGAAAAATCCGGATTTACCGTCGGCGTAACGGTGTGCTGAAAATTCGCCGTAAAATAATTCCACCTCGGTCAGATGCAGCTTGAAAGGTTCACTCTGCTCGCGTTTGTAACCGTTGAATGCATAAATGCCGTCAACAAGACCGAAGTACTTGTTATCGTCAAAAATGCAGAACGCGTTCTGATTTGTTTCAACGCCGGTCAGGCCGTTGTCATAGTCATAGTGAATTTGTTCCGTAACCTGAAGGCGCTCGTCCACAACGATACGGGTAATGCCTTTTTCACTGCCCACCCACAGATACCCATCCGGATCAGGTGCAGTGAAGTATATGAAGTCGGACGTAAGTCCGTCCTTCGTGGTAATAAATTTCCTCGCTGTTGTTTTCGGATTGTATGCCACGATGCCGGCGCCGCCCGTGCTGGCAAGGATCAGCGAGTCACGATAAGGATGCAACGCGATGACTGAAGTATTTTCGAGACCTTCAATGTCTACCTGCTTTACCTGACCATTAGAGACTTCCATAAGACCAAACTCATCGCCGGCGAATACCCTGCCGTGATATTTTGAATAAAGCAGAGTCATGATCAGATTCGAATTCAACCCATCGTCTACGGTGTACCGTTTGACAACATCACCATTTACATGAACGATGCCTCCGCCTGCAGTGGCAAGCCAGATTTCGCCCTTGTCATCAAACTGCACGTTCAGTATGCCGGGGCTAAACGAACCGAACGGAAACGTTCGCCACTGAAATGAGTCGGTGACACGGTCGTACTTACCAAGCCCGGCGGCACCGCCGGCATACAAAACTCCTTCAGGAGACTCAGTGACATAGTACACACCTCTGCTTCTTGTATTCGGTGGCATCTCGTACGTTGTCACTTTCCCTTTTCGAATCCTGTAAAGTCCTTTTGAGACCGAACCTATCCACGTGGCTCCGTCCCTGTCGTGATGAATGGACACGATGTAGGTAAGGTTTGGCGAAGCACACCGATCAAAATCCTGAACGAAATATTTGTACAAACCGGAGCCATTACTTCCAAGCCATGTGTTTCCTTCGGAGTCGACAAGTATGTTAATCACGGCTATATCGCGAAGCACAGTGTCGGCCTTGACTTTACCGTCCCTGATCGTTTCCTTGAGCAGAATCTCATCACGAAGGGTGGTCCAGTACACATCGTGCACGCTATCATAAAGCAGGATACTATTCCTGATCGGCAATTCCCGTTGCACGAACTCGCGGCGTGCCAGGTCAACAGACACATATCCGACATCGGTGTTCATCCAAAGTTCGCCGTTGCGTTCAAAGACACCGAGTATCCTTTTGAAACGCTCGTTTATATCAACGAAGAAGTCTTCTTCTCCGGGGCGGCGAACCAGGAGGGATTGCTTATTCAATGCAAAATAGAAAGTGCCATCGCTGGTCATGCGGGCAAACATGATCAATGGTTCACGACTTCCGTCTGTGCCCGGGAGGATTGGTTTTGACCAGTAGTGAACGCTGTCGTTGTGAATCTTGCCGATATTCCCCGGCGCTGACATAAAAAAGATCGAGTCACCGAACTCGAAGATGCGGCGAAGTCGGGTGGCATTTGCCCGTGATCCGGGTTGCTCGAACTTTTTGAAGTTCAATCCATCAAATTTCGTGATGCCGCGGGGGTGGACGATCCAGAGATTTTGTTTTTTGTCAAGCAAAAGGTAGTTAACGGTGTTACTTTGAAGGCCATCCAGGGTGGTATATACCTTAAAATCGCGGCCGTCAAAACGTGCAATACCCCCGCCTTCGGTACCGACCCACAAATATCCGTTGACGTCTTCCACCATGGCCTTGACTTGTGATTGGGGAAGGCCGTCGATTGCCTTGAAATTCCTAAGGGAATAGTTGTAGTTCTGACCCTGCAAATCAGCCAAAATCAACCCAAAAACCAACAAAAAAATGGCGCGCATAAACAAATCAAACCTCAAGGTATAGGATATAATGCTTTAACGTAATACCGCGTGTTGCGGGATAATCCTGCCATGCCGTCTGTCAGGCGATAGTGCCATTGAACAAAGTTTCAGGCCCGCAAAAACACCAGATTCACCTGAAAAAAGTGCGCAGCCGTGCCGATTTGTTCTTGTGACTTTATAAAAAGGTTCGGATTATAGAACTGTAATTGCCTCGCATGTCGGAAGCAGAACTAAGGCAGGAGTATCAAATACTACAGCGGTCAAAGAAAGATCCGAAAGCCTTCGGCATGCTGTACGAAAAACACTTTGATCGGATTTTCAATTTTATCTACCGCCAGACCGACGACGAAGATCTCACGTCTGACCTGTGTTCTCAAACATTTCTGATCGCTTTGAATAACCTCGACAAATACGAGTTCAGAGGCGTGCCCTTCTCAGCATGGTTGTACAAAATCGCGAGCAACGAAGTGAACAAGCATTATCGAAAGCTGAAGCATGACAAGGTATTCAGCATCGAGGAAATGCGCGTGCGCGAACTGATGGAAATGGCCAACGAAGGCTGGGACGAGGAACTGATTCAGCAGCTGCTTCGGTACCTTAAGGAACTTCCGACAGAAATGCTGGAGGTGCTTGAACTCCGCTTTTTTGAAGACAAGGATTTTAAAGAAATTGCATTCATTCTCGATATTACTGAAAGCGGTGCCAAAATGCGAACGTACCGGGCTCTTGACAGACTACGGAAAAACTTTAATTTAAGAATCAAGTACGATGGGAAGGAATGAGATCAGATTGCGAAGACATAGCATGAGTTCCGGCAGGATTGCCCAGCACCGGAACTATGGGGAACTCATGGCCCGTCATGAGAAGGAGCAACGGCTGAAGCGCATATCACGCATGTTTATCTATTTCCTCATCATACTCTTCATGATCATACTGTTCCTGTTTGTCAGGGAGTGGGAAAAATCCCAAAGGGAAAAACAGAAGACGAAAACATCGCTCGTTATCACCTCAACCACTGACGTAAAAAATTCGATCGCCGGGCTTTCAGACCACCCTCGTTTGCCTTAAATGCGTATCTTCACCGTCTGAAAACCAAACCTTTTACCTATGAATTACCGTGTCCTGGCATTGGCATTTACCGTGCTTGTTGGTTGTAAGATGAGTGATCAGAAAAGTACTACTGAAAACAACGTCGCCACTGTCGAGCGGTCTGACCCGGCTCTTGATGAACTGATCGGTAAAGACCCCGTCATTGAAGTGATCGGCGAAGGCTATGAATGGAGCGAGGGCCCGGTATGGGTGGCGCAGCACAAGATGTTACTGTTCTCCGATGTTCCCAAAAACATCGTATACAAATGGACCGAAGAGAAAGGCGTTGAAGAGTATCTCACACCTTCAGGCTATTCCGGTGAAGGTCAATATTCGCGTGAACCCGGAAGCAACGGGCTGGCGTTGTCGAAGGACGGCAGACTCGTTCTTTGCCAGCACGGAGACAGAAAAGTAGCTGTAATGGATGCGCCGCTCAATGATCCGACGCCGGTATTTGTCACACTTGCTGACAATCACGACGGCAAAAAGCTGAATAGTCCCAACGATGTAGTTGTTCACAGCAATGGTGAGTTGTTCTTCACAGACCCACCATACGGTTTGCCAAATCAGGCAGAAGATACTACGAAAGAAACACCGTATCAGGGCGTGTACAAGATCAGTAGTGATGGCAGAGTTATCCTCCTTGTCGATTCGCTGACGCGACCTAACGGGATTGCGTTTCTCGCCGGCGAGCGTACCCTGATCGTTGCAAACTCTGATCCCGCCAAAGCGATGTGGTATGCATTCGACCTTGAAGGTGACAGCGCTGTTAACGCGCGCGTGTTTTACGATGCCACACCAAATGCAAAGAACAGGGAGCCCGGTCTTCCTGATGGTGTTCGCGTCGACTCGAAAGGGAATGTGTACGCAACCGGCCCCGGAGGTATCTGGATATTCAATGGTGACGGCAAAGTCCTCGGCAGAATACGCCTTAACGGACCGGCTGCGAATTGTGCATTGAGCGACGATGAAAAAACGCTTTTCATTACCGCCGACATGCATCTGCTTCGCATAAAGCTCCGCGATTAGTTCAAGACTCAATCGGGGTGTTCCTGCTTTACCAACTGGAATATATTTTTATGTATCCCTGGAAAGGACAGTATGGAACACCTCTTTTATTTCCTGACCCGCGATTTTTGGCAATCACCGTGGCTCGTCTTATTGTTCACAACATCGCTGTTTGTTGTGGTATTCCTCCGATATCTGCTTGCGGCCGGTATTTACCGCCTTGCACTTTCGCGGTGGTTCCAGCGAAAGCCGATAAATGGTAATCATTCCGACACCAGCCGACGTCGCAAAGAAATCCAATGGGCAATGCTGTCATCAATCATTTTTGCCATTCTCGCGGCACTGACGTGGCTCGCGTACCAGTATGAATTGACACGTCTCTATACAGATATCGACGCATTCGGAATCGCCTACTTCATCGTAAGTATTCCACTGCTTCTGTTTCTTTACGAAACATACTACTACTGGCTTCACCGGTGGATGCACAGGCCTGGAATATTCAGCATTGTCCATCGTGTACACCACCAAAGCGTTCACACATCAGTATTTACGTCGTTCTCTTTTCATCCGCTGGAAGCAATCCTGCAATTCATTTTCTTACCGGTGATTGTCATGATCATTCCGGTGCATTACGCAGCAATCGCAATTGTACTTTCTTTAATGACGATTTCGGCCGTGGTCAACCACGCCGGCGTTGAGATCTTCCCGAAAAATTTTACAATACATCCGATCGGACGATGGTTAATTGGCGCGACGCACCACGACATACATCACAAAGATTTCCGAAAGAACTTTGGTCTTTACTTTACATTCTGGGACGAATGGATGAACACCGCGAGTGAAAAATTCGCGGAACAGTTTAATAAGAATACGATGGAGGATTAGCCTATTTCGATAACAACGTCATCAGTCAACGGGTGGCCTACGCAGGTGAGCACGTACCCTTCGGCGCGCTCTGATTGCGAGAGTCCCTCCTCCTCATCGAGTTTGACTTTTCCGGACAACGCCTTTCCACGGCAGGCGGTACAGAGTCCGCTCTGGCAGGAGTATGGAAGATCGATCCCCTGATCGAGTGCAGTTTGTAGAATTGTATTTTCGGGTTCAACGACAAACTTGAATTCCTGGCCGTCATAGCGAATGGTGACCTCACGTGCTTTGAGTTCGCCGCTTTCAACTGCAGGGCTGGCTGTTTTATTCTCCTTGTCAATGGTACCCTGTACGAAACTCTCCTTGAATATTTTTTCCTTTGGAATATTTCGCAACGCGAGCAGGCTCTCGACATTTTTCATCATGCCTTCCGGTCCGCACATGAGGTACGTTGTATCGGCACCCCAATCCGGTATGCGTTCAAAAAGGCGTGTAAGCATATCGTGATTAAGCAGGCCTGAATAACCCTGCCAGTTCGCAGTCGCTGTATCGAGAATGTGAATTACATGCAGCCTGCCTTCGTGCGAGGTTTCCCATTTCTCGAGCTCCATCCGGAAGATTATGCTCTCCTCATCGCGGTTGCAATAAATCAGGGATACGATGCTGTTCGGCTCCTGGGTGAGAATACTTTTAATGATTGACATCATGGGCGTGATGCCGCTTCCGCCTGCGAACATAACGAGGTGCCGCTTACGGTTCGTATCAAATTCCGTAGTGAACTGACCCATCGGCTCCATGATGCGAATGGTCTGTCCTTCGGTGAGTTTGTCGTTAAGCCAGTTCGACATCAACCCGTTGTCGACGCGCTTAACGGTGACAGCAAGGTCTTTATCAGTAAAAGGTGACGAGCACAAGGAATACGCCCTGCGGATATCTTTTCCGTTAATTGATTGAATCAACGTGAGGAACTGGCCGGCCTTATAACGGATTGCGTTCGCGGGCTGCTCAAAGACAATGGTAATGGCATCTTTGGTTTCCCGAATCACCTGTTTCACCCTCAAATCGTAGTAATGCGGACCTGCTGCAGGGGCAGGCGTCTCCTTCTTCTCTGACTTCTTGAAAAAGCTGAATGCCATTTTAATCTTTTCTATTCCAAACTAAGCGAATTGCCGGGTCCCGTCATGTGATCCGCGCAAATTCAGATACCTGACTCGTCTTTGGCGGTGCGCAAATGTAAGAAGGTTAGGCCGCTTTGAGTAATCAATTCTATGCGAAATTGCGCTGTTTTTGCAGATTTCTGGTGGCAAAGTTTATTTTGCCTTCTTGGCGATACGGGTTACTTTTGCTTTTTACCAACCAGCATGCAGTTAAATCCACTTACGGCAATTTCCCCGGTCGATGGCCGGTATTTCGAGACTTTAAAACCGCTTTCACCGTACTTTTCGGAGTTCGGACTCATCCGTTACAGGGTGCAGATCGAAATTGAATACCTGATATCCCTTTCGGCGACTATCCATGAACTTGAAGACTTTCCGGCACATATGATCGTCGAAGTTCGTCGCATTTACAAGAACTTCACTGAAGCCCACGCGCAGGAAATCAAGGATATTGAAAAGACGACCAATCACGACGTAAAGGCGGTCGAATATTTTTTGAAAAGCGAATTTGACCGGCTGAAACTGGGGCCATTCAAGGAGTTCATCCATTTTGGCCTGACGTCACAAGACATCAACAACACTGCCGTACCGCTGTTGTTGAAAGAGTTCATGGAACGGGAGTTCTATCCGCTGATCGAGTTGCTGCTTACGCGTCTGCACACGATGGGAAAAGAATGGAAGTCGATTCCGATGCTCGCGTTTACACACGGGCAGCCGGCGTCACCTACCCGGCTTGGGAAGGAAATCATGGTTTTCGCCACGCGCCTGGAACGGCAGTTGCACCATCTGAAAACGGTGCCCTACTCAGCAAAATTCGGCGGTGCCACCGGGAATTTTAACGCGCACCACGTGGCGTACCCTACGGTTGATTGGAACCGATTCGCCGAGGAGTTCTGCAGCCACCTCGGACTTGCGCGCAGTTTCCCGACAACACAAATTGAACATTACGATAACCTTGCCGCCTTCTTCGACGGCATGAAACGTATCAATACAATATTGCTGGATTTCAGTCGCGATGTATGGCAATACATTTCCATGAACTATTTCCGCCAAAAAATAAAAGAGGGTGAGGTTGGTTCGTCGGCGATGCCACACAAAGTTAACCCGATCGACTTTGAAAATGCTGAAGGCAATCTCGGATTCGCCAACGCGATCTTTGAACACCTCGCTGCCAAACTTCCCATCTCAAGACTGCAACGCGACCTTACGGATTCAACCGTTATCCGAAACGTCGGCCTACCGATGGCGCACAGCTACCTCGCGATACAATCTCTTTTGAAAGGTATTACCAAACTTGAGTTGAATAAGGCGGCAATCGATCAGGATCTTGAAGATAACTGGGCCGTTGTCGCGGAAGCTATACAGACTATACTTCGCCGTACGGGTTACCCCAACCCATACGAAGCTCTCAAGGCACTCACACGTAAGAATGAAAAGATCACGCGTGAAGGTATCGCAGCTTTTATTGAGGGGCTTGATGTAAAGCCGGACGTACGCGAAGAACTGAAGAAGATAACGCCATTCACCTACACCGGTATCTGACGTTTCTATTCAGGCGTGTACAATAGCTGTCGCGTTGCAAAGTCGTAAAGCGTTGTTCTGCGCAATTCGAAATACGCCACCCAGAATTGTTTCAACGCGTCGATGTAACTCCGTTTCGCGGCATCTTTTTCGTTGAGGGCAATGTTAAGGTTAGTGATGTCAATCTTGCCAACCAGGTAGCGGTTTTGTGCAACGATGTAGCGTTCCTGCGCAACTTCATCAGCCTTCTTTGTAATTTCAATCTGGAGGCGGAGCATTTCAAACTGACCAACTCTCGTATACACGTCCTGCTCAAACGTCACTTCATCCTGGGCGATGATGTAGTCATTAAGTTTCTTGTTCGCCATCGCCGTCCTTGTGTACGATTTGTTCCTGCCCCAGTCAAGGACCGGCACGCTTAATGAAAGGTTAATATACTGTTGCTCCAGCGGATCATGATATACGTCATCGATCACAACACCATTGTTATTGAGCCCGTACGAAGCCGTGATGTTCGTTCCGCGAAATCGTTCACCTTTTGCCTGCGCAACTCCACGATCAGCCTCAATACGCCGTCGCTGGAACGCGATAAAATCCGACCTGTTTTGTTTTGCATATTCAAGAGCTTCATCCACCGTCACGGTGAACTGAGGAATCTCCTCAGGAAGTACGAGTTCAACAGGGTCATTATTTGTAATACCGATAAACGATCGCAGTTGGAGACGTGCCGTCTGTAAATTCAGCTGCGCCTGCGCTACGTCCTGTCGTGAACGAAGTAGTTGCAGCTCAACCTGAAGGAGTTTATCCTTCGACGTTGTGCCGATATTGTAACGTCCCTGTTCAATTTTGTAAATGGTATCATTGTTTGCCAGGTTGAACTGCGCAATCTGCAACGCAATCTGGTTTTCGATCACATTGAAAAACCGCTCAACGGCCTGCCTGGATATCATCTCCTGCTCTTCGACAAATTCGCGCTTTGACTCTTCATACAAAAGCGGCTCTGTCATCCGCTGCCAGCGCAACCGGTTGAACGTAAGTATCGGCTGCGTCAAACGAATGTTCATAACGGTACCGCTCCATTGTTCATCCGCATTATTTTCATTGGTGAAATCGCGGAAATAATTAAGGTTCGTGTTAACAGATATCTCGCCACCGGTGAAACTGATTGGCTGAAGCAGCCCCAGTTGCAGGAAGTTGTCTGTCTGACGCAACGGCTTGTATTCGATAGTCCCGTCAGGTTGAAGCACGGGGTTCACGCGCTTATAGTAAGTCGGGATATTACCTGTAAGCCTCAACTGAGGGTTGAACTCGGTCTTGTAATAGCGGTATTGCCAATAGCTGTTCTCCTTTCGCGTTTCTGCCTGTTTACTCGCAGGCGATTGACGTTTAGCGCGTTCGATGATATCATCAAGCGTGAATGCCTGTTGTGCGGACGCGCTGGAGCAAATCAAAAAACCAAAGAGAAGGAATAATGCCGGAAGTCTGTTATTCATAACGCAGAGAAGTAATCGGATCCTGGTTCGCCGCCTTTCGCGCCGGCGCAATGCCGAAAATGAGCCCAACCGTTGCAGCGACACCAAAAGACAACACTATCGAATTGAAACTTATCGTTGTGGGGATACCTGCCACCTGTGATACCAGATGTGCCATCGTTACACCCAGGGCAATACCAATTATTCCTCCGGATACACTGATCATAATAGACTCAAAGAGGAACTGCTGGATTACATCAGATTTTTTTGCCCCGATTGAAAGACGGAGCCCGATTTCTTTAATACGCTCCAATACGGAGGCAAGCATGATATTCATGATTCCGATTCCACCAACGAGAAGTGAAATGAATGCAATTGAGGACAACACGTAGTTAAAGATATCGCTCGTACGCTGTTGTTGTTTCAGTAACATCTCAGGGATTTCGATTTCGTAGTCGACCACGTTATAGTGCCGACGTTCAAGAAGGCGTGAGATAATTTCTGCCGTGGGAACAAGCGTGCCGGTTTCACCCACCTGAATTACAAGTCTGTCAAGCTGGTGATAGTTCTTCTTCTCGGCCTCGTCCTCTTCGGTGGCACCTCCGACGACTACAACGTTGCCGCGACTACGCATAGCCTCCAGTCTCAGTTGCTCCGGTGTAACCTTGTCGCGATTCTTGTAGCGGATGAGCACCGAATTAAGCGGCGCATAAACATCCATGTTGTAGTCACGTATCCCGAGTTTGCTGATGCTCGCGGAAGAAACGGAACGTTCCTGCAGTACGCCAATGATTGTAAGCCAGTGTGGACCGACCTTGATCGATTTTCCAATAGCATTTTCCGTTGGAAAGAATTTTGCCTTGATTGAATTTCCGATGACGCAGACCGGAGAACCGTAAACAATATGTTCTTCGCTAAACATCTGACCTTCCTTTACGGTGAAGTCGGTGATTTCGAAATACGCCGGCTCAACCCCCACAAGCTTTGCCGACCTGCGCAGTCCGTTCCGGATAACGTACGTATCCAGTATTATCTCGGGGCTGACCCGCGAAATGCCAGGTATGGTCACAACGATATTCTTGACATCGCGCACCGTGAGTCCGGGAGAAAACTTTTTCTTTTCTTTCTTGCCAACTTCCTCCGCGATGTTTTCTTCTTTTTGTTCGACGATTGGTTTTACAACGATATTGTTAACACCGACGAGTTTGATTTGCTCGAGAATTTCTTTTTGTGCACCGTTGCCGATCGCGAGCATGGCTATGACCGCAGCTACACCAAAGATGATACCGAGTGCTGTCAGCAGTGAACGAACCTTGTTCGCAAACACCGCGGCAATGGCAATGTAAAGATTTGCAAGAAGGCGTTTCGGGAACATAGCCTAGTGTTGCGCGGTGGGAAGAACTTGCTTTTCCTGAGGACCGTCCTCTTCTTTCTTGCGCTTGCCGTTCATTTCCTTGAGCAGACTCACTTCGCGGTCTTCGACACCGGCAGGCACAGACAAGTACAATCGCTCATTCCCTGAAAGTCCGGCGAGGATTACAGCGTCGCTTGCGTTTGTATCGCCAACCTGCACCTCCTGCTTGACAATATTAAGTCCCTCCTTGCGGAAGACATAGGTGATCGAATCGGCCTGTGTATGAAGACATTCGAGCGGAATGAAAAGTGCGTCATCTATTACTTTGGCGATGATGCGGTTACTGGTCGTCATCGACGGACGTAACGTCGGATCTGATCCGTCGATCTCAATGGCCACTTCAAAAACTTTGGAATCAGAATTGGGCCGCTGCTCTCCAACGTTAGCCACGCGAGTGACTGCACCGTTAAGCTTTTTGTCCGGATACGCATCGAGACCGATTTCAACTTTTTGTCCAACCTTCACTTTCCGGACATCGACTTCATTCACATACGTTTTTGACATCATTTTAGTCAGGTCGGGAAGCGACGCAACGTTCGGTTCCCACATTTGGATTTGTGATCCGGCCTTGATTGGTTTGCCGTCCCACCCTTTCACGTAGATAACCATTCCATCTTCAGGCGCGGTTACGTCAAACGAGGCGAGAACCTTTGTCATCGACTCGTATTCGTTTTGCACTTTCCGCAGCTCAGCGGCTACCTCCCGCATCTTTTCAATGTTCTGGCGTTTTTTGATCTTGTAATTTTCCTGAGCCTGTTCGTACGCGCGTTTAGCTTTGTCGTAGTTGATTTCGTTCTGTTTGATCGTGGCCGGCGGTTCAAACTTCGACTGATCGAGGATAATCTGTTTTTCTTCGAGCGCGTAGTGTAAATTAATCAGCTCATCACGCGACTGCCTCATTTGCAGGGTAGTATCGAGCTGTGTTTGTGTGTACCTCGAATTGGCTTTCTCCAGTTCGATCTGTTTTTCGTTAAACCGGTTCTGAAATTCGGAACGATCCAATGTTGCAACCCAGTCCCCTTTTTTTACAAGCGTGCCTTCCTCAACAATGCTTTGGATCGTTACCTGCCAGATCCGGAAATCGCGAAGCTGACCAGGTCCCAGAATCATTACGGCATTCTTCGCCTCGAGCTGGCCAGTCGTTTCAATTTCAATTTTGAAGGGGCCCTTCTTTGCCTGGGTCATGACATCGGCCAACCCGCCCGCTTCACTTCGGCCAAACACAAGATAGAGAACAACAAGAACCACCACGATACCGGCTCCGATGAGAAGATTCTTTTTCATTTCAGGGTAATTAATTGAAAAACCTTAGGGATTTCATCTGCGTGATATCCTACAACGGTGATGAAATCAACTACAAAAATAGTTAATCACACCGAAGAAAAAAAAACGCCCCTCCTGTCTATCCCTATTTCCATTGGTGTAAACGATGGTGCAGGAATGGGTCCTGCACCGTTGCCGTACTACTGATTCGGACCTTTCTTGATTGAGATTTGTGACAAGGCCGACTTTTTATCGAGTTTACCTGAATTATAATTCTTGAGTACCGATCCCTTTACGGTGTACTCCAACGATGCCGGTATTGCGCAGTCAGGGCATCGTGTCATTTTTACCTGAAAGACAAGCACTTCATCGTCGCCGAGACTCTTGACTGTGCGACCGTACTCGAGGATGTTTTCCCTTAAGTCCTGTTCAAAGGCTGGATACAACTCTTTTACTTTTTGGTTGCGGGAATCCAGATCCATGTCGGTTCCGCCAACGGTTGGCATTCGGAACCTGTCACGACCAACCTCTGAGCTACTGTAAACTGTCATGTAAAAGATCGCCCCGAAATCGTTTAAGCGCTCGTAGTAAATATTGTTTTCAGTGAAAAATGTCTTCGAGAGATCCGGACGATACAACCTGTTGAACATGCTGACCAGCAGTTCCAGGTCGGGTTCAACTTCGTTTGAAGTCTCGGTGTTGACAACTTTGATTTTTGCAAGGGCCTGATCACGAGAGATTTTCCCCTGACGGAATGCTGCGATATCGGACTTTGTTGCCTGGATAGAAAGGTGTGTGCGTTTTGGCGCGCTGAAGTACTGGTTTACCCATACACGGGGTTGGTTACCCTGATTTGTTACCACGATACGTTCATCCGGACCGAGTTGGCTTATCATATCGCCATAATCAACCAGAAAGGTTTTTACAGCCGCGATAACCTTTGCGTTATACGCATTGCGCGTACTGTCCAGTTCAGCCCGCCTTTTTTCAATTTGTTTTTCGCGCGCCTTGTCCTTAAGGCTGTTTGAACGTGCCCTTTCTTCGTCGGTGCGAGCGAGTTCCTCCTCGTCATTGTAGCGGAAGTTGTAGTCGGCCACCGGCGCGAGTTCATTGGAGCCTTCAATGATAATGCTCCTGCCCTGAGGCACCGAAAACGCAATCGCTGTTGTATAGTCCGCGGGTAAGGTGAACGTCACTCCGTACCCGGACTGATAACTTCCCCGCACTTCAAGCGGAAAGAACATACGTTGGTTATCAAATTGTTGTTTGATGAGCGTGGTCAGAACATTTTCCGCAACCGCGATGTCCCGTGCCATTCTTTCCTCGTCAACCTTCTGCGCCATCGCGTTTCCCAGGGAAACCACGACGAGGGACGTGCAGATTATCCAATGAAAAATCGTTCTCATATACTTCTGTGTTAATACGTTTTATTTTCTAATACTTTGTTTCAGTCGGAAGTGGTCCTCCAACGGTGCTGATAATACTTGTCAGTATCTGTTCCGTTTCTTCCTGGAACACATTACTCTTTTGTTCGATTGAATTCAGCCGCATCTCAACCAGCTGCAGGTCATCCCGGCGTTGTTGTTGAAGGTACTTGGCAAAATCCACGAGTAAACCTTCAATGTAATCCTTCTGTTCTGTAGACGTGAGCGAAAAATAATCCTTTACCATTTTCATGTTCTCCTCCTGAAGGGTCGCCACATACTGCTGAACCTGGTCACGCGATGCTGCCGATGCCTGACGTACGAGTACGTCCATCTTGTCTGAATTCAGATTGAGATTGCTTTTGATCGATTGCTCAAGCTTCGCACGGGATTCTTCCCAGTTTCCTGTAAGCTCGGCATTGTTCGCCTGAAGAGACTCATTGATCATTTTGCGAACATCGTCAGCGGAGAGTTCAGCCTGCGTTGCGGGACTTGCTGTTTCCTGAACAGGTTCAACTTTCCCAAACGAAAGGTGCATTTCGTTTTCGCCAAAGCGAATGCTCGCGCCGGTTAGCTTACCCACGAGAATTACAATAATCAATGAGGCCGCAATACTAGCGATAGTCCTGACATACGGTGTATCCAGGAAATGCCTCTTCCCGGGCTCGGGCAGAAAGATTGGCGGAGCAATAACCTCCTTGTCCTTAATGCCCTTCAACATCGCCGAGACGCCCGCAAGTTTTTGTAGCTCCTCTTTCGCCGAAGGATTCTCCAACAGATACTTTTCTACCTTTGCTCTTTCCGACGGCTCCAGTTCATCGTACAGATAAGCCATCAATTCCTGCTGATCCGGTTTATAACTCATAGCCCAATGTATCTTTCGTGATGTTTTTGCTTTCAAGTATTTTTCTTAGTCCGTCGAGGCCGTAGTACATGCGCGACTTCACCGTATTTTCCGAGATGTTGAGTACCTCAGCGATTTCGCGAAACTTAAGCCCCTCAAACTCCTTCATGATCACCACTTCACGTTGGTCTTCGTTAAGTTCCAGCAGCGCCTGCTGGAGGATGTCGCTGACTTCAGCGTGATGGTACTGTCTTTCGGGGTTCTCGTGACGCTGCGCGGACGATTCCCACACCGGCGAATCTTCAGCTTCGTGATTCCAGACGACGTCGAACGAAAGCGAGCGGTTTCCTTTCCTCCTTCTGACTTCCTCCCGGCAATAATTCACGGCAATCTTGTATAACCAGGATTTAAATCGCGCCGGATCCTGGAGGCCGCCCAGGTTACGGCACATCGATATGAACGACTTCTGCGTGACCTCCATAGCGAGGTCATGATCGATGAAGAACTTGTAAGAGAAATTGTAGATCCTCTTATACCACATCTGCACCAATTTCCCCTGCGCACTCTGGTCGCCCTGACGCGCGCGCAAGATCAAGGTGTCCGAATGCATCATTGCAATATCAAGTAAGGTTTCGGCCATTAAGCACGTGTTGAAGGTCGGTATACCTTTCTGGATCTAAAGATGAAGGTCGAATGTAAATAGTTTTATTCTCAACGTCTTTTTTTCAACGGACTAATCTTTTGATTTTCTGCTACTTTCGCGGCCCTCTTTTGCTATTTTTGGGCGCCGATGAAGAAAATTATTTCGTTGTTAGTGCGGTTTGTGCCTCGTAAATACCTTCAGCGCCTGGGGGGCTGGGGCGTTCGTCTGGCCGGATTGATGTACCGCGGAAACCAGGTTGAGTGCCCCGTTTGCGGCTCACAATTCCGGAAGTTCATGCCCTACGGCAGGCTGAAGCCGCGTGAAAATGCACTTTGTCCAAACTGTCTCTCGCTGGAGCGCCACAGGCTGATGTGGTTATATCTGAAGCAAAAGACTCCGTTTTTCGCCGCGAAGCTTCACGTCCTGCACATTGCACCGGAGGCGTGTTTCATACCACGCTTCGAAAAGCTTCATGGCGACCGGTATATCACTGCCGATATCGAATCACCACTTGCTAAAGTCAAGATGGACATTCACTCCATTCCATTTCCGGAGAATACGTTTGATGTCGTGCTTTGTAATCATGTACTCGAACACGTTCGCGACGACATTCAGGCCATGCGCGAAATCCATCGTGTGCTTAAACCCAACGGATTCGCTATACTACAAGTACCATTCTTCAACCCGGTCGGAGAGCACACTTATTCGGATGACACGATAACAGATCCCCGCGAACGCGAGAAGATATTCGGTCAAAGTGATCACGTCAGAAAGTACGGCCACGATTATCCTGAGCGAATTCGCGCAGCGGGGCTGCGCGCAATAGAAGATGGGTTTGTGAATGAGTTGGATGAGGAGGTCCGCAGGCGGTATGGACTGGTTAAGGGAGAGATTATTTACAGGGGCAACAAGGCATAGCTGCCTCCCGTGGGACGGGTAGGACGTTTGGCACCGATCGGACGCTTGAAGATGTCTGGGCTACATTTGGCAAGCACACCAGGGATGTAGCAATCGATAATAGTTGGGGACGGACTGAAGTCTGTCCAGGAAGGGAAAAGGCAGCCCGTGCGGGACTGCCTTGTGTTTATCAGGTGCTTGGACTATCCGCTCAGTTTATCGAGGACATCCATCACTTCACGAACTGCCTTGCGGCTTGATTCGAGGAGTGCTTTTTCGTCGTTGTTAAGATCAAGTTCAATGATCCTTTCGACACCGTTCTTGCCGAGAACAACAGGAACGCCAAGGTAGCAATCCTTGATACCGTACTCGCCTTCAAGTTTTATACAAACAGGGAAGACGCGGCGTTGGTCTTTTACGATCGCTTCAACCATTTGCGCAGCGGCAGAACCGGGTGCGTACCATGCTGATGTTCCCATCAGTTTAACAAGTTCACCACCACCAACTTTTGTTCTTTCGAGGATAGCATTGAGTTTGTCGCCATCAATAAGTTCAGTCACGGGAATACCGGCAACAGTAGTATAACGCGGCAGCGGTACCATAGTGTCACCATGACCACCAAGCAACATCGCCTGGATATCTTTAGGCGATACGTTCAACGCCTCTGCCAGGAACGCGCGGTAGCGGGCGGTGTCGAGGATACCGGCCATACCCATCACACGCGTGCGGGGCAGACGCGAAGTTATGTGGGCCTGATACGTCATTACATCGAGAGGATTTGATACCACGATGATGATGGCGTCAGGTGAATGCTTAACGATGTTGTCGGTAACCGTTTTTACGATTCCCGCATTCGTTCCGATAAGGTCGTCGCGGCTCATGCCGGGTTTCCTCGGCAGACCGGACGTGATAACCACTACGTCAGAACCGGCGGTCTTTGCATAATCGTTGGTAGCACCGACAGTACGGCTGTCGTACAGATCAATGGGAGCTTTTTGCCAAATGTCGAGAGACTTTCCCTCAGCAAGTCCTTCCTTGATGTCGACCAGTACGATCTGGTTTCCTACTTCCCTGTAGGCAAGTACATCCGCACAGGTAGCGCCAACATTACCAGCGCCAACAACAGTAATTTTCATAATTCAGTATGGTTTAAGTTGCATTAGCGAGACTTCCCGAATCAGTATCACACATCCTTTTCACGGCGGCATACGTAACCCGGTGGCTGCCTGAAAAACGGCTATGCCTCGCTCAGTTCGGGCGCCAATTTAGACGATAGGGTCCAATTAAGGAAACCAACTCGTAAGTAATTAATACTGAGTTTAATCAAGGTTGACGTCGTCGGATGGCTGGTGCGTAATGACCAAAATCTCCGTTGTTGAACCGGTGATCTTTGCATGTTCACTGATGCGCATTCCGACCACCCAAACAATCTTGCCGGCAGATTCGACAACGGTAACGGCAGCTTTTCGGTGCAACGGAGTCTTCTGATCAACCAAAAAGTCACTCACTTTTTTGCGCCCCGACATTCCCAATGGGAAAAAATAATCCCCGTCCTTCCAGGTCCTCCACGTAAGCGGAAAAGCAAGCGTTTTCAGATCGAGATGTGCCACATTCCTTTCCCCGGTAATTGTTGACTTACCAGCTGGTTCCATCCTAAATGCAAGTCCACATCCTTTCGCCTCGTAAACTCCTTTCGGTTGATCAATCACAACCAAAATCTCTTCCCTTGTCTGCAATTGATGCACAAACAATCTTCCGCGATCAACTACAAGTTCGTGGGTCGCGCTGCTAAAACGGCGACCTGACTGATGCGGCATTATCACTTTCTCACACTGATCGAAACCAAAGCCGTATTCCTTGATTACTTCCCATAATAACACATCGGGAAATTTCACCGCCATCAACTGTGCCTGATCGATAACGATATCGCCACCATCGGCCTTCACCGCAGTGGCGGAAAAATCATCAATCATTCGTTGCGTGAAATAACGCGCTCCCCGAAGGCGGTGCAATGTTGACGGGATCGTTTCGTCAAGACCGGGGTTAATTTCCTTTAGCACAGGCAGTACCCGATGCCGGATCAGGTTACGACTATAATCCGTCGCAAAATTGCTCGCGTCATCCATCCACTTCACGTGATTCGCGAGCGCATACGCTTCTATTGCATTACGCGATGCAAAAAGTAATGGCCGGATAATGTTGCCGTTTCTCACGGGAATTCCCGCAACACCATCGATACCCGTTCCGCGCGTAAGATTCAACAAGACCGTTTCAAGATTATCGGTAGCATGGTGGGCGGTTGCGAGAATGTTGTAGCCTTCCTTCGCCATCACGTCCCTGAAATACGCGTATCGAAGTTCGCGGGCGGCCACCTGAATGGAGAGTCCGTGTTCGTGGGCATAGTCAGCCGTACCAAACCGGTGTGAAAAAAACTTCAGTCCGCTGCGTTGGCATGCCTCCGAAACAAAGGCCTCTTCTGCGTCCGATTCACTGCGAAGACCAAAGTTGCAGTGCACAACACCGGGTCTGTATCCCGCATCCAGGAAGAGGTGGAACATCACCATGGAGTCGATACCTCCGCTGACAGCCAGTAGCACCTGGTCGAAGGAACGGCAGAGTTGGTGAGCACTAACGTGGTTCAAAAATTGCTGGAGCACGACCAAAATTACGATTTTATGTAGCTTGCGGGAGAATTATGCTTTTGAGCCTTCGTTTACAGTTTTTGTTTCGCCCCGTCGTTGGATATGCCAAATTCCTTGGGATACTGATTTCATTGACTATCAGCTTTTTCCTGATGGGAACAATCCCGGCCCTTGCCCAACGTACGGTTGATCTCAAAAAAGCCGACGTACTCAAAGGTGCGCGTTCCGCGGATGGTGAGCAGTTTCAGAGGCTGATTGGAAACGTTATCCTCGAACAACAGCAAACCACTATCTATTGTGATTCCGCCTATTTGTACAAGAAACGCAATTTTGTCGAAGCCTTTGGCAAAGTAAGGATAACGGAAGGCGATTCCCTTACCATCACCGGGAAGCGACTAGAGTACGATGGTAACACGAAGGTGGCGAAGCTCAGACAAAACGTGGTCTTCACAAAACTTGCTACGGCGACGTTGTATACTGACTACCTGGATTTCGACCGCGTCGCCAACATGGCATATTACATTAATGGGGGTAAACTGGTCGACAGTATCAACGTATTGACTAGTCGCAAGGGTTACTACAACTCCACATCCAACATGGCGTCATTCAAACGCAACGTCGTGGTAACCAATCCCGACTATACCATGACGTCCGACAGTCTGCAGTATAACTCCCGAACAAAGATTATCTACTTCCGGGCGCCAACCACCGTCGTGAACAGAGACAGCAGTACGTTCGTGTACAACTCCGGAGAGTATGACACACGAACAAAGCAATCGTTGCTTGACCTCGGTTCCGGAGAATCGCAGGACTATAAGATCAAAAGCGAAGACTTCTTTCTGGACGACCTGAGAAAGATTTACAAGTTGCGCGGCAACGTGGTCATGACCTCCAAGAAAGAGAACATGATCATTTACGGGCAGGCGGCGGACTATTTTAAATACAAAGGGATATCCAAGGTTTACAATAATGCCTACGTTGCAAAAATCACGGCCAACAACGATACGTTGTTCATGACTGCCGACACATTGGTTTCGATCGAAAGTGAAGATCCTGCAAAGAAGCGGCTGCTTGCATACAACAATGTGAAGATATTCAAGGGCGATATGCAGGGCCTGGCGGATTCGGTGGAGTACCGTCAGGCGGATTCGCTCATCTTTATGTATCGGGATCCGATCTTATGGTCGGAAGGAAATCAGATGACTGCCGACTCCATCCGCATGGTGATTCGTAACAACACCATCGATCGTATCTTCCTCGATGTAAACAGTTTTGTGATCTCGCGCGATACGTTGTTCAATTATAATCAGATCAAAGGCCGAAGGATGGAGGCCGAGTTCAGGAACGGCAACATCGATCGCGTGTATGTACTCGGAAATGGGGAGAGTCTGTTTTTTGCGCTGGAGGAAAACAAGAAAGATTCGGTGTCGACGGCAATGGGAATGAACAAAATCATCTGCAGCCGGATCACCATACGCTTTGTCGAGGGGAAAGTGAACAACATGAGTTTCTATGTGCGACCCGACGCCCATTTTATACCCCCACATGAGTTACAGGAGGATCAGAAAGTGCTTCCGGGCTTTGAATGGCGTGACAGTGAGAAACCGACCCGGAAAGACGTTGTAAAAAAGCAAAAAGAGTCCCCTTTGGTTGAGCGCAAACGTTTGTGATACCTTTTTCGTGCCGCTCAACGAAAAAACTGCGCTCGTATTATGGAAATTCTGCGTAAAAGTTTAAATTTTGTGATTCTGAAACGTGTATGCGGAAAATTCCTCTGTTGGGCCTCTTATTTTTCCTATGGCTGGGTGCCACTGCTCAGACATTTGAGGTTTCCAACCTGACAGAGAATTACAAAGGAACGATCGGAGACGTCGTTAAAGCCCCCGTCCGACTGCGCAACCTGACCGAAAAACCAATCACGCTGGTTATCAGAAAACTCAGCCAACAGATTGGAAGTACACAAAAGAATTTCTTCTGCATCGATAACGACTGCCTGGACGAGCGTGTTGAAGACTACACCATTCGCCTCGAGCCAGGCCAGACACTGAATACCTTGCAAATCGCCCTCGAAGGCGGGTTGGTTCCCGGCGTAAGCACGATGCGCTACATCATCTTCTCACGCTCCAATCCTGCCCATTCGATGGAATTTGACCTGAACTTCTCAATCGAAGAACGCCTCGAAAAGAATACGATTTATGCGTCCCGGGCAATCACTGTCAAGGATGTTTATCCTAACCCGGCAGCTGACCACGCGAACGTCGACTACCAACTGACAAGCGACAGGACTAAGGCAAAAATCAGACTTCATAACCTGCTGGGAAATATAATTGGTGAATACGACCTGAGTTCTATGGAAACCCGGCTCCGGATAAGCACCGCCGAACTCAGTGCAGGGATTTACTTTTATACCCTTTACGTTGATAACGAAAGCGTTCTGACGCGGAAGTTAATTGTCAAGAAAGAATAAACTTTTTCCCCTCCTGCGACATCCTAACCGTGCGGGTCTCCCGTTTTTTTGATATCACGGGTTAAGTATTATATTTGCGGGCTTATGCGCAGCGGAATAGTCTATTTAAGTATTGTTGTCCTCATTTTTGTCTCGGTTTCCTGCGGGAAATTCAGGAAAATTGAAAAAAGCTCTGACTGGCGGGTCAAATACGAAGCCGCTCTGAACTACTACAACAAGCAGGATTATTACCGGGCATCGGTGTTGTTTGAACAGGTGCTTCCCATTGTAAGGGGGCTTCCTGAAGGCGAAAAAGTGCAGTTCTACCTGGCGTATTGCCAGTATTATGATAAGCTGTATCTGCTTGCCTCCGAGCAATTCCGGACCTTTTACGAGACCTATGGGCGGAGTACACTGGCGGAAGAAGCCCGCTTTATGTATGCGTATTCGAAGTTTGCGGGCGCGCCCCGGTCAAGTCTGGATCAGACGAACAGTATTGAAGCTATGGGCGCCATGCAGGAATTCCTTAACCGGTATCCGACAAGCAAATTCCGCGACCAGGCAGTGGACGTGATCTTCACGACGCAGGCGAAACTGGAACAAAAAGGCTTCGCCAATGCGTATCAGTATTACAAGATGCGTCAGTATACGGCTGCCATTGTTGCGCTGAATAACTTCGTTGATAATTTTCCGGACTCGCGATATGTTGAAGAGGCGCGCTTTCTGGTCGTAGATGCCGAGTTCCGGCTCGCAGAAGTAAGTATCCGCTCAAAGCAGAACGAACGCTACCGGGCCGTTGTTGAACACTACAAGGAGTTCATCGACCGGTATCCGGAAAGCAAGTTCCTTCGTGATGCGGAAAAACTGTACGCACAAAGCCTTGAAAAATTAAGAAACACTAATTCGTAAATAAATATGGCAATTCAATCCTCAATCATTACCCGCGATATTGAAAAGATCGCAGCTCCGACCGGTAACATCTATGAGTCGGTGGTGATCATTTCCAGGCGCGCACGCCAGATCGCGGTAAATATGAAAGAAGAACTTAATAACAAGCTCGCTGAGTTTGCCACCACGGTTGACAACCTGGAAGAAGTATTTGAAAACCGCGAGCAGATCGAGATCTCGAAGTTCTACGAACGCATGCCGAAGCCGACGAATACGGCTACCGATGAATTCCTCGAAGGTGCACTTTCTTACAGAATGCGCAGCGAGAGCGAAGGCGACGGCAAGCAAGATGTGTAATTTCCTTTCCCGCTGCTCATGCTTAGGAGCAAAAAAATCTTGCTGGGTGTAACAGGAAGTATCGCGGCGTACAAGTCCGCGCTCCTGACCCGACTTCTTGTAAAAGCCGGAGCCGAAGTGAAAGTCGTAATGACTCCTTCGGCTCACGCTTTTATAACTCCCCTCACACTATCCACACTATCGAAAAATCCGGCACTCACGGAATTCGTCAGGGATGATCGCGGCCAGTGGAACAACCACGTTGAACTTGGTCTATGGGCAGATGCGATGGTGATAGCTCCGGCCTCCGCGAATACGCTTGCCAAAATGGCCAACGGTTTGTGTGACAATCTTCTGATGGCGACGTATCTGTCAGCACGATGCCCCGTGTACGTTGCACCTGCGATGGATCTTGATATGCTGCAACATCCGGCGACAAAAGCCAATCTCGAAACGATTCGTTCATACGGAAACGTCATTATCGATGCAACGCATGGAGAACTTGCAAGTGGATTGATTGGCCAGGGTCGTATGGCGGAACCTGAAGAGATCGTTGAGTTCCTGAATCAGCGTTTGGGCCGCAAGCGCCGGCTCGAAGGAAAACGTGTACTTGTAACGGCCGGGCCAACATACGAATCGATTGATCCGGTGCGGTTTATCGGCAACCATTCAAGTGGAAAGATGGGTTTTGCCATCGCCGAAGCACTCGCCGATGAAGGAGCTACCGTCCAACTCGTTGCCGGACCCACGCAGCAACATACCAATCACCCCGGTATCAACGTTAGTCACGTAACGGGTGCCGATGAAATGTTCAAGGTATGTTCAGATTTGTTTGCGAATACTGACATCGCAGTACTGGCCGCCGCTGTTGCCGACTACAAACCGGCAGTTGTATCGAAACAAAAGATCAAGAAGAACGGCGAAAGTCTGAAACTTGAGCTTACGAGAACCCCGGACATTGCGGCGTCGCTTGGAAAACTGAAACACAACGGTCAGGTTATTGTTGGATTTGCGCTGGAGACAGAACAGGAAAAAGATAACGCGTTAAAGAAACTTGAGACCAAGAATTTTGATCTGATTGTTCTCAACTCATTGAATGACGCTGGTGCCGGTTTCGGTGTCGATACGAACAAGGTCACAATCATTAACCGGAAGAAGGAGTTCAAGGCATTTGAACTCAAAAGCAAAAAACAGGTAGCACACGACATCGTTGAAGAAATAATTGCAACGACACATGGGTAGGTATTTTTTTCTGACAATACTGTTATTACTCTCCATTGCAGGCGCTGCGCAGGAACTTAACTGCAGCGTTAACATCAATGCTACCCAGATTCAGACGTCAGACCGAAATATATTCCGCGACATGAAGCAGGCTATCGAGCAGTTCATGAATACGCGTAAGTGGTCGAACGATAGTTACAGGCCGCACGAAAAGATCGCCTGCAATATGTTGATCACAATTACGAAGATGCCGTCGATCGGGAACTTCACGGCCTCGGTGCAGATACAGTCGGCGCGTCCTGTTTACAATACCAATTACTCCAGTCTCGTGTTTAATTTCGCCGACCGCGACTGGGAATTCGAATACATTGAGTCGCTTCCGCTTGAATTTAATGACAACGCGTTTACCAGCAACCTCACTTCGATGCTTGCATTTTACGCGTACATGATTCTTGGAATAGATTATGATACGTTCAGCGAACTTGGTGGTACACCCTACTACCAGCGCGCACAACAGGTTGTGATCGCCGCGCAGAATAGTGGTCACACGGGATGGACACCCCTTGGCAGCAACCGGAACCGCTACTGGATTTCCGAAAATTACAACAATACCCAGATGGTCGACCTGCGCAAGGCATTGTACAGCTACCACCGACTGGCGCTCGATAATTTTGAAGCCAAACCAGACGAAGGTCGCGAAACCATCCTTAAGGCGCTGCGCGACATCAGAAAGCTGCGCGACATCAATCCAAACGCCATCATCCTGGTCAGTTTCTTCGACGCCAAAGGAAAAGAGCTTGCCGATATCTTTTCAACGGGCAACCTCCAGGCACGGCGAGAGGCCTATGACATCATGACGACCATCGACCCATCCAACCGTTCGATGTACGAAAAAATGATCCGGAATTAGGCAATCCGTTTCCCCGGACTTGCGTGGTACCATTCCATTAACCAGATTTACCATTCCCATTTTACCACGGCCATGAGCATACGCCAGATTCGCATTAGTTCTCAGGAAACCATTCGCACGAGGATCAGCGAATTCAAAGGCAAAACCATCCAGGTTGTACTGGGAAACAGCGTCGCCACAACCGGTATCTTAAAGGACGTGGATGAGAATGGAATCCTGTTGGAAAACCGGCGTCTGAAACAGAACCGGTATCCATTCAGTGATATCGCGGAAATTTACTTTGACCAGGTTGTCTGATGCTTAAACATCTTCTCATAAAGAACTATGCGCTGATCCGGCACCTGGAGCTTACACCCTCGCCTTCGCTCAATGTTATTACAGGCGAAACCGGTGCGGGTAAATCGATCATGCTTGGTGCCCTTGGCCTGTTACTTGGAAATCGTTCGGATACAAAAGTGCTTTGGGATGAAAATGAAAAATGTGTCACCGAAGGGACGTTCTGCATCCGCGACTATAAACTGAAATCATTTTTCAAGTCAGAGGATTTGGACTATGATGAAACCACCGTGCTCAGACGTGAAATAAGTCCGGGTGGAAAGTCACGTGCGTTCATCAATGACACACCTGTCACACTCGATGTAATGAAACGGCTGGGCACGCAGTTGATGGATATCCACTCCCAACATGAAACACTTCAGCTTGGCAATCATCAGTTTCAGCTGCACCTCATTGATTCATTTTCAGGTAATGAAAAACTGCGCGACGAGTACGTTAACGCGTGGACGTCATTTCAACAGGCGAAACAACATTTTGAAACGTTGCAATCGCAGGCAGAGACACTGAGACAGGAGGCTGACTTCATTAAATTCCAGCTCGACGAAATGCGGCAGGCTGCATTGCGCGAAGGTGAGCAGGAAGAACTTGAACAGGAACTTAAGGTTCGCGAACACGCTGAGGAAATAAAATCGCGACTAACCGGAATTCTCGACCTGCTGTCGCGTTCCGACTTTTCGCTCACTGGCGGGTTAGGCGAAATACGATCACATCTGCAGACAATTGCGTCATATTCTGATAACTATTCGGCAATCTTTAACCGGGTTGAGAGCCTTAAAATAGAGCTCGATGACATCACACATGAGCTTGAACGCGAAGAGGAGAACGTTGAATTTGATCCTCAAAGACTACAGTTCGTGCAGGAAAGACTGAGTACTATTTACAGGTTGCTTAAGAAACATCGCCTCGCAACGGTTGAAGAGCTTCTCACGCTTCAACAAACGCTGGAAGAAAAAGATTCGCTGACCTCGAACCTCGATGAGGCCCTTGATAAATCGGCTTCCGCATTACGTGATGCTGAAAATAAACTCAAAGAAAGAGCTGCGCAACTACGCACATCGCGGATGAAAACGACACAGCCACTCTCCAGGCAATTGATTGGACTGTTGAAGGAGCTCGGCATTCCCGAAGCATCCGTTCAAATTGTTATTGACGAAACAGAACCCGGACCAACCGGAACGGATCGTCCGGAAATCTTATTCAGTGCAAACAAAGGCATCGCGCTTCGTCCCCTGGCACAAGTCGCGTCGGGTGGTGAATTCTCTCGCGTTATGTTTGGTATCAAGTACATCATGACGGAAAAGACCGCCATGCCAACGCTCGTGCTGGACGAAATCGATAGTGGTATCTCCGGTGAGATTGCCATCAAACTGGGAAGTATGATGAAAGCGATGTCGGCGCGGCACCAGATCATTACGATAAGTCACCTGCCCCAGATCGCCGCAAAAGGTGACGCGCACTATTTTGTATATAAGGATAACTCCGCATCGAAGACGGTAAGTGCAATCAAACCACTCACGGGCAATGAACGTATCGAAGAGATCGCCAAAATGATTGGTGGAGCCAATCCTTCACGCGTCGCGTTGCAGAATGCAAAGGAACTCCTGACTTTGTAACATCGTAGCAAAACTGTCGTGCTTGAAGGGGAACAACCGCACGGAGACGTAACTTAAATTAGACTTGACTTGTACTATGAGTACTTAACCGCAGAAGCGCTAAGACGCAAAGGGGCGTAAAGAACAGGTGCTGCTTATTTCACACTCACACAGCGCCGCGCGTGGGCAGTTTGAAATGGAGAAACACCGTCCTGAGTTCAATCCGAAACTCGCCGTCGCGCATAAAAGGCGCACTGGTGTGTGGGAGCAATATAGCGCTGAGGGCGTGTATCCGAAACCGCGCACCTTAATACCGATCGTCTCGAAGGCGTCACTATGTGAGCATAAGTGGGTGCGGCCTTGTAACTACCTCTGCTTTTCGACGATCCACCGGTTCACGCGATTGTGGGGAGCCTTCACCAGAACCTTAAGGAATGTCTTTCCATTCGCGGTGGGTGTAAGAGTAAATCGTCCCGCCTTGACCGGAATTCTTGCAACGGTGGTATACTGGTCGGCAGAACCAGAAGCCGCATTATTACTTTCGGTAATAAGAATTTCCGCCTCGCCTGTCGGGTCCAGCACATCCCACGTTAGTTCGATTCCACCAGGTGTTTTGCTCGTCTGAAGATTTGCTACAGATACCTCACCGACAAACGGTACGCCATCAACTTCATCAAGCACCTGTTCAGGGATTCCGATATCCATGAATCGTAGTATACTTGGCATAATATCCACCATTGCCGGAGTCGTCCGAAACCGTTGATTGAGGTCATTTAGATTCGTCGCTATCCAGATCGTCCTTTCCCTTTCGGATTGGCCACCATGGTGCTTTCCCGTTTTGGCATCCCGTCCGTGATCTGTTGTTACCACGATCATCCACTCTTCGCCATGCTGTTTCTGTCGTGTTTTGATCGCGGCCCAGATACGGCCTACCTGACGGTCTGCCTTTTCTATGGCGTCACTGTACTGCGGACTGTCACCATACATATGACCCATGTCATCAGGAAATTCCAGGTATACCCACGACAGATCGGGCGCATCGCTCGCGATAAACCTGGCGGCTTCCTTCGAAACGTGCTCATCGATGTCGAACATGAACGTGCGGTCTTTTGAAGGAGGAAATCTTTCTTTGTCAAGTTCAAACCCGTCAGCGACATGATCAAATTTGAAACTACCCGCCTCGCTAAGTTTTTCTCCCACCAGTTTGGTGCGGTTGTCAGTCCAGGAAGAAAAAATTGCGCACTTCAACCCGGGCTTTGCGTGTCTTGCGATACGAAAGATGTTCCAATAATTATAATTTGGCTTTGCGATGTTGTTATCCCACACATTATGTTTGTTGGCCCACGTTCCCGTCAGAAGAGTATTGTATCCAACGGCGGAGATCGTCGGTGACTCGCTGTAGCGGTCTTTGTCACCGCCGACATACGCCCTGGTGTATCCCCCCGCGCGTGAGATTTCATCGATTGATGGAGTGTGATTTTTTTCGAGTGCGTCGGCGGAGATTCCATCAAGGATAATGAAGACCGCCTTTCGTTGACTGAAGATCGGCGTTGAGATCGTCGCCAGCGCGACGAGGAATAGAAAGAATGATTTTTTCATGCTGTTACGTTGGGCTTATCCGAAATTCAAAGATGTTCTTTCAAATTCAAAGAGCGAACCGTCTTGTGTTAAGCTCTGATTAACGTTCCATTATTGACGTGCCGCGCTTCGGGAATTTCAACGTGACGATTAATTTTTCATCAATAATGCATTAAGTCTTTCAGCACACAAGTGAAGTGTTTGTGAAGTTTTATTTGAGGCAGCTTCTGCTATTGACTCCGCCGATAACTTTGAAGCAAAACCAAATAAACCCAATGGAAGATCTTTATAGAAACGCACTATTGAGGAGAGGAGCCGGGGCTGCGATGGCGTGGCTTATTTGTCTTTTCTGCCTCTCCGCACAGGCTCAAACGCAAACCATTAACGGAACGGTGACCGATGCCTCCGATGGATCACCGGTGGTTGGAGCAAACGTGGTAGTGAAATCGACTACCCGGGGCGTGATGACCGACGTTGACGGCAAGTTTTCACTCGAGGTCAACCCCGGCGATGTTTTGGTAATTTCGTTTATCGGGTATGAAACCGAAGAAATTGATCCCGGAGGGCAACGTGAAGTGTCGGTCCTGCTTAATCAGAATGCGACATCCCTTAGCGAGGTGGTTGTAGTCGGTTACGGTGTTCAGAAGAAAGTGAATCTTTCCGGTGCCGTTGATGTCATTGACTCCAAAGCGCTTGAAGCGCGACCCATTCAGAACATCGCCCAGGGTCTGCAGGGGGCGGTGCCTAACTTGAACATTGACTTTCTCAGCGGCGAACCGGGAACGACCCCGAACATTAACATCCGCGGGTTTACGTCGATCAATGGAGGCAATCCGCTGATCCTGGTTGATAATGTACCGATGGACGCGAGTGAACTGAACTACCTTGCCCCTTCGGACATAAAGAATGTTTCGATTCTGAAAGATGCTTCTTCCGCTGCCATCTACGGCGCACGCGCGGCTTATGGTGTAATACTAATAACGACAAAGTCGGGGGTTCGGGATGGCGTAAGCATTGAGTACACCAACAACTTTTCATGGTCCAGGCCTACCGTTCTACCGAAAAAAATCACTGACCCGTATATCTACATGCGCATGCTGGAAACATCGACGGACAACACGCCGTGGGACTACGTCAACTATACTGACGAACAGTATGCATGGGCGAAGCAGCGTTCGGACGATCCGTCGTCGTCCGATCCGGTAAGGGTGAATCCGAACGATAATTCGCTCTGGGAGTATATGGGAAACCGGGACTGGACACGCGAGTTTCTCGATCATTACACGTTTTCGCAGCGCCACAACATTTCAATATCGGGAGCTTCCGCCAAGACATCGTACTACATCTCCGGCGCTTATGATCTCCAGAATGGTGCGCTTCGAATTGCCGAAGACAAATTCGACCGGTACAGTGTCCGTGGTAAGGTAAACATCAGACCGTTCAAATGGCTTTCGCTGGGCAATAACACGGCCCTGTCGTTGACGGACCGAACCCGCCCCTATCATTTGTCAATATCCGATTTATACGATCTGTTTCCGACGAGCTGGGACAAGAACCCTGATGGTACCTGGGCGAACTCCGACGTCGGTCTGGTTGGCGCGAAGCTAACGCAGGGTGGGCGGATGCAGGAAAAGTCCAACATGCTTCAGACCACATTTACCGGGCAGGTCTCGTTGTTCGACGAGATGCTGCGCTGGAACGGTGACATTACTGTAAGACGTGAGGACGGCAACTACAATGCGAATCAATCGAAATATACGGTAGGTTATGGTCCTGATGATGTCCGTCAGCTCGGTAATAATACTGCGTACCGAAGGGCCGGCTTTGATTCATACTTTGTATTCAATACTTACGGCACCTTTGAAAAACAATTCGGATTACATTATCTGAACGCCATAGTGGGTTATAATCAGGAGTACAATCGAACTGAGTTGTTTACGGCCCAGAAAAGCGGAGTCATCTCCTCATCACTTCCCACAATCGGTCTTGCTACCGGTGAGGCTGTAGTTGGCGAAGCTATTGAAGACTGGGCGATCCGTGGCGGGTTTTACCGTTTGAACTACATCTTCAACGAGAAGTACATTGTGGAATTCAACGGTCGGTATGATGGTTCTTCCAAATTTCCGAAAGAAAAGCGTTTCGGGTTTTTCCCTTCGGCGTCAGCGGCATGGAAGGTAGATGCTGAGCCGTTCTGGGACCGGCTGCGCGGCGTGGTGAACGCCTTCAAAGTTCGCGCGAGCTATGGGTCTCTCGGCAATCAGTTTGTAGGCCCGTATGGTTATGTTGCCACCATGAATTCCCGGAGAGGTCGCTATCTGGTTGGTGGCGTATTACCGCAGATTGTTGAAGTGCCGCAATTGGTATCGCCGAACTATACGTGGGAAAAAGTCAACTCCCGTAATGTTGGTGTCGATATCGGTTTATTCGATCAGCGAATTTCGCTTTCCGCGGATATGTACAGGCGCGATACCAAAGGAATGCTCACCCAAGGCAAAGAACTGCCGAATGTTCTTGGTGCTGCAGAGCCCAGAGAGAATGCAGCGGACCTGAAAACCAGCGGATGGGAAGTCTCGCTTGGGTTCAGCGACAACTTTAATGTTGGCAGAGACGCAATGCAGTTCGATGCCCGCTTCGTGCTTGCCGACAGCAGGTCGACGATCACCCGCTTTGACAATCCCAATGCAAGTCTCACGCAGTTTTATGAGGGACAGGAACTTGGGGAGATGTGGGGGCTTCAAAGTGATGGTCTGTTTGCTACCCAGGAAGAGATCGACGCGCTTGACCAGACCTCCATCGTGCCCTGGGGAGCACTTACTGTTGTTCCCGGGTGGCCGAAATACCGGGATTTAGATGGAAACGGAATAATTGAAAAGGGATCTTCAGTCAGCGATCCGAAGGATCTGTCGGTTATTGGTAATATCACTCCGCGCTTTCGGTTCGGGTTTGATTTGGGAGCCAGCTGGAAAGGCTTTGATGTTCGCGCGTTTATCCAGGGCGTTGGCAAGATGGATTATTATCCGCTCCACTACCTTTATTGGGGCGCGTATCAGCAGCCATACGCGGGCGGATACGAGCACTTGACGGATTTCTATCGCCCTGCGGATGACAGCGATGTACAACGGTCTCGCCACTCGCAGTCGTACATCGCTGCCGGCCTTGCTGATGCGAATGTGGATGCGAAGTTTCCGATTCTGCAATCATGGCTTGCCGACCGAAATCTTGGAGAACGTATTGACCAGGCGCAGGGACTTGCCATTCCCCAGACGCGCTATCTTCTGAATGGCGCTTACCTGCGGGTCAAGAATGTTACTGTAGGCTATTCGCTTCCGCCGCGATTGCTGGAGCGCATCGGCGTGTCGCGCTTCCGCATTTACGTAAGCGGCGAGAACCTCGGTGAATTTTCAGAAGTAAAGGATTATTTCGATCCTGAAGCAATCACCGACAACATCGGAAAGATTGATCCTTCGCAGGAGACCGCCAACGGCTGGGGCTATGCGTATCCTTTCCAGCGGCGCTATTCATTTGGCGTGGAATTACAGTTTTAAATCTTTTTGCAATATGAGAAAGTTATTATCTATACTATATGTACTAATGATGCTGCAGGCGTGCAACGACGAGCATCTCGAAAGGTTCCCGCAAACGTCGATTGCGAAGGAAAACTTTTTCAACAACGAAGAAGATCTTGCCACATACGTATACAGCCTGTACGACTTTCCTGGTTTCAGCATCTATACAGCTGACGCTTCTACTGATAATGCGGCATCTACCGGAGCCACTGAAATCAAGAACATGATGCTGGGTTCGCCTTCAGCTTCATCGATTCAGAATGGATGGGACTGGGAGCAGCTTCGCCGCATCAACTATTTTCTTGAAAATGTTAGACGTGCAAACGCCCCCGAAGAGGTGATCAATCACTATGAAGGACTCGGCCGGTTTTTTCGCGCGAGGTTCTACATGGAAAAGGTCAAGCGGTATTCCGATGTACCCTGGTATGATAAAGTGCTGACAACAAACGATCCGGATCTTTATAAGGGGAGGGATCCGCGTAACCTCGTTGTTGACAAGATATTCGAAGACTATGCCTACGCCGCCGAGCACGTCCAGGAGGATAGCCGTGCGGGAGCTGTCAACAGGTGGGTGGTGCTGGCGTTTCAGGCGCGGCATGCGCTGTATGAAGGAACGTTTCGTAAATATCATCCGGAGCTCGGCCTGGAAAGCTCCGCCGAGTCTTTCCTCACCCTGGCCGAGTCTGCATCTGCCACGATAATGGAGGAAGGCGGGTTCAGCCTTTACAGTACCGGAAATCCTGGCGTCGACTATGGTCACTTGTTCAATAGTATGGACCTTGAATCAAACCCCGAGATCATTCTTGGTACCTTCAATGAATTCGAAGAACTCAACAGTGGCTGGTGGGCCTTTATGTTTGGAAACTATGAGGTTAATCCGGTACGCGACCTGATGCAAACCTATCTGATGAAAGATGGTTCCCGCTTTACTGACAGGCCAGGCTTCGAAACGTTTCTGTTTGTTGAGGAGTTTGAAGATCGTGATCCGCGGCTGTATCAAACCTATGTCTATCCGGGTTGGGAACTTGTGAATACATCGACCTATGCACAGGGCGCCGGTGTTTACATCCAGCAGCTCACCAAAAATTTTTCAGGCTATCATCAATTAAAAGGATTTGTCAACAACACCAACGTCGAAGTTCAGAGCAGTGTGGATATTCCTGTATTGCGGTATGCCGAAGTACTTCTCATCAACGCAGAGGCTAAAGCGGAGATGGGATCATTGTCGCAGGCTGATCTGGACGTTACTGTAAATCTACTGCGCGCGCGCGCCGGTATGGAGCCACTTTCTATCGCTGTTGGCATCGATCCTGTTTTGCAAAACCAGTATCCGAATGTAAGCGGAACCAATGTGGGTGTGTTGCTTGAGATCAGAAGAGAGCGTCGTGTCGAACTTGCGCTCGAAGGTTTCCGGTTCGATGATCTTATGCGCTGGCATGCTGGCAAGCTTATAGAGAAAGAGCCCGAAGGTCTCTATTTTCCGGGGCTCGGTACCTACGATCTGACCGGCGATGGAATCGTTGACATCAAGCTGATTTCGAATACAGAATCAATTCCGGCGGATGGAGAGAAAGAATCCAATTCATTGGGACGAAAGCTTGTTTATTATCGCGTAGGTCCTCAGAACAGCGATGCGTCGTTCTATTTGAGCAACGGCACAAGCGGAACCTGTGTCACGGATCCGGATCGTGGTATCTTTGAAGAGCCGAAGTTTTATTACCGGCCCGTGCCACAGTCGCAAGTTCTCCTGAATCCCGAACTCGGGCAGATATTTGGTTGGTAAACGGGGTCATTTGTCCAATGATGCAAGCGCGTATCCCGTAACATTATCCGCCATTGTTAAATCCGCCACCGGCGCAGGCACCTGCGTGCCTGTCGCCGCGCGCGAAGAGGTATGGTGCGAGAGGGCGTGGGCGCTGATGCTGGATGGAATGCAAAATTAACCGAGAAACTCTGTTCGAGGGCACATCACCGAATGCAATCCATCGAAGCACAACGTTTCTCGAGATGATCAACGTCCGCTCTCTGATCCATCATCCTGACCGCATTGTCTATCGGTTCATCGCGCCCGGATTCGAAGCGAAGAAACAAACAGCCAAACGTGAATGAGGCGGAAGGATCTTATGAACGAAGACGTAAGCCGTCTCGTATAGACATACCGTTGATAGAGGGTATCCGGTTGGCCACGGTACTCGCGACTACAAACCCCTGCACGACAACCCTTACGCCACCCTATGTTCCACCGGACGCAGAACACTACTCAATCGTTTCGCCTGTATGTTGAGCTCCTCCTGTAGATCTGGATGGAACACGAAACAACAATGAGCGTCGTTCGAAGGTACGTCACTAAACGCAGTCCATCGAAGCACAACGTTTCCCGAAATGATCAACGTCCGCTGACACGTGACGTTCCGTGTGTTTCAATCGTAGCATGTACCCAGTGCGGCAGGTCCCTTGGGATTTCTAAAGGGTGCGTGCGGGAAAGAAGACCGAATGTAATTGCACTCGTAAGCTCCAATCATACGAGTGCTCGTGATATAGACACTCCATGCTTTTGCCATCGCGCACCTCTAACAATGCGCGCCCTACTTAACCGCAAAGTCGCGGGGACGCAAAGGGATCGCAAGGAAGGGTTTACAATTTAATCTTGAACTTCCCGTCCGCACGGCGTTTTACTTTTTTCGTTTTGACGACGCTTTCGATGTTAACGGGACCGTAGATGTGGGGGAACTCTTCACCGCGGGACGACATCTCGTATTCTATTTCAGCATCAACGCGATCGGGATCTATATATAGAATGAGGATGTCTTCGCTGCCGGAGAAATAAAGATTAGCGGTTTCTTCAAGCTGAGCGTCTTTCGAACAGTGAATAAAGCCTTCGCTGTGAAGTGTGGGATGAACGTAAAGTCCGCTTGACTGTGCTTTTTCCCAGTGATTCTGGTCAGCAATGTGATATATAAGTGCCATGAAGGGATCAGATCCGTGTCAAGATAAGGAAACAAAACTAATTGGTCGAATATCTTTCCCTCCTGCTCGCTTCGAGCTTTTTCTCCTCTTTAATGCGCTTTCCGAAAGTATTGCGTATCCGCTCAAAAAATCCCTCCCTTTCCTTTATCGATACAAAATCCTTGCGGTATGCCGCCGTCGTATCAATCGTGGGTAACTCAAAATTATCGGGGTCGATCTTGTTGAAAACCAAGGGGATAACCTCAACATCGGGGGTATGTTTCCGGATAAACGCACGCAACATAACGGCCTGGAACGGGTCTGTGGCCAATGCTACCTTCTCAAAACCAAGTCCCTCGGCAACCTTAAGCGAATAGTAAACATTCTCAGTACTATGCTCGGCCTCCGTTTCGCAAAACGTTCTGCTGGAAGGAATACCCATTGAATCCGCCATCGTCTTCATGGCAATACTTTCAACAAATGGCGTGTAAACTGCACCGCCGGAAAAAATAACATTGCGCGCAATCCCCTCCTCATAAAGGTGCTTCGCCCATAACATACGCAACTCCATGATTGATGAAGTGTTCTCTTTGTCGTAAGGTAGTCCGGGTACGATGATCGCATCAAACGGTTTCATTGCTTGTGCGCGTTCATACGATTTCCGTGCATAACGCGAGAAAGTGCAGCCTGACGCTAACGTAATGCATACTGTGGCAATGAAGAGTCGTACTATGTTCAGACGTCCCAGAAAATTCATGGCGATTGAAAACACTTGTTTTTAATCTCACCTTGCCCTCAACCGCCAGATGTCATCATACTCCATCAGACCTTCGTCTACCAGTTCGCGAACAGCGTCGAGGAACAATTCCTGATCGGCAGGCGCAATGATCTCTTCCAGTTGCTCAAGGGTGAGCGGATTTTTTTTAACTATCGACAAGACTTCAATTCTCATGCCTTCAAGCGCGGACGCATTTTCACGCTTCCGGGAGGCTATACACACATCGCAGATGCCGCAGGGGCGAATCGTTTTTTCATCGAAATACTGTTGAATCATCACCATCCTGCATTGGTGTGTGGACGTAACAAATTCAACAATCGCCTCCATCTTCGTCGCTATGAGTTCCTTCCGTTGTTTAAGACGCCTGGTATCAAGCGGAAGGCGGTTGGCATCCTGACGCGGCAATATGAAAGTAAGCTGGGGACGATCATTCATCGGCTCATAGAGAATGACATGCAGTTCGTGCAGATGCTTAAGCGTTGCCGTCATTTCCCCCGGCGTGATATGTAATGCCGACGCAAGATAGGACTCCGAAATCCTGACCATACCTCCATACAACTCGCCGCCATAAAGCCGCAGAATCATTTTGATAACCGGATCAAACCGTGCATTGGCAACCTGAAACTGATAGAGCTGCCCTTTGTCCATCAAAAGATACAAGTGCGACGGACTGTAGAAACTTTCGTTGAATCCAATCAGTCCCTCCTCCTCCAGTTTCTTCAAACCATTGTACACATCCGACACCGGAAGTTTGAACTTCTCGGCGAACTTGTGCAGATCAAAATCAAAACTCTGGCCTTCGCCGCTGCCTTCGGCAAGCTGAAAGTAATTCGCCAGACATTGATAGATCTTTTTCAACGCGGCTGGTTCGGGATGAGCCTGTTCCGTTTTGCGCTGCAGATTTGCAACGTCGGCGTCATTGTAAAGTACGACTGCGTATGCGCGTTTCTCATCGCGACCGGCGCGACCCGCTTCCTGATAATACGACTCGAGGTTTTCGGGCAGATCGAGGTGAATTACAATACGCACATCGGGTTTGTCGATTCCCATTCCAAATGCGTTCGTCGAAACCATCACGCGTGTGCGATCATGTATCCAGTCGTCCTGGCGCTTTGCGCGTTCCTCCATGGACAAACCGGCATGGTAAAAGCTTGCGCTGATTTTCTTTCGCTGCAGCCACTCAGCAATTTCCTGTGTCGCCTTACGCGAGCGAACATAAATGATGGCACACCCACGTACTTTGGTCAGGATTTCCAAAAGCTTCTTCTCCTTCGTATCGGTTTTGCGTACCACAAACGAAAGGTTGTCTCGCGCAAATGATTTTCGAAAGACGTTGTCACCAGCACGGAACGCAAGTTTGTCGCGGATATCGTCCTGTACCTGTGCCGTTGCACTTGCCGTCAATGCGATGACGGGAACGTCGGGTTTGATTTCACGCAAGGCTGCGATCTCGAGATACGGTGGCCGGAAATCGTAACCCCATTGTGAAATACAATGCGCTTCGTCGATAGCGATGAGTCCGACTTTCATTTTCTGAAACCGAACCAGGAATATTTCCGTCTTCAGGCGTTCCGGCGATACATAGAGAAACTTTATCGGCCCGTAAATACAATTATCAAGAACGATATCGATTTCTGCGCGACTCATCCCCGAATAGATTGCCGCTGCCATGATCTCGCGTCGCTTTAGCTGTTCAACCTGGTCTTTCATCAATGCAATGAGCGGCGACACTACAATGCAGATGCCGTCGAGAATCATTCCGGGTACCTGGAAACAAACTGACTTCCCGCCTCCGGTAGGAAGAAGCGCGAGCGTGTCGTGGCCGGCAAGAACGGAATTGACAATATCCTCCTGCAACGGACGAAACTGGTCGTACCGCCAGTATTTTTTCAATATGGCAACAGGACTTTCCACCAAGTAAATTCCGAAGATAGAGAATTTCGCGATGTCGCGGTAAGCGAATGCTGCTTACCAGATAATGCGTTCTTTTCTTAAAAACGAGGCGATACCTTTCTTACAATCCTCGCTACCCCGGGCATCCGCATTCATTTTCGCAGCGTAGTCCAGTGCGTCGGACAAGGACATGCTATGAAGTTCTGCGATCATCTTTTTCGTAAGCCGCATGGAATTCGCCGAGTTTGAAGTAATCAGCTTCCGGGCAAACTCATACACGCGTGTCTCAAGTTCTTCCGCAGGTACGATCTCATTAATCAGGCGAAATTGTTTCGCTTGTTCCGCAGTAAGCGTGTCGCCCTGAAGCAAAAGTTGACGCGCTTTGCCCTCGCCAATCTTGCGGAGCAGAAACACCATAACGATCGCGGGAATAAAACCAATCCGCACTTCCGTATAACCGAACTGCGCATGCGGAACGGCGAATGAAAAGTCACACACGGTCGCGAGACCGCAACCACCAGCAAGTGCATGCCCCTGGACACTGGCGATTACAACCTTATCCAGTGTATATATCTGGTAAAACAAATCCTTCAGGTGTTCGCTGTCGGCAAGGTTCTTTTCATATGAATTGTTTTGCATTTCCTGCAGGTATGCGAGGTCGGCGCCGGAACAAAAAACGTCGCCCCGGGCCTGGAGTACGATCACTTTCACCGACTCATCGCGCTCAGCTAACGCAAGCGCGTCTTTTAGTTCCTGAACAAGGCCGTCGCTGAGTGCGTTGCGTTTCTCTGGCCGGTTAATGGTGATGTATCCGATACGATCGCGGGATTTGTATTCGACGTATTCCATAAAGTCAGAATTTTGCTTCAAACGCACCATGGTGAACCACGGAATGCACCCGAAGCTGTTCGGGTAATGAGTGAAGGGTTTTATCAGCTACAAAATATGAATAACTCCCGTCAAGAATGACGGTTCCGGCGCTAATTTTTCCCAAAACCGCCTCCGCACTGTATGAAACTCCTTTCGAAAGGATGAGAAAATCTACCGTAATCGTGTCTGCAACCTCGATCGCCCGGTCGAGATAAAGAATGGTCCGATCCCGGATACGGATGAGCTTACCTCCATTCAGTTCCCTCGCGAATACCTGCCCTTCCAATGGGCGAACCGCACTTCCACCATACATGCCGCGGGCCGGACTAATACTGAAGTCAACGACACGTTTTTCGTTGCGCATTGCTGAATCAAGAAAGGCATATACGATTCCATTGTCAATCACGTCAAAGGCCCCACCACGTACACTATACACGACGAGACGGCAGCCCGACAATCTTGTGTGTTGATACCACGAGTCGATGCCAAATCCCAAGATACAAATCCACGAAGCAATAAGGTATTTTCTGTTTCGGAGTTGGAAAAAGAGCATCAACGTTACAATGCTTCCGGTGAGGAACAGGCATTGTAGCATCGAAATCTGAATATCGGAACGAACCGCATAAGGCAGTTGCTGAACTTTGAAAACCAGATAATTGAGGAACGTTATGGCCAGGTTCTCAACCCACCCGACGATGGCAGCAACCGGTTCAAGCCAACCTACCGCGAGTAATGCAAGTCCGCCGGCAAGTACCGCGGTTGACAACGGGATTATGAAAAGGTTGGCAAACAAAAAGTAATTTGGAAACTGGTGAAAGTAAAACAGCGTCAACGGTGTAGTGATCAACTGCGCAGCAATCGACACGGCGCTGATCTTCCACACTTCATCCCACACCCTACTTTCTGGTTCCCATAGCCGGTACAGCATGGGATGCAACCAAACGATTCCGATCACAGCAAGATACGACAACTGAAATCCGACTGAGGCAATCAGGAACGGGTCGTACAGCAAAAGGCAAAACGCCGAAGACGCCAGCGTATTGAAAATGTTCGTCCTGTAATTCAACGGTCGGGCCAGAGCAAAAAAGGAAAACATCGCGACCGCACGCAGCACCGAAGGGGACAAGCCGGTTACACATGCATACCCCCAAAGCATGCACATGCTGACTAACATGAAAATCCATTTACCCCCCGCTGTCCGATTGAGCGGCTTCAATAAGATGGCGATGATCATGTAAAGAATTCCGACGTGCAGTCCGGAGACTGCCAGCACGTGCATCGCACCTGACGCAGCGTACGCACCGGTAAGTTCGTTGTCCAGATCTTCCGTGACACCAAGTACCAGCGCCTGCGCGATAGCAAGTTCGCGGTCACCGGCAATATGCCGCTCAAGGATAGAAAGAGCCCATATGCGGACTTTGATGGAATAATCCAGGATTGCACTGGGCGGATCGTGACCAACGAGCTGCGCTTCACCGGATCGAATGAAGTGCTGATGAAAGATATTTCGCCATGAAAGGTAACGCTGATAATCGAACTGTCCGGGGTTTGCCGGTCCGGGTACAACGCGTGGGCTACCCTGAATCAGCAAGACATCGCCGTAGCGAAAAACCGCCGGGTCCGACTTTGGAAAATAAGCCATTACGCGTCCCGACGCATGATGCCATCGTCCGCTGTCGTATATGGCCCGGACCTGTAAAACCTGTCTCCATGAATTTGATTTTTCTTCAGCCTGAGCAACCGCTACCGCTGTATAGCGGGTTATCTTATCCACACGTGAAATATGATCTTCCCACCTATCCTGCCGGTGAAGTGCAGCATTCATGTAACCGCATATGAATACAACAGTCAGTCCGGTGAAACCGGGATTGATCATGTAACGACGGCGGCGTTCGTTTATGAAAACGATCAGAAAATATGCTGTCGTCAGTACAAGTACGAGAATAAATCCAGTACCTGTATCAACAACGTCTGGAAAAACAATGTTGAGAATAATCCCGGCGATAAAAGCAGCCGTGATCCTGACGAATGCGTAAGGAATCCAGTAGAACATAGCTAACGGTTTCCGGGCGTTGCGCCCGATTCAACTAATATACAACGGTACGGGTATGCTCAGGAACCCTGTTCTTCAGTGTCCTTCTCCGAACTGTCCCGTGAATATGCTTCTATGATTTCGCGAACAAGTTTGTGTCGAACAACGTCCTTCTCCGACAATTCAATAAATCCGATACCCTTAACGCCTTGCAGAATTCGCATCGCCTCCTTCAGCCCCGAACGCTGTTTACCCGGCAAGTCGATCTGCGTTGCGTCACCTGTGATAATCATCTTTGAATCGGGACCCATACGCGTGAGGAACATTTTCATTTGCATGGGTGTCGTATTCTGCGATTCGTCAAGCAGGATGAATGCATTGTTCAATGTCCGACCGCGCATGTACGCAAGCGGAGCAATCTCAATGATCTCGCGCTCCATGTAGTACTGAAGTTTCTCATACGGGATCATGTCGTTCAACGCATCGTATATCGGCCGCAGATACGGATCAATCTTTTCCTTGAGATCCCCGGGAAGGAAACCCAGGTTCTCCCCGGCCTCAACGGCGGGTCTTGTAATAATGATTTTCTTGACAGACTTGTTCTTCAGCGCGCGAACCGCCATGGCTACGGAGATGTACGTCTTTCCTGTACCGGCGGGACCAAGGGCAAAGACAAGATCGTTATCCTTCACCAGTTCAACGAGTTTTTGCTGGTTAACCGTCTTCGGTTTGATGGGCGCGCCCTTCGTTCCGTAAACAATCACATCTTCGCCGGTGTTCTGGCGCTGATCCGGCAACGCGATTTCCTGCTCACGCGAAATATAGTTCTGAACGTTCTCTTCGGTTACACGGCCGTATTTGTGATAATGATCGATCAGCGCGTTCAGAATGTCGTCAATCTGAACGATTTCTGAAGTCGATCCTTTTATATGAATCTGGTTCCCGCGCGACACGATCCTGCTCTTCGGGAACGCGGCTGCGAGGGTGTCGATGGTTTTGTTACCAACGCCAAGGAAATCAATCAGGGAAATGTTTTCGAGCGTTACGGTTTTTTCGATCAACGAATTATCGGTTTTTGGTTTGAAATAATATGACTTAAAAATGTTTTATTTTGGCATCGTAATATTAATGAATATCCCCGGCAGCTTCAACACATGGCCATAGTCACTCTGCTTACCGACTCCGGCGAAAACGACCATTACGTGGCTGCTATCCGGGCAAAGCTTATCAGTATTAATCCCGGACTTCGCCTCGAAGATATCAGTCACAACGTTAAGTCGGCCGACATTGGCCACGCTGCGTTCATTCTGCGTTCAGTCTTCCGTGACTTTCCCGCGGGTACCGTTCACCTCGTAGGGGTCGACGCCATCGGTGGCCGCGACGATGCTTACATTGCCCTGCAACTTGAAGACCATTATTTCGTGGGAAGCGACAACGGGTTGTTCGGACTCATCTCCGACAAGCCTCATCAACAGGTGGTCGACCTGAACAGCATCAATACAATTCACACAACGTTTCCGGAACGCGATGTGTTCGCCCCGGCTGCAGCAAAATTAGCGAGTGGTATGCCGATAACCAACCTCGGCAAGCCAATGCCTTCGTTTAAAAAGCTGCTGGATCGCCAGGTTAAGGCCACGAAAAAAGGCATTACCGGAACCGTCATTCGGGTCGATAACATGGGTAATTTGATCACCAATATCCCGAAAGAGGCATTTGACGTGCTGAGCAAGGGTCGCGGGTACACCGTCCAGTTTGGTGGCGAAAAATTCCGGAGGATTCACCAGCAATATAATCAGGCTGACCAGGGCGAATGTTTTATCATTTTCAACAGCCTCAACCTCCTGGAAATCGGGATCTACCGCGGCAACGCTTCCGAACTCCTGGGTCTCGAATACGACAGTTCCGTCAACATTATCTTTGACGAATGACAGTAGTCAGAATAGTACGCATGCATTTCAGTCCGGAGACGGCCGCAACCTTTTTGGCAATCTTCGAAAAGAACAAGGAAGCGATCCGCAACTTTTCGGGCTGCACCCACCTTGAGCTGCTCCGCGACCACCGCTCACCGGACACCTACGCGACGCTGAGTCACTGGAACCGCGTCGAAGATCTGGAAGCCTACCGCAATTCCGACCTTTTTACGGGCGTTTGGTCCCAGGTAAAGCCGCTGTTCGTTGCAAGAACGGAGGCGGTGACGTATGTGAAAAATTTATAATTCAAGGAATTTCTGATTTCGGATTGGAGGGGAGCAGGTCGGTAATGAACTAACAAAGAAGACCATGGACGGAATGCCTTATTTAGCCAGTTCATGTGAAAATTTCCTATCTTTAATTATGCAACTTTCGAATTCTCAAAAGGAGGCACTTAGGCGGTATTTCTCCAGAAAACCCGTTCGAAGGGCTTATATTTTTGGGTCTTACGTGAGAAACGAAGCTGATTCGGCAAGTGATATCGATATCTTGGTTGAATTGGATCACAGCCGCCCGATCGGGATGGCTTTTTTCACGTACAAAGAAAGAATTAGAACAACTACTCCAGACCAAAGTCGACTTGGTCACTTCAGAAGGACTGTCCCGGTATATCAGGCCTTATATTGACCGTGAGAAAGTCTTGATCTATGAAAGGACCGCTGCCTGACAAAGTCCGCGTCCGGCACATTCTTGACGCAATTGCTGAAGTTCAAAGATATATTGAGGGGTTTCGATTGAGGACTTCCTTGCAAACTCGGAGAAGCGGTTTGCGACAATAAAGCAGATTGAGATTATTGGGGAGGCATGCAACAACATCAGCGACAACGTGAGGGATGATAATCCGGAGATCCCATGGAAATTGATTCGGGGCTTTCGTAATATTTCAATTCACGAATACTTTGGCGTTGACTTTCAAATAGTCTGGGAAATTGCCACAAATGACCTTCCGTCGCTACAGAGACAGTTTAATGACGTTTGGAATAGATTAGAACAACTGCCACCGAATAGCTACCATAGATGTAGCTTCTCGCTATGCTGGCGATGGCGTAAGTGTAGTACAAAGGTGGGTCCCGATGGCTATCGGGACGAACCCACACTCCCGATGAATGTACCAAAGGTGGGAATCGAACCCACACTCCCGAAGGAACACGATTTTGAGTCGTGCGCGTCTACCAATTCCGCCACTTTGGCAAATGTCCATTTCTGATGGAACGGGTCGCAAATATAAACAAATGAATCGCTCGAGGTAGTTTTCCAGTCCCAAAATTCACCCAAAATCCCAGGGGTATGTATGTTCCAAAATGCCAGCCGTCTTAATGGCAGCGAGTGAAACCAAGTTGACTTTCAGAATTCAGATCCGTTGCTGGTTATCCACTGGAGGTTTCCCCCGGAAACCAAATCATCGCGTTGGGGACTCATGTTTTGCATTTCGGAAAACAAATAAGGGGACATTCTGCGATTGCGGTACTTTAATCATGTGAATACCAGCGCAATGAGTTTTCGATACCAGAAACGAATTAATCTCGGCAAGGGTGCCGGACTCAATGTGAGCAAATCCGGAGTATCAGGCAGCGTGCGCAGTCGTCGTGGATCAATCGGGACAAGAGGGTTCTCAATCAGAACCGGAATCCCCGGACTAACATTCCGAACCTCGTGGGGGAAAAGCAAGAATGGGTTAATCGTACTGGTTATTGTAGGAGTGATAGCCTTCGCCGGACTGGTGCTGTACAATCTCGTTAAGCTATTTGCCTTCTTAGCCACCCGTTCCCATGTGGCAATCAAGAGTAGCATAGGGAAGAAAAGACCATAATCACGAAGGAAATGAAAGTAATACTAACAAACTTATTCGTGCACCTCAAGGCGGCGCGGCAAATCATCACATTGTTAGTCGTAGTCATCACCTACAACGGTTGCGAGGCTGAGGATGGAAAGAATTGTCCAACGACTTCAAACTGCGGTTGTTCCAACAAGAATAAGAGCGAATGCGACAGTCCGTGCTGCAAGTGGGTAACCGGAGATGGATGTAAATGCAAATGATAAATTAATCCGTTACTATGGAATATAAAGTCGTTCCTTTTGTACCCTCCGTTGATCCAAAGCGGCCAGTGTCTGAAACCGCGGCAGAACAACTGCAGACTCTGATAAACAAACTTGGTGAACTGGGCTGGTCCTACGTTCGGGTTGAGAGCGTCACAACTTGGGTTGCACCATCATCTGGTTGCTTTGGGTTTGGCGCCACTCCAGGGTATAGCACTCCGCGTCAATTGATAGTTTTTAAGAAAACCGTTGATGCTTAGGATTATTCCAGTTTGCCTAATACGCCTTTATTGGCTTGTCGTACCGGAATCAAAACGTCGTCAATGCCTTTTCAGAGAGTCATGCTCTAACGCTGTCTATGCGGCAGCGAAAAGAGAGGGTATAGTGGAGGCACTTCGCGTCTTTCTTTATCGAATCAAGGCATGCAACTCGAAAACAAAAATCTTTGTCAATCCGATTACCGGTGATACGAACCTACTGTTAACGAATGGCGAGTGCGTCGACGAAGCTGAGATCAATCCGCGTTTAATTCGTCATCAGGAGTGAGCGACTGCTACGTTGCTTTTGACAAAGCCACCTCAATTCTAAATTTATCGCCATGCAACAAAAGATTTTCGCAAGCCGTCACTTCCCGCAAAATAGTGACCGTAGGAATTCTTGCACACGCCTATCAAAAATTAGAAATGAGAAATTACAAACTAAACTCACCTTCGAGGCTAACACATCATTCCTATACACACTCCACATTCAACGATTCCTGAACCTGAAACCTGCGTGCCCGACAAAGCGTTTCGCGACGGCGGGAAACCCTGAACCTTCCAAACCTGAAACGTTGTTCTGGAACAGGCATGGCCTAATTTTCATAGCTAACATTCACACAACAGCCATGCCTTCCAGAATGCTACGACGTATGACATGCCTTGCAACAAAATATGCAGCCATTCACCTGGTCGTATGTCTTCTTTGCTTCACGAACAGCGTCTTCGCAGTCGAAGTAGTTGCCGAGAAATAAACGATTGACAGGCATCCACTCGCAGCTGTCTTTATGTACTTCGTGATCTCCGTTCTTCTGCGCATCCTTGTTGACAAAGTAGTAAGCCATTAGCCTTTTTTGAGGCTATTGTAGCACCTGATAACAAAACCCTAAAATTGTTTTTCCGGAGAACGGGAATTGGTTTCCGAACTTTGGATTTCTACTGCCTAATGCTGGTAGCAGCGACCATTGGCACTGGTAGTCAGACGCCTGCATCGCTGACCAGACTGGGTTGTACCAGTACACTGCCGCGCCGCTGTTTGACCTTTCTGATAAGTGTTTACCGTCGAAGTTCCCGAACTACGTTGGCCGCTACCTGGTTTGCAGACGCTGCATGGCGTGTAGCCACCCTTTTTCGCGTGTGATTGCGTGACAGCGACGGAACTATACTTCAGATAACGACATCCGGACGCATGGTATTTTTCGCCTGTCCTGGTTATATAGACCGAGTCCTGGTTTGCCTGCGAGAATCCCGGGAACGACAGCAGCAAGACAAATGCGACAAGAGTTATAAGGCTAACTTTTCGATTCATGTTGCATCTACTTTAGAATTAGATCCGGAGCCTTCAAATAACGGTCAAGTCTGATTTTTCAAGGCGAATACCCATTAGTTGTCAGGTTCTTTGGATTTCGGAAAATATTCCAACACCCATCTGCCCTCGCTTTTTCTGAAAAGGTATTTTTCTGAAGGAAGCGTTGCCATAATTCTGACCTGATGGCGCTTTCGCGGTTCCTTGTCATTCAAATCGGGAAAAAAGAGCATCGTTTCGATGAGCCGAATGTTATTCGAAAAGCGCACGTCAACCTCCCAGATATCCTTGCTGATTTCATTCATACTTTTGATGTCGAAGGACGCGGGGCTGGTATTGCGATGCACATAGCGAAGTGTACGACCGTCCTGAAGAACCTCGGCTCGCGATACTTCTCCGGTTGACATTTTATAGTTACTCACCAGCGTCATCGTGTCGAATGCCACCTGAAGAGCTGCTTCAACATTTTTTTTTGACTGAACTTTTGAAAAACCGTTGTCAAGCCGGTATTCATTTCGGTAATGCGTTTTGAGGTCAAGGTACTCATCTGCATCCGCTGCAACCTGTTCTCCCGAGCTGACCAGGGAATATGGGTGATCCTTCAATACTGCCGACGCTTTCAGGTCGAGATCGCGCAGCCGTTCCGAAAGGAGCTGCTCTGCAACGTCCCGGCTAAACGCAACTTGACTTTCAACATCATCTTTATTCAGTGAAAGGAATGCTGGTACTCCCACACCTGCAAGCAGAAGAATCGCAAACATGATCGCAATTTTGAATCTGCCGAAGCCACTCTGTTGCCGTACCGATGGCGTTCCCTTGTCGCGGCCAATTACTGCGGTTAGAGACTCGACCAGATAATCCATGCCCTTTTCCGCGCGGAGCGCGAATGTATCAGCCATAGTAATATCCTTCGCGAGCAATTCTTCCGGAGTAATTTCAAAAAGCACCGGCAGAATCACCTTCTCGTATTCTTCCTTCGCGAGGAGCGAATAAAACTCGCGCATTGTCCAGTTTTTCTGAATATATGACGGACTAAGGATTACGATTCCAAAACGAGACTTACGAAGACCTGCGCCAATGGATTCGGATACCCGATCGCCAACGCTCAGCTCACGACCAGAGTACCAGATTTTCAAACCGGCCTGTTCCAGCCTTGCGCAAAGTTCATTGGCAATCGGAAGTTTGTCTTCAACGGCGTGAGAAATAAACGCATCGTACTGATAACGGGGCGTGTCCATCTTACCAAAAAGCGAATGAAGCAAACCCTTCATATACAGTGAAGTTTAGTTTCCCGGCGGCAGATTCTGGTTTCCGAACTACCGGATAAAGCGAAGCTGTGCCATCACATCATTTTTCATTTCCTTACTCATCTGCAACTCGTGACCCCCCACCCTGACGACGTTGCCATCAAACCCGGTGATGTGGTGCACGTTGACCATGTACGACCGATGTATCTTGATTAGTACGCTGCTTCCGATTTGTTCGGCTACCTGGTTCATGCTGTTTGAAAGTGTGTATGTTTTATTCATACACACCACGTCACAATACGCGCGACCTGCACGCAAAAACAAGATGTCTTCGATTTTTACTTTCACAAAAACCTGATTATCGGTGCGCAGGAAAATAAAATCGTTGCGTTTCTCCGGTGCCGTGTTGGCTCTGTTGTGCGCGTTGTTAAATGCTATCTCAATAGCATGAACAAGATCAGACTCCCTGAACGGTTTCGTCAGATAACCCTCAGGCATCGTCCTCCGGGCACGTTGGAAAGTATCATGATCGCTTAATTCGGACAAATAAACCACCGGAATCCGTCCCGATCGCTGCATCATATCGGCAGTCTGTATTCCGTCCAGGTTACCGGCAAGGTTTATATCCATCAGCACCAGGTCGGGTTGATCCTCATGGAGACGTTCAACTGCTTCTTCCCCCGAGACATACAATCCCGTTACGCGCATACCATGTTTTTCAAGCTTTAGCCGGATATCCTCAGCCACAAGCAACTGGTCTTCAACGATCATTACGTTAATGGACTCATTCATACGGGTAACGTTAGCCTGTAAGTTGTCCCTGACCGTGTGTCAATCTCACAATCTCCTTTCAATTGCCTGATAAGAATAGTGACCATCTTCAGCCCAAAGGAATGTTTCATCTCGTTTTTCGCCGTCGTCTCGAATCCACATCCGTTGTCGCGAACCTCGAGCTTCATGGTGTTTTCCTCCACGCGAAGCTTAATGCCTATTGCAGGACTATCCTGATCTGCGAAAGCATACTTAAAGGAATTACTTACCAGTTCATTTACAATCAGTCCGACAGGAATTGCCTTATCAACATCCAGGCGGAGGTCAGGAGCATCGATTTGAACGGTTACCTGATTTTCAGAAAAACCGTAGGCGTTTAGCAGGTATTGCATCAGCTCCTGAAAATACTCTCTGATTTGGACAGAGCGTTCATTTGTTCCGTCATAGAGTTTCTTGTGGATCAACGCCATCGCATTGACGCGACTCTCGCTGCTACGTACTGCGAGCACGGCCGTCGGTTCGGAAAGGTATTGCGCCTGCAGACTAAACACACTCGAGAGCAGCTGCAAATTATTCTTGACACGGTGATGTAATTCCTGAAGGAGCAGCGACACACGATTTCTGCCCTCGCGGACGATTCGAAGATTCCAGTAAATCAAAAAAGCAAGCAACGCGAGCAGGATGACCGCACCAATGAGCACGTAAACCTGGAACTCACGCACGGCAAGTTCACTGCGCTGAGCGCGCTCGCGTTCATTCAACAAACTTATCTCCTGCTCTTTTTTGTCGGTTTCGTAATCAACCCTCAGCGCGGCAATTGTTTCAGCCTTTTGTCTGTTGAGCAAGCTGTCTTTCACCGCCATCAGGTCCTTCGTCGTTGCCAGTGCTTCGGCATATCGACCCTGGAGACGGTACAGGTCAGTGCGCATCTCAAGGTTCTCGCGCATTTCCTCCAGCATATCACTGCCGTATATCAATTGAGATGCATTCGTCAATGATTTTTCCGCGTCGTGCAGGCGGTGAAGCTGCATTTCAAGTCGTGCGATATTGTTCCAGGTCACTGCCCGCCCCTGAACATCTCCAGACTCATCCTTGAGGGAAAGAGATTCACGATAGTATTGCAGTGCCTTTTCAAACTGATTCCGGCGTTGGTACAGATTGCCAAGGTTGTTGAGCGTACTCGACAGGGAGTTGAAATCCTTCATCGCAACTTTCATTCTATACGCTTGCTCAAGACAGAACAGTGCGCTATCATATTCATTCATTGCAAGCCAAACCTCACCAAGGTTTGTGTATGACTTGGCTATCCCCTTGTCGTGTCCAATGCCCTTGCGTAATTCGAGTGCCCGCTTGCCGTAGGATAACGCCAGGGGCAACTCACCCATTTTCAGGTACACAAGACTAATGGTGTTAAACGACGAGCCGAGAGCCTGAATATTGCCAGACCGTTCATGAACTCTCACGGCGAAAAATGCATGATCCAGTGATTGATCATACCGCCCCTGATTCTTCAGGAGTATTGCCAGGTTGGTATGGACTATCGTTGCGCTAGTACTATCAAGGAGTTCGTCATATAGTTTCAGCGCCGAGTCGTATGATGAAATAGCGCTATCATTCAGGCCAAGTGCTGAAAAACTTATACCCAACCCATTATAACTGGACGCGATAGTTGCTGGCCTGTCGTCATGCTCAATGACAATGTTGTAGTAACGAATCGCGCTATCATACTTTTCATGTTGAAAATAATACCATGCGAGCCTTACTGCGATTTTTGCCCGCTCCCGATCTGAGATTTTCTCCTCGCGGAGCACGAGGGCGAGGCTGTCGAGCGATTGCTGTGCGCATAGATTACTCGATACCAATAATATCAGGTATGCAATTCTGCAGAACATAAACCAGGGTGGAGCAAGTTACGAAAAAATTACCCCCTCGTGAACATCTCCTTAAAATCCTGCTGCGATTCACACCAGAAAGCAAAAGAAAAAAAGGGGAAATCACCCCGGATTTCCCCTTACCCCAATCAGATATCGAGTGAATCAATTGGCACGAAGTTACTCTCGTCATCCGGTGGCGGTGGGATCGCGATAGGCTCGTCATCGTCATCACCACCTCTGACGCGGATCGACTCATCATTGCAGCTGAACATGGCAATAGCCATGATGAACATCAGGAATTTGATCGTTCTCATTTTTTAAATTGATTTGTGTTAAGGCAGGCATGAGATCAGCATCGCCCGATGCGCGGTCGAAACCGAGACTGATCTTTGTCGCCGAAATGGAATTGGAACAGATGGGGTAGTCCGTGAAAGACCTCCGCACGGCTACCCCATTGTTGCCGTGTTGAAAACCTTCCCCGGACCATGTTCCGGAACGATACAAAGTTGGTGGGGTGGTACGGCTAACGTGTTATCGCGCCGTATTCCGTTTTTCCTTATTCTTTGTTTTGTTTTTCTGAATTGTTCCTGTTTGGTATATTCAGCTATGGATGTTCAGGTTCGCCTTCTTGAAAAAATGCTGCAGCGGCTATCTGCAGAAACAGGGCTCGCGTTAGATCATGCAGGACTCGCCGGTATCTCAGGCAAAGTGTTTGAAAACGGCAACGAACGCTACCTGTATCACAACATCTACCAAAAAATGAACAAGGCGAAGCCTGAAGACACAATAGGACTTCAGGAAAATCGTCTCAATGAAATCGCCAAATTCCTCGGCTATCCTTCGTTCAGGGAGTTGAAGTGCCACTTAGAGAATCCCGAAGACCCGGTTCTCCGCGCGATGCACGGCAACTATTACTGTTATGTTCGCGCAAGCCATGAAGAAGGATATATATTGCGTTCGCCGGTGAATATCGCTGCTGTCAATGGAAAGACATGGCTGCGTCTGAAGGGAATGATCTATTCGTTTGAAGGGGAAGTAGCGTTAACGCAGGGTTGTCTCTTCGTGCTGATGCAGTCAATCGAAGGAAAAAGTTTTTATCACGTCTATCGGATTGGAACCCGTAAATCACCTGATGTTCTGCAGGGTGTATTCGCAGGGGTGAGTACTGCTTTCGACCCAATTGCAGGGCGGACGGTTCTTGTCAGACAAAATGATTCGTTTGATTCACTGGTCAACCTCAAGATCGCCATCGCCGAACTTGACAAATCAGAAAGCCGGACTGACAGGATACTCGCCGAATATTTTCGTGAGTATTCAAAGAATAACATCAGTACGAAAAAGTCAGCTGGTTTCTCCTGGGAAGATTTGGCGGGTTAACAGAGACAGCAAGTCTGTGCTATAAATGAGAACGTCGTTCAGCGATGACTGCGTCATGTTAGTTGTCTACAATTTCGAAGGTAGAATACAATACTTTTCTTAACTTGTCCTACCTTCCCCTACCCTCAATGAGAACGTGGCTTTCCGTTTTGGTCTTTACCCTCGCAGGGTCCGGGCTCGTTGCTCAAACGAAGACAATTGAAAAACTTGAAAGGGACGTCGCAACAAAAAAGGATACAGCGAAGATCAATGCATTAAGCCATCTCACCCGACTGTACCTCGCCAGAAATCTCGCGCATGCAGACAGCCTCGCGAGACAAACACAACTTCTGCTAAGCGACCTGGCGTATCCGGAAGGAAACATAAGAACACTCAACTTCCTCGCATACACAACAAGTTCACTCGGGAACTACGACAGTGCTATTCATTATTCCGATGATGCCATCCGCGAAAGCGAAGAACTTGGTGATGCATTTCTCTCGGCGGAGACGTATTTGTATCGCTATCTGGTCTTGTTCAAGAAGGGTGACTATGCCGCCGCAGCAGATGTTGCTGAAAAAGCATTGGTCCATGCGGAAGAATCGGGTTCGGCGAAGCTACTCGCAAAAGCGAACGATAATATCGGCGTGGTACACGGCATCAAAGGTGAACACGCCGAAGCCATAAAGTATTTCCTTAAATCGCTGGAGTATTCTGAAAAGATAAACGACCTCGCTGCTGTCAGTCTCGCGTACAATCACCTCGGACATACCTTTGAACTGGCACAGAATTACGAGAAGGCGCTCGAATATCTCGGTAAGGCAGTAGAAACGTGCGAAAAGACAAATGACTTGTACAACCTGGGCTGGACCATGGTTAATCTGGGTGTTGTTTATTCAAGAGTTAACCGCGCCGACACCGCCCTTGTCATTTACCTCCGTGCATTGCCGATAGCCGAGCAGTTGAAAGACCAGCGTTTACTTCTCACGTGTCTCGACAACATCGGCGGGAAGTACACACTTTCGGGTGATTTCAAAAATGCGAACAAGTATCTGCGACGCGCATACCGCCTCTCGGAAGCTTCGGGCCAAAACTCGCGAACAGTTTATATTATGGGCAACCTCGCCGAGAATCACCTGTACATGAAACAATATGATTCAGCGCGGTACTTTGGTGAAAAGCAACTTGAACTTGCGTTGGCCGCCAATCTTATTTCCGAACAAAAAGTGGCGTATTTCAACCTTGCACAAATTTACGACAGCCTTAATGATCATCGTTCCGCGTACAAAGCCCTGCTCGGATACATTGCTGTGAACGATTCCATATTCAATCGCGAAAAATCCGACCAGATCGAAACGTTGCGCGAAACTTTTGAAGCTGAGAAGAAGGAACGCGAGATTGAAAACCTGCGGATCGTAAATGAAAACGCGCAGTTCAGGAATCGCGCGTATGCAGGCGCGGCAATTTCGTTTCTCGTACTCGGAGGACTCGTCTACTATGTGCAACGCGTTCGTACAAAGCGGAACCGTATGCTTCTTGAAAAAGAACAAGAGGTCGATCGCATGAAGTCGCGTTTCTTTACCAACATATCGCACGAATTCCGGACACCGCTTACGCTGATACTCGGTCCGGTGAAAACCATGCTTGCGGATACAAATGATCCCGAACAAAAGCAACAACTGACGGTCATGGAGCGAAACGCGAACCGTCTGCTGGAACTCGTCAATCAATTGCTGGATCTCGCAAAGATCGAGTCCGGCACGATGAAGCTGCACGTCACAAAATCAGATATCATCACCGTGCTCAAAGGTGTGACGCTTTCCTTCCATTCGGTGATGCAACAAAAGGAGATCAATCTTGTCCTCGATGTTCCTGATGAAGAACTGATCATCAATTTTGACCGACAGAAGTTTGAAACGATCCTTACCAATCTGATCGGCAATGCCGTCAAGTTTACACCGCCGAAAGGTGCAATCACGGTCTGTGCACGAACGATGAGCGAAAAGGTCCGTGGTCGTCCCGCTGAAAATATCGAAATATCCGTGTCTGACACCGGCAGTGGTATTTCCAGTGATGACGTCACCAACATATTTGACCGGTTTTATCAGTCCGACGATTCGCATCAACGGCAACAGGCCGGATCCGGAATCGGACTCTCGTTATCAAAGGAGCTGGTCGAATTGCATGGCGGAAAGATTTCTGCGTCCAGCATCCCGGGCATCGGAACACAGGTTGTCTTTACTATTCCGACTGATATTCCCGGAGACGAAATCAGTCTTGGAAACCCGCCTCTCCCTGCCCGCGAAGAGTCGCCAGTATATATAGAGTCGCCCGCGGATGAGGCAACGGACGAAAACAAACCCCTTGTGTTGGTGATTGAAGATCACGTTGAAGTGCAGTCGTACATCGGTGAAATATTGCGTGAACGATACATTGTTTCGTTTGCTGAAAACGGCGAAGCAGGTATCGCGAAAGCAATTGACATCATACCGGACATCATCATCAGTGACGTTATGATGCCAAAGAAGGACGGCTATGAGGTAAGCAGGACGTTGAAGAATGATGAGCGAACGAGTCACATCCCCATCATACTGCTTACTGCCAAAGCGGACTCCGGCGACAAGATCGAAGGCTTGCGAACGAAGGCCGATGACTACGTAACCAAACCCTTCGTTCCCGACGAACTACTTGCGCGTGTTGAAAACCTGATCGAATCGCGAAAGCGGTTGCGCGAGAAATACAAAAAGGAAAGTACGTTGCGGCCTGCCGAGGTAACCGAAAACTCAATTGATGAGAAGTTTCTGACCCGCCTGATGGAGCTGGTCGAAAACAACATCAGCAACGAACACTTCGGCGTTGAGCAACTCAGCAGGGAGATTGGCATGAGCCGGTCGCAATTGCACCGCAAACTGAAAGCGCTTCTCGACCAGGGCCCCAACCAGTTTATCCGAACCCACCGATTGAACAGGGCCTACGCCCTCCTTGAGCAACGCGCCGCAACCGCATCCGAAATTGCATACCGGGTCGGCTTCAGCAGTCCATCCTACTTCACCAAGTGCTTCCACGAACAATTTGGTTGCACGCCGTCGGATGTGTTGAACAAAACACACTGACGCCTCAAAAACCGTGAATTTTCGCTGCCTGCGACATTTCTTACAGTCTTCGCGACAATCCTGATAGGTCGCGCCATGCCTTAAAATCCAATTTTGGGTCACGCACACTGAACAAGCGACTCAAAATTAAAGGCCATGAAACCACATCTTTCCCTCACCGAAAACGACCGCAGCTTTGCAATCATCGCGTGGTTGTTACTGATCATGCTGACAAGTGCCCACGAGCTCTTCGCTCAGCGAAAGCCTGACTTCGCCATAACGAATGCTACAGCCGGATCCGACTGGTTCATCCGACTGAATGCAACGGGAGCCTCAGCCGATATGGATTGCTGGGGTACGGACACGTATTCCTACACGATCTACAAGAACGGGAATGTCCTGAGAACTGTAGATCCGGGTAGCATCAGCCAAAACCAGAAGATCGTTCCTGAAACCGGAATCGCCATCGGAGGATCATACAGGATCATGTATAAAACCGATGGAAGCCTGTTCAGTTGCCACTACTGGAAGTATAGCAACACCGTTACTGCTTTCACATCTGCGCTGAAGGCGCCGAAGAACGTTACCGCTTCCGATTCAACCAGCGAAAGCGCGTTACGCAATCAAATCAAAATCACGTGGCAAAAAGGAACCGACGTTCCGGAAAACATTCATCATTACAGGATTTACAAAGACGGTGACTTTTCTGCACACGTTGCCCAGGTTACGGGAAGCGTAAGGAATTGGGAGGATGTCAATCTAGGTCCCGGAGAGAAGCATACTTACTCCATCATAACATATGTCAATAGCACCACCTGGGGCTTTCACACGTCCGACACGATTACGGTGGAAGGCAGCACATTTCCCGGCATCGTTGCTTCAGATGGAACGCTGGCAAATGGCGTGGAAATCACATGGCCGGATATCAGTTCCGCGGCAAAGTCATTGAAAATCTTCAGGAACGGCGTAGAAATACACAGTCGCACCGATATGCACATCACGCGTTCGTATAAAGACAATGACCTCGTGCCCGGATTACGATACGTCTATACGCTAACACCCTACAGCGGCGAGACTTTTTTCACAGCACCCTTATCAACTTTTTCAGACACGGGTTACGCCAGACGCAATGGCAGAATTCATGGTTCGGTCAAGGCACCTTTCGGTGGTCCGGTGGAAGGCGCCATCGTTTACGCGGAGCGAATAAGTAGTGTCGATCAAGGCGATCAAAATCCGACTGTTTACAGCGACACAACAAATGCAAACGGACTGTTTGATATACGCGACATCTACTATCATGAGGAAGCTGTCTTCAAAGTCTATGCGAAAAAAGGTGACCATGGTTTTAACCCGGCATCGTATGATGAGATACTCCTCGATCAATTGGCACCGGTGTACACGTTGCCGTCGCCAAGTTTTGTTGATACCTCGTCCTTTACCATTACCGGAAACATCATGCAACGCATCAACGGCCAGGAGGCTGCTGCTGTCGGAGTGGAAATTCTGGTCAACGATCAATATAAGGGGACGAGAACAGATGAACAGGGTAACTTTTCACTTACCGTGGAGGAAATCGGTCAGTACAGCATTAAACCGCGATACTTCGAACATACGTTTGATCCGCCAACAATATCGGTCAACGTCGAAGAGGATGTTACAGATCTTGCTTTCGAAGATGTGCAACGCTCTACCCTTTCCGGCCGATTCCTCGGCGGATGTTCGATCTACATCGGACAGGCCACTCTAAGAATCTTCAATACTGAAAATCCGACTGCGGGTATTGATGTTACCGTCGTCACCGCAGCAGGTTCCGGGCACTACGAAGTAGAATTACCTTCCAGGGCCTATACAATAGAGGTAATTGATTTTGTCCCTGATGAATCGCAACCAGACCTTACCAAAGATGACATACCCGAATATTTCCCATTGACCAAGGTCGACCTGACTGAAGGATCCGTTGAAAAAGACTTTGTGTATCGCAAGCCACCAGAAATTGAAATTGCAGGTCTGCCCGCGTCCGGTTGCGCGCCCTTCGATGTTCCGATCGTGGAACAGATCGCAAGGTACAACCTGGAGATTCGCGTTTTCGAAAGTTTCGGATCTGAATCGTGCCTGACCAGTACCGGATACATTGTAGTTCACGATGAAATAAAAGATGGCTACAACGGTGCCGATACGCTTCAGCTCGAAAACGGGATTGCGATATACGAACTGCTGCCGGGACAACCGAACATCCTAAGTGGTGGTGAACATCCCTACCAGAAAAAGATATCCATCCATGCAAATGTCGACGGACAAACAGGCGATGTCGTTACTTGGGCTTTGGTAGAAGGTAACAAACCCCGCGAGCAGACATTTACAACAGTCGCTCCCGAAACGCCATTTCTCATCCTCAGAGATCCTCCCGGTGATCAAAGCTATAGCTACCTGTCGGAGAATACGAAGTTCACGTCATCGATGAAATTGTACACACAACTCTCCGGAAGTGTCAACGTATGGCAACAAGCCAAGCTGGGTGTCGAACAGGAAGCCGGCATGGGCGTAACGATTCCATACAAATTCTGGGGGCAGGTGAAGTCATCAATGGAAATAGGTGCCAGTCTGAAAAGCCAGGCCGAGTTTGGAATGGAATTCGCGACTCAGAACAAGTTCAGCACATCGGGTAACCAGGATATCACAGGCGAAGATGGTGACGTATTCATCGGAGCAGCAATGAACATGCTGTATGCATTGACCGATGTGATTGATTACAATTCCGAAACATGCGGCGTTGAAACATCACAACAAATCATTATGGCCACTGACGGATTCGCAACGACGTTCATGTACACCGAAAACCACATCCGGAACGTTCTGATTCCTCAACTCAAAGACATCAAAAAGATTTACGAACAAAAACAATCGGATTCAGTTGCCCTGTACGAGAATCAAATCAGTGTATGGGAACAAATCCTCGAGAGGAACAAAACCCTGAAGGAAGAGGCAACTTTCATCGAAAATAAATCATTCAGCGCCGGGGCGGGCTATGAATCCGAAGTAACGGTGACTGCTACCGCAGGGATAAGCCTCGAATTCAATATGTATATTGAACAAACCATCGCCACTGAAGCCGGACTTGAAGTAGGTGGTTCCGGCGCTTCCCTTGGTTCGGAAGTAAAATACAAACTTGAACTAGGCGGTTCCGCCGAAGCCGGAATCACTCATGAGAAAAAAGTGGGCTATTCGCTGAACGACGATGACATCGGCGATTTCTTTAGCGTCGACATCAAGGGCGACCGCGCATACGGGACACCGGTTTTCAAACTCGTGAGCGGACGAAGCAGTTGTCCCTGGGAGAAGGGAACACAACCCCGTGAGGGCGTCAGGTTAACCGTCGACAAGAATGTTCAGCATAACATTGAGCACGACGCGGCCGCCGCATTCAAACTAAATCTCGGTAACACCAGTCAGAGTGACGAAACCCGTACGTACAATCTCGTTTTCCTCCAGGAAAGTAATCCGGAAGGCGCGGTGCTCACACTTGGCGGCAGCGAAGTGCAGGGTGGAATTCTTACACCGTACAACATCCCCGCAGGTAGTTCAGTTGATGCTACCGTAACCGTCAAACGTGGACCGCAGTCCAATGCCTATCAGGATCTCAAGTTCGCACTGCTTTCAGATTGTGATGACGGAATCCTCGGTGATACCGTTGCGTTCTCGGTATTCTTTAAGAGCAACTGCAGCGCTGTCACTATCTCAAAGCCATTGCAGGGTTGGATAGTCAACAGTTCTGACAATAATTCTCTTACCATTGAACTATCGGGATCCGACAAGGACAACCTGAATAACGTCGTATTGCAATACCGGAATGTGAAGTCAGAAGTCTGGGAATCGGCGACGATACTTTCGGCATCTGATCTTGGTACCGAAAAAACATCACTCACCTGGGATGTCACAGCATTCGATGACGGTGAGTATGAAATCCGTATCAAGATTGCGTGTGGTCAGGACAATTCCGAATACAGCTTTTCCGACCGGGTACGCGGAACCATCGACCGCAGCGCACCCGAATTGTTTGGCGTACCCGCACCAACTGATGGCAAATACTCAACCGGCGATGAAATCTCTGCAAACTTCAATGAAGACATCAACTGTTTCAATTTCAGTCCGGCCAACGTCATTGCCAGAGACATAACCTCCAACGAAGTCTACGATGTAGCTGTGGGCTGCAGCGGCAACAAGATTCTGATCGTGCCTGTGACAGACAAGACGTTTACCGACCAGGCGATGGAAATCACGCTGCAAAACATCGAGGACGTATATGGAAACGTCCGCCCTGATGTGATCACGTGGCAATTCGACATAGAGAACGCCGACTTCGAAATCACAGCCGCAACCGACAGCGACTCCGACGGAATACCGAATGTAGATGATAACTGTCCGTTTACCGCCAACAGCAATCAGGCTGATACCGATGGCGACGGCATAGGTGACGTATGTGATGACGATATCGATGGTGATGGCGTTCCAAACAATATTGACAACTGTCCGTACTTCGCGAACCCCGATCAGGCTGACGCAGATGGGAACGGCATCGGCGACATTTGTGAACTCTCCGGTGACGGCGATGGCGACGGTGTGCCGAATGAAATTGACAACTGTCCGTTTACATCGAATGCCAATCAGCTGGATACAGACAATGACGGTATCGGTGATGTCTGCGATGACGACACAGATGGCGACGGTGTATTGAACAGCGTCGATAATTGCCCGACGGTGAAGAACCCGGGTCAGGAAGACAAAGACGGTGATGGTGCCGGCGACGCATGTGATATAGTTACAGCCATTGAGAAGGTACCGGAAAACGCGTTGACACTTCGTTGTTACCCTAACCCTGCGGAAAACGTGGTGAATGTAATCTTTAAAATCGCGGCCCCGTCCTTGGTGAATATCCGGATCATTGATATCGCGAACCGCTCGGTGAAATCACTCGCAAACGAACCGTTCCAACCGGGAGAACACGTGCGCACGTTTGACGTCAGTGGCTTGAACAGTGGTTTGTATATCATCCAACTCACCGAAAACGGCGTAACGAGAACTGAAAAACTATTCATCCAGAACTAAACGAACGCAGCTGGCAACACCAGCTGCGTCACTCTCTTCATTAAATAACAACATAAAGCCATGAAATACCTCCTCTCAGCAATAGCAATCGTCACCTTGTTCACGTTAGCAAATTGTGGTTCAGGCTCTGACGATCCGGAACCGGTAATCACAGAAGAAGAAAAGCAACTTAACCGGCTGGCAAAAACCTGGGTTCCGGGAACGGTGACCCACGCCGGTGATGAGATCACCGAAGACTTCGACGGCTTCACACTGATCATCACCAAAAGCAAGACCTACACGGTATCGGGTAATATGGCCGGGTTCGATTACGAGCCATTCAAAAACGCGGGCACGTGGGTATTCAAAGACGGCAATCTCAACATCATGAAACGAAATGATGGCGTAGAGATGGCGGTACACGTTACCGACAACACACTTGAACTGACATTCGACATGGCCGAGGAAAATGGACGCATCGGAGGATTAGGGTCATACACGTTTGAACTCGTCGTGAAATAGAAGGTCAGCATGCTAAAATAACATCACACACCCGGACACTATTGTGATTATCTCGCAGCATTAAGATTAACGACACAACGAGGGCGGCTTTTTTAAACGGGAAAGGCTATCTTTGATCATGTTCAGATTCGCGCTTGTTATCGCCGCCCTCGCGTGTGTCACAGCAAATTCGCAGTCAGTCATACCAGAAATTGGTGTGGTGCAGTCCGTGGAAAACGACCGCCTCCTGCATAGCTTTGGCTATCGTTATCTTGTTGAAAACACGTCGAAGTTTTTGTCACCGCGAACGGTGTCGGACAGCGCATTTGAAAGAAAGCTCACGATCGTTAAAAACTCAGCCGTTCCTTTTTATGCGTGCAACATATTCATTCCGGGTGATTTGAAAGTCGTCGGTCCGGCGGTAGACGAAGCCGCCATCCTTGCCTATGTCGAAACTGTCTTTGCCCGCGCACAGAAAGCCGGCATCGGCATGATCATCTGGGGCAGCGGCCAATCGCGACGCCTGCCCGATGGGTTTGGCAGAGAAACAGCAAAAGAACAGTTCATCGCCATCGCAAAAAAGATTGCAGCCGTTGCTTCAAAGTACAACGTCGTTCTTGCGCTCGAAAACCTCAACACCACCGAAACCAACTTCATCTCCACAGTAAGCGAAGCACTCGAAATCATTAAAGCTGTTAACCACAAGAACCTTCGCCTCTGCGCCGACATTTACCACATGCTCAAAGAAAACGAACCCGCCGAATCAATCCTCGCCGCCAAGGATTACCTCGCCTATTGTGAACTCGCAGAAAAAGAAGGCCGCACTCCACCGGGCGTACAGGGTGATAATTTCCGGCCGTACTTTTCGGCATTAAAGAAAATCGGATACAAGGGGAAAGTTGTTATTGAATGTCGGTGGGAGGATGTTGCGAAGGAAGGATTGGGGGCGTATGAAGAAGTGGAGCGGCAGCTCAGGGATGTGTATTAAAGTTAAAAGTTGAAAGTCTAAAGTCTGACTCAATCATTGATCTGCATCCTGCGCAACGTTTGATACCTCTCTGATACCTTTTGAGTATCGTCAGTTTGCCAGCCTTCAACCTCGCACTATTCCAGACACAAGCTGAGCGTGTGGCGAATAGTTAGACTCCCAAAGGAACCCGATGAATCAGGAAAAATTCACCACCTGATCAGGTGTAATAAATAGAAATTCTTTTTTTCCCTTGAATGACTTGAACATTCTTGGCCTTTATCACAATTTTTAAACAACCTGAAAGAAAAAATCCATCGAAACGTCTTCGTAATTATTTATAGAATTGGATAAATATCCCGTTAGAGACCGTTCCTGCAAAAGGATTTAATTCCCCAGTTCAAATTTAAATTCAGATATCAATAAATGGCAATTACTATTCTTTCCATTCGGAGCTAATAAGAGAAGGTAATTTAAAAGCCCTCATCGACCCAGGTAAACACTAATCTCGTTGATACATTCTCCGGAGAAACACATTGTTGAGGGGCTCAAGTACAGCAAATCGGCAAAGAAGCGACTTCACCTGGAACCGTTACTTCTTTTTTGAAGCGTGCTCTCCCTGATAACCAATGTGCTTTTTAAAACCAGGTGTTCGGTTTTATTCGGAATGTATTTCTTTTCAATTCTCCTAAATAACAGGGCACAGGCTTCTTTGCCCATTTCAAATGCGGGCTGAGCAATTGTGGACAGGGGTGGATCCAGAAGCGAAGCAGTTCGCAAATTTGAAAAACAAATTACCTTTATTTGTTGGGGTATCCTGATCTTAAGATCGTGACAAACATTATAAGTGGCAATGGCAAGGTTTTCGACTGACGCGAAAATTCCATCAGGTGCTTTTTTTCGTAACAGGAGTTTTTTAATAATTTGATGTTGCTTGTCGGTCTCAGTTGTACAGGGAATGATCAGTTTTTCATCGACATTAACATTATTTCTTTTCAATGCGTCAAAATAGCCTTGCATTCTTTTCTGGTTGATGGAAATATGATCGGAGATCGATAGATAGGCAATTCGCCTGCACCTGTTCTGAATGAGATGTTCAGTGGCATTGAATCCACCGGCATAATCGTCGGTTGTGACCGTTGGGCAATCCGACGATTCTGAAACCCGGTCAATAAACACAATCTCCTTATCTCCTTTTTTCAACACACTGACATGTTCAATGTCCTGTGTTTCGCTGCAAAGGGAAACAATCACACCATCCACGCGCCCGTTTTCCAGGTGCTTGAAAATTGATGCCTCACGGTCATAATTTTCATGGGTGACGTACGTGAGCACATGATACCCTTTCTTTTGAGCGACCACCTGGATTCCGTCGAGTACGAGCGAGAAAAAATTACTGGCAATCTCCGGAATCACTACTCCTATGGTCTGACTTTTTTGTCTTCGAAGATTGCTGGCAAATAAATTTGGTTTGTAATCCAGCCGCTTGGCCAGTTCTCTAACGCGTTGCTTGGTTTCTTCTTTAATTTCATAACTGTCACTTAAAGCTTTTGATACTGTGGCAATCGAAAGATTCAATTGAGAAGCCAACTCTTTTAAATTTATTTTGTTCATTGTCGGGCTTTGATAATGTCGCAAATTGAATCTTTCACAACTGCCAGAGTCAGAACTGAACCAATCACCTTGGCTGCGTTATTTCAATATTATGATGTAATAAGAGTGCTATTCTTCCAATGCGGCTATGGTCGATTGTGAGTCAATACTCAAAAATAAATAGTGTTCACTATATCGGTACTTCTATGCTTTACAATAGTTACGAAAACGCTTTCGGAAAATTCATATGAGATTTATCTTTTCCAGGTGTTGAGTGAGCTGATCAGGTTGTGATGCTTCTGACCGTAGAACATGGATCTTCTAAAGTTATTGATTTTCAACAACTTTTCATGCATTTGAAAAATTGGTGCTGTATGTTTCCAAATTTTCAAGTTGTAGCTGAATATCGACTCAAAATGAATACGATTTACTTGTCCGCCAACTGGCCGAGCATAACGGAGGCTTCATCTATCTCCTCGCATTTCTGACTTATCCAGTCAAGTATTTGAATTTGGTCAGGGCTCAACGACTTCATATCCAAACATTGCAGCAAACTCTGGATACTACATAGCGGCCCGCGCAGGTTATGATGTATGACAAACCTGATCTGATTCAATTTCTCCTCTCCACTGTCACTATTCAGGTAAGTTTCATGAAGTGAACGGTTTATTCTTTCCTGTATCATATTGGTTTCCATTGTGAAATCACCTCTTATAATAAACGTTTTTGAATTGACGCAGTCATCACCCGTGAACTTAATTTCGATAATACTATAACCCATTTTGCCGGCTCAGTCGAAACATCTACCTCTGGCTGTAACGTTACAGTTGAAAAGGTCGAATACTATCGACCTTTTCAAAAATTGCATTATAGTCCGTCAATCGACCAAATCGTATAGCTATGAGGTGGAGCTTGAATTTTTACACGCTTATCAGCCGCAGTAGTTGGCTTCCACGTAGAGCTTCCTGTATAATCCCTTATTTTAGTTGAAGCCCATGGACTCGTTATCCATCTCTCCTGCCATGAGCCTGAATCATTCAGATACACAACCAGCCCAGGTGAACCGTTTCTCCTGGCAATATATTCATCGTTATCGGTGTATAAGATGCTGGTGGATCCTTTTGCTAAATTAATATGTATCCAAAGCAGATTATCCATTCGAGTCTTTGATAGCCATTCTTCATAATCCCGGTAAAACACACATGGATATCCTTCATGCGTCAATATGTATGCATATGCCAGGTACTTATCATAAATAATATTGGTATCATGATTAGAAACAAAAGTTACAGCTTTGTAGGGATCACGCTTCCACAGCATATCATCTTTCAGAGCGTTCATATTGTTACCATCAAATGCTTCTTCCATTTTGTAGTAACAAGCAAAATCAAAAGCCGATGCCGTTCGATTTGTTCCATCAACCCAACCTTTCAGAAGGTTTACATTCGCATCCCAATATTCTCCCACACCAAATCCGCCAACATTTGTCATAAAATCCTTTACAACCCATGAGCCGAACCCTTTTACATAGTCAAATCGCCAACCATCATAACCAAGTGAGTTTTTATAATATTTACCAACACCATCAGTCCTGTTCCATAACCAATCCTTCACCCATTGCTTGTGATGACAAAGATCCGGGTATCCTCCAAATGAGCCCTCATCATTATTATGATAACTATTTGGGTGGAAATCATGATAGCTCCTGTTAAACTTTCCTGAAGCGGGGTTAAAATCAGTATAAGTATTGGAACCGGTGTATGGATTTGGTTCTGACGTACCACCACTATTATGATTTAGCACAAGGTCCGCATATACCAGAATATTGTTGGCATGTGATGTATTAATCAGATCGATCAGTTCCGCATCCGAACCAAAACGAGTTTCGGTTGAGCCCATCTGGTTGTATTGACCAAAATCAAAATAATCGAATGGATCGTAACCCATGCTATATGGTCCGTTTTGAGCTTTAGATGATGGAGGTAACCAGATGGCGGAAAAGCCTGCATTATCCCACGAGGGCACTTTACTTTTAACCGTGTTCCACCATGTTCCGCCTGCCGGAACATCCCAATAAAAAGCCTGCATAATGACGCCACCACCTGAACTTGCATCCCGACCTTCGGGATTCGTATCACTGGTGCGTGTAACATCAATGACGGCTTGCTCTTTAGCCTCATTCAAAATCTCAACTTCAGGATCGCTACATCGACAAAGCGCTGTCGCAACCCCTACATAAAGGATCGTTCTTCCAAAAGAGTGTATCATAGATTTATTTGTGTTTGGTTAATAGATGTTGTCCAATTTTCTCATGCAGGCTTTTTAATCAACCAAAAATTAACTCATAACACACTACCGCCACATGACCTTCCGAAATTGGAAATATTAAATGAAACCTTCGGCACCAGATTCTTTTTAATTCACGAAAACGTTTTCCAATTTGACACTCAGTTTACGTGCTTGTTGGGAAACTGATCTGACTATACCAGCATGAAACACTCATGGTTGAAGAATGTTAAGCTTCGCACCATTCGACAATGCCCATTCCTGCGATTGAACACTCTTCAAAAGCGCCTGGCCAAATAATCAACTTGCACAAACCACTATTTATTCAGAAGACGCTCAGAAAGCAGAGACTCAAACAGAAAGCTGATATCAATCCGTGGCATCCGACTTTTATAACGAAGTACAATTTTTTCTGTACCATTTTCCAAATGACAAAGAAAAGTCAATGAAGCAGACAGGCAGTTTACCTATTCGTTTACAAATAAGATTTGTATAGCGATCTTTTGTGAAAACCGTCTCGTGCATTGGAAATCAGAACAAATCTCACTTTGTACAGCCTGACGCAATACTGCGCACCGGATCGCAAACAAAACCTATTGCTTTATTACCTTGATTTTTCTGTCTGTTATAGCGCCCGTTATTTTCAGTATGTAAACACCAGGCTGCACATTTGACATGTCAAAATCAGGTTCTCCCGTCTTAAAGTCAGTAACCTTCTTACCCAGCAGATCAATGAGTTCCAAGGTGTAGCGATGATCGACCGGTAAATCAACGGTAAGGGTAGTGGCAACTGGGTTAGGGTAAATGTTTACTTGTTCCAGCACATCATCAACCACACCCGTGATTATTTCAGCGGTAGTTATGGATAGTGAATTTGAAGCTCCCTTTCCAAATGGATTAGCAGCTTCCACATAATATTCATACTCGGTTAAAGACTCTAACGAAGTATCCAGGAATGAAGTCGTGTTAGCAGGTTTAGTACCTACCTTCGCAAAATTAACTTCATCTGCCTGTCTTCTATAGACTAAATACCCCGTTTCAATTTCAGAGGCATCAGTCCAGGACACCCGTATTCCCGAACCTTCTCTAGTAAGACTTACGAGCTCAGGTGCAATAGGGCGCACAAAACTCATCAGTTCAGGTTCGGTAGCATCAAGTTTCACATCGGTATATATACGAAACTCACCGGGGAACAATTCAATAAGTGCCAATTCATCGGTAAGTGTGAGTTGGTCACCCCCTGAAAAATAATGATACCAATTTCCGGCATGCGGAAAGGTGATAGCCCTGGTTTCAGGTGCCACATCAAAATTTCCAACAATGACTACATTCATTTCCTCTGGCGTAGCAGGCGTTGATGTATAAGGCTGGTTTTTTAATACAATACTTTTGTAAAGGTCTCCACCCAGATTAAGCGTTACGTTTTCTGAATGAAACACCTCATACTTATTCCGAAGCGCCAAAATTTCCGATATCGTGCGATAAAGTTTTAGTCTAACCGGGTCTTCATAGTAATCCCATCGAACCGGTTTAGGGCCCGTTCGTCCATTGAGATTGATGGAAAAATCATATCCAAGTTCCCCGAATTGCCAAATCATTTTTGGCCCCGGAATCCCAAACAAAAAAGCAAAAGCTCCTTTCATCCTTTCAATTGCCGTGGAGAGGTTTTTCACATTGTACGTTCCATTGGAATTTCCAAACTCAAGATTACTGACCATAAGTCGCTCTTCATCATGGCTTTCCATATATGCGACAATAGAGGCCGGATTAGTCCACGTGCCACTGTGGTTCTTATAGTACACCCGCGAGATACTTGAATTGGAAACAAATCCCAATGTGTTTTGCTTATAACCATCTGTCATTTTATCCCACAACATCATGCCTGCATTACCCAATACACGCTCCTCCTCATCAACGCCCAAGTGCTCCAGAATCACATACGCAGTCGGATCAAACTCCCAAATCTTGTTTGCCATTCTTGTTAGTATGTCCACGCGGGATTGATCATAATTTCCCCAGAGGCCAACATCCGTATTATAAGTTTGTGTAAACCCTTTTGATAAATCGAAACGGAATCCATCGATTTTATATTCGTGCAACCAATATCTGTTCACCGTATCCACCAACGCTTTGGTATAGAGTGATTCATGGTTAAAATCATAATACACATTATAAGGATGTTTTGCATCGCGGTTAAACCACGGGCTGTTTTCTGCCGGCTTTCCGCCAGACCAATACATTTTCGCATAAGGAAATTCATAATCGTGATGATTGAGTACCATATCCAGAATTACAGCCATTCCTTTAGCGTGAGCTTTATCAATCAGCTCTTTCAACTTGTGTTTAGTTCCATAGGCCTTATCCGGCACAAATGGAAAAATGGGGTTATATCCCCAGCTTATATTGCCATTAAACTCATTTACTGGCATTAATTCAATCGCATTAACGCCCAATGATTTAATATAATCAAGTCGGTCAATCACCGCCTGGTAGGTTCCGGGAGAGTCAAAATCACGAATCAGCAATTCATAAACATTCAGCTTATTATTCGCAGGTCGGGCAAAATTTGTTATTTCCCATTGGTAAGGAGCCTGGTTTGTTTGCAAAACACTTACCACACCTACAGCTTTTGCAGGATGTTCTTTTAAATCAGGATATACACTCGCTGGAATGAACTTATCGTTCTTAGGGTCCAGAATCTTATCACAAAAAGGATCTCCTATAGTTATATCTTCATCAACGAGGTATTGAAAGGCATATTCTACCCCCGAAGTAAGCCCATTGATATCCACCCAAAAGTGCTCACCGTCTTTTTTCATCTGGTACGTGGGATGAATTTGCCAATCGTTAAAATCTCCTAATACATACACTGAAGATTTAAGAGGCGCTAATAAACTAAGTGTAACCTTTGTTGGATCTGACTGGTAATAATTAATCCCGTCCACAATGCCAAAGGCCCGCGCCTCATTCGCTGTAGGCATTCTTACCAGGTAGTTAAACGACCGTTCAATTGTTTTTGACCCATTATTTGCTGTTATTAACACAGTAACCAGTCCGGTCTCTTCTACGGTATGGCTATACGAAATACTGGTTTGTCTCGCAGATACTGCTTTCTCTACTCCATTGATTTTAATGGACAAGTCAGCGGTCTCTGAGACAACGGCTACTACATCAAGTGGCTCACCACTATTTTTAAAAATGGGAAAATTGGCAGGCTCTGATAAAGCAATATCAAATCCTCCCTGCGATACTTCAAGAAAGATGTCGCCACCTGTAGATGTTCTTCCGGCCTTACAAGTTGTTGTTACCCCACCGAAATTTCCGCAAGGTCCTGATTCGCGAAAGACCATCCCAATTCGGTAAATGGGTGTTCCATCAGGAACATTAAAATAAGTTCTCAGACTGCTCAAGGTAATCTGCCATTTACTGTCACCCATGTAAGTCATTTTACCTGGCACATTGGGGTCACCCCATTCGCCCACTTTATAAGTCCATCCCGTGCTGGTTGGACCTTCTGTAATCGCAGCAGCGTGCATGTGGACATCGGCAGTTACACCAAGCAAGCCTGCATTTCCCTGGGTTGCGTCAAAGATGATGGTCACCGGCATATCCGCAGTAACAATAGAAGGGTTAGTGGTAACAATCTGTGCTTTTAGCCCAACCGTTGTAAAGCATATAAGATAAATGAAGGCCATTAATCGTCTCATAGTCCTAAAATTCAAATAACCAGTCCGAATAGTTTCCGAAAATCATCAAATACCTGCACCCCGACTCTCCTGAAATCGGGATGCAGGTTAAAGCACTTTTGTTAGCGGTTTAAAAACCTTTCCATTGCGTTACAATATCATTGGCGAACGGGTTATCGCCATCGTAAACAAAGGTTCTATCTCCAGAAGGGATTTGTTCATTATCCCAACTTCCATTTGCTGAAAGTACAGACACTGCATACTTATATTTAATGGTTGTGGGAGCCGGTAATGGAAATACAATGAAAAATTCCGTGTTAGATTTGCGCGTCATGGTCAACCGCGAATTTGACCCAGGCCGTTGCCAGTTAGCAGCTAAACCAAATTTTGTCATTTCACCGGCAATAAAAACATCTTTATCCACAGGTGTATTCTCTGGTGCGGTTAAATTATATACAAAGTATGGGTAGTCAAAACCTTCCCAGAAGCTCACCACCTCTACCTTATTATCGTTTGTACCATTGTAGGTAAAACTGCGGTCAGGGGCAGCCATAGTTCCCATACCGTCTGCGTTGGGGTATCGTTCACCATTGCTCCATGTAGAAGTTCCGGTTGGAACAATAAAGTATTTGTATGCGAATGTGGTTCCGTTTGGCACCCCTAATACAATTGAGTATGTACCATTACTATCTTTAGTCATTTTCAATTTGCTGTTTGTGCCAGGTTGCTGCCAATTTGAAGCCCCTTGCAAAAAGCTAAATTCGCCTGCCAGATAAACATCGTAGTTACTTGGTGTATTTTCCGGCACATGAATGGTAAACGTTACGCCACCACGTTGTATGGTTATTCCTTTGGCGCTTTGTGCTAACCTGACATTTGCACCCGACTTAGCACGAACGGTCCATTTAGCATTTAGTGTTGCTCCTTCTTCAACGCCGGCTTCGCCCAACAAATGAAAAAGTTCTGTATACGTAAGTGAAAGTTGCAGATCTGTCCCTTCATTACCAGATGGAACAGTTATTAAAGGTGCACTGAAATCACCGTCAACATTATCCAGCAACCATTCATAGGTTTGTGCATCTTGCGCTGCACTCCATTCAAAAAGCACAGTTGCTGATGACGGCTTTATACTCAGCGAAGTGCCTGTCTCAGGTGTCGAAACAGAAAAGACTTTTATTGGCACGTCAGGGATGTTCGCGACATCCGGTAAAGCAGGGTTCGGTGCATCTTCCGTACATGCCCAAAGCAGCACGCACAAGAGAAGGTATATTATGTTTAACTTCTTCATGACTTAAACTATTTTATCTTAACAATTACAATTTTTTTGGGGTCACCGGAATTAACTTCCGGCCCTGAACTTCCCTGCATGACTATATCGAGACTCTCAATCTGCTTACCCTCAGGTACATCAAAAAATGAATAAGGAATAATTGAAATAGTATGTTGGCTACCACTTTTTACAAGCATTAGCTCTGCATTGCCTGAAACCTGATCTGCAGGAACTGGTTCCAATGTACCGCCACCAACAAGTGTAGCTTTTGCATACAGGTACACCGAAGCTTCTGCTTTCATCGCTTCGTTGTCTTCCAGGTCCTGATTATATGTAAAGGTTAAAATATCCTTTTCTCCGGGGTTTAATGGAAATACTTCCAATTCTGTTTTTATATAAACAGGTCCGACAAAAGGTATAGACAAGTCAGCAGATTGTAAACCACCTGAACCATTATCTGTTTTTACCAGGAACCCGAACCGTGTTTCATTTTCCGGTCTTCCTGCCGCTACAGCTGAATTTTTCGCTTGCTTATAAGTAATCCCCATCCATTCCTTCACGGAAGGGAAGGTAAAACTCCATAAATCCGTACCCTCCTGGGTCATTTTAGAAATCTCATTTGAATCACTAAAGACCCCGTTCTTACTATCGTTGCGAATACCGGTCATGAAAGTCCAGACATAAATGGGGCCCTTACCGGTCAGGTTCGGTACACCAGAAACATCGACAAACAATTTAATGGGCTCGGTGAAACTGAATTGAGGAACATTGCTAAAATGGGTATTCTGACCTTGCGGTTTAGCAACTACAGATACCTCAACTTGCGAAAAAGCAGCGGGGCTACAAACTAATAGGAATAACAGTATAATTATGTTTTTCATGTCTTAGAATTTAGTTGAGAAACCATGGAATACCCCGGGGAAGGTTGTCATGCCGAAGTATGGGTATCTCATAGTCTTATTGTTTAACAAACACATATTGATAGTAAGAGTATTCAGTATTATCGTTTAAATCACTCCGCACGATATGTAGTTTAATAACATCCTCTGCCAATACTTCAACCCTGAGTGTTGATGCGCTGAACTCAATCGGATTAGAAAGCGAAATTGATTTTGTAAAAACAAGATCATCCAGCTCCCAAATACCGGATAATATGTTCAGAAAATTGGGAGCGCCACCGGGGGTTATCGTAAATGCTGCTGGCCTTCCTTCTGCGTCCAAAGAAAATTCAATCTGATATTCATCAAAAGGAAATAGAGCTGTGATGTCCTTATACTGGATGTCCTCAGGGAATCCATTATCAAGCGCTTCTTTGTCAAATTGAACTACTTGACGTGCTTTCCAAATGCCGCGTAAAACTTCAGTCTTTAGTGGTATTGGGTTTTCAAACTCAAGGAAGTTATCATCGTTTTGGCATGACCAGCTCAAAACACTTAAGCTGCCCAAAACAAAAATTGAGAATATTCTGGTAAGTTTCATATTGATGTATTTTTACACTCGGTTAGTTTTGGACGATGAGCGGGTTTCCGGAGGTCTCACTCACGGGTATTTTTAAGAGCCAACTTGCATCATCAAAAGATTTTGCTTCACGGATTATCGTAGAACCAGACTTCACTTCTCCGAATGAAGCAGACTTGAGTCGTTTCAATTCATGGTACCGGTCTCCTTCAAAAGCCATCTCCACTCTGCGCTCCACCACCAGTGAATCCAAAGCCTCCGCGGCTGATGCAAAATTTACGGGAGCAATGGTTGGATCTGAGAATTGACGCACAGCATTATAACCATCAGAGGCAACAGCAAGATCCGGATTAGCCAGCCTTGCAGCTGACTCAGCATTTATTAAATATATTTCTGCCAATCTGATTATCGGGGGATTAATCTGATTATTATCCCATTTCAGTGAATAATGCCTTTCACCATCCACTACCACCATGTTATTAAACCTGTAATCAGTTTCACGGCCAAATGACAAATCATAAAGCAGGCTTGATGTGCCTTTGTTAATTGAATATCTTCTTTGACTTGGCCTGAAATCGTTAAACGCATTACCAACACTTACCACCTGAAACAACACAGCTCCGGACGCCGGAATATTTCCGGCATTTCTAAATGGGGTAAGTGCATTTCCTGATAAACTTCCGAAATGATTAATGATCTCGGTACTCACCTGCAAAGCATTTTGATAATCCAATTTATTGAAGAACACCCGTGCCAGATAACCTCGAGCTGCCCACTTATCTGCCAGGTTGCCATTCGACTCCGGCAAATCTGCAATGGCTGCCGTTAAATCTGCGATCACCTGTTCATAAACTTTATCGACGGTAGATCGCGCAACTATCTCATCTGTTGTAAGTGGTTTGATACGGATTGGAATGCCCAGGTCTGTAGTCGGATCGCTGCTGTATGGAAGGGCGAACAAGCGCAACAGTTCAAAATGAGCTACAGCTCGAATGAATAAAGCTTCTGCTCTCCACTCACTCTTAAGCAGCGGTGATGTATCATCAATAATCAAATTATTATCAACAGCACCAATTACCGCATTAGCGCGTGCAATTGCCCTGTATCCTGTTTGCCAAAGAGCATCTACATCCTTGTTCAGGACATTGGTATTACGTAGAGCTACCTGGCCTGTAAAATCGGTTGCATTGAATGATATCTCATCAAGTCCGATATTGTCGCTCATTAACTCACTATAGAGCCGAACATTTTTGCCCAAAAAATTATCCGATACCAATTGAGCATAGGCAGACGTTAACGTAAGTTCCACATTGCTGCCTTTGCTTAATGCTTGTTCAGATGGAATCTCTGATTTAGGTTCAATCTCTAAAAGGTCGCTGCATGACCAACTTATCAATACCGCGAGTACAATCAAATAGTTTACTTTTTTCATAGTCTGTAAATTTCTATAAACCCACATTTACACCAACTGAAAATGTTTTAGTTTGCGGAAAAGGATTCTGGGCAGCATTAAACGTAATGTTACCCTGTTGGAATTGAGACACCTGTCCGTTCGATCCAAACGGTGTGAAGAATTGCCCATTATTACCTACGTTGGCGGTGTTAACAAATTCCGGATCCCAGCCCGGGAACTTTGTAAAAAGCAACAGGTTTTGTCCGCTCACGTATACACGCACATAATTAGCCTTGATTTTCGAAACAATTGAAGCAGGTAAGTTATAGGCCAGGGAAACTGTTCTTAATCGCAGGAAAGATGCGTCATACATAAAGCGATCCGAGTTCAAAGCTCTTCCTGAGCCTGGGCCTGAAAGGAACAAGCCTGGTGTTTTGCCATCGCCCGGGTTTTCGGGGCTTTGCCAACGGTTAAACACTGCTCTGCGTTGGTTATTATTGGCAACATCCCCAATTTGAAATTTGGCTTCATTATCAAATATGGTATTTCCATATTGAAAGGTGAATAAGACATTAAGTTCAAATCCTTTGTAACGGAAGGTGTTAGAGATACCACCGAAGAAATCAGGAAATGGTTTACCCACTGGACGACGATAATCAACATTTTCGATAGTCAGCTTTTCCGTTCCACCTTCGTTGTTGTAAAACATCTCCCGCCCATCAGCAGGATCAACGCCAGCACTTAACATCATATACCCTTGTCCAACCGGATAACCTTCAATCAGACGACTTTCACCTAACCCGGATGCGAAAGCCTCAATTGGCAAACCACCTGTTGATAGTACCCTATTTTGATTGGTTGATATATTCAAGTCAGTTGTCCATACCACATCGCCGTCGGTATTCTGGCTCGAAAGATTGAGCTCCAAACCACGGTTACGAATTTTGATGTCGGTATTTTCCAGCACACCAGTAAATCCGGTAGAACTTTGAATTGGGTTTACAAATAACAAATCTCCACTAACCTTGTCATAGAAACCAAGGGATCCGGTAATGCGGTCATTAAACAACCCAAAGTCAAGCCCAACGTCAAACTGCCTGTTTTGCTCCCAATGCAAATTCGGGTTAGCAAATCGTTGAGCTGACAATCCTGATTGGCCCAGGTATCCACCGCTACTGCCGTAGGTGTCAATGTATTGAAAGTTACCAATCTCAGCGTTTCCTGTAAGTCCATAGCTTGCCCGGAGTTTAAGAAAACTAATTGCAGCAATGTTTTGAACAAAACTTTCATTAGACATAACCCAGCCTGCAGAAGCCGCAGGGAAGTGACCATATTTGTTATTCGGACCAAACCTCGAGGAACCATCCGTTCGAAAACTTATACCCGCCAAATATTTTCCTTTATACACATAACTAAGACGACCAAAATAAGAAACAAAGGAATAGACATTATCAACATCCAGGTTGTACCCTTGCATCACTGGCAAGGGAATACCTGCAGGAACGTTAACATCAAATACTTTCAATCCTCCTCTTGTATTCCTAAAATAGTTATCAGTGAACCCGGCATTTGAACTGGTGAAAACTCCGGTTGTTCTTTTTGATGATTTCTGTGCACCAAATCCAACCAATGCAGATAGTTTATGCTCACCTATCGCTTTATTATACGTAATAGTATTGTTCGTATTCCAGTTTGTAACAGTTAATCTTCGTTCTTCAAAACTGCCTGCATTAACCCGTGGAAGATTTACAGGAGCTCCTGGATCTGTAAAATCGCGAGGTTGGATAAATCGATTATGAAATGAAGTATAAATCTCATCAAATGAATTCAACACATCCAATCCAAATTCACTTCGAATAACGAAATCCTTCGCAACCTCATAGTTTACATAGAAATTGTTTAATAAACGCAGGCCCTTAGTCTTATTACCATTTTCCAACTGCGCTACGGGGTTTGTTCCGGTAGATTGGCCTTGTTCCAGCGTACTACCAAAATAAGAACCATCCTCATTGTATATCGGATAGACCGGCAAGGCGCTAGATTGAACAGTACCCCACACGTTAGGAACGTTATCATTGTGGGTAAATGTAATACCAGTTTGAGTTCCAAAAGACAGTTTTTCAGTTGCATTATGATCCAAATTAACCCGGGCATTGATCCTTTCGTAATTGTTCCCGGTAAAATAGCTCGACTCATTGCGATAGGTGCCGCCAACATAAAATCTGGTTTTTTCAGTACCTCCCGATGCATTAAGGTTTGCCTCTTGAACACTTCCACGCTGGATGATTTTGTCAATCCAATTTGTATTATAGCCATTGGCTACGATTTCTCCTGGTGTTAGCCCTTTTTGCAAATTAAAATCGGAAGCCATAGGAAAACCAAAAGTATTTCTATGCGCTTCATCCATAAGCGCGAGCCACTCAGTCGAATTAATAAAATTAAGCTTACGTGTAACCTCAGTAATACCTGTATAATATCCGGCATTGAAAACAGTTTTTCCTGATTTGCCGCGTTTGGTTGTAATGATAACTACACCATTCGCAGCACGTGCCCCATAAATTGCAGCCGCTGCCGCATCTTTCAATACATCAATAGACTCAATATCATTGGGGTTAATGTCGGCCAGTGCATTTCCATTCACACTGCTGGATGGGCCATCGCGTTTACTCAAATCACCGGTCGTGATTGGTACTCCGTCGACAATATAAAGAGGCTCACTATTACCCGAAATAGATGACTGTCCGCGTACACGAAGACGAACAGCACTTCCGGGAATTCCACTTGACTGAGTAATCTGTGCTCCAACTACCCTTCCCTGCAATGCTGCATCAAAACTCGGAACAGAAATATTCTGAATATCCTTTCCTCTGACGGAAGCAATGGATCCGGTTACTTCAATTTTCTGTTGTGTACCATAACCCACTACGACTACTTCATTCAACGTGCCTATTTCCACGTCCAACGCAATCCGGAAGAAGCTATCCGTGTCAACCGGGATTTCCCTGCTCTTGAAACCAATGTGTGTGATTACGAGAATTGAACCTTTTTCTGCTTCAATGGAAAAGCGTCCTTCAACATCAGTAACTGTTCCGACAGTTGTGCCCTTAATGAAGACTGTCACACCTGGCAAAGTAGTTCCTGCTTCTGAATCTGAAACTACCCCTGTAATCTTTGCAGTTTGTGCTAAACCGCAAAAACCCAAAAGTAGAATCATAAAAGAAAGTAAAATTTTTTTCATGTCATTTCTGGTTTGGTTTGAGTGTTAATAAGAAAATCTAAATCCAAATTGAAATTGAAAAAATAATTCGAACAGCTGAGCAAGATTACCTATTAAACTCACGAAAACGTTTTCGACTCAGAAGTAAAAAAACGGAGATCAATAGAGGAGCAGATTCACAAATAAGAATCAATACAACTCATCAAGTTCTCCTTAATGTTCAACGCATATCCAAACGTTGTAATTATTGAGAATATGTTTAAACTACCGTTCTACAGACGCTGAAGTTTCTCTTACTGATAAATATTCGTAAAATCCATTTAGAATATTCTCTCCAGAACATAAGACGTTAATGAATTAACTGATTTTTAAACGAACATAGTTTAGCTGCATAAATATTCTCATTTGAAGAGACCTGGTAAACGCTTCGATTGGTTGATAGCGTTATTCCACACAACATATGTCGTATCTATTGAGCATGTAAAATCCCTTGTTAAATCACACTGACGTCAAAACCAAATTAATACAGAACATCATCTGTGTCTAAATCTTTTCAATAAGAGGATTGCTGACAAATAAGTCTCTACCGCCCTCAAACATAAATGCTCTTTTGACAGCCATTTCCAGGCTAACACCAGTAGTGTCTGGTAAATATTTTGCCAGTTCGATTACAATCCGGTCACCTTTTCTCAAAAGGTTAGGTTCATGCTTTGATCCGGTTACTTTGTAGAATGAAAGCTTACGTTTAGCGTCAGACTGCTGATCAATAATATCAAACGCAGCGGTATCCAGCATAATTTGAAATTCTGCATGATTCACAACAAAAAGTTTTGCATTCAGACTATCATTTTCCCAATAACACTGCAGTCTGAAATTCAATCCGGCAATAGCGATCTCCTGCTTACTTACGTGAATAAAATCCGTTCCGACTTGAATTGAATCCAGGTATTCCCTTTGGCGATTTTCAAACCAAGCAGATTTACAATACTTGTAACCAATTATCGCTTGTTTGGAACTTCTTCTATAGATTGTAAAATCATTATCGGCCAGCATCGATTGAACGCGAACTGTCTTTAATCCCTCAGAATCTGCAACCGTCAGGTTAATGAAGTAAACCTTATTGAATAGCCCTTCTTTTCCGGTTAGCATATAAGATTCAAAATCATTAATGGGCGTGAATCTAGTAGTTAAAGTAATCTTAGCACCAGATGCAACATCAATTGGTCCGTTCATAGGATCGTTAGGCCGGGCCTGAATCCCAGACTCTGTTTCAACTCGTATGTCCTTAATCCGAATTTTTCCCGATGTAATATTTTTTAATTCCGCTGTTAAAAGAAGCTCATGAGAATCCAAATCCCCTACTAATACCACCTTGCCAGACAATAGAGCTGACTCAATTGAAACGGACTTAAAATGTAGTTCATTTTCTATACCATTTTCTTCGCTACGCTCTAAGATGCAACTAAAGCAAATCACTTGAACTGTAATAAACAAGATTATCCTTTTCATTAAATCAAATCTAATTTTGAAATAAAACGATTATTCGGGTAGCCATTAGTTTGCTCCCTTGGTCCGGCTTTCACGAAGTTGCATCCTTTAGCGCATAAACATCCCTGACACGCTAAATGGAAGGAACCAACATGGCTCCTTTCCATTTTGCAATCAACCCAGAATGTATTCCGTTTCATTTATTCGGCCAAAAACTACCAATGATGTTACCTGTCCTTTCAAGGCTAATCTATAACCTTAGCAGTATTGCTCGTCGGAGACTTTTATCGTACATCAATCTATTCCAGGCCAGGCAATTTCAATTCAACTTCTGGCTGAAATCAGAATTAAATAAACCACAAGACCTGGTAATCCGTTCATATCTCGATATACTCATTCATCAGTATAGCGTGCCGGTAGATTCCCTATTTATCAGAGCACAATTCCTTTTCATAACCATTGTTCGGGCTATTGATTCATTTCGGCCCCGAAAAATTCATGATATTACTCGTACTATTCTCTATCCAGATTCTTTTTTTTTACGAAAACGTTTTCCGGTGACTACCCATCTGTACATACACCAGACCATATAAAGAATCGGTTCATCATCAAATGAAGAACATGGTTTACTGGTAGGGATGATGTGATCAGAATCTGAATCTCAAGAATCTTTCTACCATTTTTCATTTTTGCCGTCGCTGGAAAACGTTTTCGTTACTATTTAACGAATTGGACAAAATTCCATTTCCATAATTATTTACATTCAAAAATGAAAAGCCGGGAAATGATTGTAATTAGAGACAGTTCGGGCAAAAAGCGAGTAATTCCAAAAGCCAAATATGAACAAATGGCTACCGCTATCCTTTCCATTCTGGCCATGGAAGAAGAAATTACTGTAGAGGCCCTTATCGACCAGATAAACAATAATCTCGTTGATACATTCTCCGGAGAATTAGGTTGGTATTTCCTCAAAGTAAAGTCTGAGCTTGAATGGCAAGGCCTAATTAAGACCAGTTTTCCCAGGAAGTATGAACGTTTGTTAAAAATTAACAGATCGGCCTTTAGAAGATCTATATTCTACAGCCAGAAGGATCACGTCTTGTAAACACATTCTGGTCAGAAGATTCAATCTCCTCTAAAATTCCCGAAAGCGTTTTCGTAAAGATTGTACAGAGTAGAAGTCCTGATATTGGCGACCATGCTTACTTTTGAGCATTTGATTAAAATCGACATAGCTTAAATGAAGAATGTAATACTCTTAACAATACTCCTTAATGTTTTAATAACGCATGCTCAACAAGATTTATCCTACACGAAAGTTGGAAGAGGATTTATTCTATCCAATGGACGAGAAAGCCTTCGGATTACTCCCTATGGCAATTATATCGTTCGTGTACAAGTTGTAAGAACAGGTGAAGACTTCTTTGCAGATGACCGCTATGAAATGGTTCAAACGCATGAGTGGCCAGGGTCATTTTCAATTTTGGATGAGAAAAGCCATTACAAAATCCTCTCACCTGCCGGGGATGGAATCTCTCTGATATTGCACAAAACCTCAACCGGACTTGCCTTCTTCGACAACGCGAGTAAGGTCAACTTCCTAAACAACGGAAGAACTCAATGGGCTAATGATAGCATTGCGATTTCATTCGAGTACGACTCAGCCGAGCACTTCACGGGTTTAGGTCATGGCTATTATGGCAGGGAAGAAAGCCTTGACTTGAAGGGCAAAATTGTGAGCAGAAACTATGGAACGGAGCACGGTCAACAATCGCCACTCATAGTTCCATTCTATTTGTCCAGTAAGGGATATGCAATTTTTTTAAACAGCACTTTTCCGAATCAATTTAATTTCGGAAAAAACGAAAGCTATAATTTTTCCATCGCTGGTGGCGGGCAAATGGATTTTTTTGTAATCCTTGGTCCTGATTTTTCACAGATTATTGACCGTTATACTCAACTTACCGGAAGACCGCGCCTCCCGCCTCGAGCGTTCTTCGGCTTGGCGCTATCCGATAAAGGAAATGATCACAATTCCGCAGACCCATCAAATGAAATCTGGTGGAAGAAAAAAATTATGGAACATCGTCAAGCTGGATTTCCACTTGACCATATCGTGAACGACAATCGGTGGAGAGCCAAGGGTGGACAACGTTGTGTCTCGTGCTTTGAATGGGATACCGTACGTTATCCAGATCCCCACGAATATGCACAATGGATCAAGTCAAATGGATTAATAACTACCCTTGACTTCAATCGCTGCATAGCCGTACAAAGCGAAGGCTGGAAACCATCTTTTAATCTGCCTCAGAATGAAGGCATTGATTTTAATACCAGTGCGCCTGACTTCACCAAACAAGAAGTGCGCGAGTGGTTTTGGAGCATAATGTGGAAAAAATCACTTAATCCAACACTCGGATACCCGGGAGATGCATTGTGGATTGATGAGTTTGATGAAATGGGAAAAGCACCGTTGTCAATGAAATTTGAGAATGGCAGCACCTGGCTCGAAATGCGAAATTACTGGTTCTTCCTTATCGCAAAATCCCTGGTAAAGGATGGATGGGATAAAAGTTTTCAAGGCACAAAAAGACCGTTCGTTTGGGTTCGCGGAATGACCGCTGGTGCACAACGCTATGCAACCTTGTGGAGTGGTGATATCAACTCTACCTATAGTGAAATGAAAACACAAGTGCGCAGCTTACAGATGGCGGGTCTAAGTGGTTTCCCATTTTGGGCTCACGATGCTGGTGGCTTTCACCTGGGCAAGTCAAATGCAACCCCTACCGATGCCATGTACCAGCAATGGTCAATGGCTTTTGGAAGCTTCACACCATTCTGGAAACCACACGGAGTAGGATACTCGCGCTGGCCTCTTGATCGGCCACGAACAGTACAAAATGTAGCAAAACTCTATAGTGAGCTCCGTTACAAATTAATACCCTATATATACTCTTTCGCCCACATAGCGGCCGAAACTGGTCTACCCATGGCGAGGGCAATGGTCATTGAGCATCAGAACGATTCCATCGCATGGCTAAGCGATTTGCAATACATGTGGGGAAATGAATTTTTGGTTGCCCCAAATTGCTCAGACTCCTCCGCCGTTAAAGTATGGTTACCAAAAGGAATCTGGTTTGATTTCTGGAACGATCAAAAACTGTCTGGTGACCAAGTCATCTCGTACCAAAGTCCCATGGGACAACTTCCTTTATTCGTAAAGGCCGGTTCTATTATTCCAATGGCAAACTATGCATTAAGTACATCATTCATTCATCCTGACAGCCTGATTCTTCATGTGTATCCCGGCCAAAACGGAAGCTTCACTTTATATGAGGACGATGGGAATACTGAAGCATATAAAATTAAAAATGAAATACGTACAACGCTTATCACATTTGATCAATCAACCACTGAACTAAAGATTGAGGCTGCCCGTGGGGGCTACGAAAATGCACCTTCGAATCGGGCATACCAAATCAACTTTCATGCACTTAATAACCCAAGAAAAATAATCGTCAACAACAGAGCGGTAAAGAAATTACCTAATATCCCGAAAGCTAACGAAAACGTCGAAGGAGCCTATTGGGATGATGATAAGAAAATACTTTCAGTTTTCATTAAAAAAACTGATGTAAATAAGTCAGTCGTTGTCAAAGTAAAAAAATAGGATCGAGTAACTGCCGCCAAAAAGCACGAAATGCGCCATGAAGCATTGCGCAATCTCTTCACAGGAGATGGCGTCACAAACAACAGTCGATAACCAAAAGTGGACTGCGAAGCTGACTGGCATCTGCGCCGTGGAGTGACCATATTCGTCGATCCACCTGATTAATTCAATAACATGAAGAAATTCCTGGATGAACATTTCCTATTGGATAACAAGACTGCACAGCAACTCTATCACGAGTATGCAGCCCCCATGCCTATTATAGACTACCATTGTCATCTCTCGGTTGATCAGATTGCCAATGACCATCAGTTTGAGAACCTTACCCAGGCATGGCTCAATGGAGACCACTATAAATGGAGGGCGATGCGGTCTAACGGAGTGGATGAAAGCTACTGCTCGGGAAATAAGAACGACGATCAGAAGTTTATGAAGTGGGCAGAAACAATTCCCTATGCATTGCGAAATCCACTCTACCACTGGACCCACCTTGAATTACAACGATATTTTGACGAGGCCAGCATTCTTAATCCTACAACGGCGCGAAAAATCTATGAGACATGCTCAGCGAAGCTTCTTACGCCTGAGTACTCAACCCGAAACCTGTTGAGAAGAATGAATGTAAGAGTGATCTGCTCCACTGATGATCCCACCGATGATTTGTTTTATCATAAAAAACTAAAGGGTGAATTTGAAATAAAGGTTCTTCCGACTTTCCGTCCAGATAAAGCCATGCAGGTTGATAAGCCCGAAGAATTCAATGCGTATATTCGTAAACTGGAGGAAATTACAAACACCGCCATTTCGTCTTACCACGATTACCTGGGTGCACTTAAGCAACGTCACGACTTCTTTGCGTCCATGAACTGCACGCTCTCAGACCACGGATTAGAACATATCTTTGCTGAGGAATATACGGAAATTGAACTTGAAAAAGCATTTGACAAGATTCATTCAGGTAAACACCTTAGCACTCTTGAGATGTTAAAGTTAAAATCTGGACTTCTATATGAGTTCGCAACATGGGATCACGAAAAGGGTTGGGTACAACAATTCCACCTCGGGGCCCTGCGGAATAATAATTCACGCAGGATGCTCCAATTCGGCGCGGACGTGGGCTGCGATTCAGTAGGTGATTTTGCCCAGGCTAAATCACTTTCAAAATTCCTTGACCGATTGGATCGGAATAATCAGTTAACCAAAACCGTGTTATACAACCTGAACCCAAAGGACAACGAACTATTAGCGACTATGGCAGGCAATTTCAACGAAGGACCTGCCAAGGGTAAAATACAATTTGGTTCTGCCTGGTGGTTCTCAGACCAGAAAGATGGAATCATCAAACAACTTAATACGCTTTCCAATATTGGGTTGCTGAGCAACTTTGTGGGTATGCTGACAGATTCACGCAGCTTTTTATCATTTCCACGTCACGAATATTTCAGACGTATCCTATGCAACCTGTTGGGTAGTGAAATAGAAAACGGAGAATTGCCAAACGAACTCCTCTGGACAGGAAAGGTCGTACAGGATATCTGTTTCAACAACGCATCCAACTATTTTAATTGGCGTGAAGCTTCGACATGTCAACCAGGCACGACGAAATATTAATGAGAAAACGCTCCTCACGGCTAAATTGTAATACCTATGAAACAATTATTTATCATTAGGCTACTCCTCATAATGGGGCTGACCAATTGCTCGATTCATGTAGTAGTTGCGCAGACCAAAGTCAGCAAATGGCCAAGGGGAATCTCCTATGAAATTTTCGTGCAATCATTTTCTGATTCAGATGGAGATGGAATAGGTGATATCAAAGGGATGACTTCAAAACTAGATTACCTTCAAGACCTGGGTGTAGAAGCGGTTTGGCTGATGCCGATAAATCCGTCACCTTCTTATCACAAGTATGATGTAACGAATTATTATAGTATCCACCCCGATTATGGAACTATGGAGGATTTCAAAATCTTCGTTGCAGAAGCTCATAGAAGAAACATAAAGGTTGTTGTAGATATGGTCCTGAACCATTGCTCGAATAAACATCCCTGGTTTCAAGATGCAGTCAATAATCCAAATAGTCCATATTGGGAATATTTTGTCTGGACACACAAAGATGATCCTCAAGTAAAAACCTTCGTTGCCAAAACGGAAGAAGATTCAAGAAACCGGAACCGCTGGAATAAAGTTGAGGGGAATGATTACCTATTTTACAGCTACTTCGGCAGACATATGCCAGACCTGAACTTCGACAGCCCAAAGTTGCGCGAAGAAGTTTTTAAAATCGGTCGCTATTGGTTGACTGAAGTAGGGATCGACGGCTTCCGCCTGGATGCAGCACGCCATATTTTTCCAGAGGAACGTGCTACGGAAAGTCAGAACTGGTGGGTCTATTTCTTAAACGAAATGCGAAAAGTAAAAAAAGATGTTTACCTCGTTGGCGAAATATGGACATCTACCGATAAGGTAGCTCCTTACCTAAAAGGTATTCCAGCCCTGTTCAATTTTGACCTCGCATCAGCGATCAAGAAATCCATAAACCGCGCCAGCATTGATTCCATTGCATTGCTTCACCAGCAAATAAATTCCTATTACAAAACCATAAATCCGGACTTCATTGATGCCATATTTCTTAGCAATCACGATCAAAATCGTGTCATGAGCTCATTCGATGGCAACATTGGTAAAGCAAAAGTAGCCGCAGCAATTTTGTTTACTTTACCCGGATCGCCTTACATCTACTATGGCGAAGAACTTGGGATGCTTGGAAAAAAGCCTGATGAATATATCCGTGAACCATTTCTATGGGAGACTAAGAAACTTGATAAATGGCGCACTCATTGGATGACACCTCACTATAATACCGACAGTACATTAAGTCCGGCTGGTATACAAATGAAAGATAAAAACTCCTTGTACAATTACTACAAAACATTGATAGCACTGAGAACGAACAGCAAAGCGTTGACTTATGGTGAAATAGTACCCCTGAGTTTAGGGATAGAGCAAGTCTGTGCCTTTGAAAGGAACTTCGAGGATGAAAGTTTGTTGATCCTTCACAACGCATCAGATAAAGATCTGTTCATAGACATTTCTGAAAGATTGAAACCGTTCCACAGACTAACTTACAAGTCAGCCGGTGATGGAATAAAAAAAAGCAAGTTGATGTTGCCTGCCTTTGGATTGATGATACTCAAAAAGTGAACAAACCAATTGCTTCCTGGGAAAAACGGCAGCAATTATATTCAATAATCGTCACGATAAGCTATGAAAAATGTACTACTGATCATTCTATCAATGGCCTCCTTAAGCGGCCATGAGCTGTTTTCTCAATCAAACCAATTGTCATTTCAGAATTTTACTGACCTGGCAAATTCACACGATATAAGACTATCCCCATGGGGGCCCTATTCAAAAAAATACGCCGGTATCTCGCACATCGAAAATATTAACAAGGGATTCCGATTTGATTTCTCCGTTTTGCCAGGTTTCTATCGCAATAAGATTCTGGTGCCAAATGTTCAGTTCGAATCTGCTTATGTTCCGTGGTCAGTTAATCGTGACTTAACCCAATATACCTATCGGTATGAGTTGGAATGGAAAGACAAAGTTTTTGTGGATGTTACGTACTCAATTCCTGATAGTACAACTGCCATTGTAAACATTCTTTGTGTCAATAATTCTGACTTACCACAGAATCTTTCACTGAACTTGATGGAAAGCATTTCATACCCGGACATCTACCCTGTCTGGACGTTGGAATTCTCGAAAAATTCCATCTGGATAAATGCCGTGGATTATGAAACAATGTCGTTTGCACGTTCTCGTCCTAAAGATAATCTGGTCACCGATGGGTTGATTCGGGGTGAAATACGAAATGATGATTTCATTGATGGTTCTGCTTTGGCTCAGGAATTCGGTAAAGACGAAGGCGATCAGGCAACGTATCGCCCAACCCTGTCAGACAAGCATCAACAGGGTACCATTACGATACTCTACAGAATGAAAGAGAAAACTTCAGGCAAGTTTAACCTGACTGGTTTAGTTAATCAGGAAATTACGCTGACAGGCACCGGAGAATTATCGCATATCGAAATACCTTACCAATTCACCGAGGCTAAGAAATTAACCATTGAATCCAGAGGAGGCCAGGCAATTGAACTGAATGGAATTCTTTTTACCCCAGGCCAGGAAGACCCCTCATTAAAGTTAATTCCCTCTGAGAAAGTATTTTCTCCCGATGCCCTGATTTCAGAGAATGAAAAGACTATCATCTTGAAATATCGCGACGTCCCGGCATACTATGGAATACGCTGGGGGGGAAAGGAAGACTTTCGCATCCGCCAAGTGAAGAATGACGAATTGGATATTTTCTTCAAACGATTAGTGCATAGTCATGTGCAAACGGTGCTTGAAGGAAATCGCCAGGGTGACTATACAAATATTTTTATCCGTCCCATTGAATTGGATCCGCATACGACGAAGACAATCACTGCTATGATCACGACTGGTAATCTACAGCAAGTACAGGGAAAGTTGAAAGAGTATGAGAATTTGAATGCGAATTCACCAAAACGTATTGAAGAACCCTCCGAAACAAAATGCCTTCCAGAAGGAGAGAAATTCTTGTTTAGCCAAAAAATGCTGAGCGCTACAGTAATGACGGATATTGTTTACCCGATCTATACCCAGCGCAAATACATTCGCCACTTTACGCCAGGCAAATGGTGGAACAGTCTATATACCTGGGATGCTGGTTTCATTGCATTAGGATTGAATGAATTAAACATTGATAAAGGTGCAGAATGCCTCAATGCATACACCACCGCCCCCGGAAATCAATCAGCTTTTATCCACCATGGCTCCCCTGTACCCGTGCAAATCTATGCCTTCCTTGACCTTTGGAATAAAACGCAGTCGAAAGACGCACTTCAATATTTTTATCCCCGCCTCAAACAGTACTATGAATTCATGGCCGGACGACTAGGAAGTTCCTCTACCCGAACCCTCAAATCCAACCTCTTGAAAACATGGGACTACTGGTACAATTCCGGCGGCTGGGACGACTATCCTGCCCAAGTTGAAGTGCACCGCTTAAAGTTAGAGAAAACCATTGCCCCGGTAATCAACACTGCTCAGCAAATTCGTATAGCGAAAATATTGAGAATGGCAGCCGATGCCCTCAACATAAAAGAGGACCTTAAGATCTACGATAAGGACATCCGTGATTTCACAAATGCTTTACAAAAATATTCGTGGAACGACTCAAGTGGTTATTACAGCTATGTAATCCATGACGAAAATGGCTATGCCATTGGCCAGTTTAAAACTGACACACAACAAGATTTCAATATGGGGTTGGATGGAGCATATCCCTTAATGTCTGGCATTTGCAATTCACATCAACAAAAATCCCTGATCGACAAAATATTCTCCCTTGAACACATGTGGACTCCTTCAGGGATTAGCGTGGTGGATCAATCGGCTCCCTATTATAAAAAAGATGGATATTGGAACGGTTCAGTATGGATGCCGCACCAATGGTTTATTTGGAAAACTATGCTTGACCTTGGTCTCCCGGATCTTGCTTTCAAGATTGCAGATAAAGGATTGAATGTCTACAAAAATGAAACGGACGAATCATATTACACCTTTGAGCATTTTCTCGCAGCCACTGGACGCGGTGCAGGCTGGCATCAGTTCTCCGGTCTGTCGACACCGGTGCTTTCCTGGTTTTCGGCTTACTACAAACCAGGAACAGCTACAACAGGTTTCGAAGTGTGGATAAAGAGTCAATCGTTTAATGACGATTTTTCTTCCTATGAAGCAAATCTGCTGTTTGACAATGCAACAACACCTCACAAGCGGAGTATGCTTTTGTGTCTCAACCCCTCTTACAAATACCGTATAATCTTTAATGGAAATGTATTGGAAAGCGAAAGTCCCTATGATGGATTACTGCAATTTTCCCTGCCTCCGACAAATAAGGGGGGTATTCTCAAAGTGACCAGGGAAAAAAAGTGATATTTCTGCGCAGTGTGCACTAACATAATCCTGTTAATCATTACTCCCGACCCTGTAAAAAAATACTCAGAGGATCTATGGCATCGGCTTGAGATAAGAACACCGAAACAACTTGAACGAGAACTGTGCCCTGAACCGCCGTGACGGGTATGCCAGGTTTGTTGCAGACAGAGAAATGTGCTCGAAGAAAATGGGCCTCCTGTTGATTACACCGCCTCTTCATTGTTTCCAACGTTCTATTAAGCGACTTCCATGTTACCAGCGTGAATTTAAGGTAGCTTTAAGCTAAAACAACTAGTGGCATTCAAGCTGTTTAGTTCTGGTTACCGCCCATGTTTGCAATTTCCCTTCCTTTAATACGCTAGCGAACAGAAGAACTGTACGCATCCAACGACAAAGGCGACGATTCAATGATGGAAAACCTGCAATTAAAGTCGACTCGTTTCCTGTGGTGTTGAGGTTACGAACCCCGATTATCGTGAGCTCGAAATTTCGCTCTTCCATTCAGGGTCATGGTGATTATAGAATCTGTGTGAAGATCAGGTGTTACTTGTGAAATAAAAGAACTCTCCTTTTCCTTCTTGTTCAGAAAGGATAGGAAGAGTTCAGTTGGTTGTGATTGGGCTATATCTTAATTCTGTACAATTGTTGGATTGGCGCGAGTCTCGCTATCGGGAATTTTCAGTAGTTGCGCCGGGTCATTGAATGCCAAGCCGCGTATTTGCATTTTCAATCTTCGTAATTCAAAATAGCGATCACCCTCCATCGCCAGTTCGAGCTTCCGTTCCGCCTGTATTGCATCAAGCAACTCGTTGGTGGTTGACGATACCTCATCAGTAGGAACGCCGGCAAAGGTCCGGAGTATGTTGTAGTCAGCACGAACATCTGCCGCAACGAATCCTCCTTTTCGAACTGATGACTCGGCCCTCGTCAAATACATTTCCGCGAGTCTCACGGCCGGAACGTTAACGGCGCTGGTTCCTTGAAACTTCAATGAAAATGGCCTGGCCGGAAGAGCAACAGTATTTATCAATTTCGTTAGTCGTGAGTCTGCGGGATCGAAGCTTGAAACAAACGTTGGCTCTATGGACATTAGAATATTAGCGGGTGCAGGATCCCAGTATCTTTTCCGAAGTCCCTCGTTGCCCCCGGTACCATCGTCAGAGTCTATATTAATTATTTGCAGAACAGCACCATCAGACTGAGCAGCACCCGCATTTCTGAAAGGGGTTGTGACATCAGCACCCAGGGTAAATCCGCCATTCACAATTACATCATTCGAGTAAGCAAAAGCATTAGTATAGCCCTCCATATCGAAATAAACTCGCGCTAATAATGCCTTTGCCATCCATTTAGTTGCACGCCCTGAGTTTGTTGATGGAAGAAGTTGTTCAGCATCTTTAAGGTCAGCAATTACCTGAGCATAAACCTGCGCCACGCTTGCCCGATCCTGAGGGGTCAGCGCTTGCTCTGGGTTGGGGGCTGAAAGCCTAAGTATGACACCGGGATCAGAATCAGGTTTATTGGAATAAGGGAGTGCAAACAATCGTACTAAAGTGTGGTGCGCAAGGCCCCGAATGAAGAGCGCCTCGGCTTTGAGTAATTTTTTCTCCGCAAGGGTAGCATCCGAGAAGAGACTATCATTCACAGCCGCTATCACAATGTTGGCATTATAAATAGCACTATAACCAGTGGTCCATACGTTGCGGCTCACATTGTTAAAAATACCAAAATTACGACTTACGAAGGGCCCATAATCCTGGCTGGATACCAAAGCGGTCGTTGTCAGGTCTATGTTGTCCCCGTATAATTCTGATGCTAATGTCGCGCGACCACAAAGAAAGTTTTCAGATTGAATTCTGTCGTACGCAGCATTTAACACAGACTGAACGTTTGCCTTTAATGATAGAACATCCGTATCAGGCTGCTCCGAAATTGGCTCTAAATCCAGATAGTCTTCACAGCCAGTCATTAAACACAAGCCTATTAATAAGGTTAATAATTTTTTCATTTTAGTTGAGTTTAGAAACTTAAATTGATTCCTGCCAGAAATGACTTTGCCTGAGGCGTTGGTAAATATGGCGCGCCAAAGGCGATGTTTGCTTCTGCAGAACTTCCAAAATTCCGGGCAGCCTCCGGATCCCAACCTTTGTACTTCGTAAATGTTAAGAGATTAATGCCACTGGCATAGATTCTTATGTTTGAGAATTTCATGCGTTGCACTAGTGCCTTTGGAAGGTTATATCCCAAGCTTACATTTCGAAGCCGAATAAATGATGCATCGTATAAGAAGCGGGACGAATTTCTGTCCGAACCGGTGAATGATGCACCTTTAAGGGTTAGTTTTGGAACATCCGTAATATCACCTGGTTTTTGCCACCTGTCCAGCACTTCTGTGCGTTGATTCCATGAATTAATAAATCCTCCTATCTGACGTTTTGCGCCATCATCATAGATCTGGTTTCCTTCCGAAAAGGAAAACAAGAAACTCAAATCAAAGTCCTTGTACTTTAGAGTGTTATTAAGGCCACCAAAGAAATTAGGAAAGGGATTACCGACAGGTTGCCTGTTGCTGGTAATATCAGATTGCTTAGTTGCATCAATCACTCCCCCCTCCAGCGTACGAATCATTTCGTTTCCAGTCTCAGGATTAACACCGGCAGAAATGGCAAGGTAAGATATCCCAATAGGGTATCCCTTTATAACACGCGTGTCGCCTGCGCCAGCCCCGAACCCATCTGGAGGAATCCCGCCTGTCTCTAACACTTCATTTCTGTTGCCAGCAATATTCAGATCGGCCACCCATGAGAAATCACCTGCAGTCAATATGTTGGCCGTCAATTCTATTTCCAATCCGGCATTCCGAACTTTGACATCATTCGCGTTAAATAAGAGTGTTCCAAGACCTGTGGCAGAAGTTGGTGCTGGTTTATCAAGCAAAACATCGGTTGATATCTTTCTGTAAAACCCCACGCTACCATTGAGCCGATCGTTGAACATTCTAAACTCAAGCCCGATATCAAACTGGCTGGCTTTTTCCCAACCTAAATCAGGGTTAGCAAGGCGTGTTGGTGTACTTCCGGCAAACCCCATATATCCACCTGTCGCGCTATAGGTACCCAGGTACCTGAAATTGCCAATCTCGGAATTTCCGGTATATCCAAAACTTGTTCTTAGTTTTAAGAAGTCAAGCGGACGAACGCCCTTCATGAAGTTTTCTTCTGAGATTATCCATCCTGCAGAAACAGCAGGGAAACTGCCGTATCGGTTGTTGGGTCCAAAACGAGAAGAGCCATCTGCGCGGAGACTCGCACCCAGTAAGTACTTATCATGGAGTTTATAATTTACTCGTGCGAAAAAAGACAAAAACCGATAGAAGTGGCGCTCATTATATCCCCTCACTGCTGTACCTGTGTATGTGGATCCCGGGGCGATGACCATATTGCCCGATGTTTCTGTGTAATAGTCATTCAAAAAACCTACACTGTTATCCGCTGGTGTAAATCCCACCACTTTGGTTTTGCTGTCTTGAATTGATGAGCCAATCGTCACGTTCAGACTATGCTCTGAAAAATCCTTGTTGTAGGTGAAGTAAGCATTGCCATTCATGTTTGCAATATTCAATCTTCTCTCCCATCGTGCCGCTAAACCAATGACCGGGAGTGCAGGAGCTTTGTAATAACGATTCACCTTATCATCATATCGTTCTTCAAATTGATCTAGAATATCCAAACCATACTCCGCACGAAAACTAAGGTCATTCGTTACTTTGATGTCGGCATAAACGTTGTTAATGAACCGTAGCGAAGTAGTGGTGAATTTGTTCTCAAGACGCGCTACGGGATTTGCTCCGGTTGTCGGAGAAGCCAGTTTAGTACCATAAAAAGTACCATCAGCATAATGAATGGGAAAGATCCTTAATGCATTGGATTGTGCGGCACCGATTCCCCCACCAAACGATGTGGGTACCTGTTGATTTTCGATGTATGAAATACTTGATTGAATTCCAATCTTCACATTTTTAGTTGCCTGATTATCGATATTGACCCGAGCATTCAAACGTGAAAAATCATTGCCTTTTAGAATACCTTCTTCCTGCTTATAACCACCCGCGATATAAAACTGCGTCTTTTCACTGCCACCCACCGCCGATAAATTAAAATCCTGCATCGTCCCCTTACGCATCATTTCGTCGACCCAATCGGTATTAACATCCTTAATGTCGTTGTAAACAAATTGAACCCCATTAATTGTTGTCGTTGCTGTTGGATCAATAACAGCATCACCATCATTCACCCGTGCTTCATTGTACAGTGTCCACCAATCTTGTGCACTTATCAACTTCAAACGGTTCGTTTCTCGTGACTGTCCGACTGAATAACTCATGTTAAATTTGGTATCACCAGAACTTCCTTTTTTTGTTGTAATGACGACAACCCCATTCGCTCCCCTTGCTCCGTAAATAGCAGATGAAGCGGCGTCTTTCAGAATTTCAACCGACTCAATATCCGAAGGATTGATAGTAGTAAGTACGTTGCTATTGCTTGCCCTTGTCGGATTGTCCCCACCTGTCATTGCAAAGTCACCAGAATAAATTGGAACACCATCAACAACGTATAACGGATCTCCTGAGCCGGTAAACGAATTTTGGCCGCGGACTCTTACGCGAACCGCCGAACCCGGTACACCATTGGACTGTATCACCTGTACCCCTAACGCCCTACCTTGAAGACCGCTTTCAAATGAACGCGTAAGCGAAGTATTAATTTCCTCGCCGAAATTTACCCTGGCTACCGAACCGGTAATATCTCGCTTTGTAGATGTTCCATACCCCACCACTACGATCTCGTCTAACGTACTCACGTCAGTTTCCAAGACAATAGAGAGTGTGGCATCTTCAGAAATCAATACCTCCTTCTGCTTGTAACCGATACTGGAAAAAACAACGATGGAACCCTTCTCACCTTCCAATGAAAATCCTCCATCCTTGTCCGTAACGGTTCCGATGGTAGTACCTTTGATGACAACATTAACTCCCGGGAGAGTGTTGCCATCATCACCAGAAACTTTTCCACTTATTTTGGCGGTTTGTGCCCACCCGCAAAAACTGGAAAGTAAAATCAAGAAACACAGTAAAGTCTTTCCCATTTGAAATCATTTAAGTTTTAAAAGCATTGTTAAATCAACGCATGAATTTGAGAATTATCCCGCCTGCAATTTCCCAGTTCATATTCTTTTTTCACGAAAACGTTTTCAAGGAAAATCACAAATTACTGAACCGAGGCAAGGAAATTTCATCAATCAGGCCAGTCATCAATCATAAAGAGATTGATGAAGCAACCATAATCACATAGTCTCAGTATGTCTTTTTTGAATTCAGCGACGTATCCTGGCAGCACCGCTTCTTTTTTCAAGCGTGCTCTCTCTGATAACCAATGTGCTTTTTAAAACCAGGTGTTCGGTCTTATTCGGAATGGATTTCTTTTCAATTCTCCTAAATAACAGGGAACAAGCTTCTTTGCCCATTTCGAACGCGGGCTGGGCAATCGTAGACAGGGATGGCTTCAGAAGCGAAGCTGTTCGTAAATTTGAGAAACTAATAACCTTAACCTGCTGGGGTATCCTGATATTGAGATCGCGACAAACATTATAGGTTGCTATGGCAAGGTTTTCAACTGAGGCAAAAATTCCGTCAGGTGCTCTTTTTCGTAATAGAAGCTTTTTAATAATTTGATGGTGCTTGTCGGTCTCGGTTGTACAGGGAATGATCAGTTTTTCGTCGACGTTAACATCATTTCTTTTCAATGCGTCAAGATAACCTTGCATTCTCTTTTGGTTGATGGAAATATTATCGGATATCGAGAGATAGGCAATTCGCTTGCAATTGTTCTGAATAAGATGTTCCGTGGCATTGAATCCACTGGCATAATCATCGGTTGTTACTGTTGGACAATCAGACAAGTGCGAAACACGATCAAAAAATACAATCTCCTTACCTCGATCTTTCAGCGTGCTGATATGTTCAATGCTTTGTGTTTCGCTGCAAAGGGAAACAATCACACCGTCCACGCGGCCGTTTTCAAGATGTTTGAAGATCGAAGCTTCATTGGAATAATTTTCATGGGTGATGTACGTGAGCACATGATACCCTTTCTTTTGAGCAACCACCTGGATTCCATCGAGTACCAGCGAGAAGAAATTACTGGCAATCTCGGGAATAACGACTCCTATGGTTTGACTTTTTTGCTTACGAAGATTGCTGGCGAATAAGTTTGGCTTGTAATCCAGTTGTCTGGCCAGTTCTCTAACGCGTTGTTTGGTCTCTTCCTTAATTTCATAACTATCCCCCAGAGCTTTCGACACTGTGGCAATAGAAAGATTCAATCGAAAAGCCAATTCCTTTAAGTCTATTTTGTTCATAGCCGGATCTGATAATGACAAAATATTTAAGCACTTTTTCAGTTACCTGACGCGTGTCCTGCTGTACGCAAACTTCACTCTTGTGGCCCCCCTATTTCAGAAAGAGCCTTCTTCATCGTCACGCATTTAAGGTTTAGCGATACTTCTCTTTCCAGCGCATCCTGCCCATAATTATCGGCAGCAATGGCAATGCCCGAGAAAATCATCATCACCATTATTTGCACCATAGTTATCTTCATAACTTCCATATAAGGTCATAGACCGTAATTTTTTCTCATAAATTTTATTGATACATGAATGAAACAATGTGCCCTTTAATTTCCCGACCTGGTCAGGATTCATGATGGAGCGGCTGCTCATCGATGTGTATTAAAGTTAAAAGTTGAAAGTCTAAAGTCCGTCTTAGTATTCCCTTTTTGTTTCCCTGCCACCATCGCACGAAGCCAGTCCAGTTGAAATCATCACAAATATGTGAGCGAGTCTCATCTCAAAAGTTTGCAATTGAAAGCTTCCCCTGGTTAGTAGCATTCAAAACTATAGATTTCCAATCACAATCACTATCCTGTTGGAATGCGGTAAACTCGGCGCTGGCCTTTTGGGGGTGGTGGAGTTTTCCATATGGTATTCCGGTTTACCTCTCCACTCAATCAGCTTATCGAGTTCTCGCATGACACGTTCACTCGTGAGACTCGTATCAATCGCAATAGTGAATGCGTCTCTGTTGAAATCATCGATCACGTTGAAAGCCCGAAAAGGCTTTCCCACGAACAAACCATCGTGCATGAAGTCCATTGACCAGTCATGTTCCCGGCAGATATCCGCCACCTTGTTCCTATTCCTTGAGAATGCCAATGATCTGGCTCTCAGTAAATTTTGTCCTCTTCATGTTTTCCCAATTTACGATTAAACTTTATTTTTAACCGCTACTGTTTTTGGGGAAGCTTTCACATGGGCGATGAAGACAAGAACGTTGGCAAAAAAGCCATTGACGCATTGATGCCCTCATCACCAAAAAACCACTGCCGGGACTGTCAGATCAAGTCTTAGCTGTTACAGTTTTATTGCCAGAATATAGGAAGAAAGGATAATGAGGTTTGCTATTTTCTCTAGACCGGCGCAATGTTGGGTTACCCGTTACAGATAAGCCTACGCAACTTCTGTGTACATGCTAGCTGAGGGATTAATACAATAAACTGAATCTTCCCATTTCAACCAAAGTCATTTCACGTGTATCCAAACAATATCTATAAACCCGAACAATAGGCTCATACGGCACGTCTGGAGGTGGAACATTCCTTTTCTTTGACAGGCTATCTCTTTTCGTAGTTTCGTTTAACTTAATTTCAAATGGCTTTGTCAATCCTGACTTTAGATACAACTCATTCGGAAAAGTCTTCGACTCGTGAAATAGCAGAACTGTATAGTGGGGGCATTCCGTATAGCCCAAGATACGATCGCTTTTGTCCTTTAAGTAATATGGTAAATCCAGAATGTTGAAAAAACCAATTTTTATCTCATAACAATCCTTTGATATTCCCGATCGTAGAATCAAAAAAGTCTTAGAAGAATCGTAAGCCGGATGTTCCTCCTTTATGATTGCTATTAGTTTGTCGCTAATAACAGAGTCCTTTATAGTGAGCATTGATAAGAACTCTTGGGATTCACAAGAATTGAAGAACAATAACACAAGTAAAGAACATATTATCAATCTTGCCATATAAACTTAATGCTATTCATTTATTATACCGGTGTGGTTATATTCTATATAGGAACCGAGGTTTGCATCAAAGACTTTTAGTTTTACTCCCTTCGTCGGGTACCATCTTTGCAACCATTCAGCAAAGTTTCTATCACCACTATTGCGATCCCTTGGATGAAATCCTGATGGTCCATTGTATATCACTCTTCCATTTACCAATGGGTGACCGTGTATAAGCTCCCTGACCGTATAACCATCTTCAAGTAACTTATACACTAAACCTACACCTCCAGCCTCACTACCTATGTCATAGGTAGTAGCAATATAATTTGACTTTGTTCCATATTTTACTTGCGCCCATTCAACTGTGGAATTATTGGCAGCAAATTCAAAAAATCTTGTTGCAATATCGTCATTAGAAAATTTTAAATAGTCATACGACCTCCCCCGAAAAATCCCTGATCTCATATCCGCTATTTGCCCATCATATTCAAGTTGAATAACATCCGTGCGCATTGTTGAATAGATTCGATCTGCCTCATTTGTCTCCGCAATCAAAGTGAGATTCCCCCCTGCATCCATCAGATAATCATCATAAAACCCGAAGGTTTCCCGAGGGCTCTCGGCCTGTGAAATTCGCGATGTTTTAGGCGCATCACTCCATCCTCCATCTGAATCCGACCCATTTATTGGATCATTCCCCATACCAATATATGGCGACCAATATTGACCGTATGGATCTGTTGACGTCCAGCGTCCTATGATAGCATCATACTCCCTCAACTCAAAATGATTCCACCCCGTCTCATCATCCTTCTCGGCAAACTGGCCCTGGTAGCCGTACCGGTATGAAGCGATATCCGATTTTTGTTCGCGGATTACATCTCCCCAAACAC